>NZ_JAJOYV010000005.1:0-236733 GCF_022565855.1 Nesterenkonia sp. AY15 | reverse complement strand
CGGCCGGCGGAAGATGACTGCGCTGACCCGCCGCAGGATCCCGGGTGCCTCCCGGGGCGCAGTAGACCGGGCCATGCGCAGCCTGGGGCTGGCCGGTGTGCGCCGAGCTGTTCAAGACCGAGTGCATCCGCACCGATGTCTTCCACGAGGGCCCCTACCGGCAGCTGGCAGACGTCGAGTTCGCCACCGCTGGCTGGGTCGATTGGTGGAACAACCGTCGCCTCCACGGGACGCGGGGAAACCTGGCCCCGGTAGAGTACGAGCGCGCTTACTACGCAGCTAATGTGAGTGAGCCGCAGCCGGTTTAACAGCGGCAGAGAACCTGGGACGCTTCACCCCAACGTTTCCCCGGATGAGCCCGGATCGAGTCGACTCCGGTGGTCGCGGAGAAGGTGACCCGGCAACTTTTTCGTCCAGACGACTGGAAACCAGGCTGTAGGTCACTTCCTCTGGTCGGGCTTGTCCGAGGGCGGTGTGGAAGGATGTCGTCGCGCCAGGGACTGTCAGGCTATCCAAGTTCCCCGTCGCAGGACTCTCGCCACATTGAGATCGTCATTGAGAATGACAGCGTCTGCATGCAGCCCTGATGCTAGCCTCCCAACTCGCTCGCTCAGTCCGTGGGTGTGCGCGGGGACCACGGTGGCTGAGCGGAGGGCGTGATCGAACGGGACTCCTGCTCGGACTGTGTTCCGGAAGATGTCCCTCATGAAGGCAGTTCCTCCGGCGATTGCACTGGACGAGCTGAGGGTGGCTGCCGCGTCGTTGACGTGCACGGTCGCAGGTCCCAATCGGTAGGTCCCGTCGTCAAGACCGGCGGCCGCCATGGAGTCTGTCACCAGTGCGATGTTGTCAGCACCGACCAGTTCGAAGACGGATTCGACGGTGTAGGGATCCAGGTGCAAGGTGTCTGCGATCAGTTCAATGACCGCCTCACCTCGGGCTGCCGCGCGCAGACAGGCCATCGCAGGCCCAGGTGAACGGTGATGAATGGTGGGCATGCCGTTGAACAGGTGGGTGACGGTGGGCAACGTTCCGATGCCCCTGGAGGCAGCCATTCCTTGACGTGCGTGAGCCAGTGAAGCCTCGGTTGTGGACGCGTCAGCGTCTGTGTGGCCGATCGAGGGCACAACGCCGAGGCTTGTCAGGAACTCGACGAGCGTGATTGCCCCTTCGAGTTCCGGTGCGTATGTCATGGCGCGAATGGTGCCACCCGAGGCTTGAATCAGCTGCGCCGTCAGCTCGAGGTCGGGACGCATCAGCCACTGCGGATCTTGGGCCCCGCAGCGCGCGTGGGAGAGGAACGGGCCCTCAAGGTGGATGCCTGCCACGGAACCGTCAATTGTAAGTGCGCCGAAGAGAGCAGCAGCGCGGAGCATCTCGTCTCTGCGGGCCGTGACGAGGCTTGCCACCACCGTGGTCGTTCCGAACTCGTGGAGTTTGGCCAGCGCCTGTCGGACCGGTTCCTCGGCTGATGTGGAGAAGTCCGCGCCGAAGGCGCCGTGACAGTGCGTATCAACGAATCCGGGAACCAAAATATCTCCGGATTCCAGGACGTCCGGTACGGGCCAACCCTCCGGATCGAAATACTCTCGTGCCCCGGCGTACGTGATTCGTTCATTCTCGATGGCTAACGCGCCTTCAGCGTGTTCGGTGAGTCCGGTGTGAATTCGGCCGAGGATTACCTGGCGGTGTGTGTTGGTCATGGACTTCCCTGGCTCGTGTGGCTGAAGCTGGATTGAACAGTGGTGCCGAGTAGTGCCGCGCCGATGAGACCGGCGCGAGGGCCGGCATGGGATGTGCTGATCGCCGGGGAGTCGCGCCAACCCAATAGGTTTCCTACCTTTTCGCGCAAAGGATCTAGAAGTACAGGCCCTGCGGCGCTCAGGCCTCCTCCTATGATGATCTCCGCTGGATCAAGTGTTGCGGTCAGCATGATGATCCCCTTGGCGAGGGCATTGACGGCCTCGGACCACGCCTCATCAGCGAGTGCGTCCGTGCCCACGAGCGCTGCAACTTCCTCAGCGCTATCGGCAGTGCCGCCAGCTGCGATGTACCCCGCGAGGACCGCGCTGGCAGAGGCGTAAGCTTCCAGGCACCCGAACTGCCCGCAGGAGCAAGGCCGACCATTGGGCATGGTGGGGACGTGCCCCAGCTCGCCTGCCTGTCCACGAGCACCGATCACTGTTTTTCCGGCTGTGACGACGGCGCCTGAAACGCCCGTGCCAATAGGGATGAACACGAAGTCCTGCAATGCAGGGCGCACCGCCATTTCTGCTCGCGCGGCTGTGCGGGCGTCGTGATCGATCAGTGCCGGAACGCCTACCCGTTCTTCGAGGAGTTGCCCCAGCGGCAGGTTTGTCCAGCCGAGGTTCGAGGCATAGCACACCAGGCCGGCGCGAGTGTCGACCAGGCCGGGGGTGCCTGCCCCGATGGCGGTGGGCTCGTGGCCGAGCGCACGCGCGGTCCTCGCGAGGCCGGAGACCATCGCAAGGACCGCGTCGAAGGCGCCCAGTGACCCTTTGAATGTTGGGACAGTGCGCCCCGGGGATAATTCCACGCCCTCGACGAAGACGGAGCCCTTGACTGTGGTACCCCCGATATCGACGGCAAGAACGACACTTGGCCCCGTGCACTGCCCTGATTCCATGTCTGCTTACCGTTGCTTCACTTTGCCGTTGGGGGTCTTCGTGATCGACAGCTCTGCAACGATGGGCAGGTGATCCGATGCCGTGGTTTGAATGACGTGCGCAGAGGTCGCGGTGACACCCCTAGCGGTCAAGATGTAGTCGATGCGCAGGCTGGGGTTCTCCACGGAACCGCTGCCGGGGAGTCCTTCCAGATCAGGACCGAAGGTGTAGTCCTCGTTCTGCCCGAGGGCTGCGAAGGTGTCAGTAAAGACCGAGAAGAGGGGCTGCAGCTCCGGAGCGTCTGGAGTCGCATTGAGGTCACCAACGAGAACCGCCGGCCGCTTGCTGGTGCCGGTGATGTCGATGATTTCCTGGACCTGGAGTGCGCGCTGTTCTTCACGCTGGAAGTCCAGGTGCGTGCTGTAGAAGGCGATGTGGTTGCCGCGAACATTCACCACTGCTTCGAGCAAGCCGCGCTGCTCCGTGGGTCGTTCCTCGTACTCGATGTTCGTGAGCAGGTGATTCTCCGAGGAGATGATCGGATATTCGCTCAGGATCGCGTTGCCGTACTGGCGGTTGTCCACATCACCGGGCAGCGGAGGTTCATCGAGGTTCGCTCCATACACGACATGCATGTCGAGCCGATCGGCGAGCCATTCCGCCTCGTCGATGAAGTCGCTGCGCGCGCCCCAGTGGTTATCCACCTCCTGCAGGCCGATGATCTCGGCACCGGAGTCCTCGATCACGGAGGCTGTGCGTTCAAGGTCGAAGATGTTGTCGCCGTCCGCGCCGTAGTGGATGTTGAAGGACATCACGGTCACATCGGTGATCTTCCCTGGTCCCGCATGGGCTGGTCCGGCACCGAGCACGGCACCGCCGACAACAAGCGCGGCAACCGAAGCGGCTGCAATCTGTCGTTGGAACATGGTGGCTTCTCCTTTTCTGAGGGGTGGTGGAATGTCACGTAGTTGTGGTCGAGACGGGGAAGAGCGTCTGTCCTGCCAGGAGGTCGGCCAGCGCGACGGGGCTGGCGATCTCTCCTACGAAGCGTCCGTCCACGCTGTTTTGGAAGCCGAAGACGATCCACTCCCCGTCTCGCTTCCTGAACAGCTGTGCGGCGTAGATGCCCGGTAGGAAGAAGCTCGAGCTGCCGACGAGGTCCCAGGGGCCCAACAGGCTCTCCCCACGCGCGATCCAGGTGCCGGTGCTGGCTGCGTCGGACCTTATGCCGGGCGCCTTGTCCGGGAGACACGAGAAGAGCAGTACTGCCTCTCCACCGACCTCCCGTGACTGGATCACCTCCATCTCACCGAAGCCCGCGGGAGAAGACAGCGGCGGGCGCGTTTCCCAGTGCGTAAGGTCCGGGCTCACGGCGTGCCCGACGACGGCACGTTGGTCGGGGTCACCGGTTCGACTGCGGGCGGTGATGACCATCTGCCACAACTGCGTCTTCTCATCGAAGAAGACGAAGGGATCCCTCCATGCCTCGTCGGGCCAGGTTCCGTCGCCCAGCTTCTCGTACCACCGGGGATCCGCCTGGAGTGCAGGCATCTCAGAACGCCTCCAGGTCAGGAGGTCATCCGAGACAACAGAGCCGATCCGCTGGTGCAGCCCATCCTCGACCCGGCTGACGCCGGTGTAGAACAGATGCCATGTGCCATCCGCAGCGTGGACGGTGCACCCTGTCCAGGTCGCCAGGTCGTCCCAGGCCGGACCATCTGCGGCGGTGATGGCGTCCGGGAGAAGAGTCCACTCCTCGAGGTCCACAGACTTGGCATGCCCGATCGAGGCACCGTGGTGGCGTCGATCCGGGTCGATCAGCGCTCTTTTCGCGCGAAGGAAGAATAGATGGTAGTTCTCACCATCATCCGCGAGCCAACTGTCCCACACCCAGTCGTCGTGCAGGCGAAAAGTCATAGGGGCCTCCCGGCGAAGCACGGTGTCGATTCTTCATCGGACCGGTAATGGTCCGTCAGTGTCAGCTGTGACGCCGCTGCTTCATCCAGCACCATCGTCACGTGGGGGTGAAATTGGAGCAGCGATGCGGGGCACGCGCTGGCAACCGGGCCCTCGATCGCCGCGGCGAGGGCCTTGGCCTTCGCCTCCCCCTGCGCCACCAGGACGATCTCACGAGCCTCCATGATTGTGCCCAACCCTTGGGTGATGCAGTGCGTCGGGACGCTTTCACCTGGTGGGAAGAACCGCGCATTGTCCGCCCGTGTCTGCGCGGACAGTCTCTTGATCCGTGTGCGCGAGGCCAGCGAGGACATCGGTTCGTTGAAGCCGATGTGTCCGTTTCTTCCAATACCGAGAATCTGCAAGTCCACGCCCCCTGCTGCAGTCAGGGACGCTTCATAGTCCCGGCAAGCCTGGTGGAGATCAGCGGCCGATCCGTCGGGGGTGCTGACATTTGCGGGTTCCAGACCCAGGGCGGTCGTCACCTCCCGTGCGACGACGACCCCATAGCTCGCCGGATGCTGCCGAGGCAGCCCCACATACTCATCGAGCGCGAAACAGCGCATGTGATCGAAATCGACTGTGCCCTGCGCGCGCAGTCGGGCGAGTTCCCGGTAGGTCCCCATCGGCGATGAGCCCGTGGCGATGCCGAGGACCATCTCAGGAGATGCGGCGCTCCGGCGGGCAATGAGCGCCGCGGTATGGGCTCCCACTTCAGCTGGACCTGCCAGGATGACGACTTCCACGGGATGTCCCTTCTTGTGGGTGGACGCGGGTGTTACTGGTGAATTCTGATAGGCGCGGTTGAGCGGCGGTGGGCTAGCCCTTGACGGCCGAACTCGCCACACCCTCGATGAACCAGCGCTGGAAGACCAGGAAGACCACGATGACCGGCACCACCAGGAGGACGCCGAAGGCCATGACCTGGCCCCACGCCGGTGGAAGTTGGCCGGCGAAGACGCTGATCTGCAGCGGCAGCGGCCTGAGGTTCGGGTCCGAGATCATGAGGACTGGCCACAGGAAGGATCCCCACTGCGTGAGGAACGTGAGGATCGCCACTGAGGCGTAGGCCGGCTTGCTCATGGGTGCGATAATCCGCCAGAAGATGAGCCAGGGCCCTGCCCCGTCCATCCTCGCCGCCTCGTCGATGCTCCGCGGTATCCCGGAGAAGAAGGAATAGAAGAGGAATATCGCCAGCGCGTTCCCGATGAACGGCACGATCTGGATCCACAGCGTATTGCGGGCGTCGTTGTAGAGGTAGAACATCGGGACGGCGACGGCCTCGAAAGGCACGATGAGCAACAGCAGTATGGCGAACAGTGCCGCCGTTCGGCCGCGCCACGAGAGCCGCGACAGGGCATAGGCCGCCATCGAGTTGACGATCAGCCCCAGTCCGACGACGGCGATGGTCACCGTGAACGAGACGGCGAAGAAGCGCCAGAGATGCCCTGTGCTGTCAGAGGAGAGGCTGGAGGCAACGCCCGCATAGTTGTGCAGCCCCCATTGCGTCACATTGAAGACTCGGAAGCCCGCGAGGGTGTCGCTGGCCGGGGCCAATGAGGCCGCGACCATATAGGCGACGGGGGTGAAGAACAGTGTTCCTGTGATCAACAGCGCACCGTAGTGCGGTATGCGTGATTTCAGTTCGCGTTGACTGATCTTCGGCCTTGATGCAGTGGTCTGCGCCATGTCAGCCCTCCCTCTCTCTGGTTGCCCGCCGCTGGATCAGGGACAGGATGACCACGATGACAAAGAAGACCACGGAGATTGCGCTCGCCCGTCCTATGTTGTTCTCGTCGAACGCTGCGGTCACGGCCTCATACATGACGGTTCGGGTCGCATCCTCGTTGAGACCTCCGCCAGACTTGGCCAGGACATATATCTGATCGAACACGCGCAGGGACAGGATCATGGTGTAAAGCGCCACGAAGACGATGGTCGTCTTGATGCCCGGCAGCGTGACGTGCAGAAAGCGCTGCCACCCGTTGGCACGATCAAGTTCAGCTGCTTCATACAGTTCAGGGGGGACCTGCTGGAGTGCTGCCAGTAGGATCACCATCTGGAACCCACAGCCCTGCCAGATGGACAGTACGATCACCGATGCCAGTGCCGTCAATCCGGAGCCCAGCCAATCCTGCGCGCCGAATGATCCTCCAGAGAAGAATGAAAGTGCCGAATTCAGCAGTCCTGAATCGCCGCGGGCGAGGATGAGACGCCAGATGATTGCGACCAGGGCGATGGGGAATACAACCGGTAGGAAGTACAGAGAACGAAAGATTCCGATGCCTGGAAGGCTCTTCTTGACCAGCAGCGCAAGGGCCAGCGCAAGAGCCGTCTGCACTGGCACGACGACCGCCGCGAAAATCAGGTTATGCAGCAGCGCATCGAGAAACGCTCCGGAGACGTCCGGATCGGTGAAGATCCTGGTGTACTGCGTGATCCCCATGAACGTCGGCGAACGAGGGTCTCCCAACCGGAGGTTGTACAGAGAGAAGCCTATCGAGGCCAGAAACGGCACCCCGACGAAGATCAACAGCAATAGCACGGCTGGTGCGGCCATTAGGGGACCCGCAAGGCGGGCGGTGGTGATCTGTCGTGGCCGGCCCTTTACTGCTGGAGCAGCAGGGGGCTGTCCCTTTACTGCTGGGGCAGTAGGGGGCTGGAGGCCAGTGGTGGTGACGATGAGAAACTCCTTCGACAAGGAGGCGGGGCCTAGGGGCCCCGCCTCCTGAATGGTCAGTCGTCCTGGTAGCCGTTGTTGTCAGAGAAGTCGGAATCGATCGCCCGAGCGGCCGAATCAAGTTCCTCCTGGACGTCCGCCCCACCCCAGATGGCAAGAAGGGCGCTGCCGAACGCGCTGGTTACAGTGGGATACCCAGGTGTCACCGGGCGGGCGACGGCGATGCACTCCTCAGTGACATTCTCCGAGCCACAGGCCGAGGCGAGATTGTTCGCGAACAGCTCCAGGGGCTTGTCCGGCCCGTAGAGCTCACTCTGTTCCAGGGCCGAGCTGCTGCCGGGCACAGCGGCGTTCGCTTCGACCATCGTGGCGATACTGTCGTCCGTAAGGAGGAAGTCCAGGAATGATCCGGCTGCGTCTGTATTGCCCTCGGCAGCAGGTGTGACGCCCCACTGCCAGGAACCGTGGCCTGCCTTCGTGCCAAGGCCGAAGTCCGGCAGCGGCATGAGCACCAGGTCCTCTCCAAGCGCTTCGCTGAAGGTCGGATACATCCAGTTGCCGGTCCAAGTCAGCGCAGTCTGCCCGTCAGGGAAAGCTGTTCCACTGGTGTTCGGATCGGCGTACTCCCGCCAAGAGGCCCATGCTTCGAGCGCTTGGACGTTCTCCTCGCTGTTGAGCACGCCTTCGGCCTTGCCATCCTTCAGCAGAGTGCCGCCGGCCGACCAGATATCCGGTGTTGTGGTGAACGTTCCCCACTCCGCCGCGAAACCGTTGGCCTCTCCGAGATCAATGGCTTGGCCAGATGGTGAGACCTCCGCCAGTTCGGCGAGGTTGGCCTCGAATTCCTCGACGGTCCATGCCTCTTCGGCGGTGGTCGGCGCCTCGATGCCCGCCTCATCCAAGAGGGTGGCATTTCCCCACAGACCCAGCCCGACGTCGAACAGGCCCACGGCGTAGGTTGCATCGTTGTACGTGCCACTCTCCTTAATGCCTTCAATCCTGTTGTCGAGCGTCTCGGAGGACACGACGTCGTCCAACGAGATGAGCTTGCGGTCGTAGACGAACGAGGCCATCGTCGGGGCGTCCATCTCCATGACATCAGGTAGTTCGTCCGCCGAGGTCGACTGAATAGTACTGGTGTAGTCAGCTTCGGGGATGAGTGTCAGGTTCGCTGTGACATCTTCCTGTGAGGAATTGAAATCCTCAACGAGTCCCTGCAGGGCCTCACTCTCAGCGGCCTGGCCGGCATGCGCCCACACCTCAATGGTGCCGTCTGATTCCTCACCTCCTGAGGCTCCCGAACATCCGGACATGAGAAGGGCGAGTGAGAGACCCGTGCCGGTCATCACGGCAAGGTGCCGTGACCTCCTAGGTATATGCATCGTGACGATTCCTTTCGCTTCCCTCGTAAGTGTGGTGATCAGATTTGACAAGCTTGGCCTAGACCAATTTCTAAGTCAATAGATTGGCCTAGGCCATTTTTCGTCGAGAGCGGTAGCATGGGTGGTATGACCGCCAGGGAGTTCGCCGCACCTAAGTACTACAGGGTGAAGGAAGAACTCCGCCGGCTGGCAAGGGAGGCAGGGCCGGAGGCTTCCCTTCCCACTGAGCGCACTCTTGCCGCTCGGTACCAGACATCCCGCACGACCGTGCGGCAGGCCATTTCCGAGCTCGTTGCTGAGGGCCTGCTCAACCGCACGCAAGGCAAGGGGACGTTCGTGGCGCCGTCGCGTCCGACCTACGTCCGACAGCTCACCTCTTTTACCCAGGACGCCGAAGCGCAGCACCTGAAGAGCACATCAGACATCCTGGGGATAGATACAGTGCCTGCAGATGCATACCTTGCCGAACAGTTGCGCGTCCCCCTGGGAGGGGAACTCACGCGCTTGGAACGCGTGCGGGTCATTAACGGGGAGCCGCTGGCCCACGAGACCGCCTACCTGCCTGGGGACTTGCTCGACCTGAAACAGCACCTCGCGCGCAACGGCTCGTTGTACGCGATTCTCAGGAACCACTACGGGACCACAATTGCTGAAGTGGAAGACACCGTGATGACTGTGGTTGCCGGCCCCCTCGAGGCCCACCTGCTTGGTATCGAAACGGGAGCCCCTCTGCTGCTGACGCAGCGGCGCGGCCTGGACGCGAACGGGATTCCCGTGGAGTGGACTCGGTCGGCGTTCCGGGGGGACCGGTTCCAGTTCTTCGCGCGCACCTCCGGTGTAGACACCACAAACTAAGAGGCGGTCAGGACTCGCCCCCGGAGCTCCGGAGAGATGTGCCAAGACATGATTTTCCGTAGCACTCTGCGGTCTCTGGGGTCTCTGAGGGTTGCGGGTCAGGAGTCACCTCACCGTGCCGCGGACCCATGCGAAGTTCCAGAAGCCTCTCGTGAGCACTTGCAGGCGGCTGATCCATGTGGGTCGCGGTGGCGCGCCTGGCTGCGGCGCATGGTTCAAGAACACTGCACCGTGACATACGAGTTACCAATCGGAAGCGGGTTATAGGTGGGTACATGCCACTACATTCCAGAGCTGGCGCGGAGAATGTACCTCTTGCGAAGGGTTTCAAGGGTTTACGCGGTGGGTACACCTCCGCGCCGAAGACCCTGACGGTGGTATCTGAGGTTTCCCCGACCCGTGTGCGACATAAACTCCACCTGAGCCCTTGGTGTCGCGTGAGCCTTTGGCCAGCGGGCATCCGGTCGAACCCTGCCGTGGGCGAGGACCCGGGTCGCCCTGGCCATGCTGGCAGGGTAGGTGGGCGGTCTCCCGGCGACCGTTTGTCGCTGGGCATAGGGCGGAACTGTCTGCACGACCGATTCGGCGGCTGATCGGCCCCAGTCGCGTGGCGGAGAACCGGCCCTATGGGTCAGGACGCGACACCAGCCGTGCGACTACTGACTGTGGTGGAGATTTGGCCTCAGCTGCGAAGCCTGGTGAGCACAATCCCCGTGCGTGCGCTTAAACACTCGGACCTTGATCGGTTGCAGTTGGAGATCCTGATGGTCCGAGCCAAGCTGGTCTCGCACTTGGCAGGTCGTTTGCTTGTGGCGCTAGCTATGGACCTGCAGCGCCTGAATTGCTACTGTCACACTCCACTACCTCACGGGGACGCGGTGCATCTGGACGGGGCTTTATGGGCACCATCGATTTGAAACTAGTCGGCGGCCTGAACGTGCCACAGTTGGATCCACGACGCCTACGATGGCATGGTCCCTCCAAGACGAGGCTCGTCCGCTTTGTGATCCAGACTGATGGACCGGCGAACCTTGGCCAGGTCAAGACGCTTGTTTCCCAGGCGCTCGGACATTCTGGCCAGGTGCAGCGGTTTGGCCAGCACCGTCCACAGTTGCCGGTGGACCTTGGCGACTTACCCGGGCGGCTCCGCATTACCGGTAAGGTCCGCGATCATGTAGACGTGCGGAACATGTTCCCAGGCGCGGTCGCCCGCGACCGCAAGTTCAAGCTGGCAGACTTCGTCATACTAACCCTTCCGATGACCCGCAGCATGGTCATGAAGCTGGCATCGCCTGAGCAGTCCACGCTGTTCGAGATCGCGTATCGACTCAAGGAAAGATGCGACTTCGTGCGAGTAGAACCCGAGTTGTTCTACAAGAAGTGGCGCGTAACCACCTCGCCAGAACCCGCACCGCCGCCTCCAACACCGTCCCCTGGCGGCTATGAGCCACCGACGTTCGTTGGCTTCTCCTCCGGAGGATCACGGTCGCCATCCGATGGCACGGACGACCATGCGTGGAGTCTGCGCAGCATCAACTGGCCGACCACGAACCACGGCGGTCTCGGCGTGACTGTGGGGCAGGTGGACACCGGTGACCGGGACCATAGCGAGTTAGTCGACGTCTACTCGCAAGGTGGCATTAACGTGCTGACAGGGTCCGAAGACACGACAGATCCTCTCACCGGCCCCTTCCCGGGCCATGGAGTAGCGACGGCCAGCGTGTTGGCGAGCAGGGGAGGTATCTCAACAACTACCGGCAGCGGGGTTGGAACGACGGGCCCTGACCCCACGGTGGATGCAAACCATGAGGTCACTGGAGTTGCGAACCAAGTTCGGGTAATCCCAGTCCGTGCAACTGACTCGGTGATAATCGTGAGCAACATCAATATCGCTGAAGGCATCTGGCACTGCATCCAGCAGGATGTCGACATCATCACCGTGAGCCTCGGCGGCTATGCCAACCAATACCTCGAGAGAGTTGTCAGCTTCGCAGTATTCTCAAACATAATCGTGGTTGCGGCCGGCGGCCAGATTTCTCCGTTCGTTCCCGCGCCAGCTCTGTATCGAGACTGCATCGCTGCCACAGGAAGCACCGTCAACAAAACCAGGTGGGGTAACGCCTCGCTCGGACTCAGCCTGGACATCGCCGCTCCCGCCGAGCATGTGTGGGTCGCGGACTTCGACGCCCAAGAGGAAGCTGTCAGGCGTTCGCAAGGTACATCTTTCGCCAGCCCCGCCGTCGCCGGGGTGGCCGCCCTCTGGCTCGGGAGACATGGCAAGCAATCACTCATCGAACACTACGCCGGCCAGCGCAAGCTTGCGGAAGTTTTCCGCCACGTCGCACGAAAAACCGCGCAGAGCGAGGGTTGGAACACCCTGCTGGCGGGTGCCGGGATTATCGACGCTGCAGCGGTATTGGGTTCGGTACTGCCGCTTCCCATCATCGTGCCTGAACGGGACTGGTCCAACTATGACATCACTTCGGAGCGAGACATTCTTCGTGGCATGTTGGGCAATCCCAGCGAAAGTGACCTCGAGAGCGTGCTTGGCAAGTTCTTTGATACGACCACGCTCGATATCGAGCGGCGTTTTGTCGATTTCGGATCCGAGCTCCTGACCCTATTTTTCGACTCCACCGACGCTGTATGGGGTCTGCAACGTGCCGTTCAGGCCGAGGCCGACCAGCGGCGCGAGGACGCCGAGGAGGCCGTCCAGGAAGTCGTCGACGCGGTCGTCGACTCGTGTTCGGACGCCATCGCGACAGTTATGGGATGGTTCGATTAGTTCTCAGAACTATAACTCGCCGCGTGTGGAGGATCTGCCGCACTGATAGGTGACAGTTTGACCTGACCTACAGTTTGGGTTCCACTATCCCTCGCTAGCCGATGGCCTTCCTGGAAGGCTGATCACCATGCCACGCCCCTATCCTCCAGAGTTCAGGGCCCGCGCCATCTCACTCGTGCGCGAGGGCCGACCGGTCAAACAGACCGCGGCCGATCTCGGCATCCACGAGGTCACACTGCACTCCTGGCTGCGCCAGGACGACATCGATCACGGTCTCCGCCCAGGCCACACGACCCAGGAATCGGCGGAGCTGCGCGCCGCCCGCGCTAAGGTGCGTCAGCTCGAGCAAGAGATCTCGATCCTCCGACGAGCGTCCACCTGGCTGGATGAGGAGCCTCTCGACCCGAAAGGGCGCACCCGGTGATTGACCGTCTCGTCGACGCCGGGGAACCCGTGAACACCTGCTGCCGCTTGCTGGGAGTCTCACGCCAGGGCTACTACCGCTACAGGCGGCGCCCCACCAGCGCTACGGAACTGCGTCGACGCTGGCTCACAGGTCTCATCGGCGAGGTCCACATCGCGTCCCGTGGCACCTATGGTTACCGGCGGATCCACGCCGAGCTCACACTCGGGATGGGGGTCACCTGTTCCAGCCGGCTGGTCTGGATGCTGATGAGCCGCGCAGGACTGGGTGGCTTACCAGGGCCGACTCGGGTCAAGCGCCTCAAGGGCGTGGCCACCGCCGATGACCTGGTCAACCGTAAGTTCCATCGCCTTGGGCTCAACGAACTCTGGGTCACGGACATCACCGAACATCCCACCAGGGAAGGCAAGATCTATTGCGCGGCGGTTTTAGACGCGTGCAGCCGCAAGATCATCGGCTGGGCGATCGATTCGAAGCAGGATTCAAATCTGGTCGTCAACGCTCTGGATATGGCGATTCGCGCGCGAACGCCCAAGGCAGGAGGGATCGTTCATGCCGATCATGGAGTCCAGTTCACCTCATGGGTGTTTACTCAGAAGATCCGTTCAGCAGGGCTGCTTCCCTCGTTCGGGACCGTGGGTGACGGGTTGGACAATGCGATGATGGAGTCCTTCTGGTCCTCGATGCAGATCGAGTTGCTCAATCGTAAGAAGTGGCGGACCAGGGTCGAGTTGGCGAACGCGATCTTCGAGTACATCGAGGTGTTCTACAACCGCCGACGCCGCCACTCCGGTCTCGCTTACGCCACGCCGCATGACTACGACCTCGCACACGCGATTCAACCGCTCACCGCCAGAAGCTAGTCAAGACGAGTGGAACCCAAACTGTAGGTCAGGTCAGTTACAGTCACGCCGTGACAGCGACGCCTGTGTTCATGATTGCTTCGTACTCCACTGGGTCAAGCCCGAGAGTCACTTCTGCCTGCAACATCGGTGACAGATCCGCTCCATCCACGTCAAGATCGGGATTCGCAGGTGATCCCGGGCCTGCCAGGAACGACGATCCAGGACGTTCTTCTGAAGCAGTGAGAAAACTGAGGCGCGATCGCAGAGACTCGACGTGAGTACGACACGGTCAACTCCGCCTGCGATGTTCGTTTATACAGCGCCCTCAGCGCCGTACGCCTTCGGTAACAGGGACACAGATTACCGTTGCAGGAAGACCGCCACTTGTCGCTGCGACTCGCAGACCGCAGCACTCCTTGGTGGCGTGAAGGAAACCATAGACGCAACCCTGCCCGCTCCCACCGGCGCTAGCTGTACTGAGTCCCGACGTTGGTGACACCCGGTGAGCGGGAGTCGTTCACTCGCAGTACGCCACGGCCCCGGACGTGCTGAGGTAAGCACTCGTGCCCGCGATGGCGCTCGCCGTCGCACCGGCGGTCAGGGGCAGCTGTGGCGCGCCCCGATGGAGGGGGTGCGCGGGGCTGGTCAGCATGTGCCACCCCTTAGACGGGTGATCTCGCCGTGGACCCATCTTGGGGACCAGGTCTCGTGCCGTCGGCTCGTAGGGTGCGGCCTTGGAGGAAAGCGAGCGTGGCGATCGGTAGCGACATCACAGCGCTGGTGAGGCTGACGATGCCCGCGAGGGGGCCCGTCCCTGCGGCGTACAGCACGAATGCCGCGATGGAGAGCGCACCCATCCCCGTGAGCCAACCAGCCAACCAGCGTCGACCGTGTTCGGCCAGGAGGCTGGCCAGGAGCAGTGCGGCGGCACCAAGGAGTGCGTAGCCGGCGAGGTCGATTGCGTAGGGGATGGACTCGACGTCGTGGAAGTACCATTGCGCGGCGGTTGTGGGGTCGCGGTCGACGAGGTCGGGGAAGAACGTGTACTGGGAGGTGTAGGCCAGCGTCGCGAACGCGACGTAGGCGCCCAGGAGCACACCGGCTGTCGACCGGCGCACCGAGGACGGGGGTACGCCCGCCGCGGCTGCCAGAAGCAGCACGATGGAGACGAACGCGGGTGCGAGCAGCGAGGCACCGACGAACCCCCACTGGTATAGCGCGCGGCCCTGCTCGAAGTCGTACATTCCCTCGAGCAGCCGCGGCGGTGGGGAAGAGGCGAACACCAGGCCCATCATCGAGGCTGCAACCACATAGACGGCGCTCGCTACGACCAGGCCCGTGCCGACCCGGCGCCCCCAGGCAGCGCCTTCGTGCTGCTCGCGGGCCGAAGTTGTGTGCGGTGGGTTCATGGTTCCTCCCTGGTCCTGTGTCCGGACCGCACGTTCACGAGTTCCGGAACCATCGCGATGTCCACCCGGAGCTCGTGGGTGCGGCGCGATCCAGCGTCGCCAGCCAGCGGTGACTCATCGGCCACCGGCGGAATATCGGTAACCGGAACAGCGCCGTGAGCAGCGGGCGGCGTTGCCGTGTGCGCCACGCTCCGACCCGATCGAGCGTGAGCGTCACCCGGTCCTCGGTACGTTCGAGTTCGCAGCGTCCGCGCAGTTCGGGGCTGCCGTCGGCGTGCAGCGCGATGGTCCCCTTGAAGCACGCAGGCGGGGACCGACGGCGAGGGGCCGCGCAGTGGCGGATCCAGCCGAACCCCGGCAGCCAACAGTCCGGCGGTGGCCGGTACGAGCACGGCCATGACGACCGACACAGCGGTCGACGGCTGGCCGTCCCGGACACCATGAGCTGGCGGCGTGGAAGCGCCTACGACTGAGGCGACGTGGGGCTTGCGCTGCCGTTTCGGCCCCTCAGTGAGCCACATATCAGTCATGGCAATCCTCCATCTTCGCGCCCCGCATCCTGGGCGACTTCGACTGACACGACCACCGTACGACGGCGCACAGACGACCACTAGTTGTACTGACCGGGGACGTTGGTTAAGTCAGTGTGATCCGCTGATCTGAACCCTGGCGCAAGGAGAGCCCCCTGCGGTGGAGTGGAACTGCCTAGGTATCCGCTCACGCACAGGAGGCTCCCATGTCCCACGCTAACGCTGCTCTTACTCCGCGTCACCGCCTGAAAGTCGCCCAGCTCGTCGTCGATCAGGGCGTTCCGATCTCAGAAGTAGCGGCCCGGTTTCAGTGCGCCTGGCCCACCGTGAAGCGTTGGGCGACCCGGTATGCAGCCGGGGAAGTGATGACCGATCGCTCCAGCCGTCCGCACCGGATGCCGGCAAAGACCTCGCCGGCGGTGACGAAGCGGATCGTGTCCCTGCGGCTTCGTAAGCGCGTCGGTCCGGTCCAGCTTGCCGCTGCGACCGGGGTCGCTCCCTCGACCGCTCACCGCGTGCTCACTCGTTGTGGGTTGCACAGGCTCGGCCACGTGGACCGGGCCACCGGTGAGCCCGTTCGCCGCTACGAACACGTCGCACCGGGAGACCTGCTGCATGTAGATGTCAAGAAGCTGGGCAACATCCCTGACGGGGGCGGGTGGCGGTTCGTGGGTCGCTCCCAGGGCGGGAGGAACCGGGCTGGGACCCCGGGGAAGCCGAAGAATCAGTATCACCACCCGAAGATGGGGTATGCCTTCGTGCATACGGTGATCGATGATCACTCCCGGGTGGCCTATGCCGAGGTCCACGATGACGAAACTGCCGCAACAGCCACTGCGGTGCTGATCCGGGCTGTGGCGTGGTTCGCCGACCGCGGGATCACCACCCGGCGGGTACTTTCGGACAACGGTTCGGCCTACGTCTCGCACGTGTGGCGAGACATCTGTGCCGAACTTGAGATCAGGCACTCTCGGACTCGGCCTCGCAGGCCACAGACCAATGGCAAGATCGAACGATTCCATCGCACCTTGGCTGATGGGTGGGGTTATGCGCGCTGTTACGCCAGCGAGAGGCAGCGCCGCGACGATCTGGCGGGATGGCTCCACGAATATAATCATCATCGACCCCACACCGCCTGCGGGAACAAGCCACCTATCACCAGATTGATTAACCTGTCAGGTCAGTACAACTAGTGGCGAAGGCCCGACCAGAAGTGACCAAAGGCCCTGTCGTGCGGACCGGGACGAGGCGCATGCTGAGATCGGTTGCAGGGGACCCGCCGCTGCAAACCCATGGCGCCCTCTGGAGGTCCCGTGTTCGCAGTTCCCGCTCACCCGCAACGCGTGCGACAGGTCGCTGTCGGCGGTTCACTCATGGTCGCTGCGGTCTATGGGGAGCGCCTCCGTTCAGGTCCTGCGCCCGTGTTGCTCCACTTGGTCCCCGGTTCCAGAGTTGTCGAGAGGCAACGGGGGTGACGCAGATCATCGCCGTCACACCGTCTGCTCCGTGTCGTCGTCGAGCGGTTGGAAGCACCCTGGGAATCAATGCCGTGTAAGTCCGGTACAGAGTGGCGGCGCCGAACTTGGGAGCAGCGGACCGTCTGGAGCCTCGATGCACTGCGTCGTCATATGCCGCTACAGCTCTCGCACTATCAGGAGCCGCGACACGAGCACCACCGGTATCGGGCATGAGGGGATCCCTTCCCGGACGGCAGGACTCAGTGCCTCCTCTCACGCGACCGACGTTCGCGTGCCCGTCTGCTCCTCGCCGGCCCGATTCACATCCTCGTCTGCGATCAGGCACGATCCAGGTCAGAACGGGCCAGATGGTCGTGGGACGCCATGAAGCGGCTCCCGCGTGCCTTCACGGTTCGACCGCGCAGCCCTGAACGATCCCCCGTCGCAGGAGACTGGATGTGGGACGTCCGACGAGGACTCAGAAGGACAGTGGTCGTGATGCTGGTTCCGACACTGGCCGTCACGGGGCTCTTGGCGTGGTGGAGCCCAGGAACTACCGAGGCGTTCCTAGACGCCGACGGCCGCACGGTCCCCGGCAGCATCTCCGAGAAGCGTGCCGTGCCCATCAACGGTGTGCACCAGGGCATGGTCATCCGCGGCCAGGACGCCACCAATCCGGTGCTGCTCTGGGTGCACGGCGGGCCAGGCATGCCCGACTACCCCCTCACTCAGCAGTACCCGACGGGCCTGGAGGACTTGTTCACCATCGTCTGGTGGGACCAGCGCGGCGCAGCCCTCTCATACGACCCCCGCATCCCGCCCGAGTCCATGACCATCGAGCAGTTCATCGACGACACGATCGCGGTGACCGACTACTTGCGCGGCCGGTTCGAACAGGACCGGATCTACCTGCTCGGACACTCTTGGGGCAGTCACATCGCCCTGCAAGCCGCCGCACGATCACCAGAGCGGTATGCGGCCTACCTCGGCATGGCGCAGATGGTCCACCAGCTTGAGTCCGAGAAGATCGCCTACGACTACATGCTGACCGAGTACCGTCGACGTGGAGATACGGGCATGGTGCGCGCGCTTGAGGCGAGCCCGGTCACCTTGACCGAAGGAACGCCGACCCCTTACCTGAAGGTCCGCGACACCGCCATGCACAGCCTCGGGATCGGCACCACTCACGACATGAGGTCGGTCATCTCCGGCATCTTTCTGGCCTCTTGCGCTTCCGCGGCTACACACCGAAGGAGAAACTGAACCTGTGGCGCGGCCGAGGGTTCTCGCGGGGCTTCGGACTGTGGGACCAGTTCATCAGGACCGACTTACGCAGCACCGTCCCAGCACTGCAGATCCCGGTGTACTTCCTCGAAGGCAAATACGACTACACCTGTGCCACCTCTCTGGCGAGGGACTACTTCGAGCAGCTGCAAGCCCCTGTCAAGGGCTTCTACGTCTTCGACGACTCGGCACACAGCCCTCTTCTGGAGGAGCCCCGCAAAGCCCATCGCGTCGTCGAGCACGACGTACTCACCGGCACAACGGCCCTCGCAGATGGCAACGGTGCCTGAAGAGATTACTCTCGGCCGAGATGGGGCCATGCCCCTGTGGGGAGTTGCCGACGGCCGGGTCCATGGTGACGAGCCAGAAGGTCGCGGGGCCGATGCCGGTCCAGTTACCGGTCATCACCGCTGCGATCGGTCGCGGGGAAAGAGTCTTGCGCGGCCGACCAACCGAGTGCTTGACTAGTTTCACAAGCCGCTAGAGAGTGAGGCGTCGTGTACGCCCGCATGGTCCTCCGAGATTACCGTCGCAACCGCGGGGTCACCCTGATCCTCGTTCTGCTGATGATGCTCGCAGTGGTGCTGGCGACCGCGAGCGCCGGGACCCTGGTCCGGCTGGTCGGAGCGTCGGACAGTCTGATGACCCAGGCCGATGCTCCCCACGTGGCGCAGCTGCATGCGGGCCTCCACGACCAGGAGCAGCTTGACGCCTGGGTGGCCGGCCGGGAAGAGGTGGCCGACCACCAGACCATGCTGCTGCTGGGCATCGGTGGGTCGGACCTGTTCTTCGACGGGGTGGCCCAGACCGACAACATCCAGCAGAACTCGCTGGTGGTGCCGAACCAGGAGCGGGACCTGCTGCTCGACCTGGACAACGAGCCGATCCTCGAGGTGGAGCCGGGCACTATCGTGCTGCCGGTCATCTACCAGGTGGAGGCGGGGCTGGATGTGGGAGACCCCGTGCGGATCACCGGTTCGGACGGCTTCGCCACCGAGCTGGTGATCGCCGGCTTCGCCCGCGACTCGATCATGAACCCTGCGGTGACCAGCTCCAAGCGGCTGGCGGTGTCACCGTCAGACCTGGAGGAGGTGCGTGCGCACACCGGGCAGGTGGAGCAGCTCATCGAATTCTGGCTGCACGACCCCGAGAGCCAGAGTGCGACCTTCCAGAAGGCCTACCAGGACTCGGGGATGCCGGCGGCGGGTCAGATGGTGGACGCCGCAGCGTTCCGCATGTTCACCATGGTCGGTGACGGGATGGTGGCTGCTGTCATCATCCTCGTGGCTGTGCTGCTTCTGGTCGTGGGGATGCTGTGCCTGCGGTTCTCGTTCCTGACCGCGGCCGAACAGGACTACCGCGAGATCGGGGTCCTGAAGGCCATCGGTGCCCCCGGGCGCGGGATCAAACGGATCTACCTGACCAAGTACGCCCTCCTGGCGGGGGTCGCCACGGTGCTGGGCCTGCCCGTCGGGTTGGTGCTGACGCCTGTGCTCACCCGCAACATCACCCGCTACATGGGCTCGGTCCCCAGCGTCTGGAACTGGGTGGTCCCCGTATTGGCCGCACTGGCGGTGCTGACCCTGCTCGTGCTGTTCGTGGTCCTGCTGCTGCGCCGCTTCGACAAGATCAGCGCCGTGGCCGCGCTCAGCGCGGGGTCCGCCGGCGGGCGGTCCAGGTCGAGTATGCGGCTGCACCGCTCGAGGATGCCGGTGCAGCTCCGCCTCGGTGTGATGGACGTCGTGAGCCGCGCGCCGACCTACCTGCTGCTCTTCCTCGTCTTCGCCGTGAGCACCTTCATCATCATCGTGCCTATCAGTTCGGCCGCGACGGCCAGTGCCCCCGGTTTCGTCAACTACATGGGTACCGGCCAGGTCGACATGCGCATTGAGCTGCGGCAGGCGGACCCCGCCTCGGCGGAGCAGTTCGCACGGAGCGTCGAGCGGCTGGAGTCCGACCCCGAGGTGAGCGCCGTCGCCCCGATGGTCACCACCCGCAACGACACCATCGACAAGGACGGGAACACAGCGAGCCTCTACGTGGAGAACGGGAACCACACCCTGCTCCCGCTGACGTATGCCGAGGGTCGGGCACCGGTCGACGGCACCGAGATCGCGCTGTCACTGCTCGCGATGAACCAGACCGGGCGCCAGGTCGGTGACACCCTCCCGGTCCAGGTAGGAACCCAGGAACGGGAGCTGGCGGTCGTCGGGAGCTACCAGGACATCACCAACGGGGGGACGACGTCGAAGTCCGTGCTGCCCACCGGTGAGGGCGAGGTCATGTGGTACATGGCCGGTGTCGAGCTGGTGCCAGGCGCCGATGCCGGTGACAAGGCCGCCGCCTTCGCCGACGAGTTCGCCCCGGCCACGGTCGCGGACATCGAGCAATGGCGGATCCAGACCCTGGGCCCGATCGCCGAGCAGATCACCATCACTGCGCTCGTCTCCGCCGCCGTGGCGCTGGCCCTGGCCGCTCTGATGACCGCCCTGTTCGTGCGGATGCTCCTGGCCCGCGACGCCGGCCAGATCGCCGTGCAGCGCGCGGTCGGTGCCGACGACGCCGGTCTGCGGCGGCAGTACCTCACCCGGATGCTGCTGGTGCTCCTGATCGGCGTCGTCGTCGGGACCGTGGCGGCCAACACCCTGGGCCAGGGGATGTTCAACCTCATGTTCGAGTTCGTCTACGGCGGCATCGAGTCGCTCGGACAGGGCACCAGCCGCATCGACTTCATGGTCAACCCCCTCCTCACCTACCTGGCCCTGCCCGCCGCCCTGCTCGCGACCGTGGCCCTCACCACCAGCGCCAGCTCCCGCTCCATCTCCGAGGCCAGCATCTCCACCCTCACCACCGAATAGGCGACCGCGATGAACACCGACACCCCCCTCCTGCAGGCGACCGGACTGACCAGGTCCTTCTCCGGACGGACCGTGCTGCACAGCGTGGACCTGCAGGTCCGCGCCGGCGAGTACCTGTCCGTGATGGGACCCTCGGGGTCGGGCAAGTCCACCCTGCTCTACACCATCAGTGGCATGGACACCATGAGCGCCGGCACCGTCACCTTCTCCGGTCAGGACCTGGCCTCGATGAAGCAGAAGGAGCTGGCCCGCCTGCGGTTGACCAGCATGGGGTTCATCTTCCAGCACGTCCACCTGCTGAAGAATCTGTGCCTGCTCGACAACATCATCCTGCCGGCCTACCTTGCCGGACTTGCACCACGCACCGAGCTCAACGACCGCGCACTGGCGCTCATGCACCGGACCGGTGTCGCGGACCTGGCCGACCGCGACGTCTCGCAGGCCTCCGGCGGACAGCTGCAGCGCATCGGCATCTGCCGCGCCCTGATCAACTCCCCCACCATCCTGTTCGGCGACGAACCCACCGGCGCGCTCGACTCCGCGGCCGCCACCGAGATCATGGACATCCTCACCGCGCTCAACGACGACGGCATGACCCTCATGATCGTGACCCACGACCCCCGGGTCGCCGCCCGCACCGAGCGCGTCCTGTCCATGGTCGACGGCCGGATCATCGGTGACCGACGGCAGGGGCGGTACGACGGCACCCACCTCGACAAGCGGCAGACCGACCTGAGCCAATGGCTGATGACCGGCGAACCGGTCCGCGCCCGATGAGACAGATCTCGACAACCGACAGGGAGTCCGCGGGAAGAGCTGTGAGGGTCGCGGCCAGACCTGGGGCACTGTTCGCCGGGGTGGGGAGGTCATGACCGTCCGAGTGTCTCGGTTCTGGCTGAGGGTGCTGACCGCGGTCGCCGCCGCGCTGCTGTTGATGGTGCCAGCGCCGACATCTGTCGCCGTGTCGCAGGGAGGGGTGCGTGACACTGTGGATGAGGCTGCGCGCTCGATCGAGCGCGCCGAGGACGTCCTGGGCGAACAGCTGGAGGAGGTCGGCATCCCCGGAGGTGCTGTGGCGGTTGTCTCTGGTGGACGGGTGCAGGCTCGGGGTGTGGGCGATGCCGGTGCGGGTCGTGCGGCGACTGGGGCCACCCCGTTCGTGATCGGGTCGGCGAGCAAGTCGTTCACCGCGTTGGCGGTTCTGCAGCTGGTCGACTCTGGTGAGGTCGAGCTCGACGCGCCGGTTCGTGAGTATGTGCCAGAGTTCGAGCTGGCGCCGGGGGAGCCCGTCGACGAGATCACGGTGCGTCACTTGCTGCAGCAGACCAGCGGTCTGGACGACCTGACGGGTGGGCCGTTGCTGGCGTCTGCCGCGGACGGGACGCCGGAGGAGGCGGTCGCCGAAGTGTCCGGGGCGGTGCTGGTGTCATCGCCGGGGGAGCGGTGGGCGTACGCCAACGTCAACTTTGTGCTTGCCGGGCTTGTGGTCGAGCGGGTTTCCGGTCTGACCTATGGGGACTACGTCCAACTGCGAATCTTCGACCCGCTGGAGATGACTCACAGCCACGTCGCCTCCGCGCCGGCGGCGGCCGACGGGTTGAGCAGCGGGCACCGATTCTGGTTCGGGCTGCCGGTGGCGACCGACCCCACCCAGCGGCAGGCGACCCTGGCGGCCGGTTATCTCATCTCGTCGGCCGAGGACCTCGGCCGGTACCTTGCGATGTACCTCGCCGGTGGGCTCGCTGCGGACGGCACCCGGATCGTGTCCGCCGAGGCACTGGAGACCATGCTCGCGCCGGCCATGGACGCCCACCTCGGCCCGTGGGCCGACGGGCAGGCCTCGCAGTACGCGATGGGTTGGTTCCGTGGCGGCCCGTGGGGAGACGACGTGGTCTTCCACCCCGGGAACACCCCGGACACTTCGACTCTGCTGCTCTTCTCACCGGCCGAGGACGTCGCGGTCGCGACCGTGGTCAACGCCTCCAACGAGAGCCCCGTGCCCGGGAACCCGTTCATCTCCGACCGTGTGACGCGCAACGTCGCCCACGCCGCCCTGGGCCAGCCTGTCCTGGAGCTGCCGTCCTTTCAGCGCTTCTACCTGTTGTTCGACCTCGCGGTGCTCATTCCCCTCGGTCTCGCCCTGTGGGGGCTGCTGCGAGCCTCCCGGGCCGTGGGCACCTCCATCCGTGAACGACGCCGGGTATGGCGGGGAGTCGGGGTCGCGACCAGGACGGTGACGGCTGCGGCCCTGGTGCTCCTGCTGATGACCCTCGGTTGGGCCAGCGCGTGGACCTGGGCCCCCGACCTCGCCCTCGTGGTTGCTGCCCTGGCGGTCATCCTCTTCCTCACGGCCGTGCTGCGGCTCCTCCCACTCCTCCGACGCCGTGATGACGCGCGCGCAGCGGCCGGACCGGCTTCACGGGATCGACTGCCTGCCCGCCAAGGACCTCGCTCATGACGATGGCGTGCGATCACGCTCCTGGCGGCTAGTTCCAGACGTGGGGCGAAGAGCCGACAAGACTCCGCTACGAGCACGACCCCGCGCGCCAGGCAGGTCGGCGAGATGAGCACGTCCCGGCGTCCAGCGTGTCAGTCGACGATCACCTCTCGAGGTGGACGGCGAAGGCTGTACGGCGCCCTGGAACCGTGTCCGAACCGGACCAGGAGCTGTGGCTCCTCAGTGATGTGAAGGAGGGCCCTGAGTTCGTCGCGCAGCGCAGGCACCTCGATTGGCTGGTTCAGGAACGCCGAGCGGATGTCGAGGAGCTCGGCCTGCAGGGCGAACCGCTCGTAAGCGCGACCGGTCTCGACCCATGCCTCCTTGGTGTCGGTGGAGGCGAGGAATATCGCCACCCCTGCGGAGGACGCCAGCCGGGCGCTGTCAGCCTTGGCTTGCGCGGCCGCGTTGATCAGCACAGGAGCCATGGTCTTGCCGAGCGCCGTGGGCAGCGGTGGTTGCCGGTTCACCCGGCCCGTCAGACCATCACGTTGCCTCAGGGCCGACGCTGGGTTGAACCTGAGCCAGCTGAGCAGCTCTTCGCGGAAGGCCCCGTCAGTCAGTTGCGCAAGGTTTCCCCGCTCGACCAGTTCAGACACGGCGGAGATCTCGGCTGTCTCGGTGAGAATCAGGCAACGCACTTCTCGACCGGTGCCGGCTCCCATAAGGAGGGCGATATGCTCGGGAATGACCGGAGTCCCGTCATACATCCCCCTGTTGCATTGGCGGGTGACCAACGCCCTCGACAGCTCCGTCGCCGTTACACCAGGCACCGCATCTATCGAAACCACCACCGCGTCGGCTACGTCGTCGTAGTTCACCGTCGCGGCATAGCCCTGGAGCGAAGCGGCATGTACCAGGTTTTCTGCGGCACAGCCCAGGCTTCGGTAGAGGTGTGCGTCTGCTGGATCCACCACTGGGCATCGGCGGGTGCGGTCGGGTTGGATCGAGATGAATTGCTCACCGACGCGGAAACGCCATGGTTGAGTGTTATGGCTGGAGGCGGCGAGCGTGGCCAGGCGGACCAGCTCCAGATTGTCACGGTTTCCAACGCGACCAGGTTGCCGCGACATGGCCGCGACGCGATCATAGGTAACGGACTTGAACATCGCGGCCCACCCTTCGCCGTAAACGTGACCGAGCCTGCGGTTCCATCCTGCCTAGACCGGTGGGAGCGTCGCAAGGGCGGACAAGCTGGTCTCAGCCACGAGCTTGTTGACACCGCGCGATGGGCAACCGCCGCGGTCACCGGGCCTGTACCAGCCTGGTCCAGCAGTGCAGCGGCCTTGCTGCAATGAGAGGCAAGGGTTCTCGCAAAGGTTCTCCAGCGGATGAACCAGAGAACCCTGCCACTGCTAGTGCGCAGAACTAGGAGGAGTATGAGGAGCGTCTAGGCATGACCAGGTCAGAATTTCTCGGCATCTGAATCACTCAGGGAGCGTTGGCTCTGGGAGCCCTCATCGCGCAAGTCATCGTGGTTCCACGCATCGCCGCGGGCCTCGCCGAGGAGTACCCGCAGGTGGCACACCTGGAATCCCCTTGTTTGGCTGCCGTGACGGTTGCAATCGTGGGATTCGAGGTTGCACTGCTGGCGGGCTGGATGCTGGTCACGGGAGCCGTGGCGCAAGAACGCTTCGGCGGGTCGAGTGCGGTGGTGGGCGAACGGCATGACGGCGTCGCTGGGCATTGCGTTCCCTTTCCACGACGGTCCACGAACCTGTCTCGTGAGCAGTATGAGCTTCACCGCCATCTGGGGTGTGTAGCGCACCCCGCAAGTCTCCGTCGGGGACCAAACCGTCATGGACCCCATGCAATGGCGATTGCTACGGACCGGAGACCGTATAGGACAGGGATCCGTCGAGACCGTCTTTCGTCCAGCGGGGGCGACATCCAGCGATGCGAACAGACCACCGTTTACCGCTGTGATGATGCGCCAGACCGATGTGGCCGCCGGCAGATTGAGCAGACTAGGGTGAGGCCATGTCTGCACCTCAATCCGGTTCGTGGCAACGCCTGAGGGCGATGTCGGTCCATGCCTATACCGCGCTGGGTGTGGTCCTTGCGCTGCTGATGGTGCACATGTCCTATGCCGGTGAAGTCGAGGTCGTGCTGTGGCTCTTCCTCGCCGCAATGATCATCGACGGCTCTGACGGTTTTCTGGCACGCCGATTCCGCGTCAAGGAGGTGGTGCCGGGCTTCGACGGTGCGCTGCTGGACAACATCATCGACTACATCACCTACGCCTTTGCACCGATGATTCTCCTGTGGAGCGCAGGCTATCTGCCGGGCGGCTGGCTCGGCGGCGTTGTGGCCTCCGTGCCTCTGCTCGCGTCCTGCTATCAGTTCTGCCGCAGCGACGCGAAGACCGACGACCACTTCTTCGTCGGGTTCCCCAGCTACTGGAACATTGCGGCGTTCTACCTCATCGTGCTCGGCGCCAGCACTGCCGCGACCACCACCGCGCTGCTTGTCCTGACAGTGCTCGTCTTCGTTCCGATCAAATACGTCTACCCCTCCAGAACCGAGACCGCGTGGTGGTTGACCATGACGCTCACCATGCTGTGGCTGGGCCTGTACGCGCTGATTCTTGTGCAGTACCCCTCACCGAGCCTGTGGCTGATCGCCTTGTCCGGCGGCTACATGCTCTACTACGTAGCCCTGAGCCTGCGCCTGACGCTGAATCGACGAAATCAGATCGGGGGCGCGGCGGACTCAGCCAGTGCGGCGGACAGCTCCTCAGCTGTGGGTGGCAATGTGGCTGTTCGGCACTGCACGCACTGTGCTGCAGAACTCTGATCAATCGGGGGCGTACCGCGGCACTTGCATGAACTGGTAGACGTAGGCCGGGCGTTCCATCGTCGGGCTGCTGACATCCTGGCCTACTTCGAGAGGCCGGGGACTTCCAACCGGCCCACAGTCATCAACGGCAGGCTCGAGTACCTGCGGGCACGGGCTCTGCGGATCCGGAATCTCGCCCGACGCATCACCACATCGCTGCTGGATACTGAACGATTCAGGCCGTTGCTACACCCTGACCTGAGCTGGGATCGGCCGTCCTGCTGCACGGAGGGTTCTGGAAAGCACATGTAGACCGTCAGCACGCCAGTCACATGGCACACGCTCTGGCCGCCGACGGCTGGAAGGTGATCTCAGCGGAGGACCCGCGCGTACCGGGGCAGCCAGATCAGACGCATGACGCAGTAGAGCATGCACTGAGTGAGCTGATGAACCACCACATTGCGGATGCCCCCAGGTGGCACTGGCTCCGATAACGTCACTTCGTCGAGCCGAAGAACTCCGTCTGGGCGAAGGAGCCGTCCAGAGTTTCTTGGGCGGCCCAGCGTGGTTGAGGCCCGATTTGGACCAGAGCACCCACTGGCCAGTGGTCCAGGACGTGATTCGGCGGGCCGGAACCCCCGATAAGAGAATCCTCGACACCGTGACGTGACCTGACAAGCCTTCGACGCAATACCCAACCTGCCACAGATAGTGCTCGGAAGGCGTCTTGTGCACCGGTAGCCAGCTAAGGTACACCGGTGATTCCAACGTTTTAGGAGAGCAGATGATGACCGTCGCAGAACAGGTCGGCGCCTACCTGGCGCGCCTCGGTGTCGGCCATGCCTTCGGTGTAGTTGGCAGTGGCAATTTCGTCGTCACCAACGCTTTGCGTGACGCGGGGGTTCCGTTCACCGCTTCGAGGCATGAGGGCGGTGCGGCGACGATGGCGGATGCTTATTCACGAATGAGCGGACAGGTCAGCGTCTTGAGCCTCCATCAGGGGTGCGGCCTGACCAATGCCGGCACCGGAATCAGTGAGGCCGCCAAGTCACGCACTCCCATGATCGTGCTAGCAGCTGAGACCGCCGCTGCCCAGGTCCATTCCAATTTCGCAATGGACCAGAGGGACTTCGCCCGCGCTCTGCTCGCAGAACCCGACCGGGTCCATTCAGCAGAATCCGCTCTCACCGACACCCTGCGGGCCTATCGGACAGCCGTGAGGGACCGTCGCACGGTGGTCTTGAACCTGCCCCTGGATGTCCAGGCATCCGAGGCGATCGGAGAGATTCCCCACCTCACCGTTGAGCCACGACCCGAGACCGCGCCTTCCGAGGGGGACCTCGAGAAACTCATCGAGGCGATATCTCACAGCGAGCGGCCGGTATTCGTGGCAGGGCGCGGCGGACGCGGCGCGAAGAGGGACATCGCAGCGCTGGCCCGGGCGACTGGAGCCCTGCTGGCCACCAGTGCCGTGGCGAAAGGGCTGTTCCATGGGGACGACTTCGACCTCGGCATCTCTGGCGGCTTCTCCTCGCCCTTGACCGCAGAGTTGATCAGTGATGCCGACCTGATAGTAGCGTTCGGCTGCGCGCTCAACATGTGGACGATGCGCCATGGGAAGCTCATCGGTCGTGACACCGTGGTTGCTCAGATTGACGTGGAAGACTCCGCACTCGGTGCACAGCGTCCTGTCGACATACCGGTCCTTGGGAGTGCTGCCGGCGTCGCCCAGGCACTGTTGGGAGCGTTCGATGGTCGGGAGAGGACCCGCTACCGCACCACTGAAGTGCGACAACGCATTGCGACTCTCTCGCGTTGGGATCAGACGCCGACCGAGGTCTTGGGCACTCCAGGACAGAGTGTCGATCCGCGCGAGCTCTCCAAGGAGATCAATCGGATTCTTCCTGCTGAGCGCATCGTCAGCATCGACTCCGGCAACTTCATGGGTTACCCAAGCCAATACTTCGACGTCCCCGACGAGTTCGGTTTCTGCTTCACGCAGGCTTTCCAATCGATCGGGCTGGGCTTATACACCGCTATTGGTTCAGCACTGGCGCAACCTCACCGGATGCCAGTTCTGGGAACAGGTGACGGTGGGTTCCTTATGGCCGTCCAGGAATTGGAAACTGCCGTGCGCCTTCAACTGCCACTGGTGGTGGTGGTCTACAACGATGCTGCCTACTCAGCTGAGGTACACCACTTCGGAGAAGACCAGGACCTGACAACGGTGACTTTTCCAGACACAGACATTGCTGCCATTGCGCGAGGATTCGGCGCCACAGGTATCACCGTACGCTCCACAGAAGACCTCGAACCCCTGCGTGAATGGGTTTCGTCTGACCCCAATTGTCCGGTGGTAATCGACGCGAAAATCGCAGACGATGGAGGTTCATGGTGGCTGGCAGAAGCTTTCAAGGGGCACTGAAGCTCCGATACACTCACCGCAGATCAACTCTCGAGAATAAGGTATAGCCAAGTGACTGCAGTCAATGCTCTGATCGCCGGTTTGTTCGACAAATCCGTCAGCATCGTCGATCTCACAAATCCGCTGTCCGCCTCAACTCCTACCTTGAAGCTGCCTGAACCCTTCGTCAACCTGATCGACTTCAGCTTGGACAAGGTCGCTGAGTACGACGCACAGGGGCCGTTCTGGAAACACCACAACATTCACACTGGTGAACACGTCGGCACCCATATCGATGCCCCGGTTCACTGGGTGTCAGGACGAGGAGGTCACGATGTATCCTCTATCCCGCCTGAACGGTTGATCGGCCCTGCCGCGGTGCTGGACGTCAGGGCGCAGGTCGAAGATGACCCGGACTTCCTGCTCCAGATCAACGATATTCGTGTCTGGGAGACCGAGAATGGGCCGTTGCCACATAACGGTTGGCTGCTCCTGCGCACCGGGTGGGACCGATTCTCTCAAGATCAGGAGTCGTTCCTCAACGCCGACGACACCGGCTCACACACTCCTGGGATCTCGGCAGAGGCGGCCCTTTGGATCGCAGAGGAGACTTCGCTCTCCGGCATCGGAGTAGAAACGGTCGGAATCGATGCCGGTCGCGGTGCGGAACTGGACCCGCCATTTCCTGTCCACTATCACTTGCTGGGCAATGACAAGTATGGAATCACCTCGCTGCAGAACTTGGACAAACTTCCAACCGTAGGAGCGATGCTGGTGGTAGCTCCTTTGCCCATCGTGGACGGCACAGCGAGCCCGTCACGGGTCTACGCGCTCATCTGATCACCGTCTAGTGGTTCAAGGTCGGCGCGACTAGCCGAATGCGCAGGTGTGGCCAGACGACGTCTACAAAGGACCGTCCAGGCGAGGATCTCGCCGCGCCACCGACAGTGCTCCCGAAGTCAATGAGGCTCACTTCAAGGGCAACAGGGACGCCCCGTTCGACGAGGCACACCGGGCTTGGTGCACCGAGCTGGTATCAAGCATTCCGCGCAAGTCGGACGGTTCCTACTGCACGCGCCAGGCTGCCGCCGTCCACCCGTCCTTCCCCATGGTGGCAGTCCCAAGATTCTGAATTCTGAAGTTCAGGAGAACACCTATGGGCATCCCGCTGCGGAGATCATCTGCACGTTGGAGGGCCTCGGTGCCGCGGTCTACCGCACTGATCTCCACGGCACCGTGGTCTTCACCTTGGATGAAGACGGTTTGGAGGCGACCGCTGTTCCTTGATTCGAGCGACATCGGATGGGCTTGGGAAGCATTCGGATCTGCGCCGGGAACCTTCGCGGCGTCAGATTCGGCCGGTCTCGTGGGCCCACATGGCGACCTCGACGCGGTTTCGGGCGCCGATTTTTCGCATGAGGCTGGCGAGGTGGGCTTTGACGGTGCTTGGGGTGATGTAAAGCTCGCTGGCGATCTCGTTGTTGGTGTGACCTTGGGCTACAGGCACGAGGACCTCCTCCTCGCGGGCGGTGAGCGGTTCTATCGGCTGCCTCGGTGGTGAGGTCTGTGCGTGCGCGAATGCTGCGAGCAGTCGGACGGTCACGCTGGGAGCGATCAGTGCGTCTCCGTCGGCGGCGGCGTGGATGGCCTGGGTCAGCAGGGCGGGTCCGGCGTCCTTGAGCAGGAACCCGCGGGCGCCGGCTTTGAGCGCCCCGTGGACATACTCGTCGAGGTCGAAGGTGGTGATGACCACGATCGGCAGGGGGTCGGTGACGTCGGGGCCGGCGAGGCGTCGAGTGGCTTCGATGCCGTCCATCAGCGGCATGCGGATGTCGAACAGGCCGACGTCGGGGCGCAGCTGGAGGGCCAGGCGGACTGCCTCGCGCCCGTCGGCGGCCGCGCCGACCACTTCGATGTCGGGTTGGGCGTCGAGCAGCATCGTCAGCCCGGTGCGCACGATCGGCTGGTCGTCGGCGATGAGGACCCTGATGCTCATCGTGGCGTCCCGGTTCGGGGCAGGACCACTTCTACCCGCCAGCCCCGCTCGGCGGCGGGGCCTGCGTGGAAGGTGCCGCCGAGCAGTGAAGCGCGTTCCCGCATGCCCACCAGGCCGAAGCCCGCTGGGGCGCGGCCGCCCGCGGCGGAGCCGTCGTCGTCGATGGTCAGCCGTACCTGGTCGGCGTCGCCTGTGATGGCGACGGTGACCTGGGTCGCGTGGCGCGCGTGCCGTCGTGCGTTGGTGATGGACTCCTGGGCCAGGCGGTAGATCGCGGCCCCGACGGCCGGGCTGAGGTCATCGAACTCGCCGGAGAGCGTCACCTTGACGCAGGGACGAGTCTGGCCATCGGTGGCGAGCTGCTCGACCTCGGCCACGCCGGGCTGCGGCGCGAACTCGGTGTCCTGTGAGGCGCGGAGCACGCCGACGATGGCGCGCAACTCGGTGAGGGTGCGGGTCGCTGCGTCTTCGATGGTAGCCAGGGCCTCGATGGCACGCTCGGGGTGGGAGGCCGCGTTGGCACGTCCTGCTTGGGCCTGGATGGTGATGCCCGAGACGTGGTGGGCGACGGTGTCGTGGAGCTCACGAGCGAGCTGTTCGCGTTCGCGGGACTTGGCTTGGTCGATGTCGCGGATGTGGATCTTCGTGCGATAGCGGATCGCGGCGCCGAGCGCGGCGGCGAACAGGAAGAACGCATACCCTGCGACCGTCTCCGCCAGGCTCATGGGGTCGGCGACGTAGGTGATGGCCAGCCAGAGCAGGATGACGCCGAGGCCGCGCGCGGCTTCCCGGCCGGAGCCCCACCGGAACAGGGCGTAGGCCAGGATCAGCACCGCCGACATGCTGTTCAGCAGGCCACCTTGAGACCCGGTGAGGATTCTGACGATGTCGACGATCGTCAACGTGCCGAAGGAGATTGCAACCGCGACGAGCGGGTGCGTGCGTCGCCACAGCAGGGGGCCGAGGACCGCGAGCACCGCGAGCAGCAGCAGCGGGAGCGGCGCCAGGTCCTGGCGAAGCACGACTTCCAACAGGGACCAGCAGATCAGTACAGCGACCAAGGCCCAGTCCCGCGGCCCTCGGTCCGGGGCATTCGCGGGTCGAGGTTCGGCCCAAAGCGAGCGAAGTGCGTTGGTGGCCATCTGATCAGCCTAGGCAGCCCGAGTGCTCGGTGCATCCGCCGAAAGTACAGGAGCTCGGCTGTACCAACGGCCAGGTCGAATCAGGCTCCGGGGCTGATGTGCCCGCCGCCGGCATCCGTGAAGGTGGAAACACCCACCCAATCTAACCAAGGAGCATCGTGATGAGAACGCCTCAATCCCACATCCCACGAGAGAATCCGCCGTCCCGGAGCAGGTTGGAAGATCTGCGCATGCCCGTGCAGGCCAAACTCGCAGCAGCATGGACGAGCTTCATGTTCCTCTACATCTACGTCGACTACCTCGCCCTGTACAAGCCCGGCGTCGTCGATGACATCCTGGCCGGCATCGTCTACGAGTTCGACATCGGCCCAACCTTTGTCGCAATTTCGCTCACGCTCATGGCGATCCCGATCCTCATGATCCTGGTTTCGACGACACTGCCTGCCCGTCTCAGCCGCACCATCAACCTCGTCGTGGCAGCGCTCTACATCCCCGTCTCGATAGTCAACGCGGCAGGGGAGTCCTGGACCTACTTCTACTTCTACGGCCTCTCCATCGGACTCGAGGTGCTGCTCCTGGTCTTCATCCTGCGTTCCGCCTGGACCTGGCCCCGCCACACCGCATCACCGGCGACCCTGGCCGCCAGCCTCGACAGCCAGCCGCTCCGCACACCCCGGCAGGCATGACTGCCCGCCCCGCGCACGAGCTCACTAGGCGCTGCGGCGAGACCGCCGCCGTGCACTCCTTCACCTTCACGATCGCGCCCGGGACCGGCCGACGTCGGGCACCGTCACTCACTACATCAAGGCCTCACGGGTCAGCGAGTTCATTGAGATGACCGGCCTGGCCGGGGTAGCGACGACGCACGTCGGAGGGTTCTCCCTCGGCCCTCCAAGCCCAGCACGGGGATGCCCACGCAGATAGTCAGACGGCTGCCGAAGGGAATCCATGCTGGAGACCATCCCCCCGGTGATTTTCTGGGCGGTCCTGCCCCGGGCTGGGGTCGCAGCCATGCGCTCAGGTCGCGGCAGGCTAGGTCCAGGTCCCTTTCGGTCACTGCGCAATCCAGTGAAGGAGCGGTCAGGCGCCCCCGAGCCCATTGAGCAGGAACCAGAAGGTGAGTAGGCCGACCATGCCCGCGAGCAAGCCCCATCCGGCACCGATGAGCGCCCGTACAGCAGTGAAGGCGCCGGTCGGCGCCAGGGCTGGCAGGGCAAGGCCACACGCCGCACCGATAACTGCCATGAGACTCGCCTGCACTGGGAGAATCCAGTTCTCAGTCCCCGGACCGTCCAGGAACGATGCCGTCACCGGGAGACTCAAGGCCCCCGCGCCGAGCAGAATGACGACACCGATGACGCGTTGGAAGGTCTTGGACATGACGTGCCTCCGAATGAAGAAGGAACTCACGAGCGTCACGCCGTTGACGCCTAGGTGGCGCCAACACTACCGTGCCGGAAGCGGCATCTCAGTGCATCACGCCCGGCCTCGGCCATTCCAGCACTCGCCGCGGTCTTTCTTGATCGAGGACAGCGACCCTTCCGTGGAAAGGTCCCAGGAGAGTCCTGACTGGTTCTCAAGGTGAGGCGGTGAGGGCGCGGCCGCTGACCCCGAGCTCTCTGGCGAGCAGCTGGACACGCCGGTCGACGTCGTCTCGGACCAGGCGCATGCGCGCCAGCCTGGTGGGAACGTGGATGGGCCCGAACGCTGCGGGTGACCTATGACCTCACGGGCGACGCTGCCTGCGCTTTCCTGGGCCCCGAGCTGGAAGTGGGCGGTGTGGCTCGAACCGTTCCCGTGGACGGCGATGACGACCCGTGAACGGTGAACCTCGATGCAGTCAGGGTTGGTCCGATCATCGGCATAGAAATGCCTGATACGAGCAAGAGGCTGCCCATCGAGCTGCTCGGGGACCTGACCTGGTGCGGCATGACCGCGAGTTTCAAGGCTGCCCGGTCCATGCGACGAGGTGCTTGACCTGACCCGCCGTGATGGGTGGCCAGGGGGTAGGTAGTCGGGTTTCAGCACGTCGGTTTCGGGGCTCATCACAACGCATGGTGTGTACCTCGACGACGAGCAGGGCTCGCATCTTCACGACCTGGTGTCGCCGACCGCTGGCCCTCGGGAGGACCCGTGCAGAATCAGCGCCACGCCGCTGAGCAGTGACACGGCCGCGGTGAGGACGAGCAGGGCACCCAGGCCCAGGCCGGGGATCACCGCACCAGCCACAGCCGGTGCTGCGACAGAGCTGAGGGCTCCTACGACCAGGCAGGCCGTGAACGCCGCGCCGGCGCGCTCGGGCACCAGCTCGGCGGTCCAAACTGCGAGCACCGCCGATCCTGTCATGTACCCCACGCCGAAGATGCACGCCGAGACCGCCGTTGCGATCAGGGAGTCGCTGGCCAACCCCAGCAACGCCAGCGCCACACCGACCGTTGCCAGGCACAACGCGGCGACCCGCACGCTGCCGATCCGCCGCGCGAAGGTCCCGGTGGCCACGCCCACCATGCCGCAGAAGCCGATGGCGGCGTAGAGCGCCGGGACGGCTGCCGCCGGAAGGGTGCCGTGCTCGAGGACGTCGGAGGCGTAGGTGAAGTAAATGACGATGACCGCGAAGTAGACCACGGAGTAGGCGCCCGGGACGCGCAGCGCCCGGACCAGCGAGGAGGCACCGCCGCGTGCGACCGGGCGCGAATCCGGCCTGGTTTTCGGCACCAGGCTGAGGTTCACGAGTGCGGCGGCCACCGCAGCCAGAGCGATGCCGACCCAGACCAGGCGCCAGGAGCCCAGCAGTGCCAGGGCGGCGAGCCCGCCCAGCAGTACGAGTCCGCCGCTGGTGCCGGTCGTGATGATCGCCAGCGCTCTGGGTTGCTGCCGCAAGGGCACCGAACGGGTCACGATGTCGGAGTAGGGCGCCCAGACCCAACCGCCGGCACTGCCAGCCAGGACGACACCGACGGCGAGCAGCCAAGGCGACGGCGCGAGTGTCACGATCACCGCCCCCAGAACGCCGCAGACCCCGCCCACGGTCGTCGGGGCACGCGACCCGTGCCGCGCGGCGAGCCGTCCCGCGAGCAGCAGGCCCGCCAGGTAGCCCGCGAAGGTTGCGCTGGCGATGAGGCCGAGCACCAGCTCGGAGAGCCCCAGGTCCTCCCGGATGCTGGGCAGCGTCAGGCCGTAGGCGTAGCGGGCCATGCCGAAGGCGACCCCGACCACCGCCGCACCGGCCAGACCGATCCGGCCACCCGCGGAGAGCGTCATGAATTACTCCTTATCCTGTGACATGCACAGGCGTCGTTGCCGGCCTCAGCGGGATCGGCATCAAGATGCGCTCAGCCCGACTGCCAATCGGTGGGCTGCGGCGCGAGAACTGACGGAGCCGCTTGTACCCTCGGCCCGAGCGTGGGGCCACATCGATGGCCCATCAGAGCCCGGGGCTGCAGCGCACGAGTCCGGCGGTGGTCGCGATCAGCTGCCATGTCGCGGAGCACCTGAGTTCGCATCGCACCTCTCCCCGAGAACCACTAGAACGGTCGTAATGTTACACCACAACGCCCGTTCTGAACCGGTGGTCCCTACACTGGTGTGATGACCACGGCCCAGCGAATCCCTGCGCGCACCCGGTTGCTGGAGGCGGCCGATCGCGTGCTGTTCGAGCGCGGCATCCGGGACACGCCTGTCGATGAGCTGCTGCGTCAAGCGGAGGTCTCGGCGGCCACCTTGTACACGCACTTCGGAAGTAAGGATGCCTTGGTTGCCGAGGCGCTGAGGGTTCGACTGGCGGACTGGCGGGCGGTCTGGGACCAGTACATCGTTGCGGCCGACAATGACCTGGATCGGTTGCTCGCGGTCTTCGACGCCCTCGCCTCCTACCGGGGTGACCGGCGTCATCCGTCACGGTGGTGCGCCTTCCTGGCCGCGGCCAGCGAGCTCCCCGAGGCCGCGGAGGAGATCAGCGACGTGCTGGCCGGGGACACCGCCCTGCTCGCCGACCGTCTCTCGCACCTGTCTCGTCCGCTTGCCGGGGGACATGCCCAGGACCTGGCCGATGAAGTGCTCCTGGCCTACAGCGGGGCCCTGGCCGGATTCCTCCGCGGCTCCCCCCGGTCACCGATTGATGTCGGCCGCCGTCTGGCCCACGCAGCAGCTCGAGCCCACAGCCGCGACTGAGGCTCTCAGCTGCGGCCTGCGGCACCGGGCAGTCCCGGGAGACAGGACGGCCGTCCACGGAGGTGAACCAGCTCATCACAGGTGAGGATGCAGTCGGGAGCCGCGCGTCGGACGAGCTCTGCCTGGAGGCCGTTGGGCAGCGTATCGAACCTGACCGTGCGGTACTGGCCTGCCGGATCGTGGATCCGGATCAGTGGTGCCGTCGCTGCGGAAGTGAGGGTACACCCCGGAAGACGGTGGTGCGGCGGTTGGCGCACGAGCCACTGGGCTGGCGTCCCATGAGGTTGGAGATCGGCTCTTAGAGTCTTTCTGAAAGCATCCGGAGTCTATTTCGGTCCGCAACTATAGCGGTCCATCACCTCGCACGAGTAGGGTTTGCAAGCGGCGCTCATCGGGCAATTACACCCTCCCGAAAGAAGAGTCATGAGCAGCGGGATGATGGTCGGCAAGACCGCGCTGGTCACAGGGGCAACGGCTGGAATCGTCAAGGCGACCGCAGTGGGTCGGGCCAGAATGGGTGCGCATCTCGCGATCACCGGACGGGACCACGGGCGCACCGAGAGTCCGGCGTGCGAGATCCGGGTGGCAGGTAGGGAAACGGTCGATACCTTGCTCGCGGATCTGTCTTCGCAGCGAGAAGTGCGGTGCTTGGCTGAGGAAGTACTCCAGAGCCCTTCTCGGAATGGTGTGCTGATCAACAATGTCGGCGGTTATCGGGACACTCGGGATGTCACCGTTGACGGGTTCGCGCACACCACAGGGCCTATCGGCTTCAACGGCCTGCAGTGCGAACGGTCCTACTCCGGATCGCGGGCCTACAGTCAATCCAAGCTCGCCGAGTTCCTGTTCACCTATGAGTCGGCCAGGAAGCTGCAAGGCACGTTGGTCACTGCCAACGCACTGCATCCCGGCGTGGCGAGCACGTCCGCCACATCGATCTATGTGGCTTCGGTTCCCGATCTTGAGCCGGTCACGAGCCGCTTCTTCGCCCACCGAAAACCCAAGAGATCATCACAGCCCAGCTACGACGAAGCCACCGCCGATCAGCTAGGGAGGGTGAGTGCCAATTTGGTCGGATTGCCACAGTGATTGCCCCAGTATCAGCGTTAGGAAAACATCATGTCATCTCAAAAAGACCACGCCACGACGGGCGGCGCACCACACGGTTCGCACAGGGAAGAGGTCTTGATGCAAGCCATCGTGCAGAACGGGTACGGCTCCACCAACGTCTTCAACCTCGCGAAGATCCCCCGCCCCAAGATCGCCGAGAATGAAGTGCTTGTGCGCGTCCGCGCAGCGGGCCTCGACCGCGGAACCTGGCACATGATGGCTGGCCGACCTTATCTGATGCGGGTCATCGGCTTCGGCTTCCGCAGACCGAAGAACCCGGTGCCGGGAATCGACGTCGCCGGAACGGTCGCCGAAGTCGGTTCCGCTGTAACCAAGTTCGCCGTCGGTGAGCCGGTGTACGGGATGTCCCGAGGCTCCTTCGCCGAGTACGCTCCGGTTTTAGAGGCCAAGTTGGCCGACAAACCGGCGAACCTCACCTTCGAGCAGGCCGCGGTCGTCCCCATCTCGGCCGGTACCGCCCTCCAGGCGCTGTGTGACTCAGGCCATGTGGAGCAGGGGCAGAAGGTGCTGGTACTCGGTGCCTCCGGCGGTGTCGGCAGTTTTGCCGTGCAATTGGCCAAGGCACTGGGCGCGGAGGTGACAGGCGTCTGCAGCCCCGGAAAGCAGGACTTCGTGCGATCCCTCGGCGCGGACCACGTCATCGACTACACCCGGGACGACTTCGCGGACGGTTCACACCGCTACGACCTGATCCTCGACATCGGAGGCAATCCCACTCTCGCCCGATTGCGGCGCGCACTGGCTCCTACGGGGACAGCCGTCGTCGTCGGCGGTGAGGAAGGCGGTGACTGGACCGGTGGGTTGGGGAGAAGTCTGCGGGCGCCGCTGCTGTCCCGGTTCGTGAGCCAGCGACTCACGATGCTCGCCTCCAAGGAACGCGGAAGCGACCTGGAACGGCTTTCCGGACACTTCCAGAGTGGGACGGTCACGCCGAGTCTGGACCGGACCTTTTCACTGGCGGAGGTTCCAGAGGCGATACGGTACCTTGCAGCCGGAGACGTGCGCGGCAAGGTCGCGATTACCGTTTCCACCGAAGAAGGACGCTCATGATCACTTCCGGCACAGAACAGAAGCGAGCGATATCGGCAGCTACGAATCATGATCGGGTCTCTCGCACAGCTGGGGCAGGTGCAGTTGCGCGCCGCAGGACCTCGACCTCGTGTTCCAGAAGCGGGGTTCGTTTGCGGGCTTCGCCCAGCTCGGCTGCTTCGCCGCCGGTCTGACCGGGCTTGGCGCCGGACTGAGTCTCGGCCCGGTTCAACCATGTCTGCATCGTCATGGGATGAACGCCGAAGTCTTTGGCGATCCGATCGACCGTGACTCGGGTCTCACTCTTGCTGGCCAGGCGGACAGCGTCGTCGAGCAGGTCAGCAGGAAACGGCCCCGGCACGCTGACACTCTTCCAGGCCGCCCGCAGGCAAGCCAGATCAAGATGGCACCTATCGGTGCGGCAGACCCACCCGATCTTGGGGTGTTCAGAACGCATGCTGCGACACAGGTCGATCCGGGTACCGTCGGGCGAGTACATGTCCTGCCCATTTCGGGCTCGATCGTCAAGAACGAAGCATTGCGTTCAAGGGCTGTTGATCTCGAGTCCTCGCCAGCTTCTGAGGTTGCCAGTTTCGCTCATAATCCGCCTTCGTCGGGACTTAGCAGTCAAACGCATTGACGGAGACCGATCTACCCGCGGTGCTCTCGGTGCTAGACGTGTCGGGACTCCTGGCACGACGCGCAATCATCTTAGGTTACCGATTTTTGGACGACCGATTAGGTGATTGGCCTCTCAGTGACGCCGGCATATGTAATCAATTTCCTTGACTTCTCCGGGCGAAAGGGAGCGCTCACCTTGCCATGTTTCCTGTGGAACCCCTCACGACGAGCTCGGTCGCGAAGCGTTTCTCGGCCACCGCAGCGTTGGGGTCCTCGATGCGGGCGAGGAGAATCTCTAGCGACAGTCTTGCCATGTCATCGATGGGTTGGCGGACTGTCGTGAGGTCGAGCACTCTCCATGCAGACATCGGGATGTCGTCGTAGCCCGTGACCCAGAGATCTTCGGGCACACGCATCCCACGTTCCATCGCGGCGTCGATCACGCCGAAAGCGATGATGTCCGTGGTGCAGAAGATCGCTTGGGGTGGATCATTCGCGAGCAACACTCTTCCGGCGTCGAGACCCGCTTGATGGGTGAACGCCGTCTCTGGGATATGGGTAGGAGGGATGTGGATCCCCGCATCGTGAAATACGTCCAGGAACCCTTTGCGCCGCTCGCGTCCGGTGCTGACCCATGGGCCACCGCCCACAACGGCGACACGAGTGCGGTCGTGGGCGAGGAAGTAGGTCGCGACGGCGGCGCCACCGCCGACGTTGTCGCCAGTCACCTGATCACTCGTGATGTTCTCAAGGCTGCGGTTGACAAGCACGACGGGTAAGCCAAGCTCAAGGGCTGTGGGCAACGCCTGTGAATCACGCGTTGCGGTCGTGAAGATCAGCCCGTCGATGAGCTTCGAACGGATCGCCTCAATCGCGGCCTGCTCGCTGTTCTCACCGTCGGATACCCAAAAATTGATGCGGAGATCAGCTCGGGCTATCTCCCTGGCCAGCGCATACATCATCACGGGGTACCAGGGGTTCGTGAACTCGCCGACGATGACCCCGATCACACCCGACCGCTGGGTGCGCATGGCACGCGCCTGTGCGTTGGGGACATATCCGTACTTCGCCATGGCTTCCTCGACACGGCGGCGGTTCTTTTCGCTGACTCGCGCCGAGCCCTGCACCACGCGTGAGACGGTCGCCTGGGACACTCCCGCGGCTTGCGCGATTTCCCTGCCCGTAAGCATCGACATTCCTCCTCCGCGCCGCAGCGTGCGTCACCGTATTCACCTTCTCACGTACGGCGCGAAGAAGAACATCTGGGATCAAGCGGGTTGCCGGAGGGTCGATCGGATACTCGGTCGCCCTCCGGCAGCGTCGCCTAGGCGGCTTCCCCCTCAAGGAACTTAGCGACGAACGCGGTGTTGAAGTCACCGCTGCGAAAGACCTCGCTGTTCAGGATGTCTCTCTGGAATCCAGCGGTGGTAGTCACGCCTTCGATCTGCATCTCATCGAGAGCGCGCAATGCCCGAGAGATCGCCTCATCTCGGTCATTGCCCCAGATGATCAGTTTGCCTACCATCGAATCGTAGAACGGGGGAATCACGTATCCGGCCTCGATATGGGTGTCGAGACGAACGCCGAATCCACCGGGGGCACGGAAAGATTCGATGCGGCCAGGCTTCGGCGCGAAACCTTGAGCGGGATCCTCGGCGTTGATGCGGCACTCGATCGCGTGACCGCGGATGATGATGTCGTCCTGGGTGAGGGGCAACGGATTACCCGCTGCGATCTCAAGCTGGAGCTTGATCAGGTCAATGCCGGTGACCATCTCGGAGACCGGGTGCTCGACCTGGATGCGCGTATTCATCTCGATGAAGTAGTACCTTCGCTCGAGGTTGTCGAACACGAACTCCACTGTTCCGGCGTTGCGATACCCGACTTCCTGACACAGAGCGACAGCGGCCTCCGCCAGACTCGCTCTCAGCTCACTGTCGAGGACGGGGGAGGGCGACTCCTCCACGAGCTTCTGGTTGCGGCGCTGGGCGGTGCAGTCACGTTCACCGAGGTGCACAGTCGACTCACCGTCGGACACGACCTGGATCTCAATGTGACGAATGTCAGTGAGATACCGCTCAAGGTAAACGGACGGGTCGCCGAAAGCCGTCTCCGCCTCTGACATGATCTCGGCGAGATCGCGTTCAAGCGTCTCTCCCGATTCGACAACGCGCATACCTCTGCCTCCACCGCCAGCGGAGGCCTTGATAAGCAGGGGGTATCCGACCTCGCTGGCCACAGCAACCGCCTCAGCGTGCTGAGCGATCGCGCCGTCGGATCCAGGGACCGTGGGAACACCCGCACGGCGCGCGATCTTCTTGGCCTGGATCTTGTCACCCATATTCCGAATGACGCTTGAGGCGGGGCCTACGAAGCCGACCCCTTCGGTCTCGCACATCTCCGCGAAATCTGCATTCTCGGCCAGGAATCCGTAGCCGGGATGGATCGCGTCGACTTTGAAGGCGAGTGCGGCGCTGATGATCGCGCGCGGATCCTGGTAGCTCTTGGAGGCGTTCGCCGGACCGATGCATACCGCTCGGTCGGCTAGCTTCACGGGCAGAGAGCCTCTGTCTGCCTCGGAATAGGCCAGAACACTGGTGATCCCCAGTTCTTTGCAGGCACGGACGATGCGAAGCGCGATCTCCCCGCGGTTGGCGATCAGGACGCTGTTGAGCTGCTTAGCTGTCACGTTTGATCACCATCAGCGGCTGACCGAACTCCACTGCCTCATTGTTCTCCACGAGGATCTCGGTCACGACACCGTCGACCTTGGCCTCCACGTTGTTCATAAGCTTCATGACTTCGAGGATGCACAGGACGGAGTCGGCTGAGACCCGGTCACCCACATTCACGAAAGCGGGGGCACCGGGGTTCGGTGCGGAGTAGAACGTACCCACCATAGGCGCCGCGATGGTGACTTCGTCCTCTGCGGCCGCAGCTGGTGCACCGGCCGCCAAGGATGCCGCACCGTTCGCCGGCACCGAGGCGGGAGTCGGAGCTGTCGCTTCTGGAGGCTGCGCAGCGGTTGTGGGGGACTGTTCGGGCGTTGGGGACGGCGCTGGGGCCGCGGCGGGGACTCCGGAAGGGGCGTGCCCATTGCGAGATACGAAGAGCTCGACGTCGCCGTACTTGATGGAGAGCTCACGCACGTCGGGGGTGGTGTTCACCCAGTCGACCAGGGACTTGAGCTCGCGAATGTCAGGCTGGTTCAGCGCCATGATTAGTTCTCTCCCTTAAGGATGTTGATCTGGAGGTCCCCGGCGGTCAGTGAGTTGATGCCGGGTTGGCCGTTTTCGTGGAGCGACTTCACGATTCCGAGCAAAGGCGCCGGGATTTCGTCGGGGTTGCCGCCTGCTGCCACCGTCTTCTTCATCTCATCGACTTGACCACCTGCAAACATCGCACGCAGCAGGTGAAACTCGATGGATTCGTCGGGGTATTGCGTGGCGATCTTGTCGAGCATGGGCTCCGGCTCGGATGGATCGAGGGGGATATCAGATGCCCCATTGTCGATGATCTTCTGACGCAGTTCAGGATCAATGTCGGCGAGAAGGTCACCGTAGTATCCGAGTGCGTACTTTTTGATCTCATTGGGCACCATTTTGTACCGTTCACCTGTTGAGACGTTCATGGCTGCCTGAGTGCCGACGAACTGGGCGAACGGAGTGATCATGATCGGGTATGCAAGCTCGGCTCGTACACGCGCGATCTCGAGTAGCAGCTCTTCGTAGCGATCTCCGAGACCCGCGGTTGCGAGCTGAGATCGGAAGTTCGATAGCATCCCTCCCGGAGTCTGGTGCATGAAGTGCATCCCGTTGTACTCCACCGGCTCGCCAAGGGGCTTGTCCTCTGTGTCAGCGATCAACCGGATCCGGTCACTGATCTGGTCAATTTTCTCGTCGTCGAGATTGACCGTGTAACCCAGCGCCCGCAGATCGCGAATGACGTTCTGGACGGAGGGCTGAGCATTTCCAGCTGCCAGGGGGGCAACTGACAGGTGCAGCGAGTCGGCTCCGGCCTCTGCAGACTCGAGACAGACTAGTGGAGCGAGGCCTGTAAGCGAATGTGTGTGGACTTCGAGCGGACGATCGCCGATGACTGCCTTGAGCGCCGGAACGAGGGTGCGAATGCGTTCAGGAGTGAGCAGACCACCCGCGTCCTTGAGCATGATCCGGTCGACGTCCGCTTTCTCGATGAGCTCCTGCGCTTTGGACACGAAGAGCTCGTCGGTGTGGACGGGGCTCTCGCTGAACGAAACCGCACCGAAAGTCTCAGCTCCGAGTTCTTTTGCTCGGCGCAGCCCGGGCGCGATGTTGTCGATGTCATTGAGTCCGTCAAAAGAGCCAATCACGCGGAAACCGTTGGCATATAGGCGCTCAATCCAGGCCATGATGACGTCATCAGGGAGGAAGTCGAAAGCTGCGATGTTGCGTGAGCGTATGAGCGCCCGGAACTTAGTGTTCGGAGCGAGCTCATGAGCCCTTCGCACGCGCTCCCACGGGTCTTCCTTGAGGTATCGCACCGCCACGTCGAACTGGATCGGCGCTACAAGATCGACGTGCTCATAACCAACTGTGTCGAACTCGGGTGCCAGCTGTTCGATGTGGTCGGTTCGCATCCGGGTGGCCCAGAGGCTCTGGTGGCCGTCACGCAAAGTGGTGTCGATGATCTTGATCTCGCGACGGCTATTGGCGGGCCGCCCACCGCGACTCATCACGGAGGCAATGGTTTCCGTATCGTTCGTCAATTCTGACCTCGCTTATTGGCGCCACCTGCGTCGCCATCGATTGTGCAAACGTATTCACGTCCTATGAAATCGTACTCACGCCGCCCCGTCAAGCGCTCCATGTGATATTTGACACATCCGCTGTGTGGCGTGAGACTGGCACAACGCTCGGCAGGCTTGACGCGAGGAGCACCTCCTCAGGGCTGCGAGATCTTTGATTAGAATCTCTGGTTAATTCTCTTCCTGGGCAGTCGTAGGCTATATGTCGTCGATGAACCCGGACCGTTTCTTACTGAAAGAAGCAGACTATGGTTAATGTTCAAAATGATCTAAAGGATGATCCTGTGCCCTCGGGGGCACGTGCGGATGAGCAATTGGATCCCAAGGCAAAGAAAGCTGCCCACGGGGCGTTTTCCGGCTTCTTTATCGACATGTACGACATCTACCTTCCTGTTGTCGCACTCGGTCCGGCGATGGTCTATTTCCTCTCGCCGACTATGCCCGCAAGCCAGGTCGTGATCGTCACGTCTCTGATCTTCGTGTCGACCCTGCTTGGGCGTCCGCTCGGAGCCCTCATCGGCGGGAGGTTTGCCGACCAGATTGGCCGCAAGAAGGTTAATCTCATCGCGGTCTCCGGTTATGGCCTCATGAGTTTCGCAATGGCAGCGATGCCTGGATACGAGACCTGGGGAATTGCAGCCGTGATCGTGTTTATCGTGCTGCGCCTGGTCGACGGCGTGTTCGTGGGAGGCTCCTATTCTGCGGCTAGCCCGCTTGCCATGGAGCGTCTTCCCAGGAAGAAGCGTGGTGTTTGGGGTGCCTACATCATGCTAGGTTTCCCAGCTGCCTTTGTAGCCATTTCGGCGCTGACTTTGATCATGCTTCAGATTGCCCCTGCTGATGGGCTGGGTTCGCCATATGTCCAGTGGGGCTGGCGAGTTCCATTCATCATCGGCGGGCTCATGGCTATCGCTTATGTCTGGTGGTACGCGGTCAGCGTCGAGGAGTCGGAGGTCTTCAAGAAGACTGGTGGAACTAAGTCGCCACTGAAGACGCTGTTCGGGAGCAAGCGGAGCCTCAAGGCCTTCGCTCAGGTCTTCGTCCTGATGAGCGGGTTCTGGATGAGCTTGAATACAGTGACGGCCATGCTTCCAGGAGCCTTGCAGAACTCCGTAGGGTTGACCTCTACAGAGGTCACGATCCTCCTATGCATCACCTTCCTGTTCCTCGGAGTCGGGTACATGGTCGCTGGGAAGATCAGTCAGCATGTGGGACGTCGTCCATTCCTGATCTTCTCCGGACTTGGTGCTGCAATTCCTGGTACTGCGCTGTACTACTGGTTGCTCACATCCCCACCCAGCACCTTCCTGGGGACTGTTCTCCTCGCAGGTGTCATGATCTGGGTCATCGTGTGGTTCTGGGGTCTCGCGACCACTTACATCAATGAGAGATTCCAGACCGGCGTTCGCGCGTCTGGGTTTGGCCTCGGATACAGCCTGGCCGTCATCCCTCCGTCGTTCTATGCCTTCTACCAAGTCGGCCTTGAAAACTTCATGCCGCTGGAGCTGACCGTGCTGCCGCTCCTGGTCATCGGTGGGCTGCTGGTTGCGCTCGGAGCCTTCCTCGGACCAGAGACGAAGAACGTTGATTTCGCGACGGACATGGACTTTGATCCCGAGACGGAAGGAACGGCGGTTGTCTAAATGGAACAAATGAGAGCGGTAGTTATCGACCCGCACATGGGTGGGGTCCCGGACGCACTCGTCCCGATGAGTGTTCCGCGCCCAACCCTGGGAAAGGGCGAAGTGATGCTCCAAGTTGTGACTGCCGGTGTGAACCGCGCGGATGTCATGCAACGCCACGGAGTTTACCCACCACCGCCGGGTGCCAGCGAGATACCAGGACTCGAGGTCAGTGGTCGAGTGACTGCTCTTGGAACCGAGACCGAAGGTTCAGGTCTTCACGTCGGCGATGAAGTGTGCGCACTGTTGTCCGGTGGCGGCTATGCCGAGTACGTCGCGGTTCCCGCGAGTCAGGTCCTTCCTGTGCCTGCGAGCGTGTCCTTGTCAGACGCCGCCGCGCTGCCGGAGGTGGCTTGCACAGTATGGAGCAACCTCGTGATGGAAGCAGGACTGCGTGAGGGGGAGACCCTCTTGGTTCACGGCGGTTCGAGTGGCATTGGCACCATGGCAATTCAGGTGGCGGCTTCTCTGGGAGCCCATGTAGTGGTCACTGCCGGTTCAGACGAAAAGCTGAAGGCATGCTCAGAGCTCGGCGCTGAGGTCTTGATCAACTATCGAGAAGAGGATTTCGTCGAGAGGACGCTGTCAGCGACAGGTGGTCGCGGTGCAGATGTGATTCTCGATGTAGTCGGCGCTGATTATCTCGGACGGAATGTGCAGGCCCTTGCCCCGGACGGGCGATTGGTCGTCATTGGTCTGCTCGGTGGTCGTGTGGGAGAAGTCGATCTAGGAGCGTTGCTCGCCAAGCGGGGACGAATCCTTGCGACATCGTTGCGGAGCCGGTCGATTGAAGCCAAGGCGGAGATAGTGAGTCAAACCAAGAACCACCTTTGGCCGCTCTTTGGGCCAAATGGGAAACACTCGATGCGATCGATTATTCAGTCTCGCTATCCCTTGGAGGGAGCTGCTAGCGCGCACCGAGAGATGGAGGCCAGTAATCACATCGGAAAGATCTTGTTGGATGTGTGAAGTTGTGTCGGTACTCGAGGTTGCGCGCCGACGACTGTAACCGTCTTGACGTCCAAAGGACGAGGCCTACAGGTGGGCCCCCAAAGTATCAGGTTTTGGGGGCCCACCTGGTCGTCTGTAAAACAGAGCTGAGTTCTTAAAATCTATTCTCGTATCACCAGAAAAAGTCTCTTAACGACGAATAACATCTTAAATAGATGTAATGATGCCGATTAGCTGTAGGTGGCCTATGTGCGTGTTAGAAACGAACTGAGATGGTAATCCACCCCTCGATCTTGGGATTCCAGACGTCAGACGCCTGGATAGAGCTTCCGTGCGACCCGATTCGCTGAAACCATGGCTTCCACCCGCGCTCAGCTTGTTCTTGATTGGTTGGGGGGCAAATCAGTTCGCATCGATGCTGTCCTTTTACCAAAGTAGCTACGGTATCTCCCGACTGTCAGTCACTCTGATGCTCAGCATATACATTGTAGGGCTTTTGCCTGCCTTGTTGCTGGGGGGATCATGGTCCGACAGATCAGGCAGAAAATGGATAACTCTTGCGGCTTTAATTCTAGCTATGCTCGGGAGTGTTGCCATGATTATCGGAGCTTGGTTGCCACCCTGGATCTTCCTCGGTCGCTTGCTATCTGGTGTGGCAACCGGGATCGCCATGGCTGCGACTACGAGCTGGATCAAAGAACTGTCGCTACCGCCGTGGGATCCTGCGGCCAGTGTCAGTTCCGGTGCCCGACGTGCCTCGCTTTTTATCACAGGAGGGTTCTGCATAGGGCCCGTGGTGAGCGGCATTCTCGCCACCTACGCTCCTGCGTCGGCAGTGTTCCCATATGCCACCCATATCGTGTTGTGTACTCCGCTAGTTTTTATGCTGCTCTGGTCACCAGAGACTCGTTCAGCAGCTTCAGGTTTCCGTACAGCAACTGACGCGGTGGACCAGCTTTGGGAGTACGCGGCAGCGCCAACAAGATTCCGGACGGTGATCATCCCGGCTGCCCCTTGGGTCTTTGGATCCGGCACGATCGGCTTTGCCGTCGTCCCTCAGCTGATGGCATCCTCCAGCAATCCGGTGCTGCACTCAACGATCACGGTAGGCGTGACAATGGGGTCCGGTGTGGCAGTACAGTCGCTCGGCAGAAAGCTAGACACACCCAAGTCAGCGAAGGCGATCATAACTGCCCTGTGTCTGAGCCTCATCGGACTTGTACTCGCTCTAGCGACACTGTTGAGTCAGAGTCTGTGGATTGGTCTTCTCGCTAGCAGTCTTCTTGGCGCGGGATACGGACTGATGCTTGTCGCCGGGACGCTCGAAATGCAACGACTGGCATCGCCGCAACACTTAGGGGGTGCCATGGGGAAGTTTTATGCTCTTGCATATTCGGGTTTCCTTGTTCCGAGCATAGTATCCGTCGCGGCGCTGTTCTTTAGTGACAAATCGATTCTGCTGGCCATTGCCATACTTGCATGTGTGACAATAACTGCCATCGCCATCAACTCCTCGCGAAATGTGCGGTGATGCCTTTGCTGGGAGTGCTCCCGACCCTTCAGCTTGCGCATTCCTGACCCTTCAATAGTCAAGGAATCTACCTTTGCCGGGGTGGGAGCCTGCTAGCCCGGGGCACTTCGTCGGGCGGCGTGCAACAAGAGGCTGCCGGGGAACGCCTATTGAGCTCCCGCGTAGAAGTACAGATGGGCGTGGAGTCGGCACCTCGGGTTGAATGAAGTACGGCATTGCGGGCAGTTTTCTGCCCCGAGGTATCTGCTGATGGAGAATTCGTGGCGGCAGACCCCGCAGAGCACGGCCAGGGTCTCGTGTTCCTCCACCGACCACTGCAAAGCCGGGTGATCGGCGCACTCTTGATGGCACAAATGACAGGGGTAGTACTCCAGGCAGCAACGGAACTTGATTGCGACCACGTCCAGTGGTGTCCGGTAGTGGATGCACCGTGTTTGTCGATCGACAAGATTCCCTAGAACTTGCTTCACCATCATTTTCTCCTGATTCGACGCGGACTGTACTCAGGTGCGTCGCCATCATGCGGCGACGATCACGGGCCCCACCTACGCCGAATATTGTTTGGGGAGCGGTCGGGCCACGAAGCTTGGGGTGGACCGAATACGGCAAGTCGGCGTCAGAGGAACAGCGCCCTGAATCTCCGCTGTGTCCCTGTGCTTACTGCTCAGCAACATAGCTATGCCTCAAAACCGCGGGCGGTCAGCGCGTCTCCGACGTCGTCGGCGTGTTTGAGCGAAAGCACCAAGGTGGGCACGACCCATCCCCAAGGGGCGAGCCGGACACCCCGGGAGCGTTGCGCATCACGGACCTGGCGGATGACGGCTGCGAGCTGACCCACCGAGGTGAGCACCAGGGCCACTGCTAGCCCGATCTTGGCCGGGTTGGCACCGAACCGTCTCAAGGGCGTGAACAACTGCTCAGCGGTGGCGATGATCGACTCGATCTTCGTCGTGCGGGTCAGGACTTGGGCCAGCAGCACGATGCTGATGACGCGGGCGGTGTTAGTGGCGGCCGCGGTCGGGTCGAGGAATATCAGCTGGGTGACAGTTAGAAATACCAGCAGCATCAGCACACGGCGCAGGTCGGTGAGCAGCAGCCGGGCGGGCAGGCCCGCAAGTCCGTAGCCGAGTACAGGCAGGACAAGCAACGTCGCGGCGGACTCCCACGCATCGGGAAGGAAGAACAGCGTCAGGGCGAGCAGCGCGAAACCAGCCAGCTTGAGCCCAGCGGGAATTCGGTGCAGCAGCGATGTGCCGGGGTGGTAGAGGGTGATCATCAGGGCCGCCCCTTCGGTGGCGTCATCTGAGTAGTACCTTCGAAATCCGCAGTCGATTCTGCCTCGGTTTCGTCGAGCATGTTCAGATAACTTTCGACCACGGCACTCGAGGACCCGTGTCCCGCCACCTGACCCTGGTGGATCCAGACAGTCTCCTCGCAGCGGCGCACCAGGTCGAGGTCATGGGAGACCAGGACCAGCTGCGCATCTGCAGGCTGAGAGAATAATCTTCGACTGACGAGTCGCTGGTGGCGGGCATCAAGCATAGAGCTAGGCTCATCGGCGATCACCACGTCGGGCTTGCCGACCAGCACCGAGCACAGGGCTAGTCGTTGCAGCTGCCCAGATGACAGTGATAGGCACGAGCGGTCGGCCAGCTCGGTCAGCCCATGCTCCGCCAGAGCAGCGTCCACCTGGTCCTCGAGTTCTCGGCGGTTCAGGCTGCGACTACGCAGAGTGAGCGCAACATCCTCGCGCACGGTGGGCATGATGATCTGGGCGGCGGCGTTGGCGATGATGAACCCAGTGTCTCGGCGGAGCCGCTTGGCGTCGCGGACGACATCGAGCCCGTTGACCGTGACGGTACCTGAGGCAGGGCTGAGCAGTCCTCCGATCACCTTCGCCAAGGTGGACTTTCCAGATCCGTTCTCCCCGATGATCGCCGTCGTGCGGGCCTCGAGGCATGCGCTGACACCGCGCAACAGGGGAGTGACGCCTTCAGGCCCGGTGGCGGTGACGGTGAGCTGGTCAATTTCGATGGTCATCCCTGGTCTCCTCGTGGATCTTCGAGTCTCTCGACGATGACGGCGGAACCCATGCCACCAGCGATGGCGCAGGCCGCGACCCCGAGTGCGCCCGGTTCAGCGGCCGCGAGCCGGCGGACGAGTCTTCCCAGAGCTATCGCCCCTGAGGCTCCCCATGGGTGGCCTAATGCGAGAGCGCCCCCTGCGGCGTTGACGCGAGGGTCGAGCTGTGGTGGGGCTCCTGTCTCTGTGGTCCCCGCCGTGGTGAGTCCCAACTCGTCGACAACAGCAAGCAGCTGTGCCGCGTAGGCCTCGACGATCTCGACGGCTGAGAGCTGTTGCAGACGGACGCCCGCGGCGGCGAGACAGGCGCTGATCGCGTTTGCTGCGACGATGCCGGGTTGCTGCGGGTCAGCCCCGACTAGTGCCGTGGCCCGGATCCGGCATGCCGGAAGAATGGTCCTATTCGACGTCGGCGCTCCTCCGGCGACCTCATGCAGGCCGCCTCCCATCGGGGCGAGCAGCACGGCGGCGGCGCCATCGGCAATCCGGGCGGCGGTGGTGGGTGTGACTGTGGCTCGGGGAGAATCGCGCACAGGAGAGAACCGGGCGGCTCTGGTCGAATCGAGACGACGAGGTCCGTCGTCGCGACCCAGGCTCAGACCGTCATGGGTCTCGGCGATCTCTGCCGTTGCCAGCGCAGCATGCCGCAGCGACAGGGCGTGGCTGCGGAGCGCAGCGTCTTCCTGTCGGGCCCGAGAAATGCCGCGGGCTGTGGCGAGGTCATCGGCGGCTTCGGTCATCGAAGGATCGGGCCAGCCGGAGGGGGTGAACGGCGCCTGGTCGTAGCTCACGCCTCGGAAGGTGCGAATCGGAGCGGTCGAGGGACTCTCAGTGCCTCCTGCGATCAGTGGAGCGCCCACGAGCTGGGACTGTCCCGCAGCCTGAATGATCGCCACCAATCCGGAGCCGCACTGAGCATCTACGGTGATACCCGTCACCCTCTGATCAAGGCCGGCCGCCAGCGCCGCGACCCGGGCGATATTGCCTCCGGGACCGATGCAGTTCCCCAGCACCACTCCCGTTGGCTCCACTCCGAGGTGAGCGCGAGCGTCAACGGCGAGCGGAGCTATGACGTCAGCAGCCAGCTGGTATGCGGTGCGGTGGGACTGTGCCCGGGATCGACCGGTCACCGGCGTACGTGCAGCTGCCAAGACGACGACATCCAAAGCAGAGGTGACGATCATGTCGCCTCCAGCCGCTGGGCGTCGGTGTAGGACAGCCTGCGGACCTTGCCTGAGCCGGTGCGGGGCAGTGAGGCCACGAGGCGCGTGACCCGTGGGTATTGAGCAGGGGTGAGTTCCGCGCGAGCGGCGCGGAGGAGAGCTCCTTGGTCCAGTACGGCTGCTGGTTCGGGCTCGATGAATGCGGCCACACGTTGGCCCAGAGCTCGATCCGGTGCGGCCACCACGAGGCTGGCCCGCACACCCGGGAGCCGGCTGAGGACCGCTTCGACGTCACTGGGCAGCACCGTGGCCCCCGCCGTGAGAATGGCGTCACCAGAGCGACCGTGCAGAGTCAGGACGCCGTCCGTCAGTGAGGCCTGGTCACCGACGGTCACCCAGGGGTACACCCCGGACTGGGGCTCGAGGTCGGACCCACCCGCAGTGCGCAGCGAGGAGCCTTTTCCAATCACGGTGGAGCAGACTTGCTCAGTGCGGACCCACAGCACGCCGCAGTCGTCCACCTTGAGCTGCACGCCAGGGAAGGAGCGCAAGCCGGCCCCAGCGTCTACAGCGACGAAGCTCAGCTCGGCCGCACCCGCATAAGTGACTACCGAGAGTCCGAGTTGACGGGCCTGCATGGCCAGATTCTGGTCCAGCCGGTCACCGCCGATCAACACGGCCCTCAGCGTGCAGTGCGCTCCGGCCTGGACCAGGCTGACGACTTCGCGCAGGTGCCAAGGCGTGCCGTGCATCAAGCCAGGTCCATCCAGGTCAGCGGCGCGCAGTCGGGCGGTGTGTGGAACGGTGAACCGCAGGCCGGAGCTCTGGGCGTGTGCCGCGGCGTAGAGCGCCATCGATGACACCGGGTGTACAGGGATAAGCATGGAGTCGCCAGGTCGGGCGCCAAGCAGCTTGTCGATCACAGGGAAGGAGCATGCCCAGGAGGCGTGGCTGCGCACTACGACCCGTGGGGCCGCCGTCGATCCGGAGGTGAATCCGGCCCATGCGGCATCCTCTGGGAGCGCGTGCTGGGACGACGCTGTGACGAGTTCACGCCAATGCTGATCGTCCCACCGTTCATCGCCTATCAGCGGAACCCCGCCTTGTGCGCGGATCTTGAGCGCAGTCTTGAGTACCGTGGCATGGTCTGCGCCTCGGAGCGGCTCAAGGACAGCTCGCCGCCGGCCGGCTGAGTCGTCGGCCGGGACCTTGTCACTCAAGACTGAAAGGCTCGTGGGTAGGCCCGCCAGAGAGCCATGGTGACAACGACGGTCACTGCGACCTTGATGATGTCCCCGGGGAGAAACGCCAACGAGGTCAGCATGGTCTGCCCCAGATCGAGACCAGTCACGACAGACTGCACCGGGATCCCGCAAAGGTAGATGACACCGATGCCACCGAGGGCCGCGCCAGCGAGCACGCGTGGCCACGTCAGGCTTGGGCGACCTCGAACACCATGCACGACGAGGCCGACAACCATCGCACCTACGATCCATCCGATCAGGTAGCCGGCGGAGGGACCGACGAATACCCCTAGCCCACCGCGGCCACCCGAGAGGAGCGGCATGCCGAGAGCGACGACCATCAGGAGCAGTGCGACCGAAGCTGACCCGCGCCACGGGCCCAGCACGGCCCCTGCCAGCATGACGCCAAGCGTCTGCGCGGTCATCGGAACCAGCCCGGGCACAGCAATCGCTCCCATCAGCCCGAGTGCGCCGATCAGTGCGGCGAAAACGGCCATCTGCGCGACGGCGCGCATCGAGACGCCGGATGTCGTTGAGTCGACGATCGGCTCGGTCTCGGTCTCGGCCCGGTCGGAAGGGGCGCTTGTGGTCATGCCAGCTCCTGAATGGTGTTCAATGAATGGTGTTCAGTAGACTATAGGACTATGGTCCGGCATAACTCAACTTCAAGAATTTCCTTGTCCGACGTGGTCGAGGCGGCGACGGAGATTCTCGAGCAATATGGGTTGGCCGATCTTTCTATGCGAAGAGTGGCCACTCGCCTGGGTGTACAACCCAGTGCCCTTTACTGGCATGTCAGGGATAAACAGTCGCTACTTGCCCTCGTCGCAGACAGATTGCTCGACGGAGTCGTGTTCAGCGCGCCGCTGCCCGAGTGGCGCGCTGAGCTTCGAGCCCGTGCGGTGACTCTGCATGGAGCGCTACTGAGTACCCGGGACGCCGCCGAACTCGTCGCATCGGTGGTCGCCTTAGACATTGGTGGCCAGAGGTTTCGAGCGCTGATCGCGGAGCCGGTTCCGCGGAGTCTGACTGGGCTGAACTACAGGGAGAACGCTGGTGGCGACATAGTCGCTGACACGCTGGTCGATGGAGTCTGTTCCCTGCTGCTCGGCCACGCAGTTATCTCCCAGCAGCGCGCTCAGGCTATTGAGTTTGAAGCGGGAGGCACGAGTCCCAGGCCGATTGCGGAATTCTCAGCGATGCTGGACCTGTTGCTCGTCGGGTGACGCTCTCCGGATCTACATGTGGGCGAAAACGATGTCAGTCTCTAGGCGGGTCTGCCACACGGGTATGACAGGTGCAGTCAGGTCGCGGTGCGACCTGTCGAAGCTTCCTGCCGTCGCACCCAGGTGCCAGACAGCCCCGGTAGGAGTGTCCGGAACCCGAGAAAATGCAAAGAATCCCTGATGGTGCGGCGTAGAGTCGTAGGCGGCCTCATCGCTCCATAATGCGCTGCCTCCACAACATAAAGAGTACGCCGGGGCAAAGACTAACCGCGGAGGGCGACCAGGCGCTCAAGTCACTCCTGCTCGGACGCTCGAAACCGAATACAGGCAGCTCGACCAAGCATTTGCAGCGGCAGGAGGAGGCGTGGCTATTCTCACCGATGATCCTCGGTAGTACCTGCACTCTCTGCGCATTCTCGGAGGTGGTGTGCCGCTTCAGATCCATCTCTACGCGGCCCGGCGCGCTGAACGCCACGCGGTGCGGAGTCTCGAAGCCATGACTGGAAAATTAAGCACTTGTTGCCAGACGCATTCCCCGAAGCCGAAGCCGAACACGGTCTCGGCCGAATGTGGTCGACCTGAGCCGTTCTAGGACGACACCTTCCCGGACCGCAAGGCTCTGAATCAAGTTTGGGAAGGGGTGCCTCTATGGTTTTCGCCAACCGCCGGTGAGTGCTCTGATGTGCCTGACGCGGCTGGGTCTTGGTAGAGACCGCCATCACGGAGCATCGCGTAGAAGGTATCCAGCCGGCGCCGGGCCGCGAACGCTGAGTTGTGGAGACTCGATTCAAGTCGTTTGTTCCCGCCGCGGTGGGCGAACTCTCCACGGATGGAAGTCCTGGAACGCCGCGTGGTGGGCGCGTCGAGGACGCCGATATGGTGCAGATACGGGCCCCCGGCCCGTTCCACAGGGGGGGGGTGGATCTGGGCGAGTAGTCCGAGCAACCGGTTCCTGGCAGCCGCTGTCGGGGCCAGCAGGTCATCTTCGAAACCGGCCAGCACGGCGAGCTCAGCGCCCTGTTCATCAGAGATCGCGATCGAGCGCAGCGCAGCACGCATGGTGAGCGGGTTCAGCGATGATAAGTGCGTCCCGGGCATCGGTCTTCTCGGATCCGGCGTGCAGATCAACCATCCCGCACATCCTGAACCCCGTCAGGTAGGCGATCTCGATCGCCTCGGAGACTCTTCTGGGTCAGCGTGCACATGGGGACGTAATCGCAGTCCTGAGTCCGAGCAAAGGGTCCGCGCTGTGATCGGTGGCTGATCAGAGATCAGACGGTCTCAGGCATGTCCTCTTGTTTGTTCTCCTCGCTGCTGCCGCCGGCGGGACCCTCCGCCGCACGCTCCAACCGGATGATCACACCCTTCGATACCGGAGTATTGCTGCCCTGGACGGTGTCATCGAGCGGCACCAGAACGTTGCCCTCGGGATAATACACAGCGGCAGAGCCCCGGGCCGTAGGGTACGACACCGCACGGAACTTCCGCAGCACACGGTCTTTGCCGTCTATGTACTCGCCGTGCACGTCCACCAGGTCACCATCACTGAAGCCAAGCTGCGCGAGATCCTGTGGATTGACAAGGATGACGTGTCGGCCCTTCTTGATACCGCGATACCGGTCGTTGTAGCCGTAGATGGTGGTGTTGAACTGGTCGTGTGAGCGCATGGTCTGCAGAATCAGTCGATCAGGCGGGCAATCCATCGGGTCCAGCTCATTCACAGTCATCATGGCTTTACCGCTGGGGGTGTCGAAGGTACGGGAATCGCGTGGCCCGTTCGCCAGCAGGAATCCATCCTTCTCCCGAATGCGACGGTTGTAGTTCCCGCAGTCGGGCACAACACGCGAGATGTGGTCACGGATGAGATCGTAGTCAGCCTCAAAGCCTTTCCAATCAGCTGCGACGCGGCTGTCCAGGGTCGCTCGTGCAAGTCGGCTGACGATGGCGATCTCGGAAAGCAGGTTCGGCGCTACCGGCCGGACCCTGCCTTCGGAGGAATGGACAGCGCTGACGGTGTCCTCGACCGAAACGAACTGCGGACCAGACGCCTGCATGTCGATCTCGGTGCGGCCCAAAGTCGGCAGTATGAGCGCTTCCTGGCCGACCACGGTGTGGGATCGATTCAGTTTCGTGGAGATCTGCACGTTCATCTCGAGCTTCTGCATCGCCGCCTCGGTTGCTGCGGTGTCAGACATCGCGGCCACGAAGTTTCCTCCCAGGGCGAGGAAGAACTTGATGCCGCCGTCGCGCATTCCCCGCACAGCCGCGACCGCGTCGACACCGTGCTCACGCGGAGGTTCGAACGAGAACTCTTTGCCGAGCGCATCCAGGAACGACGCCGGCATCTGCTCCCAGATTCCCATCGTTCGGTCCCCCTGCACATTGGAGTGCCCGCGAATCGGTGACGCACCCGCTCCCGGTCGGCCAAAGTTTCCACGCAGGAGGAGTAGATTGATGATTTCCTTGATCGTCCCTACACCATTCTTCTGCTGCGTGACACCCATCGCCCAGGTGATGATGACCGATTCAGCGTTGATATAACGGTCGGCGAGTTCGTCAATCTCGTCCGAACGCAGCCCCGTCGCCTCCAACACTGTCTGCTCATCCAAGTGAGACAGGTGCTCGCGCAGCTCGACCAGCCCCTCGCAGTGTTGATCGATGAATTCATGGTCGAGCACGCTGCCAGGGCTTCTGTCCTCCGCTTCAAGCACACGCTTGGATACTGCCTGAAGCAGCGCCATGTCTCCGCCCGCACGGATTTTCAGGAACTGATCGGCGAGTTCCGTTCCACGGCCAACAACGCCCTTCGGCTTCTGCGGGTTCTTGAACCGGCGCAGTCCAGCCTCGGGCAAGGGATTGACCGCGACAATCTGGCCGCCATTCTCCTTCTGCTTCTCCATTGCGCTCAGCATGCGCGGATGGTTGGTGCCAGGGTTCTGGCCTATCACGATCATCAGATCGCAGTTGAGGAAGTCGTCGTAGGCGACCGTCGCTTTGCCGACCCCGATCGTCTCGCCCATCGCCACGCCGGATGATTCGTGGCACATGTTCGAGCAGTCGGGCAGGTTGTTGGTTCCGAACCCGCGGATGAACAGCTGGTAGATGAACGCTGCCTCGTTCGAAGCACGGCCGCTGGTATAGAACGCCGCTTCATCGGGGGAAGAGAGGCTCTTGAGCTTCTCCGACACGATTTTGATTGCCGTGTCCCAGTCAACGGGTCGGTAGTGTTCGTCACCCGCAGCCTTGTAGACGGGTTCTGTGAGTCTGCCCTGCATCCCGAGCCAGTACTCGGAGCGTCCACGCAGATCGCTGATCGGGTGTTCGGCCCAGAAGTCAGACGCCACCGTGACCGGTGTGGCTTCCCATGTGACCGCCTTGGCCCCGTTTTCGCAGTACTCGAACTTGCTCCGGTGACCGGAAGGGTCCGGCCACGCGCAGCTCATACAGTCGAATCCCTGTTTCTGGTTCATCGCGAGCAACGTACGTGCACTCCGCTCGATGCCCATGTGCTTCAGCGCCGGCTGCATGGAGTGATACACGCCTTGCATTCCGGCAGCCCAATCCTTGGGCTTGTCGACTTCGAGATCGTTCTCGTCGGCTTCCTCGACGGACGGGTTGGAGCGAGTCATCGGGCATCCCTTCTAGGCTGCGTCTCGATATTCAGTGGTCCTGCTCGTGCCATTGTGACTCAAGAGCCACGTCAGGGTCCCTGGGTGCCGTCCCCTTCTAGGCCGAACTTCGTGCCTGGAATAGATCCCGCCCTGAAGAAGCGCACTGTCTGATTCATGTAGAACCTCCAGTCAAGATACTCCGCCCGCACCGAGGGGATGTGATCACCTCCTCCGCCCGGGTCGGACCAGAGTTAGTCGATGCCAGAGAAATTCTGCCAACCGGTGGGGTGAGCAGGTCATCTCCGGCGTCCTGCCCGCGTGTGCGATCCACAGCTGGCAGGGACCAGTCTCAGGGGAGTGACAGTAGTGGGTGATGAGCACCCGGGGGGCCATGGATTATTCCCAGAGACTGGACCGGCTGACTCTCTGCATCCTGCTGGAAGAAGGGATCCCTTTCGCGGCCCAAGAAGACCTCCGGCAGTAGGAATCGGCGAGGGGGTTGACACAAACGCTGAGATCACCAACACTTTCAACTGGAAGTATTTCAATACAACCCTATTAGGAGCATCTCATGCGGCACGGTGATATCTCTTCAAGCCCCGACACAGTCGGTGTTGCAGTCGTCAACTACAAGATGCCTCGGTTGCATACGAAGGGCGAAGTCCTCGAGAACGCCCAGAAGATCGCGGAGATGATCAAGGGAATGAAGCAGGGGCTGCCGGGTATGGACCTCGTGATCTTCCCCGAGTATTCAACGCAGGGCATCATGTACGACAACGATGAAATGTTCGCAACGGCGGCTACGGTCCCTGGAGAAGAGACCGAGATCTTCTCCGCCGCGTGTCGTGAGGCGGACACCTGGGGTGTCTTTTCTATCACCGGTGAGCAGCACGAAGACCACCCGAACAAGCCGCCCTACAACACGCTCATCCTGATCGACAACACAGGTGAGATCGTCCAGAAGTATCGGAAGATCCTGCCGTGGGTCCCGATTGAGGGGTGGTATCCGGGGGACACTACCCACGTCGTGGAAGGACCGAAGGGGTTGAAGATCTCACTGATCATCTGTGACGACGGGAACTACCCTGAGATCTGGCGTGACTGCACGATGAAGGGCGCTGAGCTCGTGGTGCGCTGCCAGGGTTACATGTACCCGTCGAAGGATCAGCAGGTGTTGATGTCGAAAGCCATGGCATGGGCGAACAACTGCTATGTGGCGGTGGCCAACGCTGCCGGTTTCGACGGTGTCTATTCCTACTTCGGCCACAGTGCCATCATCGGCTTTGACGGTCGGACGCTCGGTGAGACGGGCGAGGAAGAGTACGGGATCCAGTACGGTCAGTTGTCCGTCTCTGCGATCCGTGATGCCCGCCAGAACGATCAGTCCCAGAACCACCTGTTCAAGTTGTTGCACCGCGGATACTCGGGAGTTCACGCTGCGGGGGACGGCGACAAGGGGGTCGCTGAATGCCCGTTCGACTTCTACAAGACCTGGGTCAATGATGCACAGAAGGCCCAGGAGAACGTCGAGGCCATCACCAGGGACACCGTAGGGGTGGCCAGCTGTCAGGTCGGATCTCTGCCGTCAAAGAAAGAGATGACCGCCTAGTCCATTCGTACGGAAAGTCAGAGCCGGGCGCTGGGCGTCCGGCTCTGACTAGTTTGGAGACTCAGATGCCATTCATCAACGATCGCCTCAACGAGATCAAGCAGCAACAGATGGACGAGCAATTGTCCCGCATGGAGCGCGAGGACTTCTTGAGTGACGGGATCGGAGCCGGATCGGATGGAGTCGATCTCGAGGCCATACGGTCGCGCCTCCTCCAACGGATCGTTGGCCAGAACGCTGCCGTCGAAGCGGTCACTCGTTCCGTGGCGGTAGGTCGCGCCGGAGTGGGCGACCGCGATCGTCCTCTGGCGAATGTGTTGTTGCTGGGACCGACTGGTGTCGGGAAGACGGAACTGGTCCGCCAGCTTGCTGCGAGCCTGCGGACAGGGCCGGACGACCTGTCTCGAATCGATATGAGCTCTCTGTCTCAAGAGCACTACATGGCATCTCTGACAGGTGCGCCCCCAGGCTATGCCGGCTCCAAGGAGAGTTTTTCCCTGTTTGACCGGTCCAAGATCGGAGGGGACCCCTATATGCCGGGAATCGCCCTTTTCGATGAGGTGGAGAAGGCGCACCGTTCTGTTCACCGAGCGATGCTCCAGGTTATGGATCATGGCCTCTTGAAGCTTGCAAATGGTCAGGAGACCATCAACTTCCGAAATGCCTATGTATTTATGACTTCGAACCTAGGCTCCGCCGAGCTGATGGAGCGTAGCCGTAGCCGCGTCCGCAGAACGCTCACGAAAGCTGCTGAACGCGCAGGCATATCCGAGACGCCGCTCTACCAACGCCTGTGGGGTGATGACAGCGTGGTCGTTCGGAAAGCACTCGAAGGCTTCTTCGAGCCTGAATTCATCAACCGCATTGACGAGGTTGTGGTCTTCAATCCGCTGACGGATCAACATGCAGTCGCCGTCGCTGATCTCGAGATACGAGACCTCATGCGCAGGTGTGCTTCCCGAGGCATCGACCTGAAGGTGGAGCCCCAGGTGGCTGTTTTCGTGAGCGCCCAAGGGTACGACCAGGCCTACGGTGGTCGAAGCATCAAGCGGCTAGTCCGTGAGCAGGTGGCGACCCCGGTGGCCCGCGCGGCACTCAGTGCCAGAGGTGTCTCGGGTCAGAAGATCCAAGTATCGGCCAGTCTGGATGGAGGAGAGGTCGTCGCGCTTCCCAGAGTGTCAGAGCCTGTCGATGACCTCGAAATCTAACCCACTCACTCGCGCGAGATGAACGGGATGAACCGCCTGGTTGCCGTGGAAGACGACGGGCCCGCGTGGCCCGTCGTACCCGAGTGTCCCGATGACGCGGTTCATATCGTTTGCCTGCGTCGACCTAGCAATGCGGGTGAGATTGGCCAGAGTATGCATGCCTTCATAGCACGACTCAGCGACGTTGTTCAGTGGAGGTGCACCTGCTCCATGGAAGGCGGCGTACTGGGCCTGTAGATCGAAAGAACCCGCTGTGATGAGGGTGCGGAAAAACCCTGCGGAGACATAGAGATCCTCCGTGGTGTCAGGGCCGCTTGCCATCACCATGTTCTCTTCCATGAGAGGGCTGAAGCGCACCATCTTGGTGTGGAGTCCCCGCTCGGCGAAGATGCGGTTGAACACCGCCGCTTCGTGTCCTACCAGGAGCATCAGAACTCCATCACAATCAGCCTGAGCTACCTGTTCGACCAAGTGGTCCATCTGGTCCGCATCCATCGGCACGTAAGCTTCTCCGGCGAGGTTGATCCCGAGTCGCGCGCAGGAATCCCGCAGGACGCCCGCGGTCTGACGTGGCCACACATAGTCATGGCCGACGACGAACCATTTCTTCTTCCCGAGGTGCTTGGCGATCCAGGCAAGTGCGGGAAGGATCTGAAAGTTCGGCACTTCGCCGCTGCAGTAGACCCCCGGTCGGTTTTCACCACCCTCAAACACTGAGGTGTAGACGTACGGAAGGCGGCCGTCGATTGCTGGGACCAAGGCATTCCGGACCGATGAGATGTGCCATCCCGTCACCGCATCCAGGCGGTCCTGCGAGACGAGGAGAGACACCTCGTCGGCCACTTCGTGGGCGGGGCGGCTAGCGTCTATGACTTGGAGTTCCACTTCGCGGCCTAGTACGCCACTGGCACGGTTGAGCTCTGCGGCGGCTAGTTCGGCCACGGCCTGACATGAGGGTCCAAAGATTCCCGCGCTGCCTCCCAGAGGGATGACCATGCCCACACGCCAGATCGGTGATCGATGCGGCACGTAGTTCCTTCCGTGAGATCCTGGTCACTAACCATGACATGAAATAGTTCCGTATGTAAAGATTGTTGTGTAACAGGGAAGTAAAAGAAAAGGAGTGCGGGCATGTCGGTGGCAACGTCACATACTGGGTTAGGATCGGCGTTGGCTGCGGCCACACGTAAGGTTCATGGCCGCATCCACGTCGTGGTGTCGAGTGCAGAGCTGACGGTGGACCAATGGTCGGTGCTGGACAGGATAGCTGCAATCAAGGGCCCGGTGTCGATGGCAGCGGTTGCCGAGACCACGGGGCTGACTGGCCCGAGTCTCACTCGGGCGGTCGACAAGTTGGTGACGGCGGCCCTGGTGTTCCGAGAGGTTGATGCCAGCGACAGGCGCCGAGTGCTGGTGGATCTTTCAACGAGGGGCGTCGCATTGCATGCCGAGCTCGCGCCGCTGGTGTACTCCGCGGAGAGTGAAGTGGTAGAAGGTTCCTCTACCTCTGTCGACGAGCTTGTCCGAGTTCTACGTGGACTGACCCGCTAGCTCTTCTGGTGACCGAGCTAAAGAGTGCTCCTCTACTGGGGTCCTCTTGGCGAGAATCCATGCGATCAATGCGAGGATGCCCAGGGCCACCAACATTCCCAGGGCCCCCACGACACCTGGAACCCACGCGTCCCGAAGGAACAATACTGCCGGGACAGAGGTGGTAGGGATCGCCCACAGAGTAACCAGCCAGCCGCTGAATGGTGTCCAAGCTGCCTTTTCGAGTGCGAGAAGGGCGAAGAACAGGAACCACAGAACCGACCAGGCCAGCCAGACGACCCCGAAGGCCAAGTCTCCTGCCGCGATAGAGTCCAGCGCGAAGTAGACCGCCGATGCGGAGACGAATAGGGAGAACCATCCCACGCCCTCGGCGGAGATGCTGGTGAGGTTAGTGATGCCTACGTAGAGATATGTGAATCCGAAAAGCAGGATCGGGAAGGTGGCGTGCAACGTCGCATGGTCACCTCCTGATTGTGCGACGATCATCAGCGGAATCACACACTGAAGTCCCCCGACGAAGAGGTTGAAGACGCCTGCGCTTCGAGGAGTGACTCTACCGAGAAGCATCAGTCCGTTGATGAATAGGACCGCACCGACGTAGAACAATCCGACTGCGCTCACAGCACACCTCCACGAGACCAAAGGTCAATTAGTTTTATATGGAAATACTCCAATAGAAACTACATCGTCGACAACTGCTGGTCAATGCTCTGCACCAGACCCGTTATCCCTATGGAATACGACTTCGGCACCGACTGTCCTGTACGGCCTCCTCCCGATGCGGGGTCCCGCCAACCGTCGTCGGCGCTTGCTTCGGTCAACTGAGGCTCTGTTCCGCGCCGATGGGCGGAGATTCCGCGTCACCGATGCCGTGGTCATCGACGACATTCCCTGATCAGCCCGCGCGTGGGCGAGGTGCTTACAGGGTGGACGGTCTGTCTCGCCGAGCTCCGTCCAGTCACGGTGTCAGGGCAAGGTTGAGGACAAAGAGGAGCGGCGAGCATCTCCGGACCCGGTCAGCAGATGACCGAGGCGACGGACGCCGGCGACCATCTCCTCCTGCTGCACGCTGGCGTAGCTGAACCGGGCGTAGTGCGCGGCCTGGGTCATGGGGAAGAACGTCCCGCCTGGGACGTAGGCGACCCTGGCCTGAGGCAGCGAGTATTCGGCCATGAACCGTGCTGAGTCGAAGTCTTCTGGGAAGGTGACCCAGGTGAACAGACCGCCTTGGGGCCGGGTGTATTTCACGTCGGCGGGGAAGGTTTCAGCCATGGTGCTGAGCATCGCGTCGCGCTTGGCGCGATAGACCGGACGGACGGCCTCGAGGTGGGCGTCCAGGTCGAACTCGGTCAAGAACCGGGCCGTAGCCGTCATGTTCAGGGTGGACGATTGGGTGTCGGCGGCCAGTTTGAGCAGCTCGAGCTTCGTCAGGATTGTAGGGCTGGCCACGGCATAGCCCATGCGCACGCCCGGGGCGAGTGTCTTGGAGAAGCTGCCCAGGTGGATGACTCGACCCTCGGTGTCAAGGGATTTCAGGGTCGGGAGCTGCTCGCCTTCGAACCGGAGCTCGCGGTAGGGGGTGTCTTCTAGAACGATGATGTCGTGCTGGTCGGCCAACTCGAGCAGACGGTGGCGTCGCTCCAGGCTGAGTGTGACTCCGGTGGGATTCTGGAAGTCCGGAATCACGTAGATGAATTTCGCCCCCGGGGTGTTCGCCAACACCCATTCGAGCGAATCCGTATCCATGCCGTCCTTGTCCATGGTCACCGGGGCGTAGTCCGGCTCGTAGGGGGCGAAGGCGACGAGGGCGCCCAGGAACGTGGGGTTCTCTGTGATGATCACGTCGCCGGAATTGATCAGCAGCTTGGCCACCAGGTCGAGACCCTGTTGAGCGCCCTGGAGCACCAAGACGTCTTCGGCGCTGCAGTCCACGCCGTCGCGGCCCATTCGATCTGCGATCCTCTCGCGCAGTTCGGGGATTCCGGCGGTGGCCGTGTATTGCAGAGCGGTGCGCCCCTGCTCGCGGAGAACGTGGTCGTAGACGCTGCGAAGCTGGTCGAGGGGGAACAGGGTGGGGTCCGGGTAGCCGCCCCCGAACGAGGTGATCGAAGGGTCATCGCCCAGCTGCAGCAATTGGCGGATGGCCGAGGGTCGGACTCGTCCGATTCGCTGCGCGAAGTGGTGTTCCATGTGTCCTTTCGAGGGCAGAGTCGAGGGTTGAAATCAATGAAAGGAAATGTGTGGTCTCGTTGAAGCGCTGCAGTCAGGCGGCGTTTGGTGATCGCCCTCGACCATGCGCCGCCGCAATGGTTGGCCGCGCAGATCTGCCCTAGGTCCGCCTCAGTGGGACCCGACGGTGGACTCTCTGACGACCAGGTGAGGTTGCACCAGGTGGAAATGTTCCTCGGGGGGATCGCCTTTGATGGCAGCGGAGAGCAGCCCGCCTGCCAGCGTCCCGATCGCCTTGAATCCAAGATCAATACTGGTCAGCGGTGTCTGCCCACCTTCGGCGATGGCTTTCCAATTGTCGAAGCTTGCGATTGCCACATCACCTGGGACGCGCAGGCCGGATTCTTGCACGGTGTCCGCGATGCCTCGGGATATCTGATCGCTGCCCCCAATGATGGCGTCGACTTCGATGCCGCTCTGCAGCAATGACTTGGTTGCCGCCCTGCCCCACGCCTCGCTCCAAGATCCAAATCGTGGTGGGCCCACCATTTCGAGGCCTTCCTTGGCCAGTTCATCGGAGATCCCCCGAGCGCGGTCTTGAGCTGCGGTGTAGGTGGGGTCCCCCGTGATGTGAGCGATTCGCCGCTTTCCCAAGGCTCGCAAGTGGTCTGTCACCAAAGCACCCGCATGGTAATTGTCGGCAACGACTGAGATGTCTCCCGTGTCAGCCGAGGGTGCGTACGCATAGACGACAGGCACCGTCACCTGATCGCTGATCGACGCCCTCTGGTCAGGTCGTGAGCCGACGACTATCAATCCGTCCACATTTCGACTCACGAGAGCTTTCAGATGGTGCTGTTCCCGAATCGCGTCGCCTCGCGCATCACATAGCAGCACGGACATCTTGCCGGCTCCGAAGGCGTCCTCGGCCCCCATGAGGATGGGGAGGCTGAAACGACCCTCCAGATCATCGGTGAGGAGTCCGACAGTCCCGCTGTGTCCAGAGAGTATGGCTTGGGCGAGTGCATTAGGAGTGAAGCCGAGCCGATCAGCGGCGGCCAGTACGCGCTGGCTGGTCGCAGCATTGACTTCACTGGTCCGACCGTTCATGGCCTTGGACGCCGTACTGAGAGATACCTCGGCCACAGCAGCCACGTCACGCAACGTGACCTTCTTTCGAAGGTTTTCTCTCTTAGCTTTCGACATGCTTCCTCATCCAGGTATTTTACCCCGGCTGTTCTCCGCGATTGAAGCACTTGGAGGGTCTTGTGTGTGATGCACCTCACTGTTACCGTGACAGAAACCGTTTTCGGTAAATTTCGAAATCCTGATCGAGTCGCGTCTCGGCGGTCGACAGGCTTGACAGAAGGAGGGGACATGCAGAGTCCACGAATCTCGAAATTGGGCGTCACAGGCACCTCGATGGCTGCGATCCTCGCACTGAGCGCCTGCACCGGCGGTGGGGAAGGCGGGGAAGGTGGGGAGCAGGGGGCCGAGGATCAGACCGTCACAGTCTGGCATTACTTCAGCGACGACAACCAGGTCGAGTTGATGGACCAATACAAGGAGAAATTCGAGTCGGAGAACGAAGGCGTCACTGTTGAGAACGTCTTCGTCCCCTATGACCAGATGAACTCCAACCTGCTCTCCGCCACCGGTGCAGGTGAGGGCCCAGATGTCGCCGTCTTCAATGGTGCCGACGCGTCGACGCTCGCTTTGGGCGGCGCGCTCACCCCCATGGACGAGTATTGGGAAAACTTTGAGGACTCTGACCAGTTCTCGGAAGCTGCGCTCCACGTCGTGGATGATGAGACCTATGCCGCCCAGGGTTACGTCAACCTGCTCGGGCTTTGGTACAACGCTGACATTCTCGCGGAACTTGGTATCGAGCCGCCCACCACGATGGAAGAGTTAGAGGACGCCCTCCAGCAGACGGTGGATGCCGGAAATGGAGGCATTACGCTTTCCGGCCTCCCCAACTCCCAGGGCGAATGGCAGGCATACCCGATACTCTCCGAAGCCGGCTTCAGCTACGAATCGCCGGAAGAGGATGCCCTGGCTGAAGGTCTCGGACGTGTTCGGCAATGGGTCGAAGACGGATGGCTCTCCCAGGAGGCGGTGAACTGGGACCAGACTGTTCCGTTCCAAGAGTTCGCAGCAGGGAATTACACCTTCGCATTGAACGGCAACTGGCAACAGGGGACCGCGGAATCCGAGGCCGACTTTGAGTACGGAGTCGTCCCATTCCCCGTAGGTGAACAGGGCGGGGTCTACCTGGGCGGTGAGGGGCAGGGTATAGGTACGAACAGCGAGAACCCTGACCTGGCTTGGGACTACCTGGAGAGCACCTACTACGACCAGGAAGCTCAGCTTCTTGCACCAGAACTCGTGGGCTCGCTGCCTTCGCGCGCCGATGCCGCACAAGACGATGTCGTCGCGATGAATGAGCTGCTGGAGCCTTTCAGCGAGTCCATCGAAACGAGCGGAACGCGTTACCCCGTGGAGGCAGTGCCAGCGGAGTCGGTGGCGGATGTCCAAGTCACCATGGGGCAGGCATGGAGCGCCACCATCGGCAACCAGGCCAGCCCTGAGGATGCCGCCGCCGATGCCATCGCCGATCTCGAAGGCCTGCTGGACCAATGACCACTGCTCTTCCAGCTCGCCGACTCCCCGCGTCTCCTGTCGGGAGACGCGGGGAGCAGGTGCTAACCCCACCGCGCAAGAGAAGACAGCTTCCTCGCCACTTCGGGTTTCTCATCCCCGCCGCCATCTTCATGGGAATCTTCGGACTATTCCCGCTGGTGCAGCTCCTGTGGATGAGCCTGCACGATGTGACATCTTCCACCCTGAACGCAGACGACTGGCTCTTTGTAGGGCTCGAGAACTACATCAAGGGATTCGTGGATGGCGATAGTGCAGTCTCGCTCTACCGAACTCTCGTCGTAGTCACGATCGTGACAGTAGGCGGGATGGGCCTGGGATTCGTGGCCGCCGTCGCACTGCGGACCCGGGGGCGCTGGTCAGGAATCCTTCTTGCGATCATGGTGTTCGTCTGGGCGTTGCCGCCCGTGGTCAACGGTTCGGTCTGGAAGTTTCTTCTCGCTGAACGAGGTTTGATCAACTCGATCATCACGGGTGTGGGCCTGCCCACCGTCCCATTCCTCTACGACCCCCAGTGGGCGCTATTCTCGGTCGCCTTCGTCGCAGCGTTCGCGGTCATCCCATTCAACGCGTTGGTGTTCCGGGCCGCCCTGATGAATATCTCTCCCGAGGTCTTCGAGGCGGCAGCCATCGATGGCGCGAGCAAATGGCAGGAGATCCGCTACGTGATGATGCCAGCCGTTCGGCCCACCAGCCTCGTACTTTTCGTGCTGACAGTGGTGTACGGCTTCCGCAGCTTCGACTTCATCTACGTGATGACCTTCGGTGGTCCAGGCACCTCGACTGGAACCCTTCCGTTCCTGGGGTACCTCCAAGCATTCAACCAGTATGACTACGGGCTCGGCGCCGCCACATCGTTCGTTGCAGTGCTCGGGGTTTTTGCACTCGCCGGCGCCTACGCATGGAGCATTCGCCGAGAGGAGGGCGAAGGATGACAGCCAAGGCCGGGCCAGTCACCACCCTCATCAAACTAGGGCTGACACTGATGTACGGGATCCCGCTGTTGTGGATCGTCCTCACGTCGATCAAAGATTCCTCAGAGGTCTTCGCCGCAGACAGCGCATTCCTCTTTGACCCCACACTGGATGCCTACAGCGATGCCCTCGATGGCGCCCTCTGGCAGGCTCTCCAACAGTCAGTCCTCATAGCCACAGGCACCACCGCGCTGGTCCTGCTCATCGCCGTGCCGGCAGCCTACGGGCTCGCACGAGTCAAACATTGGTCGGTCACTGTGGGACTCATCGCACTCATCATCTTGCAGATGATGCCCCAGACCGCACAGGTGATTCCGCTCTTTGACCTCTTCGGAAACTGGGGGCTTCTCGACCAACTAGTCGGCATCATCATTGCGGATACCGCCTTGCTTACTCCGTTCGCCACTCTGCTGCTGCGACCGTTCTTCCGGTCAGTGCCGATCTCTCTCGAAGAGTCAGGAGCGCTGGACGGGGCAGGTCAACTGCGAACTTTTTGGTCGATCGTCCTACCGATCGCCAGGAACGGGATGCTCACGGTCGCTTCAATCACATTCCTCCTGGCATGGGGAGAATTCCTCTACGCAGTCAGCTTCTTCCTCAGCCCAGGAAACTACCCCCTCTCGGCACTGCTCTCACAGCAGGTCTCTGCCTTCGGGATCAACTGGCCCGGCCTGATGGCACTCGCGGTGCTGACATCCATCCCGATCCTGATCGTCTTCACGGCCACATACCGGCTGTTGCGCGATGGGCTCACCGTGGGAGCGGTGAAGTAAGACCACGTTCGTCCTTGAACCTGCGCATCATTCGTCACTTCTAAGGAGATTTCCCTTGGCACAGACTCCACAGCCCAGACCCGACGGTGCAATCACCGGTCTGGTCCCGACACAGTCCCCAGTTCCAGTTGCCCCCTCACAGTCGCACTGGCAGCCGCTTCCGCTCACTGACATCGAGTTCGCCGGCGGGTTCTGGGGACATCGGCAGTCGCTCAACCACAACGTGACGCTGCCCCATATAGAGGAATGGATCGAACGCAGCGGGTGGGCGAAGAACTTCGACCACGCCGGCACGGGGGAGCTGCCCGGGAAGCGCCAGGGTCGTGAGTTCTCGGACTCTGAGATCTACAAGCTACTCGAGGGCATGGCATGGGAGATTGCACGGACCGGCGACCAGGACCTCGACCGACGGTTCAAGCAGCTCGCTACCAGAGTCGCCAAGGCACAGGAGTCCGACGGCTACATCAACACGAACTTTGGTCGACCGGGGCAGGCGCCTCGCTATTCTGACTTCGAGTGGGGTCACGAGCTCTACTGCTATGGGCACCTCATCCAGGCGGGTGTGGCACGAGCTCGAACCCACGGCGTCGATCAACTGGTGGAAATCGCCATCGGGGCCGCCGATCACATCTGTGCGGAGTTCGGCTCCGAGACCGACACTCGTCTCGGAGGTCACCCTGAGGTCGAGACGGCGCTCGTGGAGCTCTACCGGGTGACAAGCAACGCAGCGTACCTGCGTCAGGCGCAGCTCTTCGTGGCTCGGCGTGGCCAGGGGCACCTGGGAGAGATCGACTTCGGGCCCTCCTATTTCCAGGACGATATTCCTGTGCGGGAGGCTTCTGTGCTTCGGGGCCACGCAGTACGCGCCTTGTACCTCGGTTCGGGGGCTGTCGATGTCGCCGTCGAGACCGAAGACGAGAGTCTGCTCGAATCTGTGCAGACTCAGATGATCAATACCTTGTCCCGCCGCACCTACATCACCGGTGGAATGGGCGCTCACCACGAGGGCGAGTCATTCGGCCAGGACTATGAGCTGCCAGCCGACAGGGCCTATGCGGAGTCCTGCGCCGGAGTGGCCTCCGTCCAGTTGAATCATCGACTGTTGCTGAGCACGGGAGATGCGAGACATGGTGATGCCATCGAGCGGACCCTGTACAACATCATTGCCACGGCGGTGGGTGCCGACGGGCGTTCATTCTTCTACACCAACACTCTTCACCACCGTGAGGAGGGTGACGCGCCCGCGGCGGAGGAAGCGAGCCCACGAGCAGCATCCTCATCGCGTGCTCCCTGGTACCAGGTCTCATGCTGCCCGACGAACCTCACACGGACCCTTGCCTCGTTGGGGGCATACATGGCCACCAAGAGCGACCAGGGCGTGCAGATCCACCAGTACTTCTCCGGGGCGCTCACCACCGAGTTGAAGGGCGGTTCGAAGGTGTCACTCCAGCTGTCCACGGAGTACCCGAGGGATTCCCGCATTGAGATCCAGGTCCTCGAAGCCCCAGCGGGGGAGTGGACGTTGGATCTTCGTGTTCCGGAATGGGCCGACTCAGCCACTCTCTCGCATTCAGGCGCTGAGCCTGTCACCGTGGATCCGGGGTACGTGCGAGTCACCGGTTCACTTCGCCCAGGCTCGACGCTGATCCTTGATATCCCTGTTCAGGCGCGTTGGACGAGGGCTGACCCGCGCATCGATGCTGTCCGCGGACAGGTCGCCGTTGAGCAAGGGCCGCTGGTGATGGCCATGGAGTCTGTGGACCTGCGGTCTTCGGTCCCGGGTGCGGACATCTCGGGCGTGCGGGTCGACACCAGCGAACTTCCGGTCCAGGACGGCGCCGGGACTCGAGTGGCCACCTTGATCCACGAGAATCAAGACCTCGAATGGCCCTACTTCTCGCCAGACATGGGGACCACGGAGTCACGGGATTCTTCAACCGTGGAGAGGCCGCGTCATGACGTTGCACTGGTCGCCTATCACGAGTGGGCGAACCGGGGGCCCTCAACAATGCGCGTGTGGATCCCCGAAGCCTAGAGCTGATCAGTAAGGACAAGCGCATGAACGATGAGCGGATACGTCAAGAGCGCACCACCCTAGGCATCGAGTTTGGGTCCACCCGGATCAAGGCATGCCTGGTGGGTGAATCGGGTCAGACCCTGGCCACGGGTTCCAGCTCCTGGGAGAGTGAACTCCTTGACGGCGTCTGGACCTACTCCCTGGAGGCGGTGCGTGAGGGCCTGGCCGCGGCCTATGCTGACCTCGCCGCGCAGGTTGTGAAGGTCCACGGCATACATCTGCGTGTGGTGGGGGCGATCGGCGTCTCGGCGATGATGCACGGCTACCTGGCCCTGGACTCGGCCGGGGAGCTACTGACCCCGTTCAGGACCTGGCGCAACACCACCACGACGCAGGCAGCCGCTCGGCTCACCGAGGAATTGAGGCAGAACATCCCGCTGCGCTGGTCGGTGGCTCACCACTACCAGGCGATCCTCGACGCCGAGCCCCATGTGCCCAGGGTCCACACCCTGACCACCCTGGCCGGCTATGTCCACCATCTGCTCACCGGCACCCATGTTCTCGGGATCGGGGATGCCTCCGGGATGTTTCCCATCGATCCGGACACAGCGGATTACGACGCCGAAATGCTGGACCGGTTCGACCAGCTCACCGCGGGACCCGACAGCGGCAGGCCCCTGAGTCAGCTGTTGCCGCCGGTGGCGTCTGCGGGGATGCAGGCGGGCTTCCTCACCCCGGAAGGTGCCCAGCTGCTGGATGCCACCGGGGCCCTGGAGCCAGGGATCATGTTCTGCCCGCCCGAAGGTGACGCGGGCACCGGGATGGTCGCGTCCAACGCGGTGCGCGCCCGGACCGGCAACGTCAGCGTAGGCACCAGTATCTTCGCGATGCTCGTGCTCGAAGATTCGCTGCGAAGCACGCGAGGTGAGATTGACATCGTCGCAACCCCGGATGCCAAGCTGGTCGCGATGGTGCACTGCAACAACGGTGCCAGCGAGCTCGGCGCCTGGGCCGGGGTCTTCGGTGAATTCCTCACAAGACTTGGTTATACGCCTGATGCTGATGAGGTCTTCCAGGCGATGCTCAGTGGCGCGCTGGAGGCCGAGGCATCACAGAACGGGCTGCTGGCGTACAACCTGCTGGCCGCTGAGCCGATCATCGGCGTGACCCAGGGGCGCCCGATGATTGTGCGTACCCCGGGGACCCCGCTGAGCCTGGCCGGGTTCGCCCGGGCCCAGCTGCTGGGGGTCTTCGCCGCGCTCAGCGTTGGAATGGCTGTCCTGGCCGAGGAAGGCGTGACGGTCGACCGGTTCTTCGCACATGGGGGTCTGCTTCGCACCGGTGGAGTGGCCCAGCGGGCGTTGGCGGCGGCTCTGGGGACACCGGTGTCGGTGATGAAGGATGCTTCCGAGGGTGGCGCCTGGGGCATCGCGGTGCTGGCCAGGTATGCCCGGGCGGTGGCGACTGGAAGCGCAGCGTCACGTGGCCTCCCGGACTGGCTCGATGAGGAGGCCTTCGCGGGCTCAGAGGCAGAGACTGTGGAGCCCTCGGAGGTCGAGATCGCCGACTACGCGGAGTTCCTGGGCCGGTGGCTCACGGGTCTGCCGGTGGAACTCGCCGCGGGTGAAATCCTCGAGGAGCGAAAATGACCCTGCATCTGAACGTCTTCTCGGCCTCGGCCAAACCGGCCATCGCGACGGCGTATGAGACTGCATCCGGCCTGCATGCCGAGCTGTCCCGCAACGGTCTGGTGGCCTGGACCACAGGCTACGTCTCCCAGCGGGTGGAGCTCTCCGAGCAGGCCGCCGCCCACGCCGACGTCTAGCGGCACATGCGCCAGATTCGCGGCGTCGTCTGCGGAAGCCAGGGCATTGTTCACAAAGCCCCATTCGAGACAGATGACCTCATAACTAGAAGCGGGTTGGACGTCGGCAGGTGCTCTCCCACCGACACCTGCGCCTCGGTTTTCGACGGAGGCGCTCCGCACTTTGGTGCGGCTCGTCCACCCTTGCATGAGGGAGCTCGGCGGGTCACGATGGATCCAGAGTGCAGACTTCGATGCCGGTGCAGTGACTCTGGTCAGGTTGAACCAGTCGTGTCTAGGAGGACCGTATGCCTGAGTTCCATTCCAAAGTGACCATTGACCTACCGCGTGAGGAGGTGTTCACGTATATCGTGAACTCAGAGACTCAGGTGATCTGGCAGTCGGGACTGCAGGAGTTCGATGCTGACTGGAGTGATGAACCCACGGTGGGTGATCGCTCGAGAGGAACCGTCAAGGTTGCGGGTAAGAAGCTGCAGTGGGAGACGGAAGTCGTCGAAATCAAGCGACCAGAAACATTCGTTTTCCGGAGTGTCAAAGCACCTTTCCCGTTCCATATATCCTTCTCGCTTCTGCAGGTCGGCGACTCCACGGAGGTTCGTTACGACGGATCCACAGAGGCGATGGGCGGCTTCTTCGGCAAATTGGCCGATCCTCTGGTGGCGCACATGTATCAACGCGATATGAACAGCAACCTCGCCAACCTGAAAGCTATTCTCGAAGAGGGATGATCGCTGTCCCTGGATCGGCTTGGGTCGGTCTCGGTGCCGAGGTGCGCCAGAGATGTACCGGTGGCTCCCCGAGGGGCATCGGGTAGCACTCTTCATCCACCACTTCCACGACCGGAGCGACCCACACGGCGCTCCAGCCTCGTGAAACTTCTGGCTCCTGATGCCGAGGCTTCTGATCACCCGGAAATTTGAAATCCATGCTCGAAGGGCGCGAGGGATCGCTGCGGAAGGTTCTCAACTGCCGGGTGGAGAACGGCTACGCACGTCCGGCGCGATTTCCGCGGAGGGGGCCACGTGGTTCGCGGTTCTGAAGTCCTTGTCCACGACTTCGGTGAGGATTCTGGCGGCGGTCCTGACTCCGATTGAAGGGCATCCGGGTCAGTGGTGTTCGCGGATAGGGAGAAGTCAAGGCAGTGATCCAGAACGCTCGGACCAGGGCCTCGACTGCAGACATCGCGGTCCTCACCCGCCGGCCTTCGACTCGCTCGCCTACAGGAACCGAAACGTCGGGGGACTCTGCCTCACACCTTCAAACCGTGGCGCAACCCAAACGCCATCACAGTATGGATGAAGCTCCTTTGGAAACACGCCCTAGTCACGTGTCTCCTTGCGTCGTCCTGCCTCACGCTGCCACCACGCCCAGATACGCCTTATAAGAGGCACCCCGCCCGGAGATGAGGGGGCTCTCGACCTTAAACTCGATCGAACCGAAGGTACTGTTCCCAGTTCGGGCGGCAAGCAGGACGAGATCCTTGGCTCCGAGGGAGATCGTGGCGCTCCCGATGCGGTCGTCCGCCAGACGAAGTCCTTGTTGACTGCGCCATGCGCAATAAGACCCAGCATTGGAATGACTGATCAGCTGGCCCGGATCCGCCCCGCCCTGGTGCGCATGCAGCAGCGGATGCCAGTGTCGAGTACCCCACGAGAAGAGCAGGAGCTGTTCGACGAGACATGGCCGCATCCATTTAGCTCAAAAAGATGTTGCACCAAAAATGAGTCGCTTCAAGTCGATTCGTTAAACCTGAAAAACTCTTTTACCGCGCTCAATATAGGTTAACTCATCGCGAACAGTGCAAATTGGTACGAGGGGTCGACCTGGCGCTGTTCACCTCGGCCTGAGAGCGGCTGAGCGATTGTTTCTGGGAGTCGAACTTAGGGATGAGGACCTGATCGGCGAAATCCACGAGGACTGGCTGTCGGCAACAGAGACGTCGGTTGGTGGTCGTTGACCGCGAGCAGTCATCAGATGAACAATCAAAGCGTCATGCAGCACTTGTGAGACGGAGGCGTCATGAACAAGTTGCCGATCGTGTACGTTCGCGGTTTCGCTGGGGGTGATGCTGGGATCGATCGGGCGGTGGAGGACCCGTTCTACGGGTTCAATGATGGGTCGGTCCATATCCGAGTCGGATTGTCTGGGAAACCGAGCTTCTATCAGTTCGAGAGCCCGTTGTTGCGACTCATGGGGGAGGGCCGATCCGATCATTCTCCAGGCGATGTTAGGGGCGGCGGTTACGAAGTCTTTGTTCGTGGAAGTCAAGAACAATATCTTAGAGATGCTGCGTCGGGATCCGTTGAGCCCGCATCGATCTGGGTGCACCGATTTTATGACACCTCTGCGCGCAGCCTGCCTAGCAGGGCTCTTGCGGGGGGCGATGAAGACGACATCGATGGCTCTGAGGCCTACCGGGAGTTTGACCTCGAGTCGGCCGCGGAGTCTCTGCGTGAGTTCGTCATGTTGATCAAGGACCGCACCGGGGCACCCCGAGTGCATCTGGTGGCCCACTCAATGGGCGGATTGATCTGCCGCTGTCTCATCCAAAAGGTGCTGCCAGACCGGGGCGAACATGCGCTGCAGCACGTGGACCGATTCTTCACCTACGGAACGCCACATGGTGGCATTCATTTCAGTGTGGGTTTTGGGCTCCTCGAGAAGATGCGGGACACGCTGAACATCCAGGGCGGCAACATCTTCGGTCGTCGAGAGATGTACGCCTATCTCACTCCGGAGGCCGAGCGTGGCGACAGGCCGCCACCAGATTGGAAAGCCAATCGGATTCCCCCGCAATCGTTTCCGGGAGACCGGGTGTTCTGCCTGGTCGGTACCAACCCCAGCGACTATGACGTGGCGCTGGGCCTGTCGGCCAAGGCCGTTGGACCCAAGAGCGACGGGTTGGTGCAGATCGAATCCGCTTACATCTCCGATGCCAACTTCGCCTTCGTACATCGCAGCCACTCGGGTCGGTACGGAATGGTCAACTCCGAGGAGGGTTATCAGAATCTCAAGCGATTCCTCTTCGGGGACCTACAGGTCACCGCTGACTTAGTTCACTATCGATTGCCGGGGGAGCCGAACAAGAACGTGACGTGGCAGGCGGAGACCCGGCTCTCGGTGCGGGGACTACCGATTGTCATGCACGAGCAGCTGGCGGCGCACCACTGCCCCATTCAGCTTGAGTGGCCCAAGGACACCGACACCGCCGATCGTCCCACACCCTTGGTCACGACCTTTCTGTCCTCCCAAGAAGGCAGGCCCGACAACGCGACGAAGATGCGGTACGTCCTCCACCTGCGGGTGCTCTCGCTGCAGGAGAACAATGGCCTCTTCAGCTTCGGAGACCACCTCGAGCAATCCGCCGATTTCGACGATATGTTGGTCGTCGACATAGAGGCACCCGATTCCCAGCGGAGTGTCCCTAGGGCGTGGGCAACCTGGGCATCCCAGATCAAGTCTCCCCTCCGCGGCTACGATCCACCCGAGGATGCCGCGCTGACGGATCAGGACGACACCGCAGGGCGCTGGGTCAGACATGTCCCGCTGCCTTCTCCTTCGGGGTCGTTCCTCGGCGAGTCCGCGGCCGTCCGCCTCACCGTGCAGGGCCGACGACCCGCCGACGACCCCAGTTACGCGCAGATCTGAAGACTCGCCCTCTTGGAGGGCAGCGTTGCAGCTGGCATATGAACGTGCCGCAGTCAGCGTCGATCAATTGCGATTCCCAACACCTCGCAGAGCGTCCAGCCAGGGATGGAGGGCTGATACCGACTCCGTGGGGAGCCGTAGATCGGTATCGAGGAAAGGTTCGTCGATTCACCTGGCAGGGCAGTCCTTGCATGGGTGGTGGGTCGGACCGATCCGCCATCACGAACGGTGATGATCGCGACTATGCTGTCCGGCACGATCTGTGTGTCTGGCTCACCGGTAACGTGCGGAAGGACGTGATCGAGCGGGCCTGCATCTCGAGCATCGGCAAAGACCTCCGCCGGAAGGGCCCGCTGAGCTGGATCCTGCTCCGCACCAGTGGGAGAACGAGTCCAGCGATGAGCGACCCAGCGCAGGAACTTCCGGGGGAAGACAAGGCACCGTCTGAGCAGTTGGCTCAGACGTCTGAGTCCAACCTGGGCGACAAGCACCGCGGAGTTCACCGACACGGCCCGGGAGCAGAAGATCTGCTGCCACCATCGCCGCTTGATCTGCAGGGACAGCTCGGGGTCCGCGTCCGCGGTGACGAACGCCGCGGTCTCCGGGATGGCCAGCGGCTTGTCGCGGTTCGCCGCATAGAGCTCATAGAAGTCTGGAAGCATGCTTTCGTCGCCGGCGAGTCCGGAGTAGGTCCCGCGCAGCTGCTCGGCGAACTTCGCGGGCTCGGGCAGGTCGTTGCTTCCCCATGGATACGAATCTCCCCAGTGGTGGAGCGACATCCCGACCCAGTCCACGACGTCGTCACCGGGATAGAAGGGGGCGTAAGGGTCATTCATCTGCGTGAGCTCGCCATCGGCGTCGGTGTCCAGCAGCTCGAACGCTTCCGTTCCGGGATCTGGGGCGTACTGACCGCCGACGAAGGGATATCCGCCGCCGTAGTTCGGGGCCCAGATCATCTCGGTGGCCGTGGTCTGCTCGCGCACGGCGGCGGCGACCTGCCGGAAGGCCTGCACATAGGCCTGGGGCTGCCATGCCCAGGGATACCAGGAGCCGTTCATCTCGTGGGCGAAGCGCAGCAGTACCGGGACCTCGGAGGCGTTGACTTCCCCCAGGAGATCCGTCAGCTCGGCGATTGACTCCTCGGTGACGGCGCCGAGTCCTTTGTGCGGTTCCAGGGTGAGCATGAGCACCCCGCCCATGCCGGCCACCTGTTCCGCGGCGCCGAGCACATTCCGTGCGTCGGTGGAGGAGAACGGCATGTCTATGAAGGACACGGCTGCACCGGGGGAGACCCCGGTGGTGGTCGCGAACTGCTCCAGCGCCTTCACGCCCCAGTCTGGGTTGAGTCCGATGGTGGGACGGTCCATGGGAAGGGCCTGAGTCGGACCGGCGAGACGCTGATGGGCGACCGGGGAATCCTCTGCGTCGGTCTCCGCCCCGGCAGGGACCGAGCATCCAAGCGTCAGCGGGCAGGCGGTGGCAGTGGCCAGCAGGGGAGACAGGCGGTCGGATCGCAGACGTGGACGCACGGGTCTCCTGCGCTCGGGTGGACAGACAGCTAGGGGGGCGTCAGCTAAACGCTGACGCCCCCCTAGTGGTGTGCCTGGCGGCACAAGTTGAATCAGCCCGCGGCGGGCAGCTTCAGCTGATCGCCGACGAAGATCAGGTTGGGATCCTGGACGGTATCGGTGTTGGCGTTCCAGATGTCGTTCCAGTCGAGACCAAGAGCATTGGCGATGCTGGACAGCGAATCGCCGGCCTGCACGGTGTAGGTCTCACCGGAGACCTGGACCTCGGCCTGCTGTGGTGCCTGCTCCACTGGAGCCTGCTCCACGGGTGCCTGCTCCACGGGTGCCTGCTCGACAGGTGCCTGCTCGACAGGTGCCTGCTCGACAGGTGCTGGCTCGGGAGCGGGAGCGGGTGCTGGCTCGGGAGCGGGAGCGGGTGCTGGTTCAGGTGCTGGTGCTGGCTCGGGAGCCGGCGCGGGGGCCTCCTGCTCAGGAGCGGACTGCTGAGGGGCCGACGCAACGGCAGGAGCGGAGGAGCCGCCGCCGCTGCTCGGGGTGCCGGAAAGGCCGAGCTGTGAGGTGCAGGAAGGCCATGCGCCCCAGCCCTGGATCTCCCAGAGAGCGTGGGCGCGGTTGATCTGCTCAGACTTGCTGGCATCGCTGGGGAGACCGGAGCCGCCCACTGCCTGCCAGGACTGCTGCGAGAACTGCAGGCCACCGTAGTAGCCGTTGCCGGTGTTGATCGACCAGTTGCCATTGGACTCGCACTCTGCGAGCTGGTCCCACTGGCCGGAGGCGCTTGCGGCAGGAGCCTGGGCGACGACGGCTGCGCCGGCGAGCGTGGCAGCAGCGAGTCCGCCGCCGAGAACCTTCTTGAAAGTCTGCTTGGTCTGCATGAGAGTTTGAATCCCGAAGTCCCTGCACTCGTGACCCTCCCGGGCCGTCCTCGTGTCACCGTCCGCCTTCATTTTGTGTGGCGGTCAAATTTCACCCGAACCGGCATGGACGGTGGTGGGTAGCCGGTTCCGGTGCTTCTGGATGCTGTGTGCGGGGCCTGGGAACGGAGGCCCAGTCGTTACAGCGGCATCACAGAAGATGTCCGTTAACCAGTAAAAGGTCTCGGTTTGATTGCGTCAACCGGGGTTTCAGCGCCGTCGCGCACCCAAAAACCCCGGAATCACGGCGTTGACACAGCGTTACCCTCTCGTTATCAATGTTCCTGTGAATAACATGTGAGTACCAGATTCTGGTGGAGCCGCCGTCGCATCGCCGTGATGTCGCTCCGGGGCCCCGCTTCCACATTGTGGGAATTTTGAGGCCGGAACCGGCATCGAGTCAGATCTGGTGCAAGAATCAGATGATGGACGGTGTGGATCGCGCAATTATTTCCGCGCTGCGTGAAGATGGACGAATCTCTAACGCGGCGTTGGCCCAGAAGGTCGGACTCACCGCGGGACCTTGTCTGCGCCGAGTCCAGCGGCTCGAGGCTGAAGGCGTCATCCTCGGGTACACCGCAGACATCAACCCCGCATCGCTGGGACAGTCCTTCGAGGTGGGTCTGGACATCGAGCTCAAATGGGGAGACCGGGAGACCGTCGAACGCTTCGAGGACACGATGGCTGGTTACGAGGAGGTCCTCGAGCTGCTTCGACTCTTCGGCTCACCGGATTACTTCGCCCGCGTCGCGGTGGCTGACCTGCATGCCTATGAGCGGTTCCTGACCAAGAAGGTGCTGACCATCCCCGGGGTGCAGGGCACGGACTCCGCCTTCCCGATGAAGATCATCAAGAGCCAGCGCCCGCATCTGGACACCGGGAAGTCCTTCGACGAGTGAGTCGCGCATGAGCGCGGCGCCCGCGTCTCCTCCGGGGCGTCATCCACAGCTGCTGATGATCGTCACCGTGCTGATCGTGGCGGCCAATCTGCGTCCCGCGATCACCGCGGTAGGTCCGCTCATCGAGCGGATCGGCGAGGACACCGGGCTCGGTCCGGCCGCACTGGGGCTCCTCGGCGCCATTCCAGCCCTCGGCTTCGGCGTCGTCGCACTCTTCGTCGCTGCGCTCGGGCGCCGATGGGGCTTGGAGCGGACCATCTTCGTCTCGCTGCTGCTGCTCGGACTCGGCACGCTGCTGCGGTCCCTTCCGCTGGGAGCCTTCTCGCTCTTCGCCGGCACGGTGATCCTCAGTGCCGCCATCGGGGTGGGCAACGTCCTGGTTCCCGCGGTGGTCAAACGCGACTTCCCGGCCCGGGTCCCGGTCATGACCGGGCTCTACACCGCGGTGCTGGTCGGCTGCGCGGCGGTGGCCTCAGGCACGGCGGTGCCCTTGGCGGCGGCCAAGGGGTGGGAGTTCACTCTCGGCGTCACGGCAGTCTTCGCCCTGGTCTCCGCCGCCCTGTGGGGGGTCCGGTTCAAAGACCCGCGTGCCGGCCGCGCCGAGTCAGCCCCCACGCCGGCCGGGGCAGACCTCGCAGCCTCAGAGGTATCGGCCTCAGAGGCATCAGCGCCGGAGGTGCCGGCGCTGGGGGCTGCGCCCGCGCCGGGGTCTGCGGGTGGAACGATGTGGCACTCCGCGGTGGCGTGGCAGGTCACCGCCTACTTCGCCCTGCAGTCGGGGATCTTCTACCTGATGCTGACCTGGTTCCCTGCCATCCAGACCTCCCACGGCGTCACCGAGGCGGCCGCCGGCTTCTGGCTGGGGGCCTATCAGGCCATCGGGATCGTCGCGAGCCTGGTGGTGGGCCCGATCATGCAGCGCGCACAGGACCAGCGCGCGGTCGTCGTGGCCCTGGCGGGCATCATGCTCGTCGGAGTGCTCGGGATCCTGTTCCTGCCTGAGGCGATGCCGGCCTGGGCGCTGATCGTAGGCTTCGCCTCCGGCGGGAACCTCCTTGCGGGGCTCACGTTGATCAGCATGCGCGCCCGCACCTCGGGGGAAGCAAGCCGCCTCTCCGGCATGGCCCAGGGCGTGGGGTATCTGCTCGCCGCCGTGGGTCCGCTGCTCGCCGGCACGCTGTTCGAGCTCACCGGCTCCTGGTCCCCGGTGCTGTGGATCATCGTGGCCGCCATCGTCGTGATGGCGGTGGTGGGACTCTTCGCCGGGCGCAGGGTGGACGTGCTCTGACGCTGACCTCGACTTGGGCGCGCAGACCTCAGTCCGAGCGGGTCTCACGGCTGCGGTTCACGTGGCTGCGGGCGTGTTCAACCGCGGGCCCCAGCTCGGCGAACAGGTGCTTGTGGTGCCGCAGGGACTCGAGGACCCCGACCCGAGTGACCAGGGCCAGGTGTCGCTCCTGGATCCCCTTCACCAGCACAGTGATGCCACGCCGCTCCAGCGCCGTGATCATCTCGGACACCACACGGGCTCCGGTGGCGTCCAGAACCTGAAGCTGAGACATCCGGATGATCACCACATCGACGTTCTGGATCTCGGTGACCTTCTCCAGGACGCGTTCAGCGGCGCCGAAGAACAGCGCCCCGTCGAGGCGGAAGACCGCGATATGTGCATCCCCGGAGTGCGCCGGCCCAGGAATCACCTCGCGATGCACTCCGCTGGTGGCGACCATGGAGCGCAGCGCGAAGAAGGCAGCGATGACGACGCCGATCTGTACGGCCTCGATCAGGTCCAGCGACACGGTGATCACCGCGGTGACGAGAAAGACCAGGGTGTCCGCCCGGGTGGAGCCCACGATCGCGCGGACGGTGGCCGTGGAGACCATCCGCACCGCGGTGACCATCAGTACCCCGGCCAGGGCGGCCAGCGGGATCTGTGAGACCGGGCCGGTGGCGAGATAGACGACGCCGAGCAGCACCGCCGCGTGGATGATCGCGGCCAGCCTGGTGCGGGCGCCGGAGCGGATGTTCACCGCCGTCCGGGCGATCGCCCCGGTGGCAGGCATGCCGCCGAAGAAGCCCGACGCCACCGAGGCCAGACCCTGGCCGACCAGCTCGCGGTCGGCGTCGTAGGGGCCGGTGTCGGAGATGGAGGTCGCCACCCGAGCCGAGAGCAGCGACTCGATCGCCGCGAGAGCTGCGATGGTGGCTGCCGGGGCGGCCAGCGCCATGAGGGTGGCGCCGTCAAAGGCTGGCAGCACCGGAGCGGGGAGGGAGTCGGGCAGGGCCCCGATCCGGGCCGTGGGCAGGTCCAGCATGGTGGCCAGGACGGTGGCGGCGATGATCGCCAGGATCGAACCGGGCATCTGCGGGTGGATGCGAGGGGCGCCGATCATGATCACCGCGACCAGCACGACGAGCCCCACGGGTGCTGCGATCTCCTGCCAGGGCACGGTGGCCAGGCTCTGCGCGGCGGACACCGCGGCGTTGGCGCTGGGACCAGCGAGCACGCCGAAGGCGGCGGGCACCTGTTGCAGGAAGATGATGACTGCGATGCCGAGGGTGAAGCCCTCGATCACCGGCCAGGGCAGGAAGGAGACCACCCGGCCCAGCTTCAGCGCCCCGGCCGCGATCACCATCAGCCCGGCCAGGACGGTGACCACGGCCAGGGCGACGACGCCCTGGGAGGCGATCACCGGGCCCAGGACGACCACCATGGCTCCCGTGGGGCCCGAGACCTGCACGTTGGATCCGCCGAACACCGCGGCGACGAATCCGGCCACCACTGCGGTGATCAGGCCGCTCGCCGCCCCGGCGCCGGAGCTGACCCCGAAGGCCAGCGCGAGCGGCAGGGCGACGATGCCCACGGTGACCCCGGCGACGAGATCCCCCTTCCAGGTGCGGGGGACTTCCGTGTAGTCGCCGCGCCTGGGCAACAGCGCCCTGATGGACGCCACGGCCTTCATCGGGTTCCGCTGCTGGTGGCGGAGGCCACGGATGAATCTGTGACAGTCGCCGGTGACGCTGTGGCGGCTGCTGATGGTTCCGCGGACAGCGCGCTGGCCAGGTCCCGCTCGGTGGTGCGAAGAATCTCCTGGAGGAGCTCCTTCGCCACGGCGAGCAGCTCCGCCACCTGGGGGTGTGCCAGCGAGTAGAACATCTGCAGGCCGCGCCGCTGGGAGACCACCAGATCGTAGCGCCGCAGCACCGCCAGGTGCTGGGACAGGTGTGAGGCCTCCAGTGTGGTCTCGGCGAGCAGCTCGGTCACCGAGACCTCTGCCTGCACGGAGAGCAGCTCCAGCACCCGGATGCGCACGGGATGGGAGAGCCCCTTGAAGAGGTTCGCCTTGACCTTGTTCAGCGGGCCCCGTCCATTGACATGATCGTCCACGATCGTCTCCTTGCAGCGGCCAGATAGTTTACTGAATTATAAATCCATCATATAGCGCTGGGGTGACGAGAGGGAACGGCCGGTCTCCCTTGACTCGAGACGGCCCGACTCGCAGTCTGGCCTGGAACCCAACTCCCTCGACTCCGACACTGCCTCGGACACAGACACGGAGCGGACCATGGCCAAGCTGATCTATTCGATGATCACCTCACTCGACGGCTACGCCGAGGCCGCAGAGGGGGATCTGGGCACCGGAGCGGAGAGCCCGGAGGTGCACACCTTCATCGGGGACCTCTTCCGCCCGGTGCGCACGTTCCTCTACGGCCGCCGGGTCTACGAGACGATGCTCTTCTGGGAGACCGCCCACACGTTGCCCGACATCCCGCCGCACATCCGCCAGTACGCCCTCGACTGGCAGGCGGCCGAGAAGATCGTGTATTCGACCACGCTCGAGTCGGTCTCCAGTGCGAAGACCCGACTCGAGCGCAGCTTCGACCCCGAGGCGGTGCGCCGGCTCAAGGCCGAGTCAGATCACGACCTCAGCGTGGACGGCCCGAACCTCGCCGCCCAGGCGATCAAGGCGGGCCTGGTCGATGAGTACCACCTGTTCATCACCTCCAGCGTGGTGGGCGGAGGCAAGCGGTTCTTCCCCGACGGCATCCGCCTGGACCTGGAGCTGGTGGAGCAGCGCAGCTTCGACGTCGGGCTCATCTACGCCCGCTACCGGACCCGCTGACCTGCCCCGCTGCCGGACCTGCTGACCTGCCCCGCGGACCCGGTCAGCTCCAGGGGATCAGGCCGAGCACCAGGGCGAGCACCAGGGCGACCACCGAGAAGATCCACATCGGCACGAAGGAGTAACGGATGTGCTTGCCGATGTCGCAGCCTGCCAGCCCGAGCGCCAGCCACAGCGCGGCAGAGAACGGGCTGATGAAGGTGCCGATGATGTTGCCCACCAGCACCGCATAGACCACTGCGATGGTGCTCACGCCGGCCTGGGTGGAGACGCCCTCCACCACCGGCAGCAGTGCGAAGTAGTGGGCGTCGGTGCTGAGCAGCAGCTCCAGCGGCAGGCCGAAGACTCCGACGATCAGATGCAGGTAGGGGACCAGGGCGGCGGGAAGGATCGCGACGGCGTCGGTGGCGAGGGATTCCAACATGCCCGACTCCTCGAGGATGCCCAGGAAGCAGCCGGCGGCGAGCACGATCGCGCCGGTGGTGACGGCGGCCCCGCCGTTGACCTTCAGCGCCTCCATCTGGTCGCTGACCTTGGGGTGGTTGATCACCAGGGCGGCGCTGAGGCCGAGCATGAAGGCCAGCGGGGCCGGCAGCAGGTCCGAGACCAGCAGGGCGAGCATGCCCAGGACCAGGACCGTGTTCACGATCATGCGCCACCGCGGGGTCGTCACGCCGGTCTCGTTCCCGCCCCAGAGGTCATCGGCCTCGCCGCTGTACTGATCGGCGGCCGTGCCGGCCGGTGGGGTGTTGCTCGTGCGGCCCGAGGTCGTGCCCCGAGGGGTTCCACCGGCGGTGCTGCTGGTGCTGGAGGTCGACGCGGAGACGAGCTCGCGCTCCTCGACCCGGTCCTCGCTCTGTCCACCGGAGCGGGTCTCGGCGTCAACCGGGGCTCCGCCGCGGGCGGCGATCCGGCGCTGCTCGCGCAGACCCAGCAGGACCGCGGTCACCACGAGCATCACCAGGCAGAGGATCTGCACCGGGATCAGGCCGCGCCAGAGTTCGATCGGATCCATGTCGACGACGGCGGCGGAACGCGCCACAGGTCCGCCCCAGGGGAGCATGTTCAGCACACCCATGCTCATCCCGGCCAGCAGCAGCAGCAGGTAGGGGCTCATGCCCAAGTGCCGGTAGAGCGGCAGCAGGGCCGGGATCACGATCAGGAAGGTCGAGGCGCCAGCACCGTCGAGGTGGCAGACCGCTGCAAGCAGGACCGTGCCCACGCAGATGGCGATCACGTTGCCGCGGGTCAGGCGCACGGTGAGCCGCACCAGCGGGTCGAAGAGCCCGGCCTGGTTCATGATGCCGAAGAACAAGATCGCGAAGATCAGCATCACCGCGACGTCGAGCACCGAACCGATGCCTTCGCCGAAGAAGTCACCGATCTCGGTGAAGGTGAAGCCGGCCAGGAGCGCGCCCGCAAAGGGGATCACGGTCAGTCCGACGATCGGGGCGATGCGCCCCATGATCAGCAGCGTCGTCATGGTGACGATCACTGCCAGGCCGATTAGGCTGAGCATGATTTTTCTCCTCGATGCGGGTGTGGGGATCGATCAGCGGCAGAGATGTGAGCCACGTGACAGCATGGAACGGATGTGATCGGGCCCACAGTTTTGTGCATGTCCACGCAATATTGGTCATATTGGTCTCATGGATCGGTGTTGCGCGGCACCATCAGCGCAACGATCAACACAGACCCGCAGCGCCAGGAGGGAGCAGTGCCCATGGAGTCATCGCCCGCGCCCGCTGCCACCCGTGAGGTCTCCCTGGCCCACCGGCTCTTCCGCTGGAACATCATGCTGCTCGTCGGCGCGGTGACCCTGGTCAGCCTGCTCTGGGGGATCAACCAGTACCTGGAGGTCCGCGCGCAGTACGAGGAGCGGGTGCTCACCATGGCCGAATCTGTGGCAGTCATGGCCACGGTTCAGGACGCGCTGCAGACCCAAGACCCCGCGGAGATCCTGGCGCCCTGGGCGGAGACGCTGCGGGTCGCCAGCGGGTATGAATACATCATGATCGCTGACGCCGACGGCATCCGGCAGTCCCACCCGGACCCTGAGGCGATCGGCGGACGCCCAGAGCTGGATCCCACCCCCGTGCTGGCCGGGCAGACCTGGACCGGTGTGGAGCACGGCCACGCCGGGCTCACCATGCGCGCCCGGGTGCCGATCACCAACGACGCCGAAGAGGTCATCGGCTTCGTCTCGGTGGGCGTGCTCGCCTCCGAGGTGCGGCTCGCCTCCATCCAGGAGCTCCCGCTGATCCTCGGGGCCGCGGCGCTCGCCGTCGGCATCGGCGCGGTCGGCGCCCGAATGCTCGCCCGACGGCTTCGCGCCGACACCCATGGCCTGGAGCCGCGTGAGATCACGGCGCTGCTCGACGGCCGGGAGGCGCTGCTGCATGCCATCGGCGAAGGTGTGATCGGCCTGGACCGCGACGGACGCGTGGTGCTGGCCAACACCCCGGCCCGCGAGCTGCTTCGCCTGCCCCCCGATCACCTCGGCCGCACCCCCGCGCAGCTGGGCCTCAGCGCCGAGGCCCAGGTGGTGCTGACCGGTCCGGAGCCGGGGGAGGACCTGCTGCTGAGCGTGGACGGGCTGATCCTGGTCTGCAACCGCAGGCCGGTGCGGGTGCGCGAGGACGACGGCGGCGTCGTCGTCACCCTGCGCGACCGCACCGAGCTCACCCGGCTCAGCGACCAGCTCGACGGCGCCCGCACCGTCACCGACGGGCTGCGCGCCCAGCGGCACGAATTCGCCAACAGGCTGCACACCGTCGCAGGGATGCTCGAGCTGGGCGGCGTGGACCAGGCCCAGGAATACCTCTCCGAGCTCTCCCTGGCCACCTCCGGCGCCGACGCGGAGATCGCCGCCCGGATCGAGGACATGACCGTGGCGGCGCTGGTGCTTGCCAAATCGGTCCAGGCCGCTGAACGCGGAGTGCAGTTCAGCCTCTCTGAGCTTTCCCAGCTGCCCTCGGATCAGCCCCAGGATCTGCGTGATGACCTGCTGCTGGTGATCGGCAACCTGATCGACAATGCCATGGACGCGGCCGGCGCGGACGCTCGTGCGGATGCTCGGGTGGAGCTGATGGTCCGGCGCCACGGCGGGGTCACCGACGGGCTCGTGGAGGTCAGGGTCATCGACTCAGGTCCCGGCCTGGCCCCTGAGATCGCCGAAGAGGTCTTCAGCATCGGACGTTCTACCAAGGACCCCTCCGGACGGCGCGGCCTGGGCCTGGCGCTGGTGCACCAGGCCTGCATGCGACGCGGCGGGTCGGTGACGGTGGAACACGAGGACGAGACCACCTTCTGCGCCTACCTGCCGGTGCGAGCGGAGGTGATCAGCGCATGAGCACCTCCACCGGCATGACCTCCGGCGGGCCTGGGTCAGCCGCCCCGATTCCGGTGCTGATCGTCGATGACGACGTGCGCGTGGCCCGGAACCACCGCGACCTGGTCGACTCGATGCCCGGGTTCACCGTGGTGGCCACCGCGCACACCGCCGCGGAAGCGCTGGAAGCGGTGCGTCGGCACCGGCCAGGCCTGGTGCTGCTTGACCTCTTCCTGCCCGATCGCACAGGGCTGACGGTGCTCGAGGAGCTCAGGAGCTCCGCATGGCTGCGCGAGGTGGGCGTCGTCGACGTCGTGCTGATCACTGCGCTGCGCGACGTCGAGCATGTGCGCACGGCCATGGCGCTGGGTGCGCTGCATTACCTGATCAAGCCCTTCCCGCTGCGCCAGCTGCGTGATCAGCTCGAACGATACGCCGCCGCGCGCAAGCGGATGGCGGCGATGTCCACCGTCACCCAGAACGACGTCGACGCGCTCTTCGGGATGACACGGCCCATGGCCTCACGGTCCATGGCCAAAGGCCTGACTCCCGCCACCGCCGAGCGGGTGGCGGAGGCGCTGCGCTCGCGAGACGGCGACGTCTCTGCCGTCGAGGTCTCCGAGATCACCGGGATCGCCCGGGTCACCGCCCGCCGGTACCTGGAGCATCTGTGCGCGGAAGGCCGGGCGGAGCTCGCCCTGCGCTACGGCCAGGCCGGGCGGCCGGAGCACCGCTATACGTGGGTGCCCTGAGGGTGTCGCTGCTCCGAGGTGTCTGAGTTGATCCCGGGCTGACTAGGCTCAAGCCATGGACATGCAGAGCTGGACCGCGGCAGACCTTCCGGTGCTTCACGGGCGCACGGCAGTCGTGACCGGTGCCACCAGCGGGGTCGGGTTCGCGACGGCGACCGCCCTGGCCCAGGCCGGGGCCCATGTGGTGCTGGGGGTGCGTGACACTCAGCGCGGGCGCACGGCTGCGGCGACCATGTCCGGCAGCACCGAGGTTCGCCATCTCGATCTGGCCGACCTGTCTTCGGTGCGGGCCTTCGCTCGATCCTGGAACGGCCCGCTGGACCTGCTGATCAACAATGCGGGGGTCGCGGGAGGTCGAGGTGCGGTGACCAAGGACGGCTTTGACCTGCAGTTCGGCACGAATCATCTGGGGCATTTCGCGCTGACGAATCTACTGCTGCCGCATCTGCGCGACCGGGTCGTCACCCTCGCCTCCGGGGCGCACCGGGCCGGTGACATCTACTTCGAGGACTTCGCGCTGCGCACCCGCCGATACTCGCTCGCCGAGACCTACGGTCAGTCGAAGCTTGCGAACCTGCTCTTCACCCTTGAGTTGGAGCGTAGGCTGCGCCGGTCCGGGTCCGCGGTGCAGTCGCAGGCCTCGCATCCCGGGTATTCAGACACGAATCTCGGCATACAGGGGCGCAGCAGGCCGCTGGTGGCCACGGTCAATCTCGCCGGACGGCTCTTGGCGCAGACCAGCGAACAAGGTGCTGTGCCCACGTTGTTTGCCGCGACTCAGGACCTGCCAGGGGCCAGCTACGTCGGTCCCGACGGGCGATGGGAGCTGCACGGCAGTCCTTGCCTGGTCGGGCGCTCATCGAAGGCCAGCGACCCCGCTCTGGCGCACAGGCTCTGGGAGGCCTCAGAGGAGCTCACCGGCGTCGGCTTCGGTCTGGACCCGGAGTAGCGGATCAGAGCACCGGCCGCAGCGGGATCAGCGCCCACTCCGTCGCGCGCGCCATCGGGTGGCGTTCCCGCCAGGTATCAGCACTCACGACCTCGCAGTGCTCGCTGTCGCTCTGGAAGACCTTCTCCATCTCGGCGGCGAACCCTGGGTCGATGACTTCGACGTTGGACTCGTAGTTGAAGGACAGCGACAACCTGTCGATGTTGGCCGTGCCGATCGTTGACCACTCGCCGTCGATCGTCGCGGTCTTCGAATGCATCATGCTGCTCGCGTAGAGCAGGATCGAGATGCCGGAATCGAGCATCTCCCCGAAGAAGCCTCGGGACACCCAGTCCGCGAGCACGTGGTTCGAATCCTTGGGCACCATGACCTGCACGTCCACGCCGCGCTCCGCGGCGAGCTTCAATGCTCGCAGGATCTGCTGGTCCGGGATGAAGTAGGGGGTCGAGATCCAGATCCGCTCGTTGGCTCGCTCGATGGCCTTCAAGTACATGTTGCGGATCGGGTACACCAGGTCCACCGGCAGATTGGCGACGACGCGGACCGACGGATCCCAGCTGTCCGGGGCGATCCAAGAAATCCGCTCCGCCGCGGGTCGATCCTCGTTCCACAGTCGCGCGATCGTCTGACGGAGCCCCCAGACGGCGGGGCCCACCTCGCGGAGGTGGGTGTCGCGCCATTTCTTCGCGTAGAGAGAGCCGATGTTGTATCCGCCGACGAAACCGACCGCGTCGTCCACGACGAGGATCTTGGAGTGATTGAAGCCTGTGGACCGAATGGGAGCCTTCCAGAAGCTTCGTCCCGCCGCCGGCATGCGATAGACCCGGATGTCCTCATCGAGCTGCGCGTAGAAGGAACGCGGCACCACGAGGTTCGCGAATCCGTCATAGATGATGAACACCTCCACTCCGCGACGAGCCGCCGCGTTGAAGGCGTCGATGAACTGCTGGCCGACCTCATCGTTCTTCCAGATATAGGTCTTCATCAGAACCGAATCTTCTGCCGCGCCGATGGCCTCGAGCATGTCCCCATAGAGCGCTTCACCATCGGTGTAGATGCGCATCGGGGACTCTTCGACCTCGGTGTGGAACGTTCCTGGGCGGGGAGCGTCCCGATCCTTGCGCTGGCCGTGCTTGAAGAGATCCACCGCCACCACCGAGAGTGCCGCCACCGTCGGAACCGCCAGGGCGGAGGCCGCGACCGCAAGCGGAAGAGTCTTGCGCGGAGACCGACGGCTGACGAGGTGTCGCTTGTGCATCAGGAAGCTCATGGAGCCACTCTAATTGGCCGGAGCATTCACACACGTGGTGGACGCGTCACACTGGATGCCCCGCCAGCCGACACCTCTTGACCTGGTGGCCGCCAGGGTCTCTCATGGAGTCATCGACTGGGTCCGTGTCACCTTCTACACAGGGTTCCGGCCAGTTGGACCCAGCCGGCCGCACCCGGAAGAGAGCCTGTCATGGTGCGCATGTTGCTTCAGGCCGCGATCAATGTGGTGATGGCCGCCGTCGCAATGCTGGTGGCCGGAACCTTGATCGATGGTGTGACCCTCCAGCCGGCGGGATTCGTCACCGCCGTCGTCGTCTTCGTCCTGGCGCAGGCCATCCTGGGTCCGTTCGTGTTCAACATGGCCCGCCAGTACGCCTCCGCAATCCTCGGCGCGGTCGGCCTGGTCTCAACCCTTCTGGCCGTATGGGTTGCGACCCTCGTGACGGACGGTCTCACGCTCTCCACGCCGATGGCGTGGATCTTGACGCCTCTGGTGGTCTGGATCATCACGGCTCTGGGCACATGGATCCTCGGGTACCTCGTGCTCAAGCGCTGGTGGGATAAGCGCGCTGAGGAGAAGAACATCCGCCAAGCCCTCGCATGAGCCCAGCGGCCGGTGGCACCGGTGGTCCTGAACAGAAGGAGCCCGGAGCGATGCCCGGTGTGAACAGCCAGGCGACGCCGACCGCGACCACGCTGCTGAGACTGTCGGTCCCGGCGATCCTCATCGGTGTCGTCTCGGCGCTGGGGCTGTTCCTCGTGGAGGGAACAGCTCACCTGCTTGAACACGTCCTATGGGTGGACCTCCCCGGCCTGTTCAACCTTGATCCCGACTCGGGCTGGTGGATCTTTGCGGTCCTGAGCGGGGTGGGTCTGGCGGTCGGGGTGGTCTGTACCTTCGCCCCTGGTCGCGGCGGACGTGACTCTGCCACCGTGGAGCTGCTGGCGCCGCCGCTGCCGCTCGCCGCCGTGCCGGGACTCATCCTCGTGAGCCTGCTGGTGCTGGCCGGAGGCGTCAGCCTCGGTCCAGAATCGCCCATCATCGCGATCAACACGGCCATACTGGTGGCGGTGATCGTGAGATTCTGGCCGCGCATCGACGTGAAGCTGGTGATGCTGATGACGGCTGCGGGAACCATCGGGGCCCTGTTTGGAACGCCGGTGGCCGCCGCGCTGGTATTGACCGGAGTAGTGGCGGCTGCCAACACCGGGGGCGCGCTCTGGGACAGACTCTTCCTGCCGCTCCTCGCCGCGGCGACCGGCTCCCTGACGGTGCGTATGCTCGACGGCCCCCAGTTCGGGGCCACGGACATGCCGCCCCTCGGGGCGCCGCATCCGTCGGATCTCCTGACCGGCGCGCTCGTCGCCTGTGCCGCCGCGCTGGTCATTCTCGCAGGGGCCTCCGTCTTCAGGGCGCTGCATGAGAGTTTTCGCAGGCTGCGGAGCCCGCTGCTCTACACCACGTTGGGCGGAGTCATCCTCGGGGGACTCGGGGCGCTCGGCGGGCCGGTGACGCTGTTCAAGGGCGGCCAGCAGATGGCAGATCTCATCCGAGGTGCCGAGGACCTGACCACCGCAGAGCTGCTGCTCATCGTTGCGGTCAAGCTGACGGCGCTGCTCGTGGCAGCCACGGCCGGATTCCGCGGAGGCCGCATCTTCCCTGCGGTCTTCATCGGAGCAGCGGTGGGCCTCGTGGCTCAGTCGCTCATGCCCGAGGTCCCGCTGGGTCTGGCGCTCGCCTGCGGGATCCTCGGGGCCGTGCTCGCCGAATCCCGCGACGGGTGGATCGCGCTGTTCATCGCCGTCGTCGTGGTCGGGGACATCTCGGTTCTGGCCGTCCTGTGCGTGGTGGTCCTGCCCGTGTGGCTCCTCGTCATGGGCGCACCGAAGATGCTGGTTCCCACGGCGGATCATCAGGTATCCGCGTGACTCCGGTCTCGTCTGGTGAGTTCCGTTGGTCGGAACTACTCACGGGGCAATAAGGTAGTGCTCCGTGAGCACTCAGACCCCCGCCTCCCAGACTTCCGCGCCCCGGCAGCTCGGGACCCTCGACCGGTATTTCCACATCACCGCCCGCGGCTCGAGCATCGGTCGGGAGGTGCGCGGCGGACTGGCCACCTTCTTCGCGATGTCCTACATCATCGTGCTGAACCCGCTGATCATCGGTGCCTCAGCCGACTCCACCGGGAACTTCCTCGGCGGCGGCTCGGAACCGAACCTGCCCGCCGTCGCCGCCGCGACCTCACTGATCTCTGGTCTGATGACCATCCTGATGGGCGTGATCGGCAAGTTCCCGATGGCCGTCTCCTCCTCGCTGGGGCTCTCGGCCTTCATCACCTACGGCATCGTCGTGCTCCCGGGCATGACCTGGGCCGATGCCATGGGACTGGTGGTCATCGAAGGTGTGATCCTGCTGGTCCTGGTGCTCACCGGCTTCCGCTCCGCCATCTTCAACGCCGTCCCCGGCGCGCTGAAGATCGCGATCAGCGTGGGCATCGGGCTCTTCATCGCCCTGATCGGCATGGTCAACGCCGGCTTCATCCAGAACAATCAGGGCACCGGACTGGAGCTCGGCGTCGGCGGCTCCCTCTTCGGCTGGCCCATCTTCATCTTCCTCATCGCGATGTTCGCCCTGTTCGCCATGTGGGCCGCGAAGGTTCGCGGCGCGATCCTCTACTCGATCGTGGGCGCCACGGTGCTCGCGATCACCCTGGAATCGGTGTTCCGCATCGGTCCGCAGACTGCCGCAGACGGCACCGAGAACCCCTACGGCTGGGGCCTGACCGTCCCGACGCTGAACCAGGACTGGCTGACCATGCCGGACCTGAGCCTGATCGGTGACTTCAACCTGCTGGGCTCCTGGCAGAGCATCGGCGTGGTCGCGGCCACCCTCGCGATCTTCACCCTGCTGCTGGCCAACTTCTTCGACCTGCTGGGCACGATGGTGGGCGTCTCCAACGCCGGCGGGATCAAGGACGCCGACGGCGAGATCCCGCACTCCCGCCGGATCATGGTCGCCGACGCGGTGGGCACCATCGGTGGCGGCGTGGGCTCCACCTCGGTGAACTCAGGGTTCATCGAGTCCACCGTTGGCGTGGGCGACGGCGCGCGGACCGGTCTGGCCAACGTGGTCACCGGCGTGCTCTTCCTGGCCACCATCGTGCTGGCCCCGCTGGCCGCCGTGATCCCCACCGAGGCGGCCTCAGCCACCCTGGTGCTGGTCGGCTTCCTGATGATGCAGCAGATCGTGCGGATCGACTGGACCGATGTGGAGATGGCGATCCCCGCCTTCATGACCATCGTGGTCATGCCCTTCTCCTACTCGATCACCAACGGCATCGGCGCAGGATTCATCAGCTACGTGGCGATCAAGGTCTTCCGCGGCAAATGGCGTGAGGTGCACCCGCTGATGTACGTCACCGCGGCGCTGTTCGTGCTCTATTTCATCTCCGGGCCCATCCAGGAGGCTCTGGGAGTCGGCTGACCCCGCTGCAGAACGGGCATGCGTGCAACGTGGTCCTGCGGCGTGCGGCTCGCCTGGCATGTGAGCGTGGCACGGGTCACGGGAAGCATCCGGATCAACGCGTCGGTGGATCGCGTCTTCGACACGGTCGCTGAGGCTCCGGCACCAGATCCGAGCCTCCCGAAGTCCCGACCGGGCACAGCGCCGCGTATCCGCAGCTGTCACGGAACATGGGACTTAAGGTCCTGGTGCCCTCCTGAGCGGCGGCGAGAAGATGGGCCCTGAAAGGAGAACGACATCATGGATGCTGTCATCGTCTACGAGTCCGCGTGGGGAAACACCAAGATCATCGCCGAGGCGGTGGCGGAGGGACTGGCCGCCACCATTGATATCGGGATGGTCCTCGATGTCAGCTTCGCCCCGCCTGCCGACATGGTCAAAGCCGACCTGCTCGTCGTCGGCGCCCCGACCCATGCCTTCGGGCTGAGCCGACCACAGACTCGCGAGGAGGCCGCTAGGCGTGGCGGACACCCCGGGGAGACGGGACTTCGGGAGTGGATCAGCGCCGCCGGCGACGTCCACCTGCCGGTCGCGGTGTTCGACACCCATGTCCGCCATCCGAACCTCCCAGGTGCGGCCAGCAAGAAGGCCGCAAAGCTGCTGCGCAGCCGCGGCGCCTCGCTGCTTGCGAAACCAGAGAGCTTCTACGTCGAGGGCTATGAGGGCCCCGTCCTGCCCGGGGAGATCGACCGAGCCACGAAATGGGGTGCCGAGCTGGCTCAGCGGTTGCCGGAGAGCTCCCGTGTGGCCTGATCGGAGCGTCCCTCGCGCTTCTGGTCCCGGTGAAGCCTGAGGTCTATTCGATGCTCGGGACCTGGCTCGCGGACCTCTCGCCCTGGAGGTTCGGCGTGCTTCACAATCTGTGGGACCGCACCTTTGGTGCGCACCCGCAGGTCTGGGGCGCTGTGCTGGGCGTGGGTTATGAAGCCGTGATCGGGGTATCGGCGCTGTCACGGAACCCACGCCGCAGGCTCCTCGGCCTCAGCGGGGTCGTACTCTTCAAACTGGGACTGCTGGCCCTGGGTCTGTGGTGGTGGGCCCTGCCGTGGCTGGCCGTGCTCATCCCGACGATCGTCTTCACCGCTGGTTCGCCAGCTCGCCTGCTCGCGGGCCCGGTGAGTGGCTCAGGCCAGGTCCATGCCGGGACGATGACGTCAATACCAGGCGGCTGAGAACTCTGCGTGGTGCTTCTCCGGGGCGGAGGCCCGCATGAGGAGGACCAGCACCACGAACCATCCGACGATGGGAATGAACCCGAGGAAGAACATCGACCCGGGGAGCCCGGAGTCGTGGAGTCGGCGCCAGGTGACAGCGAGCAGCGGGGGGATGGTGAGCGCCGCGATGAGCAGATGCAGGCAGAGGATGGCGGCTGCGAAGACCGCGCCGAAGCCTTCGAGCCAGACGCTGGGGGAGAAGCCAGCGATCCCGAAGAGGTTCTGCGCGTCGGTCACTATATCTTGGGCGAACAGTGTGCTGATGGTGATGATGGCCGTCATCCCGATGGCGGCGTGGACGAGGATCAGGAACAGGAAGGGCCACCAGAACTCCGGGCGGGTGGAGTAGCCCCTGAACTGGACGTAGTTCTCGAAGAAGGACGAGAGTGTCGCGTCTGGCCCGTAGACATCGCCCACTGGCCACGTGGTCTGACCGGCGTATGACTGCATTGCACCTCCTCGATCTGCTCATGCGGAGAAAGGGTCGAGAGACCGTCTCGATTGAGCACACTCTGATCGTTTTTTGTCATGAAATAAAGAGTCTTTGGTCCTATTGACTTTTTTGGCCGATCTCATGCGGGACGGCTGCCGTGCAGTGACCCGTGTCCGTGCCCGGTCCTAGGCTCACCTCTGTTGCTATCGAATGTATGTTCGAATACGATGAGGCTTCCGGGCTTCCCATCGGCTTCGTCATACCTCTTGGAGACATGAAAGAGGGAGCATGCCCATGTCCACTGTTATTCGTCCCGAAGCCGACCGAGCACCCCGCCGCGGAGCGGTGACGCTCACCGAATCCATCGATGTTGAATGCGACGAGCAGTTCCTGCCCCATCGGGTGATCTGGAAAGAGCGGAGGCACCTCGTGGTCGAAGCCCCTGTCCGCTGGTATCAGCGGCGCAGCTGGTGGCTGGAGGAGCCCCGTGCCGAGCGAGGTCGCCCCGGACTGGTGGCTCATGAGATCTGGCGGCTGCAGGTCCAGCTTGAAGCCACATCCCGCACCGAGGCCGCCGAGGTGCACACCATTGATGTCAGCCGGCATCTGGCCTCCGGGCGCTGGCGTCTGGTGCGGGTCCATTGACCTTCACCCACCTGAATGTGGCCAGCTCCTTCAGCAGCCACTACGGCACCAATCGGCCTGAGGAACTGGTGGCCGCCGCCGCGGCGGATGAGATGACGGCGCTGGCCATCACCGATCGTGACGGGCTCTACGGGGCGGTCAAGCACCTCGGCGCCTGCATCGACCTGGGCATCGCACCGATCCTCGGGGTCAGCCTTGCCGTGGAGGACCGCGGCCGGGCCGTGGTCCTCGCCAGCAATGCCTCCGGAGGGTATGCGGCGCTGTGTCAGCTGATCTCCCTCGCCCACGAACGCCCGCAGGGCGAGGCCGCCCGGGTGACCCTGCAGGATCTGGCCGAGTGCGGGTCACCCGGGGAGGGCCAGGTGCGCCGTCGGCTGTTCGTCCTGGCCGGGCCGGAGAGCGAGATCGGTGCCGCCGCGGCCTCACGGGATTACCGCAGCACCCGGGCACTGCTGCGCCAATGGCGTGAGGTGCTCGGCGAGGCGCTGCGGGTGGAGGTCGTCTCCCATCTGGCGCCTCCGGGGGAGCCGCTGTCCACCGCCCATGCGGTCCGGATGCTCAGCGCGGCCCAGGTCAGCCGGGTCACCCCGGTGCTGACCAATGCGGTGCGGCTGCTGAGCACCGATGAGGCCGCCACCGCTGATGTGTTGGACGCCGTGCGGGTGCTCTCGGACCTGCACAGCACCTCGGCGCTGCAGCCCACCGATCAGGGCTGGCTGAAACCGGCCGCGGAGATGAAGGCACTGGCCGCAGAGATCTGCGCGGCCAGCAGCACCCCGATCCCGGCCGAGGAGCTGCTGGTCAACACCGAGGCGCTGGGGCGCCAGTGCCAGCTGGATCCGGTCACGGACATGGGCTGGGGCCAGCCCAAGGTGCCCGAGACCTCCGTGATCGGGATCGAGGGAGATCCGGATGAGGAGCTGCGCGCCCGCTGCGAAGCAGGCCTGGCGGAGATGCTCGCCCAGGAGAGCGCGGCCGAAGCGAGCGCTGACCAGAGAAGCGCGGGTGTGGCCCGGGCGCGGCTGGAGCACGAGCTGAGCATCATCGCCGACCTCGGCTTCGCCCCCTATTTCTTGACCGTGGCCGAGGTGGCCCGGCTGATCCGCGAGATGGGGGTCCGTGCCGCGGCCCGCGGCTCGGCGGTCTCCTCGCTGGTGGTCCACGCGCTGGGGATCAGCCCCATCGATCCGCTGCAGCACGGACTGATCTTCGAACGCTTCCTCTCCCGCCGGCGCTCCACCCTTCCCGATATCGACATCGACGTGGAGTCCTCCGAGCGGCACCGGATCTACCGAGCCGTGTTCAGACGCTTCGGGGCCCAGCGGGTCACCCTGATGAGCATGCAGAACGCCTACCGGATCCGCGGCGCGGTCCGGGACGCCGGGCTCGCACTGGGGCTCCCCGAGGAGGAGATCGACCAGCTGGCGGAGATCATGTGGCGCTTCCCCGCCCGGGAGTTCCGCCGCGCCCTTCAGGAGAAGCCCGAGCTGCAGAGCCTGGCCGAGCGGATCGAGACCGAACGCAGCTCCGGACGCCAGCAGCTGGACCTGCTGGTGGACCTCTCCGAACGCCTGGACCGGCTGCCTCGGCACATCTCCACCCACCCCTGCGGCGTGATCCTGGGCAACGACAACCTGCTCAAGCTCACCCCGGTGGAGCGCTCGGGCGTCAACGGGCTGCCGATGAGCCAGTTCGACAAGGACGATATGGACCCGATGGGGTTCATCAAGCTCGACATCCTCGGGGTGCGGATGCAGTCGGCGATCGCCTATGCCCTCACCGAGCTCGAACGCACCACCGGGGAGGTGATCGACATGGTCAAAGACGTGGACTATGCCGATCCCGCGACCTTCGCGATGATCCAATCCACCCATACCCTGGGCTGCTTCCAGATCGAGAGCCCCGGGCAGCGCGAGCTGATCGGCAAGCTGGTGCCCAAGACGCTCAATGACCTGGTGGTGGACATCTCGCTGTTCCGCCCCGGGCCTATGGGCTCTGGCATGGTCAAGCCCTACCTGGAACGCCGCCACGGCTACGAGACGGTGGGCTACCCGCACCCCGATCTGGCCGAGATCCTCGACGAGACCTACGGGGTGGTGGTCTTCCACGAACAGGTGCTGCGGATCTTCGACACCATGACCGGCTGCGGCCTGGACGTGGCCGATGAGCTGCGCCGCGCGATGAGCAAGGACAAGTCAGGACCCGTGGAGATCTTCTTCCGCGAGGAGACGGTCAAGCGCGGCTACTCCGCCGCGGTGATCGACCGGGTCTGGGAGATCCTGCTCAGCTTCGGCAGCTTCGGATTCTGCAAGGCCCACGGGGCGGCCTTCGCCGTGCCCACCTACCAGTCGGCCTGGCTGAAGACCCATCACCCCGCGCACTTCCTCTGTGGACTCTTCGAACATGACCCGGGCATGTACCCGCTGCGGCTGCTGGTCTCCGAGGCCCGCCGGCTGAAGATCCCGCTGCTGCCGATGGACGTCAACCGCTCCACCAGCAGCTACCACGTGGAGGCGACCTCGGTGGCGGGGCTGCCGGTGTGGGGTATCCGGATGTCGCTGATCGGGCTGAAGGGGATCTCCAAGGCCGAGCTGCGCCGGATCGAGGCGGAGCAGCCCTTCGCCTCGCTGGCGGACCTGCGCGACCGGTCCCGGTTGAAACGCTCCACGCTGCGCGATCTGGCCAAGGTGGGCGCCCTGGACTGCCTGCTGCCGGAGGGTCGGAAGAACCGCAAGGACCTCATCCAGTGGGTGGAGTCCACCAACCTGGAGTACGCCAAGAAGCTGCCGGTGCGCCAGGTCCAGGGTCAGCTGTCGCTGCCCATCGGGGACGTGGAGATCGCGAACATGCCCACCGGTGCGGGGGAGCTGGAGGCCCGGGAGATCGTCACCACCGAGCTGGACCTGACCTCGCTGGACACCAGCGGGCACGTGATGGACTTCCATCACCCGGTGCTGCAGGCCGCCGGGGTCACCTTCGCCGAAGACCTGCTGTCCCTGCGCAACGGCGCCACCGTCCGGGTCGCCGGGATCCGGGTGGCCACCCAGACCCCGCCGATGGCCTCGGGCAAACGGGTCGTGTTCATCACCCTCGACGACGGCACCGGCTGCGTGGACCTGAGCTTCTTCGAGGAGGCCCAGCGCAACACCGGGGAGTGTCTCTTCGCGGCGAAGATGCTGATCGCCGAGGGCACCATTCGGCGCACCGGACCGCGGGCGGTCACCGTGCAGGCGACCCGCGCCTGGGATCTGCGTGGGGAGACCGTGCCGGGGCGGCTTCCCGCTGCAGCAGGCTCTGCTTGATCTGCACCCCGTAGCGGAAGCCGCCGAGCCCGCCGTCGGTGCGGATGACCCGATGGCAGGGCACGAACAGCGCCGCCGCGTTCATCGCGCAGGCCCCGGCCGCCGCTCGGACCGCCGCAGGACGTCCCGCTCGCTGGGCGTACCCGGCGTAGGTCAGCGGGGCTCCCGGCGCCACCTGGCGCAGCACCTCCCAGGCGTGTTCACGGAAGGGTCCCGAGCGCTGCTGCACCGGGACGCTGTCCACGGCGGAGGTGTCACCGGCGTAATAGGCCTCCATCGCCTCGACCGCCTGGTCCAGCACCGAAGGGCCAGGTGGCTGCGGAGTCTCAGCATCCGGTGCGGGATCCCTGTGGCCGGTGCGTTCCCGCAGCTCGGGATGGATCAGCTCAACCAGGGAGGTGATATCACAGGTCCATCCGGAGGCCAGGACGTGACTGTCATCAGCCACCAAGCTGAAAGGTCCATCAGGAGTTGTGAGACTGACATGCTGCAATCTTGTGTCAAGGATTCTCATGCTGAAGAGTCCTTTCAGGTATGACGTGGTGGGTGTGAGCTGGTGGGGTGGCTGCCGTCTGCCACAGGTGCATCGCGGCGTAGGACCGCCAGGGCGACCAGCGCCGGGCATGAGACTCCAGAGTTCGATGCGCGGCAGCCTTGTTCAGCCCCGGCTCCAGCAGGCCGAGCTTCTTGGCGCCGTTGAGCAGGACGACGTCGCCGGTCATCCAGACATCAGGGTCGCCCAGCACGCGCAGCATCAGGTAGGAGGCGGTCCACTGCCCGATGCCCGGCATGGCGGTGAGCTGATCATGCAGCTCCCGGGTGTCTGCCCCCTGGTGCACGCCGAGCGCTCCGCTGGTCAGGGCCGCCGCCGCGGTGCGCACGGTGGTGATGGAGCGGGCGGGCAGTCGCAGCGGCCGTTCCGGGTCCAGGGCTGGCGGGTCGGAACCGGCGCGCGACGGCGGCGCCGGGACCCCGGCGGAGATCTGCTCCGCGGTGGGGAACAGCCGGGACAGCCCCGCGAAGGACGACGCGTGCTCGGTGCCCAGCGCGTCGACGAGCCGGCTCAGATGCGTGCGGGCGGCCGCCACCGAGATCTGTTGGCCCACGATGGCGCGGATCAGGTATTCCGGGCCATCGGCGGTGCCAGGGATCCGCAGCCCGGGGGAGCGGGCGACCAGGGGAGCCAGCGCGGGGTCGGTGGAGAGTGCGGCGCCGACGGCGAGCGGGTCGGCGTCGAGGTCGAAGAGCCGACGCGCCACGGCGACGGCGGCGGGAATATCCGCCCAGGCGCTGAGTTCACACTCCAGGTGCAGTCGCCAGTGCAGGCATGAGGGTGCAGGGTCGTCCCGGGCTTGGCCTGGGCTGGCCGGGGTTGCGGTGACCTGGATCGCGGCCGGTCCGTGGGCCAGCCGCAGGGTGCGCGCGTAGACCAGCGCCTCGCCGTCGAGCTGGGTGAACTCCACACCGGGGATCGCACGTTCAGCCAGGAAGGTGAAGAGCGCCACCGCGTTGAAGGGGTCCCGCACCGGCAGGGCGAGGCGCAGGGCAAGGCGCTGAGCAGGAGGCGAATCGGCGCCGAACGGGCGGACCAGACTCGATTCGGTGAACCCGCTGGACCCGCCGGCTTCTGCGGACTCCCGGGCGGTGCCGGCGGACCGGTGGGCTCGCTGGCGGATCTCCCGGGGCGCCGCGCCGAGGACACTTCGCGCCGTGTCGTTGAACTGGCGCACCGAGGAGAACCCGGAAGCGAAGGCGATCTCGGTGATCGGCAGTGACGTGCCGACCAGCAGACTGCGAGCCAGGTGGATCCGGTGGGCCCGGGCCAGCGCCAGTGGTCCCGCCCCCAGTTCGGCGCTCAGGGTTCGGTGCAGGTGACGGCTGCTGTAACCGAGCCGTGCACTGAGGGCCTCCACTCCGCCGTCGTTCATCGTGCCTTCGCGGATCAGCCGCATGGCGCGGCCGGCCAGGTCTTGGCGAGTGTTCCACTCCGGGGTGCCCGGGGCAGCCTCGGGCAGGCACCGTTTGCAGGCCCGGTAGCCGTGCTCGTGCGCGGCGGCGGAGGTGGAGTAGAAGGTGATGTTCTCAGGCTTCGGGGTCTGCGCCGGGCAGGAGGGGCGGCAGTAGATCCTCGTGGAGGAGACCGCGGTGTAGAACTGCCCGTCGAAGCGGCGATCCCGGGACCTCACGGCCCGGTAGCGGCGCTCGAATACTTCCTCCTGGTCCATGTCTTCCATTCCACCTCTCGCGCACGCGGAAAGCTAGCGGGAATCGGACCTGGCCGTGGCCTTGCCCGATCCTGCGCGGAGGAACACGCGGGGCAGCGCCGCGAGGGCCAGGCAGCTCACCGCATCGACGAAGGGACTGACCTCGAGACACCCCTCGGAGAGCACCGCTGGACTGAACTGCATGACGTAGAAGACGGTGAAGAATATGCCCACCACTGCGCCTGTCGGAGCGTCGCCTCCTGTCCCTGCCCCGCCCCAGCTCCCGCGCGACGCAAAGGCACAGGCTCGCTGGAAGCCTTGGGCGAGGCCAGCTGCTGCGGCGACTTCGGAGCCGCTTCGGAGAAGGTCCGATCATCTCTGCGGTCGCTGTTGGTCATGTTTTCTCCTCTGGTGGTCTGAAGGTTTCACGCAGTCCCTCGCGGCTGCTGGGATGCGCCAGTCTGTGAGTCCGGCTCCGCGAAAGGGGTGGGCGCCTGCCCGCCCGGGTGGTGATGAAGACCCCCAGAACGACGACGAGCGCACCGGTGATCTTGGGCAGCGTCAGCTGGGCGTCGAGCCACAGCACCGCGCCGGCCATCGTGGCGACCGGAAGGAAGTTCAAGAAGATGGAGGCGCGGGAGGCACCGAGCTGCTGGACCGCGCGGTTGTAGAAGAACAGGGCGAGCAGGCCGGGAAAGACTCCCAGGTAGATCAGACCCGGAAGGTGTTCGGCCGCGCTGAAGGCCGGCACCCCGAGCACCGCCCATTCGATGACGACCAACGGCGCCAGGATCACCGCGGCGAGCCCGGTCATCACCAGAAGCACGCTGAAGGTGGGAAACAGACTGAGGTAGCGCGTGACGGCCAGCGAATAGACCGCCCAGGACGCGACCGCCCCGATCATGATTCCGTCACCGATGTTCCACTCCAGCTGTGCCAGGGCGAAGATCTGACCATCGGTGATCACCCACAGCGCCCCGAGGATCGACAGCGCCAACCCTGACCATTGCAGCGCATACAGCCTTTCCCGCAGCACCAGGGCGCTCAGCGCCAGAGTCAGCGCGGGAATCAGGGTCTCCAGCACCGAGACATTCGTCGAGGAGGTGAACTGGAGAGCGGCGTAGATGAAGGTGTTGAAGAACGCGACGCCGGTCAGGGTGAGCAGCAGCAGCGGCTTCCACTCGTGGAGGAACAGGCCTCTGGATCGCCACGCCGTCCTGGCCGCCAGAGGCACGAGGCAGAGAAAAGCGACGGCCAGTCGTGAAAACGCGATGGTCAGCGGCGGCAGATCGTTGAGCGCCTCTCCGACCAGAATGTTTCCCGCGTAGAAGATCACGACCATGACCATCAACAGGTAGGGGAGCATCAGAGTGGTTCCTGGTCGATGATCGAGGGCGGAGGCGTGGTCCGGTGTCGGAACACCGGCGAGGTCAGGTACTCAGACTATCGCCGTGGTGACCTTCAGCTCGCTGTCACGAGGCGCCGGCGAATCTCCTCCGCCACGGCCTCAGAGTCATGGGCGCTCAACAGACAGGTCTTGCGCGCATCGCGGACTTCGATGAATGGCCCACCGACGAGGAGCCCTGCTTTCCCATCTGCGAGAACGCGATACCCGGCTCCCTCGGCGAATCCTGTCTCAGGACCCTCTTCGACCGAGAGGATCTCGACCCAGGCAATGCTCACACGGGAGATCTCCATGCAGCGGGCGGTCAGTCCCTCATCACGGGCTGTGATCGTGACCCGCCAGCTGAGCTACCGGCGGAGCCTTCTATAGACTTTTCCGACGATCTTCCGAAGTCCTGGCGGAAGTTGTGGACGGCGCGCTAAGGCCTGCCGTCCGGCGGAGCTGTGTGCCTCGGACAGGTAGTCATTGATCGCCTTGTCTCCACCGTCTTCCATCAAGCTCTTCTGCGCCTGTGCCAGCCGGAATCCTCCGAGGCTGCCTCGGTGATAGAGAAACTTGGCGAAGCGCTGGTACTGCTGAAGGCTGATCCGTGGATGTGCAGCCAGGACCTCAGCGTTGGTGGACTGCAGCAGAGTGCTCCAGCTTCGCCGGGGTTCGACGGCCTCCCCCTTCAGGGTCTTCTCCGCATCGGCGAACAGCGCATCGAAGTAGTCGAGCACCTCTTGGCTGTAGGTGATCGTGCGTTTGAACTCCGCCCCTGATGAGAACGTGAATTCGCCGAAGTACGGGCCGTCGTCGGTGTCGTAGAGGTCGACTCTGACGAACGGGGCATCGGTCATCTTCGCGAGCTCGATGGCCCACCGGGAGAGCATCACCGCAGAGCGCGGGACCACCGGAACTCCTGGCTGCAGGTCCTTCGGCTTGAAGATGTAGTCCCGCCCTGCGACGAGTGGCTTCAGATCTCCGTCCAGCTTGACCATGCGGGGCGGTGAGTAGTTCCGGTCGATCTGCGCGACCATGCCGATCTGTCCCTGGAACATGTAGAACTTGTAGTCGAAGGGCACCGCACCGGGCTGGGCTCCGCGAAGGAGCTCCTCCACGATCCATTCGGCCTTCTTGCCTGGGAATGCTGTCGCTACCGAATCCTGCTTCTCCCGAATTCCCTCAAGCGTCCATTCGCGCAGAGCCATATGGTCGTAGTACCGGTCCGCGTCGATGCGTTCGAGCAGCATGACTCCCTTGGCTGACCAGCCATTCGCGAATTTGAGCGCCACCCGGTCCCCGAGGACGTCTGAGGTGATCTGATTCGTGGAGGTGAGGACCGCGTGCTGCTTGGGCAATCCGATTCGTTCCCCGCCGAGAGTCTTCTCCGCGAGAAGCTGATGAACGTAGGTCTTGTTCGATAGGTCACGACGATGCTGGGAGCCGCGGTTCCAAAACTCGGCCGTCACGAAATTCAAAAAGGGTGATTTCGTATCGGTTATGGCGGATGTCATGTAGGGGTACCGGTTCTTTGCGCGTCGTGATGAGTCAGCCCTGAGAGCTGCTGGTCGATTTCCACCACCGAAGTGGTGCATGGGCCGCGATCCTGCCCGCGCGTGATCTGAGGATCAGGTTGTCAGGGGTTCTAGGATGCAGCTCCCGCTTTTCTGCGGTTTCAACCGTATATGTGAGTGGGCTCATCTGCGTTTCTGTGACGCCGAAGTACACGTTGTGGTCGCGATTAGTGATCCCGTAGTGGGGTCATTTCCAACAGCGAGTCCTGTTCCGTGCTTCAGAAGTCTAGATCGGCTTCTGCGGCTGCTTGTTCATTGCGGTCCCGACGGCGTCGAAGCTCAGAAGGGCAGACGCGCAATCTCGATCTGGGACTGAGCGGCCAGCCGCTTGGTGGTTCGTGTCTGAGTGTCTGGGCGCAGTCGTCAGGAGACCAGCCTTGCAGCCCATCTGGCTGGGCCTGCGCGCCCCGCGAGCCGGCCCCCTCCTCCGACAGGTTGCGGTCACCGACGGGGTAGACCACATGTTCGTGGATCTACCGGACGGGCGCATGCACTTCGCCGCAATCACCCGGACCCGCCGCGGCCAAGACATCTTGGCGCGGCTCGACACTCTCGAGCCTGAGCTCCTTGCGCTCTACGTGGCACTGTCGCGCGATGCAGAGCTCTCGAAGGCTGCGGCGCCGCGGGCGTCGGATTTCCTCCCCACGAGACCCGCCGGCTCTTCGCAGACCCCATCGCCATCGGTGCGGACGCGAGGTCGGCGGTGGTCGAGGGCGCGGGTCCCTTCAACGTCGGTGAAGACCCGGAGGCCACGACAATTGCCCTCCGAACCCCCGATCTGGAAAGCTCAGAGCATGTGTGGACGCTACGTCATGGCCAAGGACACCGGTGATCTGGCCGATGATCTGAACCGGGCGCGGCTCGGGCCGGTGCAGCCGCCGGCTTTCGAGATCGCGCCGAATTGGAACGTCGCCCCGACCTCCACGGTGCCCATCCTGGTGGAGCGCTATGACGACGCCGGGGAGCTCTTGCGTGAACTCCATCCTGCTCGCTGGGGACTGCTTCCGGTCTGGGCCAAGGACATGACATTCAGCTCCCGGACCTTCAATGCCCGTTCCGAGACTGTCGCTTCCAAACCCAGCTTCCGCTCGGCGGCGAAATCTCGGCGCTGTGCGGTCCCCGCCGAGGCCTACTACGAGTGGAAGGCGCAGGGAGCGAAGAAGCGACCGCATGCGATCCGTTCCGCTGATGGCTCACCTCTGGTCTTCGCCGGACTCTACGAAAGGTGGAAGGACAAGAACGCCGAGGCCCGCGGCGAGTCCGACCCCTGGATCCTCTCCTGCACCATCCTCACCGGGCCCTCCCCGGAGACCACCGACGACGGTGTGCTCAGCGAGCTCGCCGCGCTGCATGACCGCATCCCCCTGGCGATGACCGAGGAGTTCGCCGCTCAGTGGATCCACCCGGGGGAGAAGACGCCTGAGGAGCTCGAGGTGCTGCTTGAGCAGCTGCGCGGGGAGATCCCCGAGGCCGCCTCGGGCTGGGAGATCTACGAGGTGGACCCGGCGGTGGGCAACGTGCGCAACAACGGACCGCAACTCTTGGAACCTACACCGACTCTGTGGAGATGAACGTGCGGTGATCCGCCTTGGCGTCACCACGGCTCCGCCGCAGCGACAAGCACCCCCGGGAACAGCAGGAGCAGACCATGATTGCGTTGGACCTCACCGGCAAGACAGCCTTCGTGAGTGGTTCCACTCAGGGCATCGGCTTCGCAATAGCGAAGCGGCTCGCCGAGGCCGGAGCTCGCGTGGGGATCAACGGCCGCAGCGCCCACAAGGTGGAGGCCGCCATCCTCATTCTCGCCAAGGACGGTCTGCCCGAAGAGCTTCTCATCGGCGCACCCGGGGATGTGACCACGGATGAGGGGTTGACCGAAGCCCTCGGGGCCGTCGGCGAGGTAGACATTCTGGTCAACAACCTCGGCATCTTCGGCGCCCAGCCGGCCCTGGAGATCCCCGATGCCGACTGGCAGCGGTTCTGGGAGGTCAACGTCCTCTCCGCGGTTCGGCTGATCCGCGCCACACTGCCGAAGATGATGGCCCGCGGCTGGGGCCGAGTCGTGAACATCGCCAGTGATTCCGCCGTCGTGATCCCCGCCGAGATGATCCACTACGGAGCCACCAAATCGGCGCTGCTTGCCGTCTCGCGCGGTTTCGCGAAAGAAGCTGCCGGATCTGGTGTGACGGTGAACTCGGTGTTGGCAGGGCCCACCCTCACTGCAGGCATCGAAGACTTCGTCTACCAGCTGGTGGATTCATCCAAGTCCTGGGCCGAAGCGCAGCGAGAGTTCATGCAGGAACACCGCGCCCAGTCGCTGCTGCACCGACTCATCGAACCCGAGGAGATCGGGAACATGGTCGCCTATCTCGCCTCACCGCTGGCCTCGGCCACCACCGGTGGCGCGCTGCGGGTCGACGGTGGTTACGTCGATTCGATCCTGCCGTGACCGGGGCGGAAGGCGGTGGCACCAGCACCCCTGGAGGAGTCGCCCAAGGTTTCGCGCAGGCGTGGAAGGCTGCTGACGCCGACGCCCTGGCCGCGCTCCTCGTCGAGGATGCGAACTTCGTCGACGTGGTCGGTCTCTGGTGGAACAGCCGGAAGCGGATCCGGGCCGCGCATGACTACGGATTCCGGCACCCGGCAGGGTGTCATCAGCTTCACCTTCCAGCGGCAGCCTGGGACAGCAGAGGACGACGACGGCGCCTGGCTCGCCGTCAGCGCGCAGAACACCGATCGGGTCCCGGGTGCGGAGACGATGACCGCCGATAGCGAGTCACTCCAGGCCACGGCCGATCAGGACCTCAGCGTGAATCTGCGCAGTTGAGGTGGGCGCGCCAGCCCAGCTGACTCTCACCCGGGTGCTCAGCCTCGACGGGGAGCTCCCGATACCGCTAGGCCCCTATCTCGCACAAAGACGCCCAGATTCTGACGTTTGACCTGGAACAGTTCTGTCGCCTCGATCAGATCGCTCAGTTTTCGATAGCCGTAGTTTCTCGGGTCCAGCGATGCCTGGTTGCTGATCTGTTGCCCCACGGCACCGAGATTCGCCCAACCGTCGTCGCCGCGGGCAGCTTCGACAGCATTGCGCATCAGGAGGACAAGGCCGGCATCACCGCCCACGGACTTCGCGACGCTTGGACCACCCGTCGAGGCGCGTGTGCTGCCGGAGAGCTGCCTCAGGCTTTCCACGTAGATGAACTGAGAACAGGCATTGACGAACGGCTTGGGAGTCTTATTCTCGCCGAAGCCGTACACTTTCAGGCCGTCCGCCAGTATCCGCATCACCAGCGGCGTGAAGTCCGCGTCGCTCGACAGGAGGGCGAACGCGTCGATCGAGCCCGCACGAAGCAGATCCATCGCATCAATCACCATCGCCATATCGGCAGAATTCTTCCCGGTGCTGTAGGCAAATTGCTGCATCGGTCGGATCGCGTATGGATGGAGGGCGGCCTCCCACTGCTGGAGCCGGGGACTCTTCCAGTTGCCGTACGCTCGTCGGACGGTGGCAACGCCATGGCGCGCGACTTCTGCGAGCACAACGTCAACCTTTGAGGCTGGCGCGTTTTCGACATCTATGAGCAACGCGATTCGCTTCTTGTCACTATTCACTTGTTGATCATGGAGCTCCACCTTCTGGTGGTCAACTTCTCACACGAGTTAACATGCTTTCAGGATGGAAGAAACTAACCATCTTCACTCTCTTGAACCACCGGATCCTCCCCGCGCAGGAAGTACGCGCCGACGGACCCGGCAAGTGTCGCGAAGACGCCTACGGAGTACGCCGCCAGCACCAGGTGTACCACTTTGGAGAACGGGTCCTCGGTGGTTATTCCGGTGCCGGTCACGGTGGCCAGCGCCGCCTCGTAGAGCGCGGTGGTGTAGTCGGTGTGGGATTCGAAGGCGTAGAGCAGCTGACTCGCCGCCAGGATGACGACGGCGGTCACCGCGGCGAGCCAGCCGATGCGGCTGGAGAGCAGCCGCCCGGCTGACCGGGAACCGCGCACCCCGGCGGAGAGGATCCCTCCCACCCGTGCGACGCGCGTCACGCGCAGCACCCGCACTGCCTGCAGCGCGCGGACGAAGCGCAGGAACGGCACCAGCAGGAAGATCACCTGCCACCAGTTCCGCCGCCAGAACGCCCTCTGGAACCCGGCAACATACGCGCGCAGAAGGAATTCCGCGACGAAGACGGCCCAGAACACCCAGCCGGCGACGCTCAGCGCCCGGCTCCATCCGGGCTCGGTGACGAGCATCTGGCCCAGAAAGACGAACAGGAACAAGATGCCGAGCATGCCCATGGGTCGGTCCAGCTGTGCCGCGAGGCGTTCGGCGGCATTCTCCCGCTCTGCCTGCTGCGCCGGTGCGCGCGTGGATCGGCTTCTCACGGTCTGCTGACCTCCATAGGTGATGCGATGGGTTCCCTCCCGCCACTCTACGAGGGCGGCCGGAGCTGTTCTGGCCGCGAGGAAGATTGACGGGAGCAGGCCTGGGCGATGGAATGATCCGATGGAGCTATTCGCGATCATCCTCTGGGTTCTGGCAGCGGTGCTCTTCACCGCGTCCTTCGACATGCTCCGGAGAGTGAATCCCGACTCCCGGCTGCCGTTCTTCTTCGGCAAACCGCCGATCAATCCACCACAGGTCGCTGTGGTGCGGCTCCTGGCGTTCGTCTGCTTCCTCGCAAGTGCCTGGATCTTCAGTGACGTCTACGGTCGCTCGGCCGGTCCGATCCTGATCCTGCTGGGCACGCTGCCGGGCTGTCTGCGGAACCTCTTGCACAACCGCCGGGTCACTGCAGCCGCCGCCGAAGGTGCTTCATGATCGAGATCCTCAGCGCCACCGGACTTGCCCGCGCGCGAGTCACCGGCGCACTGGTCGCCGACATTCTGCAGACCATGAAGCGCCGCGCGACGGTGGGCACGAACCTGCTGGAGATCGACGACTGGACCCGGGAGATGATCTTCGAGGCCCGCGCCACCTCCTGCTACGTGGCCTACGAGCCATCCTTCGGGCGCGGACCCTTCGGCCACTACATCTGCACCTCGGTGAACGACGCGGTGCTCCACGGCAAGCCGCATGACCACACGCTGGCCGACGGTGACCTGCTCACCCTCGACCTCGCAGTGTCGCTGGACGGGGTGGTCGCGGACTCGGCGATCAGCTTCATCGTCGGGAACTCTGCGCCGCCCGAGGACGTGGCGATGATAGAGGCCACCGAACGGGCGCTGGCTGCGGGGATCGCCGCCGCCGGCCCGGGAGCCCGGATCGGGGACCTCTCCCACGCCATCGGCATGGTTCTCACAGAGGCTGGGTATCCGATCAACACTCAGTTCGGCGGACACGGCCTGGGATCGACCATGCACCAGGACCCGCACGTCGTGAACACCGGCCGCCCAGGACGCGGATATCAGCTCCAGCCCGGCCTGCTGCTCGCGCTGGAGCCCTGGATCATGGCCGACACCGATGAACTGCGCACCGACGCCGACGGGTGGACGCTGCGCAGCGCCACCGGAGCCCGCACTGCCCACAGCGAGCACACCATCGCGATCACCGAGGACGGAGCCGAGATCCTCACCCTGCCGACACCTGGCAGGTTCGACTAGTTGCACTCAGCCACGGGTCACTGCCACCAGAGTGGTTGGGCTCCAGGCTCCCGTTCAATAGTCGAAGGTCAGTCCGGCATTCACCTGTGATGGCGCGATGGTGAGTCGCGGCTGTCTGCTCTCAGGGCAGAGCCGTCGGGCGGTTCTGGGAACTCCACTCGTTCATCCCACCTTGCATGCTTGCAACGGTGAACCCTGCGTCTTCCAGCGTCTGGGCGGCGGTCAGGCTTCGCTTGCCGCTGCGACAGACGGTGATCGTCTCACGCGCCGGATCAAGTTCGGCCAGACGCGCACCCAGCTGTCCGAGCGGAATATGGAAGGCCCCAGGGATCATGCCGCCCGTGACTTCCGAGTCTTCTCGCACGTCAACAAACTGGGCTGTTCCCAGACGATCGAAGGCCGCCGAGGGTGCAACTTCCTGCATAGTGAACTCCTAAGTTCCAAGTATGGCTCGTCGTGGGTCTACATCCGGATCTGAGAGGTACTCAGCCCAGAGCCAGTGATCTGTCACAACTTCCTCGCCACGATGACCAGGTCTTCAAGCATCGCGTCTTCACCGTGCGGTCCGACCACGTTTCGGTGGCGAACCTCGCCCACCTCTACTTCCCAGGCCTTCCGCGGCTCCAGTGCGGCCAGGTCACCGCCGAGGGTCGGCATCTCCGCGGGTCCGTGGTTGTGCTCTGCCCACGGGGGCGCTGTGGCGTGGGAGACCAGGACGAGGTGCCCGCCGACCGAGACCCGGTCGGCGGCGGCACGAAGAATCTTCCGCCGGTCGAGTGCCACCGGGGACTGCAGGAAGGAGGCGGTGATCAGATCGAAAGGCCCCTCCGGCATACCCTCGGGCAGATTCGCGGCCAGGAACTCCGCGCTGCCGCCCCCGAGCCCTTCTTGCTCCGCGTGTGTCCGCGCCCGCAGGACGGCGGTCTCCGAGATGTCGACGCCGAAGGCCTGCCAACCCTGTTTCGCGAGCCAGAGGACATCGCCGCCCTCTCCACAGCCCAGGTCCAAGGCGCGTCCGGCAGGCAGATCAGCGACCAACGAGCTCATGGTCGCATTGACGCGACCGGACCAGACCCGGTCCGAGTCGGCATAGCGGGTCTCCCAGAAGTCTCTCGGGTTGTCATCACTCACGGTAGGACCTCTCGTCTGTCGACATCGTCACGGTCGGTCTTCAAATGGATCCCCCTCGCCCGCATAGTCTTCCGCAGAACCTGGCACTTCGGTGACCAGGAGGATCTGCGTCCCCGTGTCGACGACGCTGGCGCCAGTCTCCGTGAACGCGAGCGGAATGGCAGTTGCACCATCCTCAAGCGGATCGTAGACCCGGGCGGTGTTGCCGGTGACCACGTTGTAGATGTCCAGGTCCTCTCCGTCTGCAAGGAGATAGGCCATCACTCCGCCCACGCCGAGAAGTGTGGGTTCTGCTTCGAGGTCCACGGACCAGAGTTCCCCGCCTGCGGAGTCGAATCCGGCGAGTTCATCCTCGCGGATCGCGACCCAGGTCTCGGACATCGCATCGAACATCGCGTCATCCAGGCCGCCGCTGAGGGGCTCGCCGTCGGTGAGGTCCCATAGGTCAAAACCATCCTCCGATGAGCCGATGAGGGCGCTGCCAGGGGGAAGCCGGTTCGTCGCCGGACTGACCGGGACTTCCCCTTCAGCGGCGGTCGCGGCGCTCGGTGACGCCGCGCGCCACAGCTCGCCGGAACGTCCGCTGGCGAAGGCGGCGAGCTCTCCATCGTCGGCGATGACCGTCGTTCCGAAGAACTCCCCGATGACCTCGGCGCCCTCCGGGCTGCGTTCTCCGGTGGCGGCGTCCAGGGCGACTCGCTGTCCGGTGCCGCCCAGTGGTTCGTCACCGCGTTCGGCAAAGACCAGCCCAGGGCCTTGATGCGGTCCGGGGACCTCCACTGGACCCCAGACTTCCTCCCCGGTGTTCAAGTCATAGGCCGTCGCGGTGGTGGTCCCGAATGAATCACCAGACCCGGTCGGGTCGGCGAGATCGGTGAGCACCGCGAGAGAACGGTCACCCGCGCTCGTCAGGGCGAAGCCGGAGCAGCTCAACGGGCGTTCTGCGGTCCACAGCACGGTCCCATCGGCGGACACGGCGCTGAACACCAGTCTGCCGTCCTGCTCGCCGGGGGCGAGAAAGACGCCGTCGTGAACCTGCGGGGGAGTGTCCCACTGGGGATCCACACTGACGAGACCTGTCAGGCTCACTGGGAGGTGGATGGCGTCAAGGTCAGCTTCCTCGGCCGATGACTGCACCTGGACTGGGTCTGCATCGATGTCGACCGGCGGCGCCGCTGGGTCATGCTCCACGGAGGCTTCCTGGTTCGGTTCAGTCGAACAGGCTCCCAGGGTCAGTGCGAGGACACCGAGGAGTGCAGCTGCCCGAGGCTGTGGGCGACCACGGTGACCGGCGCTCATCGCAGTGTCTCCTTCCGGGTGTCTGGAGCGCGCTCCTGAGCGCGGACGCTGGAGCGACGGTTCACCGCCCAGACGAGAAGGATGGCTGCTGAGATCCCGAGGATCAGAAGGATGTCTGCCACCGGCCCGGAGACCGAGGAGCTCATCGCCTGCAGCCACCCCTGGGTTTCACTGGGGACCAGGGAGGGCGCGGTCACCAGGCCGTTGGTGGTCCAGAACAGGACTCCGACGCCGGCGATCAGGGCACCTGCGATCACGGAGGTGGTGTGGAGCTGACGCCCGAGCACGGTGAAGCCACGTCCGCGGATGAACCTCATCGAACGGGTGCCGATGCGTCCCCAGAGTGCGGCAAGAATGATCAAGGGCACCACCATTCCGGCGCCGTAGACGGCGAGCATGAGACCCGCCAGCGGGACGCTTCCCTGAGCCACAGCCAGGGTGAGGATCGCTCCCAGGATCGGTCCGGCGCAGAAGCCTGCCACGCCGCTCGCAGCGCCGAGCAGGAAGGTGCGGACCAGACCTTTTCTGGTGTGGGCCTGCTGCTGCAGCCGCTGAGTCCCTGGCAGCGCCTTGGAGAAGTCGAAGCCCAGGCCGACCATCTGGGCCAGACCCAGGAGGATGAGGATCACCGAGGTCCCCACGATCAGCGCCTGACGGTGGTCGATGAACAGGGTGCCGACCGCGCCCAGTCCCAGTCCCAGCGGGACCAGCGTGAGGATGAGGCCCAGGTAGAAGATAGACCCGTGGACCAGCAGCTTGAGTCGTGCTCCGACGGTGGAGGCGAAGAACGCTGGCAGCAACAAGGCGCTGCACGGGCTCAACAGCGCCAGCATTCCTCCGAGGAATGCGGTGACCAGGCTGATCTCCATCAGCGGTCCTGTGCCAGTGCGTCATCGACGGCGGTGACGAAGACCTCGGTGGGCTGGGCGCCGATGATCGGTTCCCCCGCCACGATGAAGGCCGGTGTGGAGTACGCTCCGATGTCGAGGCCCTCCTGCGCATTGGCGGCGATCTGCTCGGTGACCTCAGGGGAGTTCATGTCCTCTTGGAACTGCGCGGTATCGAGTCCCGCCTGCTCGGCGAGATCCAGCAGACCCTCATCGGTGAGCCCGGACTCGGGAAGCGTCTCCCCATCTGCGAAGAGCAGCCCGTGGTATTCGGTGAATGCGTCCTGCATCGCCGCTGCGTAGGTGGCCCGGGCCGCGCGTTCGGAGGCTTCGCCGAAGACGTTGACGTCGCGCCACTCGATGCGCAGATCGCCCTCCTCGACGTACTCCATCATCGTGGGCAGCGTCTGGTCGTGCCAGGCCGCGCAGAAGGGGCACTGGGCGTCGGTGAACATCACGATCGCCACTGGAGCGTCCGCGGGACCGACCGCCAGAAGGTCCTCGGGATCTCGGCGTTCGATGTCGCTCATATCTGACTGCTCAGGCTGGGCGCCTTCCTCAGGCACGGCGACCGGCCCCTGACCTTGGGACTCGCCTTCCACACCACCCTGTTCCATGCCATCCTGCGTCGACTCAGGAGTGTCGTCGCCGATGCTCTGCCAGATCACGAAGCCGATGAGCGCGGCGGCGATGATGATCACGAACAGCGGCAGCAGGGTGTTCTTTCTTGAGCGGGTTTTCGGTTCTGCGGGCAAGGGGTGGGACATCGTGGCCTTTCAAGGACGGACAATCTACTACGGACCATAGTAACTACGAAACATAGTAACTATGCAAGATAGTCGATCTGCGGCATAGTGGTCCCATGACTTCCCTCTCGATCCGACTTGCCCGCTGGAAGGCGTCCACCGCGCTCGCGGTCCAGGCCCTGCGCTCCTGGACGCCCCGGCAGATCATCATTGCCGCGATCGCCGCCGTCGTCGTCGGCCTGCTGGTGGGAGTCGCGACCGTGCTGATTCCCAACTCGTTCTTCGCTCGGGAGATCCCGCCGGTGTGGTGGAACTACCCGGTGTGGATTCTGACCTCGGTGCTCAGCGGCATGCTCATGGCCACCTATGTGCGGGCGTCGAGCCCGGTGGAGTCCGGGTCGGAGGATGATCCGGCGACCGCCGAGGCGCAGGACGGCATCTCGCCCGCCGAGGATCGGCGCAGCAGCCGTTTCGGAATGATCGGCATGGTGCTGGCCTGGTTCGCAGTGGGCTGCCCGGTCTGCAACAAGATCGCGCTCGTCGCCCTCGGATACTCTGGAGCCATCACCTACTTCACACCGCTCCAGCCGATTCTCGCGCTCGGCGCCATGCTGCTCACCGGCGTCGCGCTGATCTGGCGACTCAAGGGGCAGGTCGCCTGCACCGTGCGCCCGCGGAAGGACCTGGTCAACACATGAGCGAAGAACGCCCGCCCGGGACGCCCGCCGAACGACTCGGCCCCTTGGAGCAGCAGGTCATGGACCTGCTCTGGGACCACTCCGGGCACACCGTCCGTGAGGTCATGGACCAGCTGCCCAGCCGCCCGGCCTACACCACCATCGCCACCGTGATGGGCAACCTCGAACGCAAAGCTCTGGTGGCGCCGACCCGCGTGGGACGCTCCGTGCGCTACCTCCCGCAGCGGACCCGCGAGGAACACACCGCAGGCCTGATGCGCCACGCACTGGGCGTCAGCAGAGACCGAACCGCCTCCATCCTGCATTTCGTGGACACCATGCCGGACGAGGAGCGAGATCTGCTGCGCGCCTATCTCGCTGGTGAGAATTCCCAGGACTCACCGTGAACCCCCTGCTGCTCTCCCTGCTCATGGTCTTCGCGGTGCTCGCCGCAGCCGTGCTGGGTCGTCCGCTGATCCGCGCCGCGGCACCGGCGCTGATCCGGTTCCCACGCCTGGCTGTGCTGGGTCTCGGGGCGAGCCTGGTGCTCTGGCTGACATCGGTGATGGCGGCTGGACTGTTCCTGGCCTGGGCGCTGACCGGACCCAGCCCGCTGCCCGCCCCGGTTGCGGAGGTCTGCCAGCGCTGCCTGGAGGCGTCGAACCCCTTCTCCACCGGCTTTGCGATGGAGACCGGCATCCCCACAGCCGCGTTCCTCTTCGCGCCCGCTGCTGCGGTGCTGCTCGTCGCGGCACTGGGTCTGCGGGCTGCGGCCAAGCGGAAGTCCTTGCTGCGCGAGACCTGCCGCTCCCTGCTGCCAGTGGGACGACGCCAGGTCATCGACGGTCATCTGGTCACCGTGGTCGAAGATCCCCACCCCTCGGCGTTCGCGCTGGGCAGGGACCGCTGGGGCATCGTCGTCTCCACGGGCCTGCTCGCGGCGCTGAACGATCAGGAGCTGCGCGCTGTCCTCGCCCACGAGGCGGCGCATCTGCGTGAACGCCACCACCTGGTCCTGGACTTCATCGGCAGCATCACCGGACCCCTGCGCTGGGTGCCCTTCGCGGGCGCCATCGCGGACGCGGTGCCGCACTACCTGGAGGTCTCGGCGGACAACGCGGCCCAGCGCCGCGCAGGCACCCGGGCGCTCGCCTCGGCCCTGCTGGTCATGGGGGAGGCGAGCAGCGCCCAGCGCACCGCCAGCAGCCAGACAGGAGCGCAGCGCATGATGCTGGCAGCGGGACCGGAGCGCGTGCGCCAGCTGATCTCCCCGGTGAGCCCCCGCCAGGGGATACTGGGGGCGGTCGCGATGACCGCGATCATGGCGGTGCTGATCGTCACCAGCGCCACCGCCCACGGCGCCGCGCTGGCCGCCGTCGTCTCGGGATGCGTCATCTGAGAACCGAAAACGTGCCGACCCCGCCAGGGGTCGGTGAACTGTGAGTCGAAGGAGCAGGCCATGAGCTACACCCACACCACGACCGTCCCGATGCCCTATACCCAGGCGGTGGAGGCCACCCGCGCGGCACTGGCCGAGCAGGGCTTCGGGATCCTCACCGAGATCGACGTCAAAGCCACCTTCACCAAGAAGCTCGGCGCCGAGTCCGGTGAGGCGGTCGGAGACTACATCATCCTGGGCGCCTGCAACCCCACGCTGGCCAGCAAGGCGCTGGCGGCAGAGCCCGAGCTCGGGGCGCTGCTGCCCTGCAACGTGGTGGTCCGCCGCGGCGCCACCGAGGACCACGCGACCATCGACGCGATCGACCCGCAGACCATGGTCCAGCTCAGCGACTCAGCCGCGGTCCGAGAGGTGGCCGAGGACGCTGAGCAGCGCCTGCGCGCAGCCTTGGACGCGATCAGCGCCGCCGCGAAGGACTGAACGCAGAAACTGACCGCAGGAGTGGTCGCAGGGCTCAGCCTCGCCGTGGGCTGAGCTCCGCGCCCTGACTGCTGCGAGGACGCGTGGTGGAATACCAGCCGGCAAAGAGCAGCACCAGCAGGCTGATGTCCACGGCGTCTCCGCCGTAGTACATCAGCTGCGCGCCGGCCTGCGCGTCACCGGGTGCCACACCCTCGGGCGGGTGCGCATAGAGCCACTTGGCCAGGATGGAATGCGCCGCGATGAACAGGATCAGCACTGTCGACCGCATCGGCATCGACGCCCGGTGCGGGTCCGGATCGACGCCCACCAGCGAGGCTGTGAACACATAGCCGGCCACGAAGATGTGCAGATGCACCAGCGCATAGGCCACCGGGGAGAAGTGCATGACCTGGAACAGGTCCGTGGTGTAGAGCAGCCAGAGTCCGCCCGCGTTCAGCACGCCCGCGACCACCGGATGGGTGAGCACCCGCACGCCGGGACTGCGCAGGACCCGGGTCAACCCTCGGGCGGCATGCACCGGAAGCGCGCGCAGGGCGAGGGTGACCGGTGCGCTGAAGACCAGAAGCAGCGGGGCGATCATGCCCAGCAGCAGGTGCCCGGCCATATGCGCGGTGAAGCTGGTGTGCGCCGCGGTGGCGACAGGCCCGAGCAGCCCGGTGGCCGCGCAGCCCAGCCCGAGGTAGAACAACACGCTGCGGTGCAACGGCCAGGGAGTACGTCGGCGGGAGGCCCAGAGTGCCGCGGCATGACCCAGCGCCGCGGTGAGCAGCATGAGAACGACGACGACGTCGAGCGCGGCCCAGACCGAGGGGTCCGCCGGCGCGAGACCCGTCGGAGCACCGAGGTGATCCTCCTGGTGACCCATCAGCGGCTCATCGGCTTGTCCGTCCCGACGTTCAGGCCGGGACCGCGGCTGGACGGGTGCGGCGCAGCATGACCAGACCGATCACCAGCAGCACCACCGCGGAGCCGATCCAGGTCAGGTCATAGACGAACAGGTCCACCCCGTAGCGGATCTGGTGGATCCCGAGCAGCTTGTGGAAGACCACCCCGTCGAACAGCTGGAACGCTCCCACCCCGGCAAGCACCGCCCCGGCCCAGCGCTTCCACGCGACCTCGGTCCGGCGTCGCACATCGGCGAGCAAGAACAGGCCCCAGACGGTGATGAACCAGCCGAAGGCGTGGAAGAAGCCATCGGCAGTCAGGGCCACCTCCGTGGTGGAGAGGTCGTAGAAGTGATGCCACTGCAGCGCCAGGTGAAAGATGAACAGGTCGATGATCGAGGCCGCGATCCCGGACCCGAACAGCACCCCCGAGAGCACCGTTCGCCGGTCCAGCTGCGCCTTCGGATCTGTACTCACAGGGCCCAGCCTAGACCTCCACGTCACCTGGGTTCTACGACGATCGCGGCCGCCGAAGCGGGAGAACGTCTGACGGGCTGGCGGATGATGGTGCGCAGCTTCTCAGGCGCGACCCTGCGCGGGTCGCTGAGATAGACCTCGTGGTGCTTACCCGTGGGTTCAAGACCATGGCTCGGCATGAATTCGCTGTGCATCGGTTCGATGGTCCTGGGCTCCTCATCGAAGGGGCCCACGTGCAGGGTCTGTACGCAGTGGCCCTCGGTGAGGGCCTCCAGGCGGACGGCGTCCAGGCGTGCGGGGGAGGACCTCGCCCGGACCGCGGTGACCGCATGGGCGAACATCTCTTGGTCGATCCACTCAGGAACCAGGAGCATCAGCGTCCACTGCCACTTCGACTTGTCCCGCGCGCTGGTGAACACCGACATGTCCTCGGCCCACCACAGGCCTTCCAGCGGCGGGACCACATAGTCTCTCTCAAGCTCGCGCTTGCTGGAGAACTTCAGCGCAAAGGCCAGCGGATACAGCGCCTCCAGCGAGCCCGCGTACTCGGGCGAGGTGTTCGGGTCACCGTGGCCGTCGATCATCAGGTACTGCATCTCGGGCAGCTCGAGGACCTGGTGCATTCCGGGCCTGGCCCGATAGCTGGGCAGCGTCTTCTTGAAGTCGATCTTCTCGGTCATGACGGCTGTCGGGTTGACCACACGGCGAGACCGATGAGCGCAGGCTGGTAGGAGAGCCGCACCAGGTGTCTGCGGGAAGCCAGAAGTGCCGTGCCCAGTCCGATCCCGACCAAGCCGGATGCCGGGCCGGTGGTGCATGCGATGGAAGCCATGGGATCAGATTAGCGCCGGTGCCAGCTGCCTGGGAATCGACTCAGGCTCCAGCGTCGTCGTCCTTCTGGTCTGCGAAGTCGGACTGATCCGGCACACGGGCCGCGGCGATTCCGGTGTCCCACCCGGGAGCGTCTCCCCCCTCCGGCGGAGCGAGCCGACCGGCATCGATTCCGGAGGACTGGAGGAGCCAGGAGATCAGCGAGTTGGAGTTCCACATGTCTCCGATCCCATAGATGTCGCGCCCCCAGGTCAGCTGCGGGGTCGTGGGGATTCGTCCGATCAGCGCGTCGACTTCGCCGGGAGCGAGCAGGAAGCGAACCGGCGGGCCGATCGCCCAGTCTCGATCGGGTATGGATCCGCCCTTCCAGCATCGGATCTCATAACGAAAGAAGCGGGAGGCGCCCAACCAACGGATACCGACAGGCCCCTGGCCCACCACGCCGCGAGGTCCGGAGGGCTGGCCCCATACCGGAGTCATCTCGATTACGTACTTGCTGGTGCCGTCGAACACCTCGAGCGCGGCATGGAACAACCGACAGGCTCGACGGCGGGCCCTGAGCGCGCGCAGCGACTCCCACCACCTGCTTGTATGGACGACGACGTGCCCACCGGCGCCTACCGGAATCCACCACAGGTCGAGGTGAGGGCCGGTCATGGCCGGACGGGCCCTGTGGTCAGGCTCCGTGACGAGAGCGCCATATCTGTAGGATAAACGTCCCCACAGCACCCGCTCCAGAGCCCGGTTCGCCGAATCCGAAACCGGGTGCCCTGCGCCGCCGCCCCTGGTCGCAGCCAGGTCGCGGGGAAGGCGTGGCGTGTGAACATCCACGGTGGGTGGGCCCTGTCGGGATCGAACCGACGACAACCGCGGTGTAAACGCGGTGCTCTACCAGCTGAGCTAAAGGCCCGTGCCCAGTCACCGCCGTGACGGCGCGATCTGGTGCAGCAAGAAGTGTAGCAACCTGTGCGTGAGGCTCAGGACCGCCCGCGGGACTGGTTCAGCCGGGTCTGCTCGGCGGCGTAGAGCGCCGCCCCGACGATACCGGCGTTGTTCTGCAGCGCGGCGACCTCGACCTTCGCCCGCAGGTCCTTGATCTCGGGCAGGAAATCCTCGCTGCGCTTGGAGATCCCCCCGCCGATGATGAACAGCTCGGGCGACTGCAGCCGCTCCACATGCTTGAGGAACCGGTTCAGCAGCTGGCCGTATTCATCCCAGGGCATGTCGGTGCGCTCACGCGCCGCGGCGGAGGCCTTCTTCTCCGCCACCTCGCCCTCGAACTCCAGGTGACCCATCTCGCTGTTGGGGACCAGCACGCCGTCGTGCACCAGGGCTGACCCGATGCCGGTGCCCAGGGTGATCGTCATGACCGTGCCCTCGAGCCCCTTGCCCGCGCCGTAGCGGGCCTCGGCGAGACCGGCGCCGTCGGCGTCGTTCAGGGTGTGGATCTGCCCGGGCAGGTGGCGCAGCAGCTTCGCGGCGTCGGTGTTGATCCAGGACTGATCGATGTTCGCCGCAGAGAGCACGATGTTCTTGTCCACGATCGCCGGGAACAGCACGCCGACGGACAGCTCTTCCAGCGCCGGGGCCTTCTCCCGGCTGAGCAGCTCATCGAGGATCTGACCGATCACCTCGGCCACCGCCTCCGGGGTCGCAGGCTTCGGGGTCGGGATCCGGAACCGTTCACCGGTCAGGGTGCCCTTGTGCAGGTTGACCAGACCGCCCTTGATCCCGGTGCCGCCCACATCGATGCCGATGGCCCGCTTGGGAAGATCCGTGATGGTCTCGCTGGCGGAACCGAGGGACTGGGCAGCCAGTGGCTGCTCGTGAGAAGAGCTCATAGTGGTGCAGTATCTCCGTGCTGTGGGGGAGGGGACCGGACTCAGGAGCCCGAAGGCAGCGTGAGGATCTCGGCGCCGTCATCGGTGACGACCAGAGTGTGCTCGAACTGCGCGGTGCGCTTCCGGTCGCGGGTCACGGCTGTCCAGCCGTCCTCCCACATGTCCCAGTGGCGCGTGCCCAGGGTGAGCATCGGTTCGATGGTGAACACCATTCCCGGCTCCATCAGGCGCGCGTGGTCCGGTGCCGCATCGAAGTGCGGGATCACCAGGCCGGTGTGGAACGCCTTGCCCACGCCGTGGCCGATGAACTCGCGTACGACACCATAGCCGAAACGCCTCGCATAGGACTCGATGGCGCGACCGATCACATTGATCGGCCGGCCCGGCTTCACCGCCCGGATGGCACGCATCATCGCTTCCTCGGTGCGTTCGACCAGCAGCCGGGTCTCCTCATCGACCTCGCCGACGAAGATCGTGCGGTTGTGGTCCCCGTGCACGCCGTCGATATAGGCGGTGATGTCGAGGTTCACGATGTCACCCTCGGCGAGCACTGTGGAATCCGGGATGCCGTGGCAGATGACCTCGTTGACCGAGGTGCAGATGGCCTTGGGGAACCCGCGGTAGGACAGGCAGGACGGGTAGGCCCCACGGTCGGTCAGGTACTGGTGCGCGTAGGCGTCAAGCTCCTCGGTGGTGACCCCGGGGCGGATCAGCTCGGAGGTCGCGACCATGGCGTCGGCGGCGAGTTGGGCCGCCCGTCGGATCCGCTCGACGGTCTCGGCGTCGTAGACGTCTTCACCGGTGTACTCCGGCGGGGCCTCGAGGCCCACGTAGTTGGGCCGATCGATGTGCGCCGGGACCGGACGTTGAGGGGACACCGTGCCCTTGGTGAGCGTGCCCACGGGGGCACGGGAAGACAGGGGAGCGGACTGCGGGGTAGCCATGAGGTTCATCCTATCGGTCTGCTGCTGCCCGGGGCTCGGGCTGCAGCTGGGGTCGCGGCCGCAGCTGCAGCGCCAGCGCCAGCGCCGCGATGCCCACGATCACGCTGATCGCAACCGGCAGCGAGGACCCCTGGGTCATCACTCCGATGGCCGGGGAGAGGCTGAGCATCACCGCGCGCATCGCCCAGCTGATCCAGGTCACCCCGCTGTGCGCGGGCAGTCCCGGCACCCGGTCCGCCCGGGCGAAGGCCAGCGGCACGGTCACCGCGCAGCCCAGACCGGCCACTGCCAAGCCGACCAGGGTCAGCGCGACTCCCGGTGCCCAGGCGGCGCCGAGCAGACCGATGATCACCGCCGAGAGGCTCAGGATCAGCGAGGTCCGTTCCCCGAGCCGGTCGATCACCCGGTCACCGATCATCCGCCCGATGAACTGGGCGGCAAGCAGCACGGTGAGTCCGACGCCGGCCGAGGCCGCGTCCAGGCCGCGTTCGGTCGAGAGCAGCACGGCGGACCAGTTGTTGCCCACGTCTTCGACCGAGATCCCGGCCAGCGCGATCAGCGCAAGCGGCAGCAGGATCTTGACTGTGGACCACCCGGAGGGCCTGACCGGGGGCTCGGCGTCCTCCGGTTCCGCGTCAGGTTCGGGCATGAACGCGCGTGCTGAGAGGGTCATCGCGGCCACACAGATCAGCGCCCACACCGCCATATGGGTGGCCAGCGGCACGCCGAGCACCGCGGCCAGGATCCCGACGGCGCCGCCGAGAGCAGCGCCGATGCTCCAGCCCGCGTGCATCGAGTTCAACAGCGACCGTCGATACGCCGTCTGGACACGCAGCCCCTGGGAGTTCTGCGACACATCCACCGCGGCATCGCCGAAGCCCGTGATCAGCAGGCCCGCCACCACCACCCAGGGGTTGCCCAGCGCCACCCCGGCCGCGGCGAGGGTCAGTCCACCGCCCATCAAGAGGGTGCCGAAGCTCGCGGTGCGCGCGACTCCGAGCCACCGGTTGATCACCCCGGGCATGTGCAGCGCCAGTGCGCCGCCCAGCCCGAAGCCCACCACCACGAGTCCAAAGATCGCCGGGCTCAGCTCCAGTGCGTCCTTGACCTCGGCGTAGCGGGCCAACAGCGAGGCAGGGAGGGCCCCATTGGTGGCGAAGGCGGCCATTGTCGCGGCCCGGCTGCGCCGCAGGGAGGGGGCGCGCCGTCGTCGTGCTGATCCGGAGGTCGCCGTCGGCGGGGTGCTCTCGTGCATGGGCAGAAGTCTGACACGCTGCCGCCGCGCTGAACTTCAGGATGTGTCAGCCGAGGCCGGGGCGTATTCTGGGGCCATGAGCACCGAATACTGGTTCAACGTCCGCACCGGCCAGGTCGAGGAGGGCGCGCAGTCCTCCTGGAGTCAGCTGCTGGGCCCCTATCCCACTCGCGAAGCCGCCTCCGAGGCGCTCAAACGCGTGCAGGAGAACAACGAGGCTTGGGATGAAGAGACCGAGAAGCACGAGAAGCGCTGACCGTCAGAACTGACCGCCGACGCCGGCCCTCGATCCACCTGGGTGGCCAGCTCGGCGGGCAGCATCTCCGGTCGATCTGAGTCGTCACCATGCGCCCCGGAGACTGCAGCTGTCTGTGGTGCTCCAAGAGACCCCGGGGCGCATGTTCTGACGTCGATGGTTCGGTCCTGGGTCGGCGGCTCAGGTGAACTTAGGTGCGCGCCGCTGCTTGCTCTGCGCCTCGAACGCGGCAGCGATCCGGAAGCCGGACGCCTCATCATACGGGCGGGTTACGAGCTCGATGCCGGCGGGGATGCCGTCCTCGGTGAATCCTGCTGGCACTGTCACCGACGGCAGAAGCGCCTGGGAGGCGATCAGTGTGTTCGTCGGGAAGCTCAGCACGGTCCACTCATCGCGTTCTGTGTTTGAGGGCGCAGGAACTCGAGTTACCGGGTAGGTGAGTGCATCCAGTGAATTCTGTGCCATCACGTCCAGAATCACCCGCGTGAACTCCTCCCGCACGACGAAGCGGCGGGAGTAGTCTGGGTCGTCTTCGGGCTGTTCAGGGCCTTCGACAAGTGCTTCGAGCAAGTCAAGCTGCTTGTGGTACCTGCCCTCAGCGACGATGTCCGCGATCCGCAGGTGGTTGAGTGGCTCACGCTCCCGCAGATAGACGTCGACGTCGTGGCGCGAACACGCCACGTACTGACTGGTGTCGATCAGATAGTCCATGAGATTGGGAATCTGGACGTCGACGACCTCGGCCCCAGCGTCCTCCAGATCCTCGACCGCTTTCCGCATGAGCAGATTCATGGCTGCTCCGCGCGGATCAGATTCGTCACCCAGAGCGTTGGTGACCAGTCCCACCCGCGCATTCTGCATGCCACCGTTCACCGACTCCAGGTAGGAGGTCGGCGGATTCCCGACTGTCGCGGAGACGGAGAAGGGGTCGCCGTTGTCATAGCCCGCCATAGCGTCGAAGATCGCGACCGCGTCTTGAACCGACCGTGCAAGCGGCCCGACGGTGTCTTGGAAAGCGACGAGGAATCCGGTGCCGGTGCGTGGTACGACCCCTGGAGTGGAACGTATGCCAACGAGATTGCAGAAGGAGGCCGGGATTCGGACTGATCCGCCACAGTCGGTTCCGAGTCCGGCGACAGCCAGGTTGGCCGCGACCGCTGCCGCAGATCCAGCACTGGAACCGCCAGGATCGTGATCCAGGGCGTATGGATTCTTGGTCTCGCCGCTGACCGAAGAGTAGGACCACCAGGAGGTTGCGAAGTCTGGAAGGGTGGATTTCGAGAGGATGACAGCCCCAGCCTCTCTCAACCTGGCAACAGCGACAGCGTCTTTCTCGGGACGGAAGCCCAAGAGGGCCTCGCTTCCACACGTCGTATCCATCTCCGCAGTATCGATGTTGTCCTTCACCACAATGACAACTCCGTGCAGCGGACCTGCAAGGGTATTCGTGCTTCTCAGGTGTTCGTCGAGCTCTTCGGCCCGAGTGAGGGCGAAATCATTGGTGGTGATGATCGAGTTCAGGCTTGGTCCAGAACGGTCAATCGCTTCTATCTGGTCTAAGTAGTGCCGTACGACATCTTGGACCTTGATATCCCCTGAGGAGTAAGCATCGAGCAGTTGAGGAATTGAGATTTCGTGCAGCGAGAAAGAATCTTCCGTGGACATCGATCGGGCTCCTTAGAAGTGGGAAGTGTCGCGAGTGCGTCGTCGAGGTGCAGGCGAGGATGAGACTCTCTGCCCCATGTGAGGTCTAGCACACCACCCAACAGCCTACCCAGGACGCGGTTGTTTCTTCGCAGAGGAGTGCCGATGGCTGTCCGGTGCACGCCACGAGTCTAGGATCAGGAGTCCCGTGGGGAGCGGGCAGGTGGAGCTCGCGGGTAGGCTCCCAAGGAGCTCTGGAAAGGAGGCTGTGATGACCGGAACTATAGATCTCAACGTAGACGGTGGAGAAAGTCTTGGACGATGGCGACTGGGAGCGGACGAGGCCCTGGCCCCGCTGGTCTCTTCTCTGAATGTCGCCTGCGGCTGGCATGCTGGCGACGCGGGGACTATGGCAGCTTCTGTTCGACTGGCGAAGCACCACGGCTTGGCGCTCGGATCCCACCCTGGCTTCCCGGACCTGATCGGGTTCGGCCGTCGCGAAATGGCGTTCTCGCCAGACGATGCCGCGCAGGCGGTCCTCTACCAGACGGGTGCACTGCGAGCTTTCGCTGATCAGCAGGGAGTAGCGCTGGCCCACGTCAAGGCCCACGGAAGTCTCTATGGGTTACTGATGAGGGATGACAATGTGTCGGACGCCGTCGCTGATGCGATTGGCGAGATGGATTCCACGTTGATCCAATTTCTCCCGGCTGGCCACGCGGCCGATCGACAGCGCAGACGGGGCCACCGGGTCGCGGCAGAGGCTTTCGCGGACTTGGAGTACGCCGATGATGGGCGGATAGTCATAGACCCGGAGAATCGTCGCAGGGATCCTGAATGGTGCGCCGAGCAGGTCCAAGCAATCCTCGGCGGGCATGTTCGTACCGCAGATGGCTCAGTGATGCCCATTCAGGCAGACACTGTCTGCCTCCACTCGGATCGACCAGGAGCCGAGGCAAACGCCCACGCTGTGACCAGGACAGTCGCTGCTCTGGGGATCGCTGTGCGTCCCCCAAGTCCGTGAAGCTGGCCCGTTCTCATATGCCCTTGCCGTGATGCCGCAGCAAGGAGGTCACCGTATCGGGCAGCTGTGTGCCGAGCCTCGTCAGGCCCTGACTCTCTATGCGGCGAACTGATTGATGATCTTCCGATAGAGATTCGTCTAGACCTGTTAGAACTTCACGAGGCAAACTCAACGGTAAAGCCATTCAGATACGTCTTTTTAATCGATCTTGGATAACCTTCATCATGATTCGATAAATGCCATCTGATGGGAGTTCTGCACTTCGGAGGAATTCGCCTCTGCGCACGAGCGGGTGGCCCTAATCCTCGAAGCTGTGCTCCGGCGCCGGGAAGCTTCCGGCGCTGACGTCCTTGCGGTACGCCGCAGCCGCCTCGGTCACCACCTCGCGCAGGTTCGCGTACTGCTTCACGAAGCGCGGCACCCGACCCGAGCCCAGGCCTAGCATGTCCTGCCAGACCAGCACCTGACCGGTGGTGCCGTTGCCGGCACCGATGCCGATGGTGGGCACGCGCAGCGCTCGATCCACCTGGGTGGCCAGCTCGGCGGGCACCATCTCCATGAGCACACAGAACGCTCCGGCGGCCTCCAGCGCCAGTGCGTCATCGATCAGTGCCTGCGCGGTCTCCCCGCGACCCTGCACCCGGTACCCGCCGAGGGCATGCTCGGACTGCGGAGTGAAGCCGATATGGGCGATCACCGGGATCCCCGCGGCGACCATCGCGCGGACATGACCGGCCATCGCCGCGCCGCCCTCTACTTTCAGAGCCTGGGCGCCGGCTTCCTTCATGAACCGGACTCCCGTGGTCACCGCCTGCGCCGGGGAGCTCTCATAGCTGCCGAAGGGAACATCGGCGACCACCAGCGCGCGGTTGGCGCCGTTGACCACTGACTTGGTGAAGACCAGCATCTCTTCGACGGTGATCGGCAGCGTTGACGAGTGGCCCATCATCACGTTGGAGGCGGAGTCGCCCACCAGGAGCAGCTCGATCCCGGCCTCGTCGAAGATCGACGCGATCTGCGCGTCATAGGCGGTCAACATGGAGAATTTCTGGCCGGCATCCTTGAACTGCTGAAGGTGCACGGTGCGGACCCGTTTAGGGTTGATCGGCTCGGACATGTGATCAGGCTACCCAATTCCGCCCAGGCCCAGGCTTAGGAGCAGGAGGAGTTGGGTAGAGTGGTCCCGGCGACACCCACTGCATTTCAGGAGGCTTCAACGTATGGATCGACAGCAGGAATTCGTACTGCGCACCATCGAGGAGCGCGACGTCCGCTTCGTGCGCCTCTGGTTCACCGATGTGGTGGGCTCGCTGAAGTCCGTGGCGCTGGCTCCGGCCGAGGTCGAGGGAGTCTTCAACGAAGGGCTGGGCTTCGACGGCTCCTCGATCGAAGGACTCTCCCGGGTCTTCGAATCCGACATGCTGCTGCGCCCGGACCCCTCCTCCTTCCAGATCCTGCCCTGGCGCGGTGAGGAAGAGCCGACGTCGCGGATGTTCTGCGACATCCTCACGCCCGATCAGGAACCCGCCGCCGGGGATCCGCGCAACGTGCTCCGCCGCCAGCTCGACGTCGCCGGGGAGATGGGCTTCACCTGCTACACCCACCCCGAGGTCGAGTTCTACGTGCTCGAGTCCCAGAACCTCAACTCCGACGGCGAGCCGATCCCGGTGGACCGTGCCGGCTACTTCGACCACGTCACCGGCAGCGTCAGCCAGGACTTCCGCCGCCACACCGTCAACATGCTCGAAGCTGTGGGCATCTCGGTGGAGTTCAGCCACCACGAGGCCGGCCCGGGTCAGAATGAGATCGACCTGCGCTACGCCGACGCGTTGACCACCGCAGACAACATCATGACCTTCCGCACCGTGATCAAAGAAGTGGCGATCATGCAGGGCAAGTACGCAAGCTTCATGCCCAAGCCCTTCTCCGAGCACCCCGGCTCCGGCATGCATACCCACTTCGGGCTCTTCGAGGGCGACACCAACGCCTTCTTCGCCCCGAACACCGAGTACAACCTCTCCACCACCGCGCGGCAGTTCATCGCCGGGATCCTGCGCCACGCGCCGGAGTTCACCGCGGTGACCAACCAGTTCGTGAACTCCTACAAGCGCCTCTGGGGCGGGGGAGAAGCCCCCTCACACGTCTCCTGGGGACACAACAACCGCTCCGCCCTGGTCCGGGTGCCGCTGTACAAGCCCACCAAGGGCGGCTCCGCACGAGTGGAGTTCCGCGGGATCGACTCCGGCGCCAACCCCTACCTGGCCTACGCCGCCGTGCTCGGCGCCGGACTCAAGGGCATCCGCGAAGGCTACGAGCTGATGGAGCCGGTGGGTGAGGACGTGTGGTCGCTGACCACCTCCGAGCGCAAGGCCCTGGGCATCAAGCCGCTGCCGGGCACCCTGCACGAGGCGCTGCGCCAGATGGAAGACTCCGAGCTGATGGCCGAGATCCTCGGCGAGCAGGTGCTGGAGAACTTCCTGCGGAACAAGCAGCAGGAGTGGGACGAGTACCGGGTGAACGTCTCGCCCTTCGAGATCAAACGGTACCTCGGCCTGATCTGATCGTGGCCGACACTGCGCTGACCCGCCGGGAGCTCATCGCTGCCGGGTTCCAGGAGCTGGAGCGCGCCTCCGGGTTCCTGGCCGACGAGCACCTCGCCGGGTTGGAGCCGGCCGTGCTGCTCAAGACCCTGCACTATGCACCCAACCCGGATCAGGCGCTGCTGCTGCTCATCCGGCTGGTGGAGCGCGCCGGCGACGTCTGTGACCTCTTCGAAGTGGTCACCGACGGCGTCTACCTGCGCGCGGTCCCGCTGATCCGGCTGCTCGGCGCCTCCCAGGCGCTGGGCGAGTTCCTCGTCCGCCGCCCAGAGAACTGCGACCTGCTGTTCAGCGTCGCCGACACCCTGGAGGCGGACCGTGATGAGCACCAGCACAACCACGCCCCCGACGACGCTGCGGCCATCGCCCTTCCGGAGGTCACCGAGCCCGAGGTGCTGCGCACCCGGCTGATCCAGGCCGTCCATGCCGACCCGACAGCGGAGCTGCCCACCGCGGCGCTGGACTCCGAGTTCAACGCAAAAGCGGCCGGCGTCGCGCTGCGCCGAGCCTACCGGCGCGAACTGACCTCCCTGGCGCTGCGCGACCTCAGTGCCGCTGATCCCGCCGCGTATCAGCCGCTGGCCTCCCGGCAGCTCTCCGATCTGGCCGGCGCGGCCATCGACGCAGCCCTGGCAGTCAGCCGGGCCGAACTCACCGACCGCAACGGGCGCACCGCGGAGATCGTGGAGCTCGCGGTGATCGGCATGGGCAAATGCGGCGCCCGCGAGCTGAACTACATCTCCGATGTGGACGTGATCTTCGTCCACCGCGCCTCCGAAGACATCGACTCCGCGGCTGCCCGCAACACCGCGGTGGCCATGGCGTCTGGCATCTCCAAGGTCATCAACGGCACCGGTCCCGAGCCCGGACTCTGGGAGGTGGATGCGAACCTGCGCCCCGAGGGCCGCGAAGGCGACCTCTCCCGCACCCTGGAATCCCACCTGGAGTACTACAAGCGCTGGGCCCACGGCTGGGAGTTCCAGGCGCTGCTCAAGGCCCGGCCCATCGCCGGCAGCCGCAGCCTGGGCAATGACTACATCGAGGCCATCTGGCCCCAGGTGTGGACCTCCTCAGCCCAGGAGAACTTCGTGGAGAACGTCCAGCGGATGCGCCGGCGGGTCTTCGACAACATCCCCGCCGACGAGGTGGACCGAGAGATCAAGCTCGGCCGCGGCGGGCTGCGCGACGTCGAGTTCACCGTCCAGCTGCTGCAGCTGGTCCACGGACGGGTCGATGAGTCCCTCCGGGTGCGGGACTCGCTGACCGCCATCGAGATGCTCGAGGCCGGGGAGTACGTGGCCCGCGCAGACCGGGACGCGATGTCCCGCTGCTACCGGATGCTGCGCCTCTATGAGCACCGGATCCAGATGAGCAACATGCGACGGACCCATCTGATGCCGGTGAAGGCCGATGAGATCCGTGCGCTGGCCCACGCGGTCCACCCGCCGAACCGGCGTCGTCGTCCTGCCGGAGAAGAGGTGCTGACCCAGTGGCGCGAGATCGCCAAGGAGGTCGCCAGCTTCCACGAGCGGATCTTCTACCGCCCGCTGCTCTCCACCACTGCGGTGCTCTCCGACGAGGAGGTCCGACTCACCGCCAAGGCCGCCCAGGACCGTCTCGCGGCGCTGGGCTATCACGACCCGGCCGGCGCGATGCGGCACATCTCCGCGCTGACCTCGGGGTTGTCGCGTCGGGCGAAGCTGCAGCGGCGGATCCTGCCGATGATGCTGGGCTGGTTCGGCGAAGGGGTGGACCCCGACGGCGGGCTGCTGGCCTTCCGCCGGCTCAGCGAGTCATTGGGTCAGAGCCCCTGGTATCTGACCATGCTGCGGGACTCCTCGGTGGCCGCGGAACGTCTGTGCCTGGTGCTCTCCGGCTCCCGGTTCATCTCCGACATGCTCGAACACTCCCCGGAGTCCACCAAATGGCTCGGAGACAATGCGGCGCTGACCCCACTGAGCTACGAGGCGCTGTGGAAGGAGATCAGCAACAAGATCACCCGGCACAAGGGCGACCTCGAGACCGCCATGCGGCTGACCCGCCTGGTGCGCCAGCGCGAGACCCTCCGGGTGGCGATCGGCGACGCCGTCGGGCTGCTGGAGATCTCCGAGGTCGGCACCGCACTCTCCGATGTGGACCGCGCCGCAACCCTGGGCGCGATGCGCGTGGCAGAGTCCGAGGTCTGGGAGACCGAAGGTCGGCACGCCGATCTGGCGGTGATCGCCATGGGACGCCAGGGCGGACGCGAGATCGGGTACGGCTCTGATATGGACGCCATGTTCGTCCACGACGTCGCCGAGGGCGGGGATCCGAAGCTCGCCGATGCGCAGGCGCAGAAGCTCGCGATGCGGATCAGCGCCCAGCTCTCCAAACCGCTCAAGCCCGCGATCCGCGGCGAGTTCCCGCTCAAGCTCGACGCCGATCTTCGCCCCGAGGGCAAGCAGGGTCCGCTCTCGCGGTCGCTGGACTCCTACGCCGAGTACTACCGGCGCTGGATGGATGTCTGGGAGCGCCAGGCGCTGCTGCGCGCCCGGCCCATCGGCGGGGACGACGACCTGCTGGACGGGTTCATGGAGCTCGCCGACTCCGTCCGCTATGGCGCCCCGCCGAGTGCCTCGCAGACCCGTGAGATCCGCCGGATCAAGGCCCGGGTGGAGTCCGAACGGCTGCCCCGTGGGGCCGATCCGTCCCGGCACGTGAAGCTCGGCCGCGGCGGTCTCAGCGATGTGGAGTGGCTGGTGCAGCTCTTCCAGCTCCAGCACGCCCATGCGCTGCCGCGCCTGCGCACCAGCTCCACGCTGATCGCGCTCGACGCGATGGTCGATGAGGAGCTGATCAGCCCGATCGACGCGGAACAGCTCACCCAGGCGTGGAAGCTGTGCACCCGGGTGCGTTCCGCCACCACGGTCTGGAGCGGCAAGACTGCCGACGTGCTGCCTTCAGCGCGCCGGGATCTCGACGCCGTCGCCCGCTGGTGCGGGTTCCCCTCCGGCGGCAGCGCGGACTTCGAGGATCACTACCTGCGCACGACCCGGCGCTGCCGACAGGTCTACGAGCGATTGTTCTACGACGAGGCGTAGCGGGGGAGCCGAGCATCGCTGAACTGGAGGGGAGGCCCCGTGGCACCCGCCCGGCAAGGGGCAGGTGCCACCTCGCTCAGGCTGCGAGCTTGGCGATCAGCGCCTCTGCGGTCTCCGCGGAGGACTGCGGGTTCTGACCGGTGATCAGCAGGCCGTCCTCGACCACGTAGGAGCTCCAGTCCTCACCCTTGGAGTACCTGCCGCCGAGCTTGGTCAACTCGTCCTCGACGAGGAACGGCACGACATCGACCAGGTCGACCCCGACCTCCTCCGTGTTGGTGAACCCGGTGACCAGCTTGGCGTTCACCAGGGGAGTTCCGTCCTCGTTGGTGGCATGGCGCAGCACTCCGGGGGCGTGGCAGACCAGCGCGAGAGGCTTGCCGGCACGCAGCGTGGTCTCGATCAGGCGGATGGACGCCGGATCCTCGGCGAGATCCCACAGCGGGCCATGGCCACCGGGGTAGAACACGGTGTCGTAGTCCGCCGCTGAGACCGTGTCCAGGCGCACCGTGTCTGCGAGGGCGGCGGTGGCGTCGGCGTCGGCCTCGAACCGGTGGGTGTCATCGGTCTGGAAATCGGGCGTGTTGCTCGCGGGGTCAAGCGGCGGCTGGCCGCCCTTGGGTGAGGCCAGGGTGATCTCGTAGCCGGCCTCCTTGAAGCGGTAGTACGGGGCCGCGAGCTCTTCGAGCCAGAAGCCGGTCTTCTTGCCGGTGTCACCGAGCTCGTCGTGTGAGGTGAGAACGATCAGGACCTTCATGTGGATCTCCTTGATGTAGACGATCTTGTGGCGTGGTGTGCCGCGCGGCGAGTGCTCAGGCGACCCGGGCGGGGGACTCCTGGGCGGCGGCCATGCTGGGGGCGAGCAGCTCCAGCGTGCGGTGCTGGACCGCTTCCTCGGGGGCCAGGTTCACCAGCATCAGCTCATCGGCCTGGACCTCCTCGGCGAAGGCGTCGAGCCAGGAGACGACGTCGGCCTGGGTCCCGACGGCGACGCGGGAGAGCATGCTCAGCACCTGCTGACCCGCGGGGTGGTCGCGCAGCATCACCACATCCTCGTCGGTGATCTGCCGGTTCCGGCCCAGGTGGTTCTTGATCCAGGCGTTCTCCGCCAGGGTCTTCTGTTCCTGGGCGACCGCGGCGTCGTCGTGGGCGATGACATTGGCCGCGGCGATGAAGTGGGGCTGCGCGTCCGGGCCCAGCAGGGAGTTGGTCGCGTCGAAATGTTCGCGGTAGATGTGAGCCGCCTGGTTGAGCATCTGCGGCGCGAAGTGTGAGGCGAACGCGTAGGGGAGACCCAGCTGCGCGGCCAGTTGGGCGCCGAAGAGCGAGGACCCCAGGATGTAGAGCGGCACATTGGTGCCCAAGCCGGGGTAGGCGTTGACTCCGGGGATGCGGCTGTATCCGGTGAGGTAGCCGCTGAGCTCCATGACGTCGGCCTGGAAGCGGTCGGCCTCGGTGCCGTCGCGGCGCAGTGCGCGCATGGTCGGTCCGTCGGTGCCGGGTGCGCGGCCCAACCCCAGGTCGATCCGATCTGGGTAGAGAGTCGCCAGGGTGCCGAACTGCTCGGCGATCATCAGCGGTGCGTGGTTGGGAAGCATGATGCCTCCGGAGCCGACCCGCAGGTTCTCCGTGGCGGCGGCCACATGCTGGATCAGCAGGGCGGTGGCGCTGGAGGCGATGTTGGGCATGTTGTGGTGCTCGGCGAACCAGATGCGTGTATAGCCCAGCTTGTCTGCGGTCCTGGCCAGCCGGACGCTGCGGGCGATGCCGTCGGCGACTGTCTCTGGTGGGCGCACAAACGCGAGGTCAAGCAGGGACAGCGGGCGCGAGGCGGTGTTGGGCATACCTGGTGCAACAGCATGAGGGAGCGATCTCATTCCGCGAGGTGTGCACCGGCACAGGTTCGGGACCTGGCCACGGGGGCAGAGGCGCCCAGAATTGGTTGACACTCTGAACGATGATGATATGTTCGAGTCCCAATGATCAAGCAGGACCGAGCGTGGCAGATGTGACGATTCCGTCTGCGGAATGCAGGACCAGGCCCATTGCTCCCGCCTGGCATCAGAGACATGAAGGGGGAGTCCCGCCGTGGCGCAGGCCGAGCAGCCCCTTCCGGAGGGCGAGAACCCTGCGAGGTCTTTCCGCATCTCGTTGGCGATAGGCTCTCTGCTTCTCACGGCGCTGGTCTACGGATTCCTCATCTGGTCGAACTGTGCGACCGACGGTATAGCTGCGTTCTCGAGTGACGTTCGGAGCTTCCACACAGCCGAGGGGTGTTGACCCTTCATCCCGGCTCGGTCACAGACTCACGGGGGCTGAAGAGTCTCCGCGTGCCCCCACGGGCGAGCATCAGCACGACGATCAGCGCCGTGACCAGGAAGAAGCCGCCGAGCTGGACCTCGCCGCGGAAGATCAGAGCAGTCAGCTCCAGGACCAGGAACTTGCTGCCCGGCAGCACCAGGATCAGCATCGCCACGTTGAGGGCTCGACGAGCGCCGCGCCGTGCCCGGAGCCGGGCCACCAGTGACTTCTTCGCCCAGGTCACCAGCTCGAGCACGAGTTTCAGCAGCACTGCGGTGAGCAGCGTGATCGAAAACGACTCCGAGATCACTGCCGGGAAGAACTGGACGAAGAGCCCCAGCACCACCGTGTAGACGAAGACGTCGATCACATCCAGGGGTCCCAGCCGTGTCATGGATGTATTTTAGTGAGCAGAGGCTGGTCAGGTAAGGGTGTCCGGGTTACGGTGAGGCCATGGCTCTCATCAACAGCAATGGGTTGGCACATGTCCGGCTCACCGTCACCGACATCGCGCGATCAAAGGCGTTCTACGACCAGGTCTTCGGCTGGCCCTCCGTGGTGGACACCTCGGCCCACGCCGATGACCCCGCGGTCCTTGCCTCTCAGGAACAGTTCTACGGCGGCGTCATCTACCAGACGCCTCAGGGCACGCTGGTGGGTCTTCGGCCGGTGGGGGAGGCCTCGTTCAACGCCGACACCACAGGACTCGATCACCTGAGCTTCGCCGTGGACTCTCGCGCCGCGCTCCAGGACGCCGCCCAGGCGCTGGCCGGGGCCGGCATCGAACATGGCGAGATCAACGACCTGCACGACACCGGGCTCGCGATCCTCTCCTTCCAGGATCCCGACGGGATCAACCTGGAGCTCACCGCGCCCCTGGGCTGATCTCCCGCCCTCTCCAACACGCCTGTCCCGGGCGAACATGTCCCGGACGCAGGATGCCCGGACACAGCAAGCGGCCCCTCACCGCTGACTCGGTGCGGGGCCGCTTGCTGTTCAGGCTCGGTGAGTGATCAGACCGAGTAGTAGAGCTCGAAAGCGAAACCAGGTATAGCGGGACATAGTAGGGGCCAGCCTGCCCCGTCATTCCGGGGAACTAGGCATAGTGGGCTATAGCTTGGCGTGGGGCCTCTTAGCGGCATTTGGGGCCGCACTGGGGCCTGGGGTCTCACCTGCCCGACGAGTTCCGGTAGAAGCCCTCCCGGTGCCCCTGTCCCGCACCCGCTGGGCCTCCCAGCGTGCATAGGACAGTCCCTCTCCGGTCAAAGATTGACGGTCGGACATTTCAGGAAGGCGTTGCCGAAAGCTGCGCCTTACTTGATACTTCGAGGTATAAACCAACTCGAAACTCGGAGGCAATCATGAGGGCGCAATCTATTACCGGGCTTGGTCTGGTCGCATTGTTGGCACTTGCTGGCTGCGGTGGCAACGACGAGGGCGCAGAAGAGGCTCAGGAGGCACCCGAGCAGGCTGAGACAGAAGCACCCGTCGAGGAGGCCGGAGAGCCCGCAGAGGACGACAGTGAACCGTTAGAAGCAGAGACGGACGAGCCAGTCAATGAGGACATGGCAGCGGAAGATCCAGGCGAACCCGACGACAGCCTCGACTCAATCACATACGAAGTTGGCGAAACCTTTCGCCTGGCAAGCATGGACGGTATGGGAACTGCTGAGATCACCTATGAGGGGTTCGAGTGGGTTGAACCCGAGCGCGTGGCTGGTGAGGAGAACTATGGGATGGCGCTGTTCTCGGTCGCGGTAGAGGGTGACATGCCGGTCCAGCTGCCCGCCCCGATTGATGGTGGCGGCTGGCATTACGTCACCGCCGATGGGGAGATGCAATCGCTCTACAACCTGATAGGCAACTGGTCGAACACTTGGGGCGGCTATGTGCAGCACATGTATTCGGGGCCGTTCACGCCCGGGGTCACGGAGTCGAACCTGATTGAGGAGATGGTGCTGCCGGAGCGTGGCGGCCAACTAGTACACGTGGATGGCACGGGGATGATCGAGGCTTATCTAGAGGTGCCGGACGAGTCAGCGAACGGTGACAACCCAGCAATTGACGAGGTCTACGAGATCGCAGACGCTGACTGGGGTGGCGAGGTAGCAAGCCCCTAGAGGTAGGCAAGAGCGCGCCCGACGCGACGGGACACCCGGCAGGGTGTGACGTTCGTCCCCCTCAGGTACCGGTGCGTGAACACGGGAAGGCCCTCACCTGAGCGTGTCAGATGAGGGCCGTTCCAGAGTGATCAAGGATCGAGCGGGTTCCTCGTGGGCCGTTGGGCCCAATAGGGATCTCGCGGTGACCTTGGTGGCCGTTTGGGCGGAACTTCCCGCTTCGGCGGCTTCCTAGTCACTTACGCTTCTTGACGTTCTTGACTACCTGCTCCGCCACGTTGAGGGGGTAAATGACGGCGTTACCGGCGTTAGCTGCACGGTTCGCCATTCCAGGAAGTGAGCCCTTCTTTGCGCCGGACTGGTACTGCTTGATTCGACGAGTTGCCATGGTGTTTCTCCTTCTAGAGTTGTAACGGGTATTGCCCCGTCATTACAGGGAAGTGGAAGTCTGACCAAGTCGCCCAATTGACACACGGGGATCGCGACAGGAAACCCCAGGTCAGCGCACCGCGATAACGTCGCATTTTCGCGGGGGGATATATCGCAATGCCTCTGGGTGCGAACGCGGGGTGGGGGTGGGGGATGGTCCCCCGGGGTGGGGCTGACCCAACGCGACCCCCGCGCGCCTGGTTGGGTCACGGGGGTCACGTTGCGCGTGCAACGTGTCAGGCTGCGGTGTTCACCCGGATCGGGAGCGCCGAGTATGCGGAGGCGAACGCGAAGCCTGTGCGAAGTGTCGCGCGGACGGCGATGCGGTCAGATGAGAAGTGGCTCTGGTCGCTGACAGCCAGTTCAGCATCGGTCCTCAGCACGGTCACGATGCGGCTTGCATCAATCGCCCAGATAGTTCCTGCTGCCACATGACGCGAGACGAGAACTTCGCGGCCAATGATCTGTCGCGGGTTGTTGCCGAGCAGCGCCTGATTGCTGCCTGTTGCCTGCTTCAGTGTTGCCAGTGCAAGAGCGGTGACCGGGTCAGCGACGAATGCCGTGACGTTCGCGCCGCCAGTCTCTGCGAGGCTCACGGCTTCACTGAGCGCGTCCAGGTTGCTCAGGTCAGTGGTCAGGGATTCAGCTGGGGTGTGCCCTTCGAGACCTGAGGGTGCAGGGCTGACGAGGTTGCCGAAGAACGCCCGGTCTACCTGATCCACGATGCTGCGGACCAGGCCGTCTGCAATGACCTTCTGAGCAGAGGGGGAGGAGTCCCGGGCCAGCTCGGAGCTGACGACGGTGAGCCCCGCGACCTTAGAGGGCCGCACTAGCAGCTCGTCGAGGGTGGCGTCGTCCTCGTCAATTTCCTGACCTTCAGCGACCCATGCGGCTCCAGCGTCCTCGCGAACGACGGGGACTGAGAACTCGTTGGACCCGGTTCGCGCGATTGTCGCGATAAGCGGGTTGAACGCGAGTGCGCTCTGCGTGACCGGTTCGACGATGAGGTCACCGTGATCGCGGGGAAGAATGCCGCTGACGGTATCGGTGTTGGTGTACATAGCCATTTGTGCCTCCTGAGGCGGGTAGCGAGATATTTGCTGCCGGTGGAGGCTCTGCCTCGACACTGGGTGCCCGCCTGGGGCTGTGACTGGTAGTTGACGTTAAAGCCGCTGGCCTTTGTGCATCAACTACCAGTCACCATTATACCTTATTCTTAGACTGTTTTACTGGATTCCCAGTGCCTTTCTGAGGGCCTGCTGAACGTCCTTAGGTGTGTCCGCTCCTGAGCTGGGTGCGCGGCCTTCCAGGGGCATCCTGGGGCCGTGTGTCTCGGCCTTGAGTCCAAGGTCGTCGGCTGCTTGTCCTGAGACGGTGGCGACCTTCACGGGGTCTACGTCTCCGTCTTCGGTGAGGAAGTCGTCGAGCGTGTGGCCTAGGCGCTGGAGGATCTCGGGGTTCTCGATGCGGTCCAGGTGGCGTTCTACTTCGGCCCACTGGTAACGCTGAATCTTGGTGTTGAGGGTGTCCCGTTCTGCTTCGGTCTCGCGCAGCTTGACCCTGTAGCGGGCTGCTTCGTTGCCGCGTCCCGCACCGTGGTCAGGCACGTTCTCAGAGGTGTTGTTCTCGACCTCGGATGATTCGGTCGCGGTCTGGGCTTCCTGGTCTGTCATGACTGCTCCTTAGTGGTTTCGTTGATGAGTGCCCGGGCGGCTTCTTCCCAGTTCGTGTATGCCGTGGTGCTGACGGGGCCGGAGAGCTTTTCAGCCGCGTAGTGCGCGAGTTCGGCCCACTGCTGTTCTGTGAGTTGGACGCGGCCCATATGAGCGCCTGGGGCCTCCTCGTGACTGATTCCCGCGGGGGTGCCGTCCGGGGACTCGATGAGCCGCTGCTCGACTATTGGCCCGGTCTGCTTGTTCTCGTGTTTGATGAGTCTCATTAGTGCTTCCGCTTTCGCGGGGCTCATCTTCGGTGTCTCTGTCATCGGTTCTCCAGTTCCTTGCGTAGCTGTTCGACTTCGGCCCGGAGTTCCCGTGTTTCAGAGAGTCGCTTCCGGTGAGCGTCCTTCATTCCCATGACCTGCTTATGGTTCTCTTTGGCCCGTGCTTCCCAGGTGCGGAGTTGTACTTTGAGTTGTTCCAGGTGCAGCGAGTTCTCCTGTGCCCTCGCCCGCCATAAGTCGCGGTCTGCTCGGAGGGTCACGTTCCGGGCTTTGAGTCCCGCGAACGCGGACCGCTGGCTCGTCGTGTCCTCTTTCGGGCTGTCGTTGAAGTACTCGACCTCGGCTTCATAGAGATTGCTCACGGTGAGCCTCCTTGAGTAGTTTTCGTGTTCTTCGATGCGAGGTGCGCGAGCCATTCGGCGCGCTTATCGCGTGGATTGCAGATGTGGTCCTCGTCGGCTGCCAAACCACTCGGCAATGGGCCTTCTTCTTTGCCGTTCGCTGATGTCGTCTTAGTGGTCATCGTGATTAACCTCCTGAGTCGCGAGCAGTTCTAGTTGGTCCCGCTGCCACCGCAGAAGACTTTTTCTGGCGTCACGGTCACCGCTGGTGGAGAGCACCCCGATGCACATTTCGGAGAGTGCGGCGACGATGCCCAGGTTGTCTGGGGACTCCAGAAGTTCCACCCGTTTCGTGTCGCCTGCGAGGTGCAGGAGCATCCAGCCGATGGCTGCGAGGTGTCTGTCCTGGTCGTCATCCACTGGTGCTCACCTCCTGCGCGGTCCAGTTCGGGGCGATGGCGAGAGCCTGGGCTGCGCGGCCTGCCCGCTGAAGGTTCCAGCCCATTGCCACCTGGATCTCTGACGTGGTCACCGGTACCGGATCGAGTGCGAGTAGCTGGGCTACGTCGCCACCCCTCGGGGTACCCCCCTGAGAATCCGGTACATCCGGTACACGCGGTACATCCGCATGTTTCCGGACCTGTTCTGTACCGGGTTCCGTACCGTGTCCCGCGTCCGAAACTCGATGCGGTACACGATCCGGTACGTCAGATCCCCGTGTTTCCGGGCCTTGTAACGGGTGTACCGCGTGTACCGCTTTTCCCAGGGGTGCCCCCAAGTAGCGCGTGAATGCGTCCTGAAAATCACGGACACGAAACCCGCGAATGGGCGACGGGTGACCGGGGATTCTGAACTGCGCCGTGCGGATCTCATATTCCTTCAGGATCTCCGCGAGCTTGCGGGCAGGGATTGGCCTGCCGTACCAATCACCCCAAGGCGATTCCTCGATCTCGGCCAGTTCATCGATGAGACTGCTGGTTGAGATCTCAGAGACCTCCAGCCGGTCAAAGATGTCCTGGGCGTCCATGAGTAACTGAGTGCCAAGACTCGGCTTCGAGTGCGACGATTCTGCGGCGAGCTGCTTGCAGACTTCGCGGGCGGTCTCGGGCCAATGTCCGCCGACCTTGTCAGCGATGGCGACCAGTGGTTCCCAGATGTCCTGCTGCCGGTCTTGGACCCCTTCAGGAAGCTCGGGGAAGTAGTCGGCAATTCCGGGCCGGATCTCCTCGGCAAGGGCCTCCAGTGACTCTCGGAGATCGTTAATGGCGACCTTCTCCAGCCGCTGCCGATAGGGCTCCACCATCTGCCCCGGTGCCCGTCGTTTCATCGGCACGATGAAGCAACGACTCAGGAGCGCGTCGGGGAGTTTCGCCCGGGAGAGTCCTGCCAGCGCCACGGGTGCGAACGTGGGGAACGCCTTCGAGTCGTGGTTTTCCCCCACTGTCCGCAGAACGCTCGCGCCGCGTCGATAGCCGGAGTTGATGAGCCCGGTCAGGTCGCCCTTGTCGTCGCTGCTGTTGGAGTAGACCGTGTCGATCTCATCGAATATCAGCGTCGTGTCACCTTCGACCTTCTCGATATGCCTGAAGATGGCTGCCGGCGAAGCGTTCACCGATGCGACGGTGTTGCGGGAGAGGTCTCCCACGATCTCGGTGAGTCGGGACTTGCCTGACGCGGGTTCGGCGCTGAGTGCAGCGAGCCGTCCTGTGTTGTCGAACTCGGCAATCAAGTAAGTGTGGGCGATCCAGAGCGTGACGACTGGCGCGTAGTGATCTCCTGGGAAGGAGACGAAGCGCCGGACGTAATCGGTGACGTTGTCCAAGGTGCGTTCACTGTGATTCATGCGGCCACCCCCTTCGACTGCGCGCGTGCCTTGCGGACTCTCATCCCGACTACGGCGGCGTCCATGAGCCGGGCGAAATCGTGTGCCTCGGCGTATTTGCGCTGCGCTTCGAGTTGTTCCGCGATCAGCTCCTCGCGGCCCAGCTTCACGCCTTCGTGGACCCCGGCGAGATATCCGGCCTGGTAGGAGCGGACTTCGCCGGGGGAGCCGTCACAGTAGAAGTCGATGCCGTTCATGCGTGCCCCCCGGTGTCCTCCATTGGTCGGAGCTGGCAGAGGATCACGCGAGCGTCCAGACCTCGGTCCCGTGCCCGCTGAGCGGCCTTCTGTGCCGCTACCAAGCTGAGGTGTACCCTGCGCCGGTACTGAGGCGTTTCGGCGCTGCTGCGGACTTCTGAGACCACGGCGAACACGTCGGTCAGTCGTTCACGGGCGATGCTGTCGATCAACTGTTCCTCGATCACAGGGCACCGTCCTGCATCTCCTGTGCCTTGAGGGTCAGCCATTCCCCGATGGCCTCGATGTCCTCTGCCGGGAGATCTAGCCAGACATCATGTCCGTCTGCGTCGATGATCGTGAGGCGCGGGTTGACCTTTACGCCGTCTTGGAAGACGTCTGAAGTGGTCAGGCGAACGTTGCTCTGCCTCTGAGGCGTGGGGACGACAAGGCAGGCGACCTGTTCAACGGTCTCGGCGATCTCCTGGTCATCGGCGTTCTCTTGGCTCGACGGCTTCTCAGCTGTATTCTGTTCCATGTTCGATGCCCCTTCGAGGGTGTCTGTATCTGATTCGGCCCGGTGTACTTGTTTGGCGACAGGCACCGGGTCGTTTTCTGTTTGCGGGTGGTTACTCGGTCTACTCAAGGTGTGACCTTCCTTCGGAACCACGCCTTAACGGCTGCCTCGGCAGTCGGGTCCACATAGGTTGTAGAGGAGAACCGCAAAGCGCTATCGGCCTCCACCGTTGTCATGTAGGACCCTGCGAGAGCCTTGGCGTGACGTTCGCTGACCTGCGCCCCGGTCTCCGCTGCTGCTTCTCTAATCCACTTCTTCACTGCCACAAAATTGGGCATAGCTTCTCTCCTGTTCCCGGTCTCTCGACCTGCGCCGGACGGCGACTTGGTTTCTACTGCTGGGATCATGCGCTGACCTTCTGCTCCTCGGCCTCGAACTGGTGCTCCAGCCACCGGGCGCAGTCGGATTCCTTAAACATGCGCCTTCCCCCAATGAGGGCCGAAGGTGGAGCCTTTTTGGTGTGGATCATCCAGTGCACGGAGCCTTCAGATTTTCCGGTCCACTCTCCGAACTCTTTGACGGAAACCAGTCGTTCGCCGCCGATGGTGATAGGTGCCATGTGCGCTTCCTGTTCTGCTACGTGGTGATGGTGGGGTACCAGCACATCATTAGCTTAGCATAGTTCAGCGTGGTGATGCCCAGCCCGCAACAACATGTTGTAGAGTGCCTTGTATGCGAAGCGAAATACCTGAATTGCCCGAAGATATGGACCCCGAGGAAGCGATGGAGGTGATCAACCGTCCGTGGGAGTACAACTTCCGCGTGAACATGGCGCGTATCCGGGAGATGTCTGACATAAGCCAGACAGGACTTGCTAAGTCGCTGAAGGCTGCTGGCCTTCCGTTCCACCAGCAAACGGTTCAGCGGATTGAGAAGGGCGGCAAGGACGGGAGACCCGTTCGCCTAAATGAGGCGTTTGTAATCGCGCAGGTACTCGGCGTGGAGTTACAGACGCTGCTCCAACCTGCGAAGTCCTCCACGCCTGAATTAAGCGTCTCTCTCTATGCAGACCGAATCCAGCGGGATAGCTACCTCATGGGAGAGTCACTAACCGAGCAATTCGCGGACTGGTGTCACCACGTCTCCGCCCTGCTCTATGAGGTGCGAGAGCCGGTCATGGAAGCAGTCAAGCAGGAGGACGCAGCGCCTAATGATGTGACTCTATGGTGCTGGGCGGTGGCAGTCCGGTTGGTGAACTCCACTCAGGAAATAATGAATTGGATTGGTCTCGTGAACTATGAATTATGCGCCGAAGAGTTGCCGTCTCGGCCGCCAGAGACGTCATCCAATGATCTGATGCAGGAGGTCGCCTGGTACCTCGGGGACGATGATCTGGTCTACGGGGAACTGAAACAGTTTCTTGACGTTCTGATGGACAAGGGGAACAAGTGCCTCGAAGATGTCCCCCGGGAGCTTAATCCGTTCCACGTAGGGGACGACACCTTGTCGAATATTTTGGCGAAGCGGCCCTCCTGATGGCATATCTCAGGACTCGCGACAACGGCAACGTTCAGGTTCGATGGTGGGACCTCAACGGCAAGCAGCGCTCCAAGACATTCGGGCCAGATGAGAAGCGCAAGGCTAAGGCGTTTAAGTCTCAGGTAGAGACTGAGCTGAATGCCGGAGTGGATGTTGATCTTCGCAAGTCCAAGATGACGTTCTCTCATTGGGCGGAGCTGTGGCTGCAAGGTCAACGTATGCACCGAGCTTCAACTTTTAGGCAAGCCGAGTCGGACCTGAAGCGGCTCCAGGAGGCGTTCGGGGATAAGCCACTGCGCTCGATCACGGTCTCGCTGGTGCGAGCCTGGGTGGGCTCGATGCAGGTCGAGGGGCTTGCACCGTCCACGGTCTATGCCAGGCACTCCCGTTTGAAGCAGATCATGGAAGCCGCTGTAGATGAGGGCCTTTTGCAGAAGTCGCCAGTGGGCCGTAAGACGGCCCCGAAGCTGCCGTCGAGACAGTTTCAGTTGCCGACGACTGAGCAGGTGTGGGAGCTGCATAGTGCCATGCCTGAAGGGCTGCGGCCTGCGATCCTTCTGGGTGCGTTTGCGGGGCTGCGGAACGCCGAAGCGGTTGCGCTGCGAACCGAGGACGTCGATTTCATGCGGGGCGAGATTACGCCGCAGATCCAACACGGTGGGGGAGTGCTGAAGACAGAGTCGTCACGGTGGACTATCCCCATTGCGGATGAATTGGCGCTGGAGCTTTCGCGCTACGTAGACACCGGCTTCACGGATACTTTCGTTCAGTCCGCCTACGGTAAGCGGATCACGCCGACACGGTTGCAGGTGCACGTCAGCCAGAAAGCTGAGCGGCTGAAGTTCTACGACGGGTTCAGGTTCCACGATCTGCGGCACTTCTACGCCTCCGCGCTGATCGCTGCGGGGCTCGATGTCGTCGCGGTGCAGCACTGTATGCGCCATGCCAAGGCGTCGACCACATTGAACACTTACGGGCACTTTTGGCCGGACACGGCAGAGGCCCCACGTGCGGCGGTGAGCAAGCTCTTCGCGGCAAATGGGGCCTCTGAGGGGCCAGACGCGGCTAGTTCCGCGTCATCTAGCTAGACCGAGTAGTAGAGCTCGAACTCGTACGGGTTCAGCCGCAGGTTCAGCGGTGCGATCTCTTCTTCGCGCTTGTATTCGACCCAGGCCTTGACCAGGTCCTCGGTGAAGACGCCGCCCTCGAGCAGGAACTCGTGGTCAGCCTCGAGTGCCAGCAGGGCCTCTTCCAGCGAGCCGGGAGCCTTCTGGATGCTGGCGGCCTCTTCGGCGGGCAGCTCGTAGAGGTCCTTGTCGATCGGATCTGCGGGCTCGATCCGGTTGCGGATTCCGTCCAGGCCAGCCATCAGCTGCGCCGCGAAGGCCAGGTAGGGGTTGGAGGAGGGATCCGGTGCGCGGAACTCAAGCCGCTTGGCCTTCGGGTTCGCCCCGGTGATCGGGATGCGGATCGCGGCGGAGCGGTTGCCCTGCGAGTAGACCATGTTGACCGGGGCCTCATAGCCCTTGACCAGGCGCTTATAGGAGTTCACCGTCGGGTTGGTGAAGGCCAGCACGGCCGAGGCGTGCTTGAGCAGACCACCGATGTACCAGCGGGCGGTGTCGGAGAGGTTCGCGTAGCCCTTCTCGTCGAAGAACAGCGGGGTGCCGTCGGTCCACAGCGACTGGTGGCAGTGCATGCCGGAGCCGTTCTCACCGAAGATCGGCTTGGGCATGAAGGTAGCCGACTTGCCGAACTGATCCGCGGTGTTCTTCACGATGTACTTGAACTTCATCAGGTCATCTGCGGCGTGGGTCAACGTGTTGAACTTGTAGTTGATCTCCTGCTGACCGGGGCCACCGACCTCGTGGTGGGAGCGCTCGACCTCCAGGCCGACGGCGTCCAGGGCCACGCAGATCGCATCGCGCAGATCGGCGCTCTTGTCCTGGGGGCTGACCGGGAAGTAGCCGCCCTTGGTGGCCATCTTGTGACCGAGGTTGCCGCCCGGGATCTCCTCGGAGGACTGCCAGGAAGCCTCATCGGAATCGAGGGAGTAGAAGGAGGTGTCCGGGCTGGACTGCCACTTCACATCGTCGAAGAGGAAGAATTCGGCCTCGGCGGCGAAGAAGGCCGTGTCAGCGATGCCTGAGGCCTCGAGGTACTCCTCGGCCTTCTGGGCGACGCCGCGGGGGTCACGGGCGTAGGGCTCGCCGGTGCGCGGGTTGACGATCGAGAACGTCATCACGAGGGTCTTCTCCACGCGGTACTCATCGATGTACGCGGTGGTCACATCGGGGATGAGCTGCATGTCAGACTCGGCGATGCCCTGGAACCCGCGGATGGAGGAGCCGTCGAAGAGCTGTCCGTTCTCGAAGAAGTCGAGGTCAACGGTCTTTGCCGGGAGGTTGAAGTGGTGCTGAAGGCCGGGAAGGTCGGTGAAGCGGACGTCGACGAATACGACATCCTCTTTCTCGATGTACTTCAGAACTTCGTCAGGGCTTTTGAACATACGTCCGTGCTCCTCGTCAGGTGTCTGGGCTTGCGTGCGTAACTGGGGTGAACGCTCGGTCCCACGCTATGGGCCGGGCATTTCCCGGCCATCACGCAAATGTTTCCGTCATGTAACTTAAGTTGCTCATGGGCCTGTGACAAGGCGTCCCCGGTGGAAGGAATAGACTGACCGGGGCCGTGCTCGCACGGCCACATGTTCTACATCACTCTCTCATATCCGAGGCAGAAGGAGATCTGTGGCGAAGAGCGACGGCGCATCCCCCAGCGGCTCCGCCGCGGACTCCGGAGAGCCTCGGTGGGCCGGTGAACACCTGGGCCTGCCGGAGTCTGGTCCCGGCAGCATGGCGCCCTGGAGCCGACGCATCCTGGCCCTGTTCATCGACTGGGGGATCGCCACCCTGATCTCGATGGCCTTCTTCGGCGGCGACGAGCTGGTGACCTTTGGGATCTTCGTGGCCAGCCACATCATCCTGATCGGCCTGCTCGGTGTCACGATCGGCAAGCGGCTGATGCGGATCCAGGTGGTCCGCGGCCAGAACGTCCCGGGACCGATCTGGTCCACGGTCCGCACGCTCCTGCTGCTCCTGCTCCTGCCGGTGATCCTCATCGGCGCCGACGGTCGCGGAGCCCACGATCGGGCGGCAGGCACCGTCCAGCTGCGCATGTGAGTGCCCCCCGACCCGCGCGGGTGAGCCGACTCGCCGATCACCCCGGCCGCGGCCTGGCAGTCATCTGTGCCAGCGCGCTGAGCACCCAGTCCGGCGCCGCCGTCGGATCGCTGGCCTTCAGCAGCCTCACCCCGGTCGGTGTGGTCGCGGCCCGTCAGCTGGTCGCCGCCACCGTTCTGCTCTCGATCGCCCGCCCGAAGTTCTGGCGCTTCACCCGCAGCCAGTGGTCGCCGGTGCTGCTGCTGGCCTTCTTCTTCGCCGGGATGAACACCGCGCTCTACGCAGCCCTGGAGCGGGTGGGCCTGGGCACGGCGGTGACCATCGAGTTCCTCGGTCCGCTCGCTGTCGCCGTGCTCTCCTCGCGGCGCCCCCGCGACGGGCTCTGCGCGCTGATGGCGCTGACCGGGGTGGTCCTGCTGACCCGACCCGGACCCACCAGCGACCTGCTCGGACTGGGCTTCGCCGTGCTCGCGGCAGGTTGTTGGGCCGGTTATATCCTGACCAACAGGGTCGTGGGTCAGCGCCTGGAGGGCGTCCAGGGGGTCGCCGTCGGCACCGCGATCTCGGCGCTGGGGCTGCTGCCGATCGCTGCCGTGATCGTGTGGCACATGCAGCCGCCGCTGGAGGCCTTCCTGTTCGCCGCCGTCGCCGGGGTGCTGGCCTCCGCGGTGCCCTACTCGCTGGACCTGATCGTGCTGCGCCACATCAGCCCGGTGGTGTTCGGCCTCGGCATGTCTCTGCACCCGCTCTTTGCGGCGCTGATCGGGGCAGGCTTCCTCGCGCAGCACCTTCCGCTGGTGGCCTGGGCCGGCATCGTGCTGGTGGTGCTGAGCAACGCACTCACGCTCAGCGGCCCATCCCGGCGCCTCCCCTCTCGTTGAGAAGCGGCGCACCTTCGCGTTGCGGGGCGGAGCCTCCGGGTGGTGAGGGCGTCTTCGGGTCCAGGTGATCGGAGAATCCGCCCCTCAATGCAATCTGTTTCCAGGTTTTAGCCTTGAAAGTAGCTTTTGAAGGCTGTAGCCTGCATCTATGTTCGTCGTCACCGCTGATCAGCATCGCAGCACCGAGATGGGGGAGCGGGTGGACGAGCTCCTCGCTGAGCTCGCGCCCTGGAACGCCCGGTGGGAGGCTCAGATCGTGCTGCCGCTGGAACGCACCGTGGGCGATGAGGTCCAGATCCTGCTGGGCGGCGCGGAGGCCGCGGTGGATCTCGCGCTGACCCTGTGTCGCACCGAACAGTGGGCCGTGGGCATCGGGGCCGGAGCCGTGGAGCATCCGCTCGGCGCCAGCGCCCGGGCCAGCTCCGGGAGCGCCTTCATCCAGGCCCGCTACGCCGTGGAGCGTGCCCGCAGCCGCACCGAACCCGTCCCGCTGGTGGTCCAGGGTGATCACCCGGAGGCAGCCGTGGCCGCCACTGCGGTGCTGCAGCTGCTCGGCGGGGTGGTGCGACGCCGCGCGGACACCGGCTGGGAGGTCAGCGACCTCACGGAGCAGGGACTGACCCGGGCCCAGATCGCCGCAGAGCTGGGCATCACCGTGTCAGCGGTCAGCCAGCGCGCGCGCTCTGCGATGCTTGAGGAGGAGCGGCGCAGCCGTCCCGTGGCGGCGGCCCTGATCTCCGCCGCCGCCGGGGAAGGCAGCTGGAAGGTCGCCCCGCCCCAGGACCAGGAGGACTGACACCCATGACATGGCTCGCGATCACCGCGGTGGTGCTGCTCGCCCTCGCCCTCTCGGCATTCCTGGGCGCGGTGCTGGTGGGCTGGCTGCTGCGCCGGGTGGAACCTGAGGGCTATGGTCCGGGCATCCTGCGCGGGGGCACCTGGATCGGGATCCTGGAACGACTCGCGATCACCGGCGCGGTCTTCGGCGGCTACCCCGAAGCCATCGCGGTGGTGCTCGCCGTCAAGGGCCTGGGCCGCTACCCAGAGCTGCGCTCCTGGCAGGCTGACCAGCGCGCAAAGGCCACCGAGCGGTTCATCATCGGCACCCTGGCCAGCTATATCTGGTCCGGAGCGCTGGGCCTGATCGGTCTGGCCGTGATCCGAGCGATCAGCTGATCGCTCGGCCCCTTCCACTCGGCGACTCCGCGCCGACCGCCAGCCGGTGATCGATGGCGCGAGCCAGCTCATCGGCGGCCCAGGGCGCGCGGTGAAGGTTCAGCGCCGGTTCGAACAGCTCCGCCTCGAGCAGCACCGTCCCATGCTCGGCGGATCGGACCAGATCGATCCGGCCGTAGAGCGGCAGCTCGGGCTCGGTGGTCTTTGTCGCAGTCGCCCGGGCCGCGGCGGCCAGCGCCCGCTCTCCGAAGCTGACCTCGTCGGCCGAGGCCTGCACCAGCTGCGGGTCCTCCAGATAGGTGCCGCCGCGCAGACCCCCGCCACGGGCCAGCAGCGCGCCCTTGGAGATCGTGTGCGTATGGTGGCCATCGATGAAATAGAGCGCCTTCTCCCGGCCCTCACTGAGCTCGGGAACCTCGGGCTGGATCATCACGGTGAGGCCGCGGGCGAGGATCCGCTCCCCCAGGGTGACCGCCCCCGCGGAGTCCGCGCGCAGCAGCTCGGTGTCGAAGGAGCCGGCGGAGATGGTGGGTTTGATGACCACCCAGCCATCGCCGTGCTCGGCCAGCCCGCGGCGAAGCGCGTCGTCGTCGTCGGCCCAACTGGTGGGGACGCTGGCGAGCCCCTGGGCTTCGAGCTCGCGCAGGTAGACCTTGTCGAGGTTCCAGCGGATCAGCTCGGGGCTGTTGAGCACGCGGACCTGCGCCTGCGCCCGCTCCAACCACCCCAGGAACGCCTGCGCGCGGGCAGGGTAGTCCCAGGGGGTGCGGATGACCAGCAGGTCGTACTCCGGGGCCGGTTCCCAGCGGTGCCAGATGACCGGCTCCGCGAAGATGCCCAGCCGCTGCAGCGCAGCGATCAGCGGATCGGTGTCCCGGTCAGGGGCCAGCGGGTAGTCGTCGGTGACCACGATCCCGACCCGGCGCGGCCGCGGCGTGGGGACCAGGCTGTGTTCGGGAAGCCAGCGGAACCGCTCGACGACGATGAGCTCATCCTCGCCCAGGCCCGGCTTCTGCGACCCGCCGTCGCCGCTTTCGCCGGTGCTGCGCCAGAAATCTTCATGTGCTTCACGCCAGGCCGCCACGGAGGCGTAGCCCTCACCTTCTCCGCGGGCGACCATCTGGGTGATCTCACCCAGCGGCACCAGGGACACCTGAACCACCTCGACGACGCCGAGGCTCTCATCCTCGACGCCCAGCAGCCGCTGGAGCCCGGGCGCCGGCAGCGGATCGGCGTCGGCGACGTAGGAGCGGTGCAGGCTGGTGGTCATCGTCTTGACCCCGGTGATGACGGCGCCGGTGAGGCGCGCGCGCAGCTCCCCGGAGGCGAGGTCCATCGCAGGCAGGGAGTTGATCTGTTGCGGAGTCAGGGTCTGTTGAGGTGTCACGGCTTCATGCTTCCGGTGCGCTGGTAGTTCCCGTGCCAGCTCAGCGCCTCGCCCAACAGGTGCGGGGTGTGCCGTCCGCGGACGTTCTGGGCCACTGCGCGGTCGAAGTAGTCCTGGAGCAGGTCCTGGAAGTCCGGGTGGGCGCAGTTGCGGATGATGGTGCGGGCGCGGGCCGCGGGGGAGAGGCCACGCAGGTCCGCCAGTCCCTGTTCGGTGACCAGGATCTGGGTGTCATGTTCGGTGTGGTCGATGTGGCTGGCGAACGGCACGATCGCGGAGATCGCGCCCTCCTTGGCCGTCGAGCCGGAGACGAAGAAGTTCAGGTAGGCGTTGCGCGCGAAGTCGCCGGAGCCGCCGATGCCGTTGATGATGGAGCTGCCCATGACGTGGGTGGAGTTCACGTTGCCGTAGATGTCCGCCTCGACCATGCCGTTGATCGAGATCACGCCGAGCCGTCGGATGGCCTCCGGGTGGTTGGAGACCTCCTGGGTGCGCAGCAGGATCCGGCCCTTGTACTCCGCAGCGCGGGCGTTGAACTGCGCGGCGCGCTCGGCGGAGAGCGAGAAGGAGGTCGCGGAGACCGCGGTCAGCTTCCCTGTGTCGATCAGGTCCAGCATGCCGTCCTGGATGACCTCGGTGTAGGCCAGCAGATCCTCGAACTCGCTGTGCGCGAGCTCGGCCATCATCGCGTTCGCGACGTTGCCGATCCCTGACTGCAGCGGCAGCAGGTTCTCCGGCAGCCGCCCCTGCCTGATCTCGTAGCGCAGGAAGTCCACCACGTGCGCGGCCATGGCCTTGGACTGCTCATCGGCGGGCTTGAAGGGCAGGTTCCGGTCCGGCGCGTCGGTCTTGACCACCGCGACCACCTTCTCCGGGTCCACGCGCAGGTAGGGATCCCCGATGCGCTGCATCGGGTCGGTCAGCTGGAGCGGGCGGCGCTCCGGGGGCAGCTTGGTCCCGTAATAGATGTCGTGGAAGCCCTCGTAGGCTCGCGGATGCCAGTCATTGACCTCCAGGATGACCTTGTCCGCCAGCTGCAGCCAGGTCTTGTTGTTGCCCACCGAGCTGCCCGGGACCAGAAGTCCGTTGGGCAGGATCGCGGCGACCTCGATGACGGCGACGTTGAGCTTGCCGTAGAAGCCGAACCAGGCCTGCTGGGCGGAGTGGCTCAGGTGGGTGTCGACGTACTCGGTCTCGCCGGTGTTGATGGCCTCACGCATGGTGGGATCTGACTGGAAGGGCAGCCGACGGCGGACGGCGCGGGCGTCGGCGAGCACGCCGTCGAGCTCAGGCGCGGTGGAGGCACCGGTCCAGAGGTCGATGCCGAACTCCTCGCCACGGTCGTGGGCGTCCTTGGCCCGCTCCGCCAGCGCTGCTGGGACTGCTTTGGGGTATCCGGCGCCGGTGAACCCGCTCATCCCGACCCGGTCGCCGTCATTGATGTGGGTGGCGGCCTCAACGGCGGAGGTGACCTTGGCGGCCAGCGTGGGGCAGGTGATTCGACTTGGAACAGCGTTCATTCACCCCAGCCTAGGCGACCGCTGGCCCTGCCGGGATTCGGGGCCTGGCGCTAGGCTGGGTGACACGACGCAGGTTCATCCCTGCATCTCAAGTGGGAGGACGCACTATGAATGGATTCGTGCCCTATCCGGTCCGAGACACCTACCGGCTGATCGAGCCGGGACCCACGGTGTTGATCTCCACCTCCGACGGTGTCCGGGACAACATCATGACCAACGCGTTCAACATGCCGGTCCGCCACGACGGGATCCTGGCAGTGATCGTGGGCACCTGGGACGCCAGCTTCGCGACGCTGCAGTCCACCCGGCAATGCGTGATCGGCATTCCCGGCGCCGAGCTGATGCGCACCACGGTGCAGCTGGGCAACTGCTCCGGCGACGACCTCGACAAGTGGGAGCACTTCGGACTGACCCGAGTGCCCGGAGTCAGCGTCGCGGCGCCGCTGATCGGCGAGTGTGTGGCCAACATCGAGTGCAAGGTCGAGGACGACTCGCTGGTGGAGGACTACTCGCTGTGGCTGCTGCGCACCACCGCGGCATGGATCAGACCCGACGCTGCACCCACCCCGGAGTTCCACCACCGCGGCAACGGGACCTTCTCCACCAATGGCGAGCTGCACGACCTGAGCGACGAGATGACGAAGTGGAAGTACTTCACGAACTAGAGCCGCTCCATGAGTCGCAGCGACAGGGTGGGTCGGCCTAGCGCTCCTCAAGTCCCCACGGTGACCCGTAGCCGACCGGCGCGTCTGCGGCGAGCAGCTCCAGAAACGGCCGGGAGTCGAAGGCCTCCGGACCCAGGACGCCGGTGCCCTGCCAGGTTCCCTTCGCGAGCAGCTCCAGAGCGATCACCGGATTCACCGCCGTCTGCCACACCACCGCCTGCGAGCCGAACTCGGCCATCGACCATTCGTTGTCCACCACGTGATACAGGTACACGGCCCGGGGGTCACCGTCTTTGCCGACCCCCGTCACATACAGGCCTGCGCAGGTCTTTCCCGTCATCCGGTCGCCCAGGGTGGCGGGATCGGGCAGTGCCGCTGCGACGACGTCGCGCGGCGACACCGGCACTCCCTTCACCATCAGCGGATCGGTGGAGTCGAGTCCAAGCTTGTGCAAGGTCTTGAGCACGTCGATGAACTCGTCGCCGAGCCCGTACTTGAAAGTCACCCTCCGGGCCTTGGTCCAGCGAGGCATGAGGATGACCTCCTCGTGCTCCACGTTGACACACTCCACCTCCCCGATCCCTTCGGGGAAGTGGAAGACCTGCATTTCACTGAACGGCTCGGTGGTGTACCAGCCGGTTTCACGTTCAAAGATCACCGGAGGGTTCAGACACTCCTCGATCGTGGTCCAGATCGAGAAGGAAGGCGCGAACGCCGGCTCGCCATCGGCTCCTGCCACAACGAGGTTGGCGCCGTCACGCACGCCCAGCTCATCTATCGAGCTGAACAGCTCATCCTCGGCGTAGCGGGCAAAGACGTCCGACAATCCCGGCTCCACGCCCATTCCCACCAGAGCGAGCCGTCCGGCGTCCTCCCACTGCTGGGCCAGGGCAAACTGTTCATCTCCCAGCATCACCCCGGTCTTCGAGTACGGCTCCTCCGGGTGCTTGACCGACAGGCTCATCGCCATGTCGAGGTAGGTCGACCCCGCGGCGAAGCAGCCATCGAAGATCGGCATCACGAACCGCGGATCCACAGCGTTGAGCACATGGGTGATCCCGTATTCGCGGACGACGGCGGCCACCGCCTCCGCCGATGAGGCGTCCACCTGCGTGGCCACCAAGCGGTCGTCGTCGAGGGATCCCACCAGGGCCTGGGGCCGGGCGGGGTCGTAGTCCGCGACCACCAGCAGGTCGAAGAACGTGCGGCGGACCGCGATCCGGACGGCGGCGGATCCCACGCCGCCGGCTCCGACAATGAGAATGCGCATCAGGTCAAGCCTCCATCGATTGAGCGTCGGTCGTCAGTGGGGGAGTCGGGCACCAGCACGGCGGTGTCGGCGTTCAGGCTCTCCCCGCGGAAGAACGGCAGCGACCCGGATCGGGTCCGCCAGAGCAGCATCAGCACAAGGCCCAGGGCCAGGGAACCGATGCCGACGACGAAGGTGCCGCCGACGCCGAGGAGCACGCTGTACCCGTAGTCGACGTCGGCCATGTCGATCGCTGACTTGATGAACGCCGCGGTCAGCAGCAGTGCGCCCAGCAGGGGGAGCAGGAAGCGGAAGATGAAGCTGTGGCGGGAGGTGAACAGCTCCCGGCGGAAGTACCAGACGCAGGCGTACCCGGTGATGGCGTAGTAGAAGGCGATCGCCAATCCGAGCGACAGAATCGAATCAGCCAGAATGTTCTCGCTGATCAGCGTCATCACCACGTAGAACCCGATCCCTGCCACTCCCATGACCAGCGTGGAGAAGGAGGGGGTCTTGAACCGCTGGTGCACCGTGCTGAACCGGCGCGGGAGCGCCTGGTAGACGGCCATGGACAGGGTGCCCCGGGCGGTGGGCAGGATGGTGGTCTGTGTCGAGGAGACAGCAGAGACGAGCACCGCCACCACCAGCAGCCAGGCGGCAGGGCCGAGGACGACATCCTTCAGCGCGAAGAACACGTCCTCAGCGTTGCCCTCGTTCCCGAGGCCGACCCCTTCCTCGCCCACCCCGGCGTACATCATCGCTGCGACGGTCACCCCCACATAGGTGATGAGGAGCAGCACCGTGGAGATCAGGGCGGCCAGGCCGGGAATGCGACGGGCATCGCGGGTCTCCTCGTTCAGGGCCAGGCAGGCGTCCCAGCCCCAGTAGATGAACAGGGCCAGCAGCACCGCCTCGGTGAAGCCCTCGATGCTCTCGAAGGCGAACGGGTTGAACCAGTCCAACGACGGCGTGGTGGCGTTCTCGGCGGATCCATTGGCGATCCCGATCAGCGAGAACACCACAAACAGGCCCAGCGCGAGGTACTGGATTCCCAGGAGGACGTTCTGGAGCTTCGCGCCGATTTCGACCCCGCGGTAACTGACGTATGTCATGGAGGCGATGAAGAAGACCCCGGTGGCGGTCACCAGCAGGGAGTTCTCGGCGAGGGACCCGTCACCGATCAGCAGCCAGAGGTAGATCCCGGCGATCTGCGCCAGGTTGGCGAGCACGATGATGCCCGCGACGGCCACACCCCAGCCGGCCATCCAGCCCACCCACGGGCCGAATGCCTTCGTGGCCCAGGTGAAGGACGTGCCGCAGTCGGGGATTTCGCGGTTGAGCTCTCGGTAGGCGAAGGCGATGAACAGCATGGGAATGAACGCCAGGATGAACGCGATGGGCGCCTGTGCTCCGACCGCGAGGACCACAAATCCGAGGGAGGCCGCCAGCGAATAGACCGGGGCCGTAGACGCGAGCCCGATGACCACCGATCCCCAGACGCCGAGTGTGCCGGTGGAGAGGCCCTTCCCCTGGCCCGACCGCGAGCCGCGGGGATTCTTCCCGAGAGTGGCATGGCTCATGGTGCTCCTCCGATGTCCGGCCGGGTCGGCGTCGGCGACCCGAAGCGATGTAACGCACGTCACTATACCGACTAGTCGGTTTTTCGGGTAGGCCCTACACTCGCTCTCATGGGTCATGCTCCGAGCACCGTTCAGCGGCTGATTGACGCGTATCAGGACATCCTGGTGTCCGACGGCGAACGCAGCGCCACCCTTGAAGCCATCGCCCAGCGCGCGGGCGTCTCCAAGGGTGGGCTGACCTACCACTTCAAGTCCAAGGACGAGCTGGCGGCTGCGCTGTTCGATCGGCTGCAGAGCCTGGTGGAGGCCGATCTGGCGGTGATGCGTGCGGAACCTGCACAGGCTGCCGATTACTACGTCAAGAGCTCACTCGACGTCGAAAGTCCACTGGAACGCTGCAACATGGCGGTCACCCGCTTGGCCCAGGGGTCGCATCCGGAGGCCAACGAACTCCTCGCCAGATGCCGCACCCAATGGTTCGACGTGTTGATGGACGCCGTGGGAAACGAAGACATGGTCCACCTGGTGATGCTGCTGGGGGACGGGATCTACTTCAACGCCTCGCTCACCGGCACCGGCGCCATGCCTTCGGAAACCGATCCGGCCACGATCGACCGGATCGTCGGCCTGATCGGGACGATCGAATACTGAGACGATTGAACACGCTCTCTGTGGCGGCCCGATTCAGTGCCGACCGACCTCGCGGGCGGCCTCCACTGCAGCCTCCGCGCCGTCGGACCACACCGCTCCGTGGCCGGGCAGCAGGTGGTCGGCTTCGGTGAGTGCGATCGCGTCCAGAGAGCTGATCGCCTGCGCCGTGTCCTTGGTGGCCGCCCCCGCGACGATCTGCGGACCGGTCTGACCGGTGTAGGGGTCCAGGGTCACCAGCGCGTCTCCGGTGAAGACCGCCCGGCGGTCCGGGAAATGCAGGATGCAGTGTCCGTCGGTGTGACCCGGGGTGTGCACCGGGACCGGAAAGCCCGGCACCTCGAGCACGGACCCTGCCGTCATCAGCTGGACTCCGTGGACCCCTTTGACGGTCAGTGCGCCGGAGGCCGCCATCCGGCCCAGCAGCGGCAACGATCGGGGGTGGCCCAGCGGGTAGAGCAGCCGGTTTCGTTCGGTCGCGTAGCGGTAGGGGTTGGCCGCCAGCCACGCGTCGTCGTGATGAACGATGACCGGGATCCCCAGGCTCTGCTGGGCTCGCAGCGCGAACCCCAGGTGATCGAAGTGACCGTGGGTCAGCACCAACGCCTTGATCTCATAGGGGAGCCGCTGGCGCGTCTTGAGCACCTCCATGACCTCGTGCCACATCCGGGGCAGCCCGGCATCGATCAGGGTGATGCCGTCCTTCGCCTCCACGACGTAGCAGTTCACATTCGCCTGCGACACGAGGTGGATGCCAGGGGCGACGCCATATTCGATCATGAGCTGGAGTTCCGATCCGTGGGGGTTCCGACAATCCTGGGTGTCCACACGGGGGTTGGTCAAGCGTGACGCGGGTCAGCTGCGCCACCTCTCTGGCGGCGACACCCGGCCCCCGCCGATCTCGAGCCCCCGGAGTCCAGGGTTCACCGGCAGCGCATCGAGCAGTCCCTCAAGGCGGGGCGAGAGCGGACCTGTGTGTACGGCTCCTCAGCGGCGCTTTCTGACCAGAGTCCAGATGTGTCCATTGTTGACCTCGTGGCTGAGCTGGTCCAGGGCCATCTTCGCGATCGCCAGGCCGCGGCCAGACTCGGCCAGCTCATCGGGAAGCTCGGCCTCTTCGAGCGCGACGGCGACCGGTGCGGCGTCGTCCTGGAAACGGGCGGACAGCGCGGCGTCGTCGACCGTCAGATCCGCGATGACGGTGACCTCGGCGTCGCCCTCACAGCCTGAGTGGGTGACGATGTTGGTGGCGATCTCGCTGACCGCCAGCGAGAAGAAGGTGCGATCCTCCTCGGAGATGCCATCGGCCGCGCGGCAGAGCCGCTCCAACGCGTCCAGCACCTGGTCCACGAAGGTCAGCTCGGCGGTGCCGGTCAAGGAGACCCGCGAGACCCCATCACCCATCGCCGAACGCCGCCTCGACGGTGGGGTGGTCGCGCAGGACTCGATCGAGGCTCGTGAGCCTCAGGATGCTCTTGACGGATTCACTGGCGGCGGCGAGCCGCAGATCACCCTCGGCGAGCCGCGCAGCCTTCAACCCGCCGATCAGGGCGCCCAGCCCGGAGGAGTCGATGAACTCGGTCTGGGCCAGGTCCACCACGATGCGCGGGCTGCCCTCATCGATGAGCTTCTTGATCGCCTGCTTGAGCCGGGGTGCACCCGAGGCGGTGAGCCGACCTTCGGGGCGCACGACGGCATGCCGTGTATGGGTGGTGACGTTGAGATTCATGATGCTCCTTCTGCCTCTTCGGCGTGTGCTGCAGGGCCCTTATAGCGAAGGGCTTGGATGACGACGCTCAGCGCGGCCAGCGAATAGGCCACCCAGACGATGTTGACCAACGTGCCGGTGCCATCGGCGGTGCCCATCAGGACCCGCACGACTCCGGTGATCAGCGCGATGATCAACAGTGCGATCGCGGTGAGCTGGGGCCAGACCTCGCGCAGCGGCAGGGAGCCGCCCACACGACCGTCCTTGCGGGTGACCACGAAGCTCAGCGGCTTCTTGAAGACCACATTGGCGAAGGACGACGTGCACGCGCGGATCCAGACGGGAAAGAGCGCCAGCGAGTACTGCTGGCCGCGCCAGGTGCGGATCCCGCGTGACACGATCAGGAAGAACAGCTGATTGATCAGGAAGTACGGCAGGAAGCGGGCGAAGAAGTCGCCGCTCCAAGCGGTCACCGGCATGACTCCGAACATCAGGTAGATGATCGGTGCGGAGAGGTAGACGATCGCGGCGAATCCGGCGAGGTAGCTCCACATGGTGCCGAAGTACATCAGCCGCTGACCGGCGGAGAGTCCCCGTTTGACCATGGGGTTGTCGCGCAGGAAAACCTGCATCGTGCCCTGCGCCCAGCGCAGGCGCTGCTTGAGCATGGTCTGCAGGTCCTCCGGCGCCAGTCCCCGGGCGAGGATCTCGTGGTGGTAGGCGCTTCGCCATCCCATGCTGTGCAGCTGCATCGCGGTGGCCATGTCCTCGGTCACCGAGATGGTGGCCAGCGGCTGGATCGGCTGGGCCTCGCCGGGGCGGTCCACGCGCAGCGCATCCACCAGAGCTCCGACGGACTTCACGGCGGCCAGCGGAGAGAGCTCACGGGTGGTCAGCGCGTCCAGGCCGACCTCATCGACGACGACCACGTCTCTTTCGGCGTCGTGCTGGACCGGCATCGCGTGGATCGCGGCGAGGTCCTCGGCCATCAGGTCCATGTCGTTCTTGACCAGCCGGCGGGAGGCGGCGTCGATCTGGGTGCGAAGCTGGTGGGTGACGTCAGCGATCGGTTCGCCGGCGGAGACGACGAACCTGGCTCCGGTGACCTCTTCGCGCAGACGCGTGAGCTCCTTGTGGAGCTCGGGCATGGCCCGGTGGCGGCCTGCTTCGCGGGCGAGCAGCCGCTCAGCCGCGCGCAGCGTCCGGCGAGTGGAGTCCTCGAGCTCGCGCACGTAGCCGACGATGCCGAGCTGCATCAGCGCCTCGCGGCGCAGCACGGCATTGGAACCGCAGAAGAAGGCGGCGTTCCAGCCATCCTTGCCCTGCTGGATCGGTCCGTAGAACAGCGGCGCCTGGCTGCCCAGCGGGTCTGCCTCGTCCACATTGATGAACCACTGCGGGGTCTGCACCAGGGCGACCCGTTCGTCGTCGGCGAAGTAGCCCAGGGTGCGGTGCAGGATCAGCGGGTCCGGAATCTGATCGGCGTCGAGGATCAGCAGGAACTCGCCGTCGGTCTCGAACAAGGCGTTGTTGAGGTTCCCGGCCTTCGCGTGGCGGGGCTTGTCGGTCCAGTCTGCCGACCGGGTGATGTAGCCCAGGCCCTCGGCCCGGGCTGCCGCGGCCATCTCCGGGCGGTCGCCGTCGTCGAGGACGAAGGTCTCGTGCGGGTAGGCGATGTTCTTCGCGGCCCGCGCGGTGGCCATGACCATGGCGACGGGTTCGTTGTAGGTGGTGATGAAGACGTCCACGGTGCCGGTGGGAGGGGACTCGGGGCCGGACCGTTCCTTGGCCCGCCACATGGTCGTGGCGAAGAGGAAGGTGTCGATCAGGCTGTAGGTCTCGGCGATGACCAGCGGCACCGCGATCCACCAGGCGTCCCAGTTGAGGGATTCCATCCAGCGCCAGGTGAGGTAGTTGACCCCGGTCAGCACTGCGAGGACCGCGAAGACCCGGATCAGGATCAGACGACGAGTCAAGAATCTCTCCTGACCACGAGCACAGTGACATCATCGGCGGCCTTGACCGCGAGGGCGCGGCGCAGGGCCTCTTTCACGGCACCGTCGATCCCATATTCGGCGAGGATCTCATCCACCTGGCCAAAGGGATCCTCCAGGTCCAGGAGGTCCAGCAGGCCGTCGCTGCAGCTCATGAGGGCGTCTCCGGGATTCAGCTGCACCGTGCCCAGTCCGTGGGCGTCTCCCATGCCCATGGCCAGCGGCAGTCCGGTGGAGTTCAGGTGCTCCCAGGTGCCATCGGCGCGCAGGATGAAGCTCAGGCTGTGCCCACCGTCGACATAGCTGACGACTCCGGTGCGGGTGTCGACGTCGGCGCAGAAGAGGGTGACGAACATGTGCAGGTCGCCGATGTCGTGTTCGAGGATCGAGTCGATCTCGGCCACGGTGGTGAGCAGTGAACGTTCAGGGGCAGTGCGCATCGAGGCGCGCACGGCGGATGCGATGATGCCGGCCCCGGTGCCTTTGCCCATCACATCGGCGAGGGTGATGCGGAGCTGATCATCTCGCAGCCTCACGTCGTGGAAGTCCCCGGAGACGCTGCCAGCCGGGGCCGAGCCGGCTGTGACGGTGTAGCCGGCAGGCTGCGGGAGGTCTCGCGGGGTCAGCGCGCGCTGGACGACGGCGGCGTGGTCCAGCTCCTGCTGCTGGGCGAGTTCGGTCTGGACCCAGACGGCGAGGTCCTTCAGGAGGTCGCGCTGGCTCGCATCGAGGGTCCGCGGCTCGGTGTCGAGCATGCAGAGGGTGCCCACATGTTCGCCGCAGGGTGCCTGCAGCGGGTGTCCGGCATAGAACCGGAGGTGCGGATCACCCAGGACGAAGGGGTTGGAGGCGTAGAACGCGTCCTGGGCGGCATCCTCGATGACGAGGGTGCCGGTCTGGGCGATCGTGGCCTCACAGAACGCGTCGGCCCGGGGCACCTCTCTCACGCCGAGGCCGATCTCCGACTTGCGCCACTGGCGATCTCGGTCGAGGAGATTGACGCTGACCATGGGGACGCCGAAGATCTGCTGGGCCAGACGGGTGATCCGGTCCACACGTTCGTCGGGCGGAGTGTCGAGGACCTTCAGGGCGTCGAGCGCACTTTGTCGACTCTCTTCGTCCAAGATTTTCAGCTCCTCCCAAGCTCGCGTACAGCAGCTGCTTAGGATCAGCCTAATGCACAGATGGGCGGGCCCTAGGGCCCACCCATCTGCGGTGTTGTCATTCAGATGTCATCGTGCGGGGTTCTCAGCGTGCGGGGCGCGGGGACCGTCCTGCTGAGCCTGCGCCGCTGCGTCCCGAGGGGCGACCGCCGCGGGCGGGTCCGGCCTGGCCGCCGCGTGCTGGGCCGCCGGAGCCGCCGCGACCGCCGCGTGCTGGGCCGCCGCCGCGAGGCGCGGAGGTCCCTGGACGACGGCGGGGCTGCTGCTGCTGGACAGGAGCGCGCGGGGCAGGCTTGACGAACTCGGCGGTGGCACCGACGAGTTCGCTCACGGCCTCGGACTCGGAGTTGACCCGGATCGGGTGCACGGCGATGGCTGCCTTGCGCAGCAGCGCCTGGGTGTCGCGGCGCTGCTCCGGAAGCATCACGGTGACCACGTCGCCGGCGCTGCCGGCGCGGGCGGTGCGACCCGAGCGGTGCAGGTATGCCTTGTGCTCGGCCGGCGGATCCACGTGGACCACGAGCTCCACCGAGTCCACGTGCACGCCGCGGGCTGCGACGTCTGTGGCGACCAGGACCTTGATGTCGCCCTCGCCGAAGGCGGCGAGGTTGCGGTCACGCTGGGACTGGGAGAGGTTGCCGTGCAGGTCCACCGCGGGGGTGCCCTGATCGGTGAGCTGCTTGGCCAGCTTCTTCGCCTGGTGCTTGGTGCGGGTGAAGAGGATGCGGCGTCCGGTGCCGGAGGCCAGCTGCTTCACCAGGTCACGCTTGTCGTCGTTGTGGACCTCGAAGACATGGTGGGTCATCGCGGAGACGTGGGAGGTGGCCTCATCCACGGAGTGCAGCACCTGGTTGTTCAGGAACCGCTTGACGAGCTTGTCCACACCGTTGTCCAGGGTGGCGGAGAAGAAGAGCCGCTGGCCCTTGGGGTCGGTCTTCTCCAGCAGCCGGGTGACCACCGGGAGGAAGCCGAGGTCGGCCATGTGGTCGGCCTCGTCCAGCACGGTGATCTCGACTGACTCGAGGCTCAGGGCGCGCTGGTTCAGCAGGTCCTCGAGGCGGCCGGGGCAGGCCACGACGATGTCCACGCCGGACTTCAGCGCGTTGATCTGGCGTGAAGCGGTGACGCCGCCGAAGATCGTGGTGGTCTTGAGGTTGTACGAGGCCGCCAGGGGCTCGAGCACCGCGTTGATCTGGGTGGCCAGCTCGCGGGTCGGAGCCAGGATCAGGCCCAGCGGGCGGCCCGGACGGCGGCGCTTGGCCGCGTCCTTCTCGCCGAGGCGGGCGACCATCGGGATGGAGAAGGCGAGGGTCTTGCCGGAGCCGGTCTTGCCGCGGCCGAGGACGTCGCGTCCGTTCAGCGTGTCGGCCAGGGTCTGTTCCTGGATGGCGAAAGCGTCAATCTTGCCGTCTGCAGCGAGAGCGCGCACCAGCGGTGCGGGAACGTTGAGGTCGGCGAAGGTCTGGGTCTCAGAAATGGCGGGAGCCTTTCGGAAAGCGCCAGACGCAGAGAAGGCAAGGGGGTACCCGCCTGGGACTGGTCTGGCAAAGGGCGAAGGCATCGGTTGATGCACTCGGTCGCCGCGAGAAAATCACTGCTGAAACGTGGGCCGGTGGAAAACACGGCCCCGTTGATCAAGGCGTTCTTACGACGCAGGCAACCACACGAGGTGGGCACCAGACTCATCACTCTACCCCATGGGAGCGCCGATCACTTCCCGCTGATCTGGCTGTAGTGCTCCAGCGCCTCCTCGCGCGAGGCCTTGAGGTCCACGATCGGGGCCGCGTACTCGGGGGAGTCCAGCTCCGGGATCCAGGCGCTGACGTAGGTGCCCCTGGGGTCGAAGCGCTCCCGCTGGCGCTCCGGGTTGAAGATCCGGAAGTACGGGGCGGCGTCCATGCCGCAGCCGGCCACCCACTGCCAGTTCGCCGGGTTGGAGGCGGAATCGGCGTCCACCAGCGTGTCCCAGAACCAGGCCTCGCCCTCGCGCCAGTCGATGCCCAGGTTCTTGATCAGCAGGCTCGCCGAGGCCATCCGTACCCGGTTGTGCATATGCCCGGTCTTCCAGAGCTGCCGCTGGCCGGCGTCCACCCAGGGAAACCCGGTCTGCCCCGTGGCCCAGGCATGGAAGTCCTCGGGCGCGTCGCGGCGGGACTTCCAGGGGTAGGCGTCGAACTGGGCGCGCAGATTGGTGTGCGGCAGCTGCGGGAAGTGGAAGAGCAGGTGCCAGCAGAACTCGCGCCAGCCGATCTCGGAGAGGAACTTGTCCACCGCCTCCTCGGTCTGCTGGTGTGCGGCGTCCCACACCTGGCGCGGGCTGAGCTGCCCGAAGCGCAGATAGGGCGAGATCCGCGAGGTGCCGTCCCCGGCAGGGGCATCCCGGGCGTCGTCGTAGTCCTGAACCTGATGTGCCAGGAACTCGCGCAGCCGCTCGTGGCCCCCGGCCTCGGTGGGGGTCCAGTTCTCGCGCAGACCACCGGCCCAGTCCGGTCGGGTGGGAAGCAGCTCCCAGTCCTCGAGGTTCCCGGCGCCCAGGGCCAGGGTGGGAAGTGCGGCTGCCGCATCTTCGAGCGTGCCCAGCGCGGCGGGGCGGGCATGCGGGGTGCCAGGATCGCGGACGCTGATCTGCTTCCAGAAGGGGGTGTAGACCTTGTACGGGCCACCGGTGTTGGTCTCCACGGTCCACGGCTCATGCAGCAGCGAGGCGTTGAAGCTCTCCACCTCGATTCCATGCTCGGGCAGCGCCGCCTTGATCCCGGCGTCCACCAAGCGCTCGGGACCGCCGTAGCGCCGCGACCACTGCACCCTCTGCGCGCCGAGCTCCTGTGCCAGAGCGGGCAGGATCTCGGCAGGGTCTCCCGCGCGCAGCAGAAGCGGGATGCCCAGTTCGGCGAGATCGGTCGCAAGCGACTCCAGTGCGTGGTGCAGCCACCACTTCACCGCCCCGCCCAGCGGGCGCACTCCCGGGCTCACCTCGTCCAAGAGATAGAGTGCGACGACGTCGCCCGGGTTCTCCACGCGCTGGCAGGCGGTGAGCAGTGCTTCATGGTCTGCGGTGCGCAGGTCGTCGCGGAACCAGAGGAGCGTGCGGGTCATCAGGGCCCTTTCGGGGAAGCGTCGCCGCGCGAGCGGCCGTCCTGGCTGGCACAGTAGCAGGGGAACCCGCGCGTCAACTGAGCTGGTGAGGGAGATGTCGATGCCTGAAGGTGCACAGTCCGCCGAGGAGTCCGAACGCTGGCTGGTGATCAAGGGGCGGCGCTGGCGCCGGACAGATCCGGCGCTGCCCGAGGAGCTGGTCGCTGCGCTGAAATCCCACCTGGGCCGCGGCCGATCCGGGGTCGGGGCGGGCAAGAAGACCGGCGACGACGAGCGGGTGGCCGCCTCTCGCAGGCGGGTCGGCCTGGCCAAGACCGGGCTGGGGGAGCGCGGCCCGTATTGGTGGGAGCGGCCTGAGGCGCAGCGGATCGCCGCGGCGAAGCAGTCGCTGGCCGAGCTCGAGTCGCTTGACGACCCAGATGAGAGTGCGTCGCAATAAATACATTGCAATATCTTTATCTATCTGGTGTGCTGAGGTTGTGCGTGACAACCCGGCGGTGATCAGCGCGGCCCAGCTGTTCAAGGTTCTCGGCCACGAGTCGAGGCTCTGGCTGCTCTGTCTGATCGGTGAGTCTCCGAAGACGGTGAACGAGCTGGTGGCGCTGACAGCGATGTCTCAACCGCTGGTCTCCCAGCATCTGCGGACGCTCAAGCAGGCGGGTCTCGTGCTGGCCGATCGGCATGGCCGAGAGATCGAGCATCGGCTCGCCGATGAGCATGTCTCCCATGTGATCGCCGACGCGATCGCGCACGCACAGGAACCCGTACCCCAGCGATCGGCGGCCGAATCCGCCGCGAAGGAGCATCATCATGACTGAGAACCCTACCGCCGAGCACAAGACTGCTGAGCACAACCACCACGACCACGCCCACGGCGAGGACTGCGGGCATGAGGCCGTGGAGCACGGTGACCACGTGGACTACGTCCACGACGGCCACCGCCATGCAGCTCATGGCGACCACTACGACGAGCACTGAGTCTCGACCAGCACTGAGTCTGGACCGGCACTGAGTCTCGACCAGCGCTGAGTCTGAGCCGGTGGCGCTTGTCCGCCGCGTGAAGGCAGAAGAGGGAGCCCCCGATCATGGGCGGCTCCCTCTCTGCTCGCGTCCGTTCCTTGACGGAGGAGGCGCTACTGGCTGATCACGTGCGGCTGGGCGACCTCCTTCAGGCCTGCCACGCCGAACTCCATCCCGAAGCCGGATTCGCGGGCTCCGCCGAAGGGGATCCGCGGGTCCACGGTGCCGTGCTTGTTGATCCAGGTGGTGCCGGCCACCAGCCGCGCCGCCACCTCGATCGCCCGGTCGGTGTCCGCTGACCACACCGAGGAGCCCAGGGCCTCATCCAGAGCGTTGGCCCATTCGATGGCCTGATCCAGATCGGTGTACTTGATGATCGGCAGCGCCGGACCGAACTGCTCCTGAACCACCAGCGGGTTCTGCGGGTCGATGTCGGCCACCAGGGTGGTCGGATAGAAATTTCCGGGGGCGTGAGCGTCCGGGTCGCCGCCGAGCAGCACCCGTGCGCCGGAGTCCTTGGCGGCCCGCACCAGCCGGTCCACGATCTCCCACTGCGCACGGTTCTGCAGCGGACCGAGCACATTCTGCTCCTCGAGACCGACGCCCATCGGCATGGTCTTGGCGACCTCGACCAGGGCGTCACAGACCTGCGCGTAGATCGATTCCGGGACATAGAGCCGCTTGAGCGCCGCGCAGGTCTGCCCGGTGTTGATGAACGCGCCCCAGAAGATCCCTTCGGCGAGCGCCCGCGGGTCAGCGTCGTCAAGCACGATCCCAGCGTCGTTGCCACCGAGCTCCATCGTCATCCGCTTCATGGTGTCCGAGGCAGCCTTCACGATGGACTTGCCGGTCTCCGTGGAGCCGGTGAACATGATCTTCGCGACATCCGGGTGCCGGGAGAGCCGATCCCCGATATCACCGCGGCCGGGAACGGCGATGAGCACATCGGCCGGCAGTGCAGAGTTGAGCACCTCCACCAGGGCGAGCACGCTCAGCGGGGTGTAGCCGCTGGGCTTGATCACCACGGTGTTGCCCATCCGCAGGCTCGGCGCGATCTGCCAGATCGAGATCATCATCGGCCAGTTCCACGGACCGATAGCCCCGACGACGCCGAGCGGACGATAGTGCAGGATTGCGCGGCCGGACTCGTCGTCGACGACCACCTCGGGCTCCAGCGGAAGGTCCGCGGTGGTGCGCAGCCAGGCCACGCAGGCGCCGACCTCGAAGCGGGCGTTGGGTCCGTTCAGCGGCTTGCCCTGCTCCCGGGAGAGCAGCCTCGCCAGTTCCTCGGCGTGGGCCTCCACCGCGTCGGCGGCCGCGTGCAGAGCCTGTCTGCGCGAGTCCTCGCCGGTGGCGGCCCAGCCTGGCTGGGCTGCGAGTGCCCTTGCGACGGCGGCATCGAGGTCCTCAGCGGTGGCCTGCGGGGCGAAGCCCACCCGTTCACCGGTGGCAGGATCGAGGATCTCTCGCCCATCTTCGGGATCCTGGACGCGGTCAAGAAGGTCGGTGGTCTGGGTGCTCATCGGGTGACTCCTTCGTCAGTGGCGGATGGTGCTGTGATCAGAATGGGCCCGCCCGTGCGCCTGGATGTTGACTCCGCGTGCAGGGCTCTTCTGCCTGCCTGCATGCTCGGCGTACCGCCGTCTCGTCGCCGCAGCACGATCAGTGCCGCGACTGCCAAGACGATCTCCATGGCTGCCAGACCGGAGGCCAGAGGCAGCAGCACGTGGTGGAAGTGTTCTGCGGGGGTTCCTGAGCTGGTGGTGGCCGCCCCGGCATCCGGGGCGACGCCGGCCGCCACGCTGCCGGCCGGACCGTGGGGATGGCCCGCCACGAGCGCCTCGTCGGCAGAAGTCAGAACCGCAGGTTCAGGGTGACCCGTTTCAGGCCCGGCGATCACCCAGAGGTGCATGCCCAGCATGGTGGCGTTCATCGCGGCGATCGTGATCCAGGAGCGCGGACTGGGAACTCGCCAGAGGTGTCCGGCACACGGCAGGCAGATGATGGCCATGACGGCCATCGCCAGGGCCCAGCCGAGGTGGGGTCCGTGGCTGAGCATCAGCAGGTGCAGCAGGCCCGAGAGGGCGGCGCCACCGGCCGCCGCCCTGCGGATCATGGTCATCTTTTCCATCTGACCCTTCCGAACCCATGTGAGATGTGTCATATTTATTGTTGAGCGTGCGCTCAACTATAAGGAGGATCACCATGGCTGACAAGACCCCAGACCAGCAGGACCGCCACCCCCTGACGCCCCTCTCGGTCTCCGAGATCGACGCGATGCGAAGCGTCTTGGAGCGCGAAACGCTGCTGAACGATGCGACCCGCATCTCCTACGTGACGCTGCGCGAACCCGCCAAGCACGACGTCATGGCCTGGACGCCCGGGGTGCATCTGCCGCGGGAGGTGGCGCTGCTGCTCACCGACCTGAACACGCTGACACTGACCGAGCTCGTGCTGGACCTGGATCGTGAGGCCATCGTGGCGCGCCGCGACGTCGACGCCGTGGAGAAGGGATCCGCACCGAGCTTCGACGAGGACCTCGCCGGCGCGGACCCGATCGTGAAGGCTGATCCGCGCTGGGTCGAGGCGATCGCCAAGCGCGGCGTGACCGATCTGGACAAGGTCGTCGTCGTCGGGCTCTCCGCCGGGATCTTCGGCTACGCCGATGAGGTCGGTGTGCGGATGGTCCGCGCGCTCGCCTTCCGCCAGGACTACCCCAGCGATTCGATCTGGGCGCATCCGATCGACGGAGTGGTCGCCCACGTGGACCTGACCCACAAGAAGGTCCTGCGTGTGGTCGAGACCGAGGTCATGCACGTGCCGGAGGAGTCCGGTGACTACCTGGACCCTGCCGTGCGCGGTGAACACCGCACCTCGCTGAAGCCGATCTCCATCACCCAGCCCGAAGGCGTCAGCTTCAGCCTCCAGGACGGGGTGCTCGCCTGGGAGAACTGGAAGGTCCGGGTCGGGTTCAACGGCCGCGAAGGCCTGACGCTGCACCAGCTGAGCTTCCACGACCACGGCGTGGACAGGCCCATCCTCTACCGCGGCTCGATCGCCGAGATGGTGGTCAACTACGGCGACCCCTCGCCCTCCCACGCCTGGCAGAACTACTTCGACGTCGGGGAGTACCAGTTCGGCCGGCTCGCCAACGCGCTGGAGCTCGGCTGCGACTGCAAGGGTGAGATCACCTACGTGGACGCCGTCGTCGTCGATGACCACGGCCAGCCCAAGACGCTGCCCAACGCGATCTGCATCCACGAGGAGGACTACGGCATCCTCTGGAAGCACACCGACGACTTCTCCGGCACCAGCGAGGTCCGCCGCCAGCGCCGCCTCGTGGTGTCCTTCTTCGTCACCGTGGGCAACTACGACTATGGCTTCTACTGGTACCTCTATCTGGACGGAAAGATCGAGCTCGAGTCCAAGGCCACCGGCATCGTCTTCACCTCCGGGATGCCCTCGCCCGACTACCCCTACGCCACGCAGCTCGCCCCGGGCCTGGGCGGGCCGGTCCACCAGCACCTCTTCTGCGCGAGGCTGGACATGACCGTGGACGGGATCAGCAACTCCGTCGATGAGATCGACGCCGTCAGGGTGCCCACCAGCGAGGAGAATCCCTGGGGCAACGCCTTCACCCGCAGCTTCACCCGGCTGCGCTCGGAGAAGGAGGCCGTCCGCGATGCCAAGGGGTCGGTGGGTCGGGTCTGGCAGATCAGCAGTGCGGAGAAGACCAACCGAGTCGGGGCCCCCACCTCCTATCTGCTGCATCCCGAGGAGAGTCCCACCCTCTTGGCGGCTGAAGACTCCTCGATCCGGCGCCGCGCCGCCTTCGCCGGGCACCATCTGTGGGTCACCCAGCATCACCCCGATGAGCAGTTCCCCGCGGGGGATCAGGTCAACCTCAATCCTGGATTCGGCGGCCTGTCCAGCTACATCGAGCAGGACCGGTCCCTGGAGGGACAGGATCTGGTGCTGTGGCACACCTTCGGGCTGACCCATTTCCCGCGCACCGAGGACTGGCCGATCATGCCGGTGGACTATGCCGGGTTCAAGCTCACGCCTTACGGCTTCTTCGACCGTAACCCGACCCTGGACGTGCCACCGGAGACCTCCGGACACTGCGCCACCGGGGAGTCCGGCGTCGCGGGGGAGTCGGGAGAATCCGGGCAGGAGAAGTCCTGCGGGTGCGGCTGCAGCTGAGCTGACCTGCTCTTCCGCCCGGACCTGACGTGGGAGTCCGTCAGAGCTCGACGGCGGCGCGGCCAGCTTGGGTGAGCCAGGAGGAGAGGCAGTGGCGGACAGTCCGCCACTGCCTCTGCGTGTCTGCCAGCGGGGTGCGCAGCGCGCATTCCACCTGGAGCCCGGTGATCAGCACCATGAGCACATCGGCGATCTCCTCGACCGGCGCAGCGGCGGTGAGCTCCCCGGCGTCGATCGCCTCGCTCAGGTGGTGGGTGATCTGCTGGCGCCATTTCACTCCCACCTCGGTCTGGAACTGACCCAGCGCCGGCTTGGAGGAGGCGCGGCCCCAGAAGTTGGTGACGATCAGCGCCTCACGCTCGGTCTCCTCGCCGACCGGAAGGACCTCTTCGAGCAGGGCCATCAGTGCGCGCAGTCCTGAATGGCACCCGACCCCCTCGGTGATCCGCGTGTTGGTCCGCTCGAAGATCAGCGTGAAGGCGCGAAAGACGACGTCGTCGAACCCGGAGAAGTAGTGCCAGAGCGATCCGGTGGAGACGCCCAGCTCCGTGGCGACGGCGCGGGAGGTCGCAGCCTCGAGGCCGTCGCGATCGGCGATGCGCAGATAGGTCCGCACGATCTGCTGGCGGCGGTCTTCACGATCGATCTTCTTCGGCATGAGCTGATTCTCCCGCATCGTGCGCGCTCAGGCGGCCAGTGACCCCCCGGCCAGGCGCTGACGCCGGTACACGCTCGGGGACTCTCCGTACTCGGCCTTGAACAGCCGGGAGAAGTGCGCCGCGTCATGGAGTCCCCAGCGCCCCGCCACCCAGGAGACCGGTCGCTGCGCGTAGATCGGATCCACCAGATCTCGGCGGATGTGTTCCAGCCTCCGCGCCCGGATCCAGGCGGAGATCGTCTCGCCCTCCTCCGCGAAGATCGTGTACAGGTAGCGCAGCGAGACGAAGTGGGCCGCGGCGATCGATGCCGGGGTCATCGTCTCATCACCCAGGTGGTTCAGGATGTACTCGCGGATCTCCCGATGCAGGCTTCCGGTGGGGGAGCTGGGTCCGCCGCTGCGGGTGTCGAGCTCATGGGCGAGCATGGTCACCATCAGATCCAGCGCGGAATGGACCAGCCGGGCGCCATAGGCTCCGGGCAGCTGCTCGATGCTGTTGCACAGCTCGACGAAGAACGGGTTGATCAGTCGTCCGAAGCCCCGGTCGCTGGAGAAGCAGGTCGCGGTGACTCGGGCGATCTGTTCCGCCGTGAGCTCCACCGGCTCCCGCGGAATCACCATCACCATGGTCCGGCTGGGCTCCGGGAAGTGCAGGGCGTAGGGGCGGTGGGTGTCATAGATGGCCAGATCCCCGGGGCCCAGTTCGGCGCGGCGGCCATCCTGCTCCAGGATGCCGCGGCCGGAGAGCTGCAGGCTGAGCTTGTAGAACTGGGAATCGTCCTTGGAGATTAGCTTCGGCGTGCGGCGCACCGTGTGGGCCGTGGTGAGCAGCTCGTAGACCCCCACGCCGTCAACGGCAGAGCTGCGGATGTGTCCGGCGAAGGTGGTGCCCGGCTTCGCCTGGATCTCCAGCGGCACGACGGCGGCTGCGATGGCCTCGCGCCACGTCGCGAGATCGGAGGCCGGGAGGGGCAGGTCAGGGGAGAGCGGCTCGAGATCGGTGTTCGTCGTGTTGATCGTGTGCATCGTCGCTCCTGTGCAGGGGTTCACACCAGGTTATTGAGCACGTGCTCAAGATCGAGGACACAGGCGTTCCGAACACGTGAACCTTGGTGGCCCTTCAGTGTGACAGTGCTCACACAGGCTGTAAAGGGTCGGTGCTGACGGGGTTCGAGAATCTCCGCCCGGATGCGCAAGGCCGCTGCACCGTGATGCAAGACACGCTGGGCTTCGGCTCGAGATACTTCGAGGCACCGGCACCGGCACTTGCACCTGCAACGACACCCTCGCCGGCACCTGCGAGCAGATGGAGCACCCTGATGACTGAGCACACTGCCCCCACCCGGCCCACGGCGGTCGAGGACACCACGCTGGCCAGACGAACACTGGGAGTCCCGGCCCTGGTGTTCCTGATCATCGCAGCCTCCGCACCGCTGACGGTCCTGGCCGGGGGAGCCACCGCGAGCTTCGCCGTCACCGCTGAGATCGGAGTGCCCGTCGGGTACCTGCTGCTCGGTGTGATCCTGGTGTTCTTCGCGCTGGGCTATGGGCGGATGAGCACCTACGTGCAGAATGCCGGCGCCTTCTACGCCTATGTCACAGCCGGGCTGGGCACCCGGATCGGGATCGGGAGCTCCTTCCTGGCTCTGGTGACGTACAACGCGATGCAGGTGGGCCTCTACGGAGTCTTCGGCTTCACCGCCTCGTCGATCGTCAATGACCTCTTCGGCCTGGAGGTCGCCTGGTGGATCTGCGCCCTGGTGGGGTGGGTGATCGTCGGCGCGCTCGGGGTCAATCGCATCGACCTCTCGGCGAAGGTTCTCGCAGTGATCGTGCTGCTGGAGTTCCTGGTCGTGATCGTGGTCAGCGTGCTCTCGCTCTCGACGTCCCCGGAAGGGATCAGTGCCGCACCGCTGCAGCTGGAGAACTGGTTCAACGGCAGCCTCGGGGCCATCCTGGCCTTCGGCATCGCAGCCTTCATGGGGTTCGAATCAGGTGCGATCTACTCGGAGGAGGCCAAGAACCCAGAGCGATCGGTGGCGCGCGCGACCTACATCGCGGTCTCGATCATCGCCGTCTTCTACGCCTTCTCCGCCTGGGCCTTCGCCGTGGGCATCGGCCCCTCGCAGATCGTGGCCCAGTCCCAGGAATGGGGCCCGGACCTGCTCTTCATCTTCCTCGACGGTCATCTGCCTGCGCTGCTGGTGAACCTCGCCGCAGTGCTGTTCATGACCAGCATCATCGCCGCCATGGTGGCCTTCCATAATGCGGCTGCCCGGTACTTCTTCTCGCTGGGCCGGGCTCGGGTGCTGCCACAGATCCTCGGGCGAACCGGAGCCTCCAACGGAGCCCCGGTGGCAGGTTCGCTGACGCAGAGCGTGATCGGCGTGGTCTTCATCCTGATCTTCGCCGTGGCCGGGGTCGGCTCCGACTTCGGTCCGCTCTTCCCGGTGATGACGATGTTCCCCTGGCTGACCAACGCGGCGGGATTCGGTCTGGTGCTGCTGCTGTGCCTGACCTCGGTGGCCATCATGCGCTACTTCAATCGGGATCCGCAGCAGCACCCGTTGTTCGTCCGCACCATAGCGCCGCTGATCTCAGCCGTGGGACTCGGCATCATCGCGGTGCTGATCATGTTCAACTTCGACGTGATGATCGACTCCGACGCCTTCTCCCCGCTGGTGGTCGTGCTTCCCGGTGTGATCGTCGGGGCGGGCATCCTGGGACTCATCTGGGGCGAATACCTGCGCACCCGGCGGCCCGAGCTCTACGCCAGCGTGAGCGGAGCAGACATCGGGTGAATCACAGCCGGGCTCAGACCCTGCAGTGCACTCCGCGCTGCGCGGCCCAGCGCATCGCGGCTCCCCGGGCAACAACCACGCGAAGGGGTTGTGCGTCGCATCACATACCGTATACGATCTGGAATATCATCTACCGGAGGGATCCGGGCCGGATCGTCGAGGAGACCATATGACTGCGCAGGAACTGGGCACACCCGGCAAGATCGTCGCCGTGCACATCAGCTATGAGTCCCGCGCCGCGGAGCGCGGCCGGCGCCCGGCGACCCCCTCCTACTTCTTCAAGCCGACCAGCTCGCTGGGCGTCTCCGGGGACTCCGTGCAGCGTCCCGGCGGGACCGAGCTGCTCGCCTTCGAGGGTGAGATCGCGCTGATCATCGGCACCGCCGCACGTCAGGTCACCGCCGATGACGCCTGGAGCCACGTCCGCGCGGTCACCGCGGCCAATGACTGGGGGCTCTACGATCTGCGCGCCGCGGACAAGGGCTCCAACGTGCGCAACAAGGGCCGCGACGGCTACACCACGGTGGGCCCCGAACTCATCGATGCCGCGGAGGTGGACCCGAGGAAGCTGCGTGTGCGCACCTGGAAGAACGGTCACCTCGTCCAGGACGGCGCCACCGGCTCCATGATCTTTCCGCTGACCCAGCTCATCGCCGACCTGTCCCAGCACATGACCCTGCAGCCCGGAGACATCATCCTCACCGGAACTCCCGCCGGCGCCTCGGTGGCGGAGCCGGGGGACACCATCGAAGTCGAGGTCGACGCCGCCCGCGGGCTCGCCAGCGGCCGACTGGTCAGCCCGGTGACGGAGGGACCAGGGGTGTTCGATCCCGCCCTGGGCTCGCTGCCCAGCGTGGACGACACCCAGCGCGAAGAGGCCTGGGGCTCCCGGGAGGCCGCCGGCCTGCCCCCGAAGCAGGCCCCCGGACTGGATCCCGAGCTGCGCGCCACGCTGGAACAGGTGCCGGTCGCCGCCCTCTCCCAGGAGATGCGCCGACGCGGGTACAACAACGTCACCGTCGACGGCGTGCGCCCCACCCGCCCCGGCCACAAGCTCATCGGCACTGCCCGGACCCTGCGCTTCGTGCCCCACCGCGAAGACCTCTTCGCCTCCCGCGGTGGCGGCTTCAACGCCCAGAAGCAGGTGTTCGACTCCGTGCACTCCGGCGAGGTCATCGTGATCGAGGCCCGCGGAGAGCGCGGCTCGGGAACCCTGGGAGACATCCTGGCGCTGCGTGCGCTGCATCGCGGTGCCGCCGGTGTCGTGACCGACGGCGGGGTGCGCGACTACTCCACCGTGGCCGAGATCGGACTCCCGGTGTTCAGTCAGGGCCCACACCCGGCGGTGCTCGGCCGCAAGCACGTCCCCTGGGACGCCGATCTCACCGTGGCCTGCGGGGGAGCGACCGTGCAGCCAGGCGACATCATCGTCGGCGACGACGACGGCGTCATCGTGCTCCCGCCCTCGATCGCCGACGAGGTGGCCGAGGCGGCGCTGGTCAAGGAGGCCGAGGACGCCTGGGTCGCCGAACAGGTCAAGGCCGGGAACCCGGTGGACGGACTCTTCCCGATGAACTCCACCTGGCGCGCCCGCTACGAGGCCGAACAGGGACGCGCCGGCGCCGAGGCCCCCCTCGTCAAGGGAGAGGGCCCGTGATCCGGATCGATGAGCGGATCAGCAAGTCCGAGCTGACCTACGACTGGATCCGCGAGCGCATCGTCGGCCGCGAGTTCAACCCCGGCTACCGGCTGGTCCTCGGCGCCATCGCCAAGGAGCTGGGCATCAGCGTGGTCCCGGTCCGCGAGGCGGTGCGCCGGCTCGAGGCCGAGGGCCTGATCGAGTTCGAACGCAATGTCGGCGCCCGGGTCGCCATGGTCAACCAGGACGAGTACATCGACACCATGCAGACACTCGGGGTGCTCGAGGGTGCGGCCACCGCGCTGGCGCTGCCGCTGATGCTTGACGCCGACCTCGCCCGCGCCCAGGCGATCAACGATTCGATGCGCGCCATGCTCGAGGACTTCGATCCGGTGGCCTTCACCTCGCTCAATGAGAAGTTCCACCGGGCGCTCTTCCAGCGCTGCCCCAATCCGCACATCTCCGAGCTCGCCGACCGCGGCTGGAACCGGATGTCCGGGCTGCGCAGCTCCACCTTCGCCTTCGTGCCGGACCGGGCGCCCCGCTCGGTCCAGGAGCACGACGACATCCTTCGACTCATCCGTGAGAACGCCGAGCCGCTGGAGATCGAGATGGCTGTGCGCCAGCACAAGTGGCGCACCGTCGAGGCCTACCGCCAGCAGCGCACCGACTCCTAAGGAGACCCACCAGAGATGAACGACTACCAGAGCCCCGTCCCGGCCGATCTGCCGGAACGCATCCAGCACTACATCGACGGCGAGTTCCTCGACTCCGCAGAGGGCGGCACCTTCGAGGTGCTCAACCCGGTGACCAACGAGGTCTACATCAGCGCCGCCGCCGGCACCAAGGCCGACGTCGACCTCGCCGTGGCCGCCGCGGCCCGCGCCTTCGAGACCGGGACCTGGCGCGAGACGCTGCCCCGGGAACGCTCCCGGGTGCTGCACCGGATCGCCGACCTCGTCGAAGAGCGCGGCGCCCGGCTCGCGGAGCTGGAGTCCTTCGACTCCGGGCTGCCCATCACCCAGGCCCTCGGGCAGGCCCGCCGCGCTGCCGAGAACTTCCGCTTCTTCGCCGATCTGATCGTCGCCCAGGCCGATGACGTCTACAAGGTGCCGGGACGGCAGATCAACTACGTCAGCCGCAAGCCGATCGGTGTGGCCGGACTGATCACCCCCTGGAACACCCCCTTCATGTTGGAGAGCTGGAAGCTGGCTCCCGCCCTGGCCGCCGGCAACTCGGTGGTGCTCAAGCCGGCCGAGTTCACCCCGCTCTCGGCGAGCCTGTGGGCCGGGATCTTTGAAGAGGCCGGACTGCCCAGGGGCGTGTTCAACCTGGTCAACGGGCTCGGTGAGCAGGCCGGTGACGCCCTGGTCAAGCACCCGGACGTGCCGCTGATCTCCTTCACCGGTGAATCAAGCACCGGGCAGACCATCTTCGCCAACGCGGCACCGGCGCTGAAGGGCCTCTCCATGGAGCTCGGCGGGAAATCGCCCGCCGTCGTCTTCGCCGACGCTGACCTTGAGGCGGCCGTCAACGCCACCATCTTCGGGGTCTTCTCGCTCAACGGCGAGCGCTGCACCGCCGGCAGCCGGATCCTGGTGGAGCGCAGCATCTACCCCGAGTTCCTCGAGCGCTACGCCGCCCAGGCCAAGCGGGTCAAGGTCGGACTGCCGCACGAGCCCGGCACCGAGGTCGGCGCGCTGGTGCACCCCGAGCACTTCGAGAAGGTGATGAGCTACATCGAGATCGGCAAGACCGAGGCGCGGCTTCTTGCCGGCGGCGGTCGCCCGGAGGGGTTCCCGAGCGGGAACTTCGTGGCACCCACGGTCTTCGCCGACGTCGCGCCTGAGGCGCGGATCTTCCAGGAGGAGATCTTCGGCCCGGTGGTCGCCATCACTCCCTTCGACTCTGACGCCGAGGCGTTGGAACTGGCCAACAACACCAAGTACGGGCTGGCCGCGTATATCTGGACCAATGACCTCAAGCGGTCGCACAACTTCGCCCAGTCGGTCCAGGCCGGGATGGTCTGGCTGAACTCGAACAACGTCCGCGACCTGCGCACCCCCTTCGGAGGGGTCAAGGCCTCCGGACTGGGCCACGAGGGCGGCTACCGCTCACTGGACTTCTACACCGACCAGCAGGCCGTGCACATCAACCTCGGCGAGGTCCACAACCCGGTCTTCGGCAAGGCCGACTGAGGCTTCACCGCACCCCACACCTTCCACCATCGAGCAAGGACGCTTCTGATGAATGACAACCCCATCCCGGGTCGGATTCCCACCCCCTCCTCACCGGCGCCGGACATCCTGCGCTGCGCCTATATGGAGCTGATCGTCACCGATCTGCAGCGCTCCCGCGACTTCTACGTGGATGTCCTCGACCTCACGGTCACCGCCGAAGACGAGGACGCGATCTACCTGCGCTCCATGGAGGAGTTCATCCACCACAACCTGGTGCTGCGCCGCGGGGAGCAGGCCGCCGTGGCCGCCTTCTCCTACCGGGTGCGCGCACCGGAGGACCTGGACAAGGCGGAGGCGTTCTACCGCGAGCTCGGCTGCGAGGTCATTCGGCGCAAGGAGGGCTTCACCCGCGGCATCGGCGACTCGGTGCGGGTCCAGGACCCGCTGGGCTTCCCCTACGAGTTCTTCCACGATGTGCAGCACGTGGAGCGGCTGGCCTGGCGCTATGACCTCTACACCCCTGGCGCCCTGGTCCGGCTGGACCACTTCAACCAGGTCACACCGGACGTGCCCAAGGCCGTGGCCTATATGGAGGACCTCGGCTTCCGGGTCACCGAGGACATCCAGGATGAGCACGGCACCACCTACGCGGCCTGGATGCGGCGCAAGCCCACCGTCCATGACACCGCGATGACCGGCGGCGCGGGACCGCGGATGCACCACGTCGCGTTCGCCACCCATGAGAAGCACAACGTGCTCGCGATCTGCGACAAGCTCGGCGCGCTGCGGCTCTCCGACCACATCGAGCGCGGCCCCGGCCGGCATGGGGTCTCCAACGCCTTCTACCTCTACATCCGTGACCCCGACGGGCACCGGATCGAGATCTACACCCAGGACTACTACACCGGAGACCCGGACAACCCGGTGGTGACCTGGGACGTGCACGACAACCAGCGCCGCGACTGGTGGGGCAACCCGGTGGTCCCGTCCTGGTACACCGAGGCCTCCACCGTGCTGGACCTGCACGGACGCCCGGTGCCCTCGGTGGAGCGCACGGAGAGCTCCGAGATGGACGTGACCATCGGCGCCGACGGGTTCTCCTACACCCGCAAGGACGACGAGGATTCCATGCCCTCCTGGAAACAGGGCGAGTACAAGCTGGGCCACCAGCTCTGAGGCTGTCCAGAGACCTATGACCGGGAGACCTATGATCAGGAGCGCCATGATCCGGAGAGCACGATGCTGACACCAGAGCAGATCACCACCATCGCCGACGAGCTCGCCGAAGCCGAGGCGCAGCGCAGCATGATCCCGCGGCTCACGACCCGCCACCCCGAGATGACCATCGAGGACTCCTACGCGGTGCAGAACGAATGGCGACGCCGCGCCGTGGCGTCCGGACGCCGGCTGGTGGGCCGCAAGATCGGGCTCACCTCCAAGGTCATGCAGGTGGCCACCGGGATCACCGAACCCGACTACGGGGCGATCTTCGACGACATGGTCTTCGAGAACGGCTCGGTGATCGAGCACAGCCGCTTCTCCAACGTGCGCATCGAGGTGGAGCTCGCCTTCAAGCTCGGCAAGCCGCTGAAGGGCCCCGGAGTCACGATCTTCGACGTATTGGACGCCACCGACTACGTGGTGCCCGCGCTGGAGATCCTCTCCAGCCGGATCGAGATGCAGGGCCGCACGATCGTGGACACCATCAGCGACAATGCCGCGATGGGCGCCATGGTCTACGGCGGCAACCCGGTGGCCCCGGACGCGGTGGATCTGCGCTGGGTCTCCGCGCTGCTCTACCGCAACGAGACCATCGAGGAGTCCGGCGTGGCCGCCGCCGTGCTCAACCACCCCGCCATGGGCGTGGTCTGGCTGGCGAACAAGCTGGCCCAGCACGGCGACAGCCTGCAGGCCGGGGAGCTGATCCTCGCCGGCTCCTTCACCCGCCCGATGTGGGTGGAGCCCGGAGACACCGTCACCTGTGACTATGGAGAGCTGGGAACCCTGACATGCCGCTTCAACTGAACCCCACCCTGCGCGCGGACCTGGCCGCCGCCGACCGCCCGCTGATCGGCGGATGGGTCTGCTCCGGGTCCCCGGTGATGGCCGAGATCATGGCCGGCTCGGGGCTGGACGTGGTGCTCATCGACATGGAGCACGCACCCAACGGGCTTGAATCCGTGCTCGCCCAGCTGCATGCGCTCTCCGGGTACCCGGTGACCCCGCTGGTCCGGCTCTCCTCCGACGACCCCGTGACCATCAAGCAGGTGCTGGACCTCGGCGTGCAGAACCTGCTGATCCCGATGATCTCCACGCCCGAGCAGGCCCGCCAGGTCGCCGCCTCCACGCAGTACCCGCCCGCGGGGCGCCGCGGGATCGGCAACGCGCTGGCCCGCTCCGGACGCTGGAACCGGGTGCCGAACTACCTCGACGATGCCGCCTCGCATGTGAGCATCCACCTGCAGATCGAGACCGTCCAGGGTGTGGAGAACGCCGAGGCGATCGCCGCGGTGGAGGGCATCGACGGGATCTTCGCCGGTCCCAGCGACCTCTCCGCCTCGATGGGGCTGCTCGGTCAGCAGACCCACCCCCAGGTGGTCGACGCCGTGAAGGCCACCTTCACCGCCGCAGCCCGCGCCGGCAAGACCGCCGGCGTCAACGCCTTCGACCCGGCAGCCGCCCGTGACTACCTCGACGCCGGAGCGTCCTGGGTGCTCGTGGGCGCCGACGTCTCGCTCGTGGCGCGCGGCTCGGAGAAGCTCGCCGCGGACTTCATCCCACGCACCGCTCACTGAGGAGTCATCCATGCAGTTCCACCATCACGGCTACGTCTCCAAGAATCCTCGTGTCCAGGCGCCCGCCGGCGTCGGACTCGACCGCCCGCAGGAGCTCCCCGAGCACATGGACGTGCTCATCGTGGGCACCGGCCCGGCGGGGATGATCGCCGCCGCCCAGCTGGCCCAGTTCCCGCAGGTGCACACTCGGATCATCGAGAAGCGCGACGGCCGACTCGAGGTCGGTCAGGCCGACGGCATCCAGGCCCGCAGCGTGGAGACCTTCCAGGCGTTCGGCTTCGCCGACGAGATCTCCAACGAGGCGTACCACATCACCGAGATGGCCTTCTGGAAGCCCGACCCGGAGGCGCCCGAGAACATCGTGCGCACCGCCCGTCCCGCCGATGACCCGCACGGGATCAGCGAATTCCCGCACCTGATCGTCAACCAGGCCCGGGTGCTGGACTACTTCGCGGAATCTATGGAGAACTCTCCCTCCCGGATGACCCCGGACTTCGGCTGGGAGTTCCTCGGCCTCACCGTGCACGAGACCGGGGAGCACCCGGTGGAGGTCACCCTGCGCCGCGCCGCCGGCGATGAGGCGGGCCAGGAGCGCACCGTCTGGGCCAAATATGTGCTCGGCGCCGATGGGGCGCGCAGCGGGGTGCGCACCGCCATCGGCTGCACCATGGAGGGGGACCGGGCCAACCACGCCTGGGGCGTGATGGACGTCCTGGCCGTCACCGACTTCCCCGACATCCGACGCAAGTGCGCCGTCCAGTCACGCTCGGGCGGCAGCATCCTGCTGATCCCGCGCGAGGGCGGACACCTGTTCCGGATGTACGTGGACCTCGGTGAGGTCCAGCCCGGTGAGGGCGCACAGGTCCGCAGCACCACCATCGAGCAGATCATCGAGAACGCCAACCGGATCATGCACCCCTACACGGTGGACGTGAAGCACGTGGCCTGGCACAGCGTCTACGAGGTCGGGCACCGGGTCACGAACAAGTTCGACGACGTGCCCGCCGAGCTCACCGGTCAGCGCACCCCGCGGGTGTTCATCGCCGGGGACGCCTGCCACACGCACAGCGCGAAGGCCGGCCAGGGCATGAACGTGTCCATGCAGGACGGCTTCAACCTGGGCTGGAAGCTCGGGCAGGTGCTGGCCGGCCGCAGTCCGGCGGCGCTTCTGGACACCTACTCCGGCGAACGCCAGGTCATCGCGCAGAATCTCATCGACTTCGACAAGGAGTGGTCCACGCTGATGGCGCAGAAGCCCGAAGAGATGGAGGACCCGTCTGCGCTGGAGGACTTCTACGTCAAGACCATCGAATTCCCCGCTGGATTCATGACCGAGTACACCCCGTCGTTGGTCACCGGGGAGGCCACCCATCAGCAGCTCGCCACCGGATACCCGGTGGGCAAGCGGTTCAAGTCAGCGCTGGCCTCCCGGGTCTGTGACGGCAACCCGCTGCAGCTGGGACACCTGGCCACCGCCGACGGCCGCTGGAGGATCTACGTCTTCGCTGATGCCCCGGCCGCCGGAGAGCCCTCGGCGCTGGCCGACTGGGCCCACTGGCTTCACACCGACCCCGGCTCACCGGTGCTGCGCCACACCCCGCGAGGCGAGGACGAGGACACGCTCTTCGACATCAAGGTCATCTACCAGCAGCCACATGACCAGTTCGACGTCACCCACGCGCCGCGCGCGTTCCTGCCCACGGTGGGGCCCTTCGGACTCACCGCCCGGGATCGGATCTTCGGCACCCACCCCGAGCATGACATCTTCAGCGAGCGCGGGATCAGCCGGGACGGCTGCGTCGTCGTCGTGCGACCGGATCAGTACGTGGCGCATGTTCTGCCGCTGACCGACACCGCCGCGCTGGCAGAGTTCTTCGCCCCGATCTTCCTGGAGGCCACCCGATGAACCGTTCGAGGTGCTCATGGCCGCGTACTTCCGGATGCAGGAGCAGGCCGAGCGGCTGCGCGATCTGATCGTTGCCGGGAACGGAAAGTCCAAGACCGACGCCGCGGCCGCGCAAGCTGCCCTGCCGGAGGGCACGAATGCAGCGTTGCTCGCCCCGGCCCTGCTCACCGGGGTGCCTGTGGATGCGGAGATCCGCAGCGGGGAGAGCTTCGGACCGGTCGCGCCGGTGGTGGCCTGGACCGGTCTGGACGCGGTGATCGGGCGGGCGAACGCGGTCGAGGTCCGGCTCTCCGGGTACGTCTATGCCGGGAAGCTGCAGACCGCGACGAAGATCGCCGAGCGGCTCGAGGCCGGCATGGTCGGGCTCACCCGCGCAGCACCTTCTCCATCGCCCTGCCCCGGGCCATCTCGTCGATCAGCTTGTCCAGGTAGCGGATCTCGCGCATCAGCGGCTCCTCGATCTCCTCCACCCTGACTCCGCAGATCACCCCGGTGATCAGTGAGCGCGAGGGGTTCATGGCGGGCGCCCGGGCGAAGAACGTCTCGAAGTCGATCCCCTCGTCCAGGACCGCCCTCAGCTGCTGCGCGGAGTAGCCGGTGAGCCAGCAGATGATCGCGTCGACCTCAGCCTGGCTGCGTCCTTTGCGCTCCGCCTTGGTCACGTAGTGCGGATACACGGACGCGAAGCTCATCGTGTAGATGCGGTGCTTGGTCATCGGGGGCTCCTGGTCGGACGCGGACCTCTGCTCTGACATCTCGTCTCCACGGTCCCACGGGGTGCAGTGATGACTCAACGGATGGGGCTCCGCTCGGTGGGACCGCGGGCGTGCACCGTCGTCCCAGCGTTGCTCCGCGACCCCAGCCCGACTCCTCGGCTCCGGACCCCCGACCCGTCTCCTTCAGGTGTCGCATCTGCGTGCCATGTCGCATCGTTGTTTCCGTCCAAACCGTGGGACCTGGCATAGAGATGCGACAAACACGGGGGGATGTCCCGTCCCGCCAGCGTTCTGACGACGTCTTGCCGAAGGATGTGCCCCGATTCCGGCATTGGAACGCTGACGAGACGGTGGCAGGACCTATGGCCCTAGGCGGCGGCCCGATACACGCGCCAGAGTGGATCCTGGTGCGCGATATCGTGCCCAGAACCGCGTGAAGGGACTGAAGGACTTTGTCGATCCAGACCTCAGCACAGGCCGAGACTCATGTCAGCACATCCCTCCGGGAGGTCGTGGAGTCCGAACTCAGATGGATCTCGGAGCTGCGCGAGGGCAACGTCACGGCCTGGGTCGAGGATCGTCACGTCACCTTGTTCGGTCTGGTCGACTGGACCTATCAGTGTGAGGCTGCCGAGCGGGCAGTCCGGAACATCCCCGGAGTCGAATCAGTGGAGAACCAGATCGCCACTGCTGCCCGTACGCCGTTGCAGAATGCGGAGGAACGACTCAGGAACGCCGCGTTCCGGGACCCCCGGATCGACGCCGACCACGTCGTCGCCACCATCACCGGTCAGACGGCGGTTCTGACGGGGAAGGTCAAGTCTCTGGCCGAGAAGCGGCAGGCAGGTCTCGCAGCATGGATCTCCCCAGGGGTGATCGAGGTGGACAACCGCCTCGACGTCTGCCCACTATGACCTCAAGAAGGAGCAGAATATGAAGAAGAAGACCGTGATCAAGAAGCACCCCGTGAAGGATGCGAGGAAGTCCCCGAAGAAGCAGTGGAAGGACATGAGCCCGGGCAGGCGGGCCGGGACCATGGTGTTCAGCATCGTCCAGATCTCGCTGGCCGTGGCGGCCTGGGTCGACCTTGCCAGGCGGCCTGCGAATCAGGTCAACGGCAAGAAGGGCATCTGGGCCGCGATCATCGCAGTCAACTACGTCGGACCGATCAGCTACTTCCTCAAGGGTCGCCGGACCGACTGATGGCTGCGCTCTCGGCGCTCAGCCTGCCTCAGATCCTTCACCGAGTTCTCGCTCAGGATGGGGGCCGAACTGGAAGTGGCGGCCACTGATCTCGGTAGGGGTCACCCGCACGTAGTTGTCCTTCACAGAGGGCGCCCAGGGCCGCAGCTCCAGCCTCTCTGCCTCTTCGATCTCTTCAGTTCTCTGCAGCCACTGCGCCTGGCCGCGCACCGTCACCGACCATGCCGTGTCAACAGAGATGTGGTCCGCCTCGAACAGGACCGTCTCATTGATCGCGAGCTTCGCGAGCTTCGTGCCCGGGGCGGTGCGGAAGACCAACGTCCGGTCAGGCGCCGCGGCGTAGTTGATCGGGAAGATGTCTGCGCGTTGCCCGACGACGACGACCAGGCGCCCGAATCGGCCCCGTTCGAGCAGCCCCCAGATCTGATCTGGGTTCAGCGTGAGGATCGGTTCACCGTCTGCGTGTTCGAGAATCATGGGCGTGTCACTTTCAATGCTTGTGAGTGGGCACCACGAGAACGGGGCAGACCGCGCGATTGAGCACTGCCTGGCTGACGGAGCCGAGGAGCAGACCGGAGAACCCTCCGTGGCCGCGGGTTCCGAGGACCACCAGCTCCGCAGTCCTGGAAGCCTCGGAGAGCACGCCTGCGGGTGAGCCGTCGAAGAACTGCCAGCGCACGGGAACCTCTGGGAACTCCTCGGATACCCGGTCGGCTGATTTCTGCAGGTGCTCCGTGTAGGGGCGGCGCAGATTAGGAATCTCGAGATTGTGTTCGATGGTGTTGGGCCACCAGTGCCCCTGTGCGTTCAGGGGAGCGGCCGAGACCAGGGTCAGCGGGTTGTCCAGCAGTGCGGCCGCCTGCGCCGCCAGGTTCACGACCAGCTCAGGGTCGGTCTCGACGTCGATTCCCACCACGATCTCGGAATCGAAGTTGAGATCCGTTTCCACGTTGGCGAAATGGCGGCGCTCATGCGTTCGAGGGCTCGACTCTTCCATCTGAGCCAGCGGCTCGGTGGCGCCGGTCTGACCAGTGGGCAGGTCCTGGGCCGGGGCGAGGAGCTCTGTCGACGACTCGTTCTCCCACTTCTCGGGGACCACCAGGGTGGGGCAGTGCGCATGAGCGGCAAGCTTGGCCGATACGCTGCCGAGGAAGCGGCCGGCGAAGCGGTTGCGTCCGCGTTTGCCGACGACGACCACCTGCGCGGACTTGGACTCCGCGACCAGCTCGGAGCCCGGGTCGCCTTGTACGGCACGCACGGTGACCTTCACCCCGGACGCCTCCGCCTGTGTCGCGTACCCACGGAGCATCTCGTGCACCTCTTTGACCACGGCCTCGAAATATTCGTCCATCATCGGCACGTAGTAGGCGTCAGTCACCACGGGGCGGGCGAATGTGCCGACCAGGCGCAGCGGGAGGTTTCGTTGCTGAGCGATTCGCAGACCAGCTCGGAAGGCGCGCTGACCGGCGGCTGAGCCGTCCATGCCTACAAGAACACCGGGGTCGTGGTCAGTGCCACTCTCGTGAGAAGGATTCATGGCCCAACCATACGTCTCGTATTCCATCGATCTAGGGTCTTTGGCCTCTATCAATAATCTACTTTTCTGGTATGAAAACATCGTGTCATGAGTGTTTTCTCGGGGCGGAAGCGTCACATCAGGATGAACGGCAGCGCATCTGACGATCTCGGGCAGCCGGCGGGACCAATGGCCCTGCACCACTGGTGAGCCACGCTGGACAGTGGAATCAGCTTCGTGGCTTCGTGAGCGATCACCCTAAGGGCTCCGCCTGTGAAACACACATGCCGAGCTCCACCCGTGCGCGATCTTGAAGCCTCTTCTGACCACCGAGAACTTCCGGCGCCGCAGCTGACGTCGAACCAGGTAAGTCCCCGCTCAGAGAGGCCTCCATCATGAGCTCGCCAGGCAGGAATCTTCGTCTCGTCGCTGCAGCCCTGATGGCGGGTGGTGTGATGCTTCTCCCCACGGCGAGCGCCACGGCCTCCGCACCCTCAGAGTCCGCACCCTCAGAGTCCGTACCCTTGGAGGGATCCCTCGCCACATCTGAGATTGCGTCGACATCAGATGATGGGGAGGGCCCGCAGTTCTTCAGCGGCGTCTCCGTCGAGGTCTCGGAACAGGTCCAGGGCGATGTCTACGTCTCCGGGCAGAGCATCACCATCAGTGGCGACATCTCGGGTGACGTGATCGCGGCAGCTCAGACGATCGACATCACCGGCACAATCGATGGAAACGTTCGCCTGGCGGCCCAGGATGTGTCGATCAGTGGGGAGGTCGGGCGGAGCGGAACCGTCTTCGCCTCAGTCCTGAACCTCGCTGAAGATGGATCGATCGGAGACGATCTCGTCGCCGCGGCAAGATCGGCCACTATCGGAGGAGACCTCGGCCGAGACCTGGTGGCTGCCGTCGACGGTCTCACCATCGACGGGGCCGTCGGGGGAGACGTGACCTATTACAGCGACCGTGACGCGACCATAGCTGAGGGTGCGGTGGACGGCGACGTCGAACGCATCGCCCCGACACCAGCACCGGAGATGGAGCCGTCGCCGTGGGCGCTGTTCATCGGGTGGTTCCTCGGGCTGCTCTACGCGCTGGTTGCGCTGAGCCTGATCACTCTGCTGGCCGGACTGCTGCTTCCCGGCAGATTGACACGGGTCACCGATCAGCTGAGGCACGCTCCCTGGAAGGCGCTGCTCGTGGGGTTCGTCGCCTCGATCGTCGTTCCGGTGATGCTGGTCGCGCTGCTGATCACCATCATCGGCGCCCCGCTGGCTATTGCTGGTCTCCTGGTATGGCTGCTGCTGACGCTGGCCACGTTCGTCTACGGATCCCACTTCATCGGGCGACTGGTGTTCCGGGACTCCCAGCGACCTGTCGTCATGACCCTGGTCGGTGGGCTGATCCTGATCTTCGCTCTGCACGTTCCGTGGTTGAACATCGTGGTGTGGCTTGCGATGGTGCTCTTCGGCCTCGGCGCACAGCTTCTGGCCTTCTATGCTCAGCGGCCATGGCGGGTGCGTCCCGAGGTCATCGCGGAGCCACCCGGCAGAACAACCGCCAACCCACCCGTGGAACCACCGGGGGAGCCTCTCGGGGAACCGGCGGTCAGGTAGCGGAATGCAGGCCTGACCGGAAGCTTCGCCCGCCACTCTGGTTGTCAACGGGACCTGCGGCCCTGGGACGGCGAGTCCCATTCACGCACAGTGGGTCCAGCGATACACGACCAGAAGTGCCCATCAACTGGCATAGTCAGGACCATCGGCGCGCGCTGGCAACTGCGATGGATGCCGGGGGAACCGAGTGACCGTGCAGGACGAATCCAGGAGGATCACCATGAAAGCTCTCCAATACGTCGCCATCGGCCAACCGCCGCAGGTGCGCGAGGTCCCCACCCCGGAACCCGGCCCCGGTGAGGTCCGGCTGCGCATCACCGCCGCGGGCGCCTGCCGTTCGGACAGCTTCGTGATGGGACTCAGCGAGGAGCAGTACGCCGCCTTCGGCTACCCGCTGCCGATGACGCTGGGACACGAGGGCGTCGGGGTCGTGGACGCTCTGGGTGAGGGCGCCTCCGGCATCGAGGTCGGCGAGGCCGTCGCGGTCTACGGTCCGCAGGGCTGCGGGCGCTGCCTCAGCTGTGCCCAGGGCATCGAGAACTACTGCCCCCACGCCGCCGCCCTCGGCATCACGCCACCGGGACTGGGCAAGGACGGGGCGATGGCCGAGTACATGATCGTCACGGACCCGCGGCTGCTGATCCCGCTGGGAGATCTGGACCCGTCTGCCACGGTGGCCCTCACCGACGCCGGACTGACCCCCTACCACGCGATCCAGGGGTCACTGGATCTGCTGGTCCCCGGCAGCGTGGCCGTGGTGATCGGAGTTGGCGGCCTCGGCCACATCGCGGTGCAGCTGCTGCGCACCCTGACCTCTTCCACAGTGATCGCGCTGGACATCAGCCAGAGCAAGCTCGACTTCGCCCGCGAGGTCGGAGCTCATCACGCCTTCCTCTCCGACGACCAGGCCGCCGCACAGATCGCCGAAGCCGTGGGGCCGGGCCCGGTCACCGCGGTGTTCGACTTCGTCACCAACGGCCCCGTGATGAACATCGTGCGCTCGCTCAGCGGTCCGCGCACCGACCTGGTGCTGGCGGGAGCCGGATCCGTGGAGACCACGGTGGGACTGCTCGGCCAGCCCTTCGGGTCTCGCATCCGGGCGCCCTACTGGGGCTCACGGCCCGAGCTCATGGAGGTCTTCGAACTGGCGCGCACAGGTCAGCTCGCCGTCGAGACCGAGACCTTCAGCTTGGATCAGGGGCCCGAGGCCTACCGCAAGCTGCACGACGGCGAACTGCGCGGTCGCGCTGTAGTGGTTCCCTGATCTGGGGTCGAGGAATAGGATCGGAAACGAAGCGGGCGAAATCCGACCACGGGGGCGTCGCTCGCATCTGCTGATATCAGACCCCCGGGTGGAGGATTGTCATGGACAACGACGCTCACGCAGCACCACGACCTGTCGCATTTGATCCCGCCACACGTGATCTGGGGGTGCTGGTCGGCTTCGATGGTTCCAAGCAGTCCTTCCTCGCCCTGCACTACGGGGCCCTGGCGGCGCAGCGCAGCGGGCGGGTGCTCACCGTGGTCAGCGCGTTCCACGTTCCGGCCCGGATCTACACCACCCTGATTGCGGTGCCGGAGAAATCCGAGGCCGAGGTGGCCGTCGACGCAGCCAAGACCGTCCTCGCCGAGGCCAGGGAATACCTGAAGGACTACTCAGGCAAGGTGATCTACCGGACCGAACGCGGAGATGCCGCAGGGGTGCTGGTGGATCTCTCCGCCCTTGCGGAGCTCGCCGTCGTCGGCGCTCGGGGCCGGGGAGGGTTCCTGGGCAGGGTGCTGGGATCGGTGTCCTCGGCGCTGCCGGCCCACGCGCACTGCCCCACCGTGGTGGTGCCCCGGCAGTACAAGGTCAACGAGCCTGAGAGTCAGGCTGAGGGCGCTGGTCGGTTCATTGCGGGCAGGGATCGGCGTCCGGTGGTGGTCGGCATCGACGCGTCGGGTCAGAGTCGGGTCGCGATGCTCCAGGCCGCGCTGTCGGCACAGAACCGGGGGGTCACGCTGCATCTGCTGATGGCGCTGCCGTCTCTGGAGGCGTGGCTGGAGTGGTATCCGGAGCTTGATTCCCCTGATGAGAGCGTCACCGAACGGCGCAAGACGCAGCTGGAGAAGACCCTGGAGACCGAGCTCGCCCTGGTGAAGAGGCACTTTCCGGCCCTGGAGGTGACCGCGTCGGTGAAGCCGGGGGATCCGATCGCTCAGCTGGTGAAGCAGACCCGGGAGGCGCAGCTGACCGTGATCGGCACCCGGGGTCGCAGCGGATTCACCGGAGCGCTGATGGGGTCGGTCTCCCGCGGCGTGCTGCTGCGCGCGGAGGGCCCGGTGATGGTGGTCCCTGATCTGAAGGACGAGCGGCTGGAGGACCATCCCGAGCCCTCGCGATGACGTCGTCGCAGTGAGGCTTCCGCTGTGAGCCGCAGGATCATTCTGGTCCGCGCCGTGAACGTCGGCGGCACGGCCAGGCTTCCGATGGCCCAGTGGCGCGACCTGGCCGAGTCCCTCGGGGCCACCGAGGTGTCCAGCCATATCGCGTCGGGCAATCTGCTGTGCAACCCGCCCGGACCGGCTGAGAACTTCGACCGGGCGCTGGAAGCCGCTGTGCAGACACGCTTCGGCTTCTTCCGGGAGGTGATCAGCCGGTCCCGGGAAGAGGTTCTCGCCGCCCTGGAAGCCCATCCGTTCGAAGAGCTCGACCCGCGGTTCTCCTACATCAGCTTTCTGCAGTGCGCGCCGACAGCCGAGGCGGTACAGGCGGCCGCCCTGCTGGAGACCGGCGACGACCGCTGGCAGGTGATCGACCGCGAGATGCACCTGCGCTACGCCGACGGCGCGGGCTCGCCCCAGATGAAGGAGCCGACCATCTCCCGGGTGCTGGGAGTGACCGGGACCGCGAGAAACCTCAACACCGTGCGCAAGCTTCTCGACCTCTCCGATGTCTGACACGAACGCCAGCTGGCCGGATCATCTCCGAACTCGCGGAGCTCCTGGGCGCACCGGCATGCCACGGCGAGCCTGCGCGCAACGGTTCACGGGTGCGGCAGTCCAGGATCACGGCTGGCAGCGGTGGCGGTGCTGCAGCGGCGCCGTCGTCGGGCGCCGGGACTGGAGTCACAGAGGCGTCCGCGCTTACGCTCATGTCATGACAGTCCGCAGCGCGTTCGAGATCCTGACCACCGGCGATCTCGGCGCGGCGCACGCTGGCCGCAGGGGGCGTCAGCGTGCGCCGCGTCGAGATCGGCTTTGGGGTGAGCGGCTCAGTGTCGCTTGGCGCGGTGGGCGGCCTTCTCGTAGAGGTTCTCGACCACACGCTGGAAGTCACGCATGACCTCGGCCCGGCGGATCTTCAGCGAGGGCGTCAGGTGCCCCGAGTCGATGGTGAAGTCATCCTCGAGCACGGTGAAGCTGCGGATGGACTCGGCCTTCGAGACACTTGCATTGGTGGCATCGATGACCTGCTGCAGATGCTCCAGAACCTGGGGGTGCTCGGTGAGCTCGCTCATCGCGGTGTCGGGGTCGAGACCTTTGCTGCGCAGCCAGGCAGGTATGACATCGCCGTCGAGGGTGATCATCGCGCTGATGAAGGGCTTGCCGTCACCGACCACGACTGCCTGGGAGACGAGCAGGTCTGCCCGGATGGCATCTTCGAGCTGCGCGGGGGCGACGTTCTTGCCTCCGGCGGTCACCAGGATCTCCTTCTTGCGTCCGGTGATGATCAGCCGACCCGCCTCATCTAGACGACCCAGGTCACCGGTGTAGAACCAGCCATCGGCGGTGAAGGACTCGGCGTTGAGCTCGGGCCGGTTGCGGTACCCCCGGAAGACGCTGCTGCCCTTGACCAGCAGCTCGCCGTCGGACTCCACGCGCACGGCATTGCCTGGGAGCGGGATCCCGACGGTGCCGATCCGGTAGACCGAGGGGATGTTGCCGGTGACCGGGGCCGTGGTCTCGGTGAGTCCGTAGCCTTCGATGATCTGGATGCCCACGCCGTTGAAGAAGTGGCCCAGCCGTTCACCCAGCGGGGACCCGCCGGAGAAGGCGTGGGTGACGTTGCCGCCCATCCGGTTGCGCAGCTTCGAGTAGACCAGCTTGCTGAACACGGCGTGCTTGAGCCGGAGACTCAGCGGAACGCGGCCCTCGGCGGTGGCGCGCGACCAGTCCACCGCCGCGTCGGCCGCGGCCTTGAAGATGCGCTTCTTTCCATCGCCTTCGGCCTTCAGCGCGGCGGCGTTGTAGATCTTCTCGAAGACCCGCGGAACTCCGAGCAGGAAGGTCGGCCGGATCACGCCGAGATCTTCGATGAGCTGCTTGATGTCGGGGGTGTGCGCCACCCGTCCGCCGGCGGCGATGAAGATCACCGAGATGAACCGAGCGAAGACGTGGGCCATGGGCAGGAACAGCACCGTGGAGGAGTGTCTGCCGACGACGCCGTCCATGGCGGCAAGGGTCTGCAGGCTGTGGTCCACGAAGTTGCCGTGGGTCAGCTCGCAGCCCTTGGGTCGGCCGGTGGCTCCCGAGGTGTAGATGATGGTGGCGAGATCCTCACCGACGGCGGTGGCCCGGCGGCCCTCGAGGTCCTGGTCTGAAACAACAGCGCCGGCCTGCCGGAGCTCGTCCAGTGCGCTGGACTCGATGAGCAGCACCTCGGGGGTCTGCTGGAGTCCGGATCCCTTCAGACCCTCCAGGATGGTCTCCCGATGCCCTGGCGTCTCAGCGAAGACCAGGCTGAGTGCGGAATCCTCGGCGATCCAGGCGATCTGTGCGGCGGAGGAGGTCTCGTAGACCGGGACCGAGACGGCGCCGGCGTACCAGAGCGCGAAGTCCAGCAGGCTCCACTCATACCGGGTCGCAGACATGATCCCGACGCGATCGCCCAGCGTGACACCGCGCTGGATCAGGCCCTTGGCGAGAGCTGCGACGTCGGTGTGGAACGCGGCGGCGGTGACGTCCACCCACTCGCCGGCGGCGTCACGGCGCGTGAACAGGACGTTCTCAGGGTCCTCGGTCCGCTGCTGCTCCAGAAGATCGGTGATGTTCATATCGGCCGGCACATCGATGAGCGCCGATATCGCGGTTTCCTGCACGGAGTTCCTCCCGGTGTGGTGACGCGTTCTTCGGCGAGCGCTGCTGGTGATCCGGTGTTGACCACCGCCTTAGGAAGAATATCCTGCCCGCGATGAGGTGTGCTCAGAGGCGAAATCCGGCGACGCCGTGTGAAGCGCCCGAGGGACGGTTTCAGACCGACGGCAGGTCCACGTGGTTCATCGCGCCGTCCTGCAGGCGCAGCAGAATGCTGCGGGGTGCCCGGCCGGACGCATCCTGATAGCGGATGCTGAACGGCTCGCCTGCCACCAGGGTGATCGGAAGATCCAGCGGGTCCCGCTTCAGAGACTCGGCCAGGCTGTCACCCTCATTGAGGATGGCCACGACCTTCGCGTCCAAGCTGCTGGTCAGGGTGATGACTCCGGGCTGATGTGACGCGGTGATCCGTGCGTCCTTGCCGGCGTGTCCCCGAGCGATGGCCACCACAACGGCAGCCACCGCCAATATCGCGATCGCGCCGGCGGCGAGCCAGTTCGCGGAGAGAAAGTCCATGCCCCAACCCTACTCACCGTGCTGGGCTCCGATGGCAACCGGGCCTGATGGCAGCCGGGGTGATGGCAGCCGGGGCGACGAAGCCGATCACGGCAAGCCAGGCGCGGGAAGGAGATCTCTGGCTGCGTTGAGCGCGGAGTCGTTTCGGTGCCCTGGTCTCCCACGCTTCGACCAGGAGCTCGGAGAGCTCATCGGCCTCCTCCTGCTGAGCCTCGCAGATGAGATCGCATGAACCCTCAAGGCTGATCTGCGGGGACGACTCCGGGCGGAGTGCTGCAAAAAACTTGCAGCGAAGCGTGAACGAAACCGGGTCGAGCGGCGTAACCCCTAGAAACACTCCCATCCAGCGACCGAGGGGACGCCAGGACATGAGCAGTCGAGCTGAACTCGAGGACCAGGCCCATTTCGCCCTGATGGACGTCAACAGGCACTGGTTGGAAGCACTCACCGCGGAGCAGGCAGGGGATCTGATCAGATCCCACTCCGCATTCGATGACATGATCACTGCGGCGCGCGCAGGGAAAGCCGCACTCGAAGCCGTGGAGAGCATGGTCGAGGAGCGCCGAAGCAAGGAACACGCAGCATAGGATCTGGCACCGGTGGGCAGTGGCGCGCTGTTCACCGCATAGAGACTTTTCCATCCGCGTACGCGTGCCGCGTGGACTTCACCGTACCCAAGCTCCACCGAGGCGCATGCTGACCCAGGAGCGCCAGGGTCTCGGCCCTCGGTCCGCCTTCGCGCGCGCAACGAAGAACGGCCCTGGTCGGATGACCAGGACCGTTCCATGGGGTGAGCGACGGGGCTTGAACCCGCGACCCTCGCGACCACAACGCGATGCTCTACCAGCTGAGCTACGCCCACCATGTGGAGCCGAAGCCGGCTCCCGCACTCGCTGCTCATCAGTCTTGAACGCCTGAAAGCAACGCATATCAGTCTACACAGACTCCGGCCGAATCCGGAAATCGGCTCAACTCTGCTTGAAGACCGTCCGGCGGTAGTGCCGCAGCTCTTCGATGGAGTCCTGGATATCTCCGAGCGCCCGGTGGTTGCCGGTCTTCGCCGGCGCGGACTCCTTCGCCTGCGGGTACCAGCGGGAGGAGAGCTCCTTGATGGTGGAGACATCGATGAGTCGGTAGTGCAGGTGCTTCATCAAGTCCGGCATGGCCACACGCAGGAAGGCCTTGTCCGCGTGGATCGAGTTCCCGGCCAGGGGCGCCACACCCGCCTCAGGGATCCAGGCCTTCACATAGTCCAGGACCCGCTCCTCGGCGACCTGGACCGAGACGCCGTTCTTGAGGTCCTCGAGCAGGCCCGAGGCGGTGTGCATCCTCTGCACGATCGGGGCCATCGTCTCCAGCCGCTCGGCCGGGTCCGGGCTGATGACCACCTGGACCCCTTCACCGAGGATGTTCAGCTCGGCGTCGGTGACCAGCGCCGCGATCTCCACCAGGACATCGTGATCGGGATTCAGTCCAGTCATCTCACAGTCGATCCACACCATCCGGCCCGCCCAGGAGCCACCCGGGCTCACCGGCACAGACGTGATGGATGAGGCGTTGGTCTCAGTCTCTTCGGAATTCACGGTTCTCACTCTACCGACAGCCCGCCAGGCGCCGGGGTGACAGCGACTGTGGGTGATAAATTCAAGGGCGATGAGCGCTGAGGCTGGAGCCACCGAGAACAGCCCTGCACCGCGCGGTGCCGAGGGCGCCGTCGGGCTCGGCAACCCCGATCAGCGCCCCCAGACAGACCCCGATCCGCGCCCGCCGCGCAAGCGGGACATCTGGCTGCACATCCTGCGGTCCTCCACCCGCCCCAAGAGCGTCTGGTCCCCGATGGTCGAAGGCCTGCTCGGGTCGATGCTGGTCCTCCTGGGCTCCTTCGGCGTCGGATGGCTGGTCAGCGTCTCCCCGCTGTCCCGGCAGCCGTGGATCATCACGTACCGCACCGAGACGGTCGGCGTGGTCGTCGCCACGATCGCGCTGACCCTGGGCTGCTGGGTCATGCTGCGCGCCTGGCTGCGGCTGGGTCGGGTGCTGGAGAACCCCGATCAGAGCCAACAGTGGCCCACTCGCTCGCTGCGCACGGTCAACGCCGCCGTCGTGCTCTGGTCGCTGCCCCAGCTGGTCGCGCTCCCGATCTTCTCCCGCGACGTCTTCGCCTACCTGAATCAGGGCAGGCTGGTCCTGGCCGGTCAGGACCCCTACACCACGGGCGTCTCCACCCTGGACAACTGGTTCCAGCTGGGCACCGACATCCTCTGGGCCGAATCCGAGACGCCTTACGGTCCGCTGTTCCTCTGGCTCGAGGCCGCGGTGATGAACATCGCCGGAGAAAGTCCCGACCTTGCGCTGTTCCTCTTCCGGCTCGCCTGCGTGGGCGGGGTGGTCATGATGATGATATTCGTGCCCAAGCTCGCCCGGATCCACGGGATCGACCCTGCCCGGGCGCAGTGGATCACGCTGGCGAACCCGCTGCTGATCATCAGCTTCATCTCCAGCGCCCACAACGACGCGATCATGGTCGGCTTCGCCCTGGCGGGCATCTACGCCGCGGCCCACAGCAGGGGAGTCCTCGCCACGCTGCTGGTGGTCGTCTCGATCGGGATCAAGCCGATCACCATCGTGCTGCTGCCTTTCATCGGGCTGCTCTGGGCCGGACCGGGGGCCTCCTGGTCGCGGAAGTTCACCTACTGGTTCCTCACCGCTGGCATCGCCGCCGCCGTGATGATCACCATCGGCCTCATCCAGGGCTACGGCTTCGGCTGGCTCGCCGTCCTGGCCGGCACCGGCACCGGAAGCGTCTTCTGGTCCCCGATCGGGATCGCCGACGGCTGGCTCGGCACGTTGCTGCGCTCCTTCGGACTCGACAGCAGCTGGACCCTGGAGGTGTTCAAGGTCGCAGGCCGGCTCCTCTCGGTGGCCGTGGTGCTGTGGCTGATGTTCCGCGGCAGTGAGAAGTTCGTCGTCCAGCGGATGGTCTGGGCGTTCACCGCCCTGGTGGTGCTCTCACCGATCATCCAGCCCTGGTACCTGCTGTGGCTGCTGCCGCTGTTCGCGATCACCGGGATCCGCAAAGACTGGCAGTTCAAGTGGGTGGTGTTCACCATCGCCTTCTTCCTGACCTTCGGCGCCTCGGACCAGCTGTCCATCTACCAGTTCCTGCAGCTGGACGCTCAGATGCTCGCTCTCTCCGTCACGGTGTCCTGGATCTGCATCGTCTGGCTGGCCCTGCTGGACCGGCAGACCCGCTGGGTGGTCTGGGAGGGCTGGGGCCTGCCCGCGGTCCGCTGGGAATGGCCCCGACTGCGCGGCCGCCGATCCTCCCAGACCGACGACGGCGCACGGGCCAGCCCCGCCGCCCACGACGCCGCCGCACCGGCCGCCGAGCCCGGGGGAGAGGAGACCGCTCCAGGTGCGCGCTAACCTCGTCTCCCGCAATGCGCTGCGCGCGCGCTCTTTCCTCGGCCAGTGGCCGCCGACCGCCTGGTTCATCGGCGGCGAAGAGGCCGCCGCCTCGCACACCGCCCGTCAGGGACTGCTCGCCTCGATCATGATCATGTTCGGCTCCTGGGGCGTGGGCTGGCTGGCGATGACCCCGCAGTCGCTGCTCGCGCTGAACCCGGTGCTGCTGCCGCTGCGCACGACGACGGCGGGCGTGGTCACCTGCACGGTGCTGCTGGTCTTCGGCGCGCTGCTGCTCGTGCGGTCCTGGCTGCGCCTGTCCCAGCGGGTGGGGTCCTGGTCGGCGCGGGCGACCCCGGTGATGCGCCGGACCCTGTTCATGTGGGCCACCCCGCTGATGTTCACGCTGCCGATCTTCTCCCGCGACGTCTACTCCTACCTGGCCCAGGGCCGGGTGCTGCACGCCGGACTGAACCCCTATGAGCACGGCGTCTCCGAGCTCCCCGGATGGTTCATGGAGGGCGCGGACGGGCTCTGGGCGGAATCCCCGTCCCCCTACGGACCGCTGTTCCTGGTGCTGGCGCAGGTCGTCTGGTTCGTCTCCGGCGGCGTCCCAGAGATCGCGATCCTGCTCTTCCGCGGCCTGTCCCTGATCGGGATGGCACTGATGCTCTACTGCATCCCCCGGCTGGCCAAGGCCTTCGGCTCGGAGCCTTCCTGGGCGCTGTGGCTGTGCCTGCTGAACCCGATGACCCTGCTGGTGTTCCTCCCGGCGGCCCACAATGACGCGCTGATGATCGGGCTGATGCTCGCCGGCACGCTCGCGGGGCTGCGCCGGAGACGGATGCTGTGCCTCGTGTTGGTGGTCGCGGCGATCGCGGTGAAGCCCATCGCGATGGTGGTGCTGCCCTTCATCCTCCTGCTGCCGCTGCGCAGCACCGCCGCGCTGCGGCACCGTCTCCGAGAATGGGCCATCGGGGGCACCGCCGCCGCCGTGCTCCTGGTCGCCGGTGGCGCGGCGCTCGGGATCGGCCTGGGCTGGATCGCAGCCGCCCTGGGTGCTGGCGCCGCGGTGCTGCAGGCCGCCCCGGTGGGACTGCTCGGGATCGGCCTCGGTGCCGCGCTGCAAGCGCTGACCGGGGTGGACGCCGCCGTGGTGACCGAGATCGTCTACACCCTGGCGCGCGCCGCGGCCGGCGCGATGCTGGCGTGGATGCTGCTGCGCCGCAACGTCGGCAACCCGGTCCTCTGGGCCGGCTACGGGCTCACCCTGGTGGTGCTGACCTCCTCGATCATCCAGCCCTGGTACCTGCTCTGGCTGCTGCCGTTCTACGCGGTGGTCCACGTCTACCGCGGACGAGTCCTGGTGCTGGTGACCACGGTCTTCACGGTGATGGTGCTCCTGTCGATGGTCGGTCAGCTCTCGGTGGCGCAGTGGATCGATGCGGCCGCGATCTACACCATCGCCATCGCCGTGGTCACCCTGTACCTGATCTATGTGGTCTTCCTGGACCCCAACACCACCGAGTTCTTCGACATGCGGCGGCGCTCCCAGCGCTGGAATGCACAGCACGGGTGGGAGCGGCTGAGAGGATTGACCCCGCCGCGCACCTCCTGGGCGGCCGAGGACATCTACGAGAAGGACACGACGTGAAGCTCCCCGGCTCCCGACTGCTCTGGCTGCTGCTGGCCGCCACCACCCTGGGCGCCGCGCTCTCCGTGGCGGCCGTGCAGTGGTGCCGGATCAACGGCTGGACCGACCCCGATCAGCACATCCACATGTGCTACTCCGACTTCTCCCTGCTGTTCAGCCAGCGCGGGCTCGCCGAGGGACTCTTCCCCTTCGTCGATGACGTCCCGGCCGATCAGGTCATGGAGTACCCGGTGCTGCTGGTCATGGTCGCCGGGGTGCTCGCGCTTCTGGTCCCCGGAGAGGGCATCACCGACGAGCGGATCCTGGCGTTCTACGACCTCAACCACTTCGCGGTGATCCTCTGCTGGCTCGGCGTCGTACTGGCCACCGCGTACTCCACCGCAGGTCACCGACGCCAGGACGCGCTGATGGTGGCCCTGGCCCCGGGGATCATCCTCTCGCTGTCGATCAACTGGGACATGTGGGCGGTCTTCCTGGGCGCCCTGGCGCTGCTGCTCTGGGGCCGCTCGCATCCGGTCTGGGCCGGGGTGCTCATCGGTCTGGGCGCTGCGATGAAGCTCTATCCGCTGTTCTTCCTGGGCGCGATCCTGGTGCTGTGTCTGCGCAGCGGGCGGCTGCGCTCCTTCGCGGCGACGACGATCGCCGCAGTGCTGACCTGGCTCGCGGTGAACCTGCCCTTCATGCTCCTGCAGTTCGAACAGTGGTCCACCTTCTACCGCTTCTCCTCCGAGCGCGACGTCAGCTTCTCCTCGGTCTGGCTGTTCTTCAGCTGGCTGCCGCTGGACGGTGCCGGGTTCTCGCTGCTCTCCAACGGGCTCTTCCTGCTGTGCTGCCTCGGCGTGGCCTACCTGGGCTGGGCGGCTCCCACCCGGCCGCGGATGGCGCAGCTGTGCTTCCTGATCGTGGCCAGCTTCCTGCTGCTGGGCAAGGTGTACTCCCCGCAGTTCGTGATGTGGCTGATCCCGCTGCTGGTGCTGGCGCGCCCGAAGGTCCGCGGATACCTCGTCTGGCAGGCCGCGGAGGTCTACCACTGGGTCTCGGTGTGGATGATGAGCGCGAAGATCACCTCCGGCGGGGAGTTCGCCGGCGGAACCGAGCTCATCGACTGGGCCTACCACATCGGGATCCTGGCCCACATGGCCACCCTGATCTACCTGATGGTCCAGGTGGTCCGCGAGATCCTGGACCCCGAGAAGGACATCGTCCGCTCCCAGCCGAGGGATCGGGACCGGGCGGCCGCGAGAGCAGCAGCGACCGACGACGACGCGCGCAGCTCCCACCAGCGCACCTCCGCACCGCGCCATCCAGATCCGGATGGCACGGTGCTGGGGGAGACAGACCCGCTGGCCGGTGTCACCCGCGGGCGACCCGATGCGTTCGGGCTGCCCGGACTCGGCCGGACGACCTCCTTGAAGCTGCGCTGGTGACCCGCCGGCTGCTGCCGCGGGCCGCGCCGGCTGCGCCCGCTGGTCTCTTCCACGGCGGGGGAGACCCTGATGCTTGACATGCTCGCCGTCATCGGCCCGATGTTCCTGGTGATCGGCGTCGGTTTCGCCGCCGGATTCATCCCGCGCTTTCGCAGCGGGCAGGACCACCTCAACGGCTTCCTGTTCTACTTCGCGCTGCCCACCTTCATCTACACCGCGATGATCACCGCCCCGCCCACCGCCGGCTTCCCGCTGCTCGCGGTGGTCATCGTCGCCGTCGTGACCCCGCTGGTCTCCATCGCCCTGTACTACGGCAGTCGCCTCTTCGGCGTCCGCGGCCACGAGGGCGCCGCGGCGACCTCGCTGGCCGGCAGCTTCGGCAACGTCGGGTACTTCGGAATCCCGGTGTCGATCAGCGTGCTGGGCCCCGAAGCCGGCCTGGCCGCCGGGATCGTGCACATGATGCACAACCTGATCTACCTCAACGGCTACCCGCTGGTCCGCACCGTCGTAGCTTCCCGTGCCGCGCAGACCGGGGACGCGCAGACCGGGGATGCGCAGGCCGGGCACGCGGAGCGGGCCGGCGGCATCGGGCACCTGCTTCGCACGCAGATCGGGCCGATCCTGAAGCGGGCGCTGCTGCTGAACCCGGTGTTCATCGCCATGGCGCTGGCGCTGCTGGTGGTCTTCAGCCCGCTGAGCCTGCCCGCGCCGATCAACGAATCGGCGAGCCTGCTCGGGCAGACGGCGGTCCCGCTGGCGCTGTTCTGCGTCGGCCTGGCGCTGCACCCGGCGATCGAGGGGATCCGCAGCGGGGGAGTGCCCAAGCGTCTGATCGGACTGGGCACGGTGGGCAAGATCCTGGTGCTGCCGGTGCTGACCTGGCTGGCGGTGCTGCCCTTCTATGACCAGCTGGGACCGATCTGGGCGGGCACGCTGATCATCATCGCCGCGATGCCGTCGTCCACCACGGTCTATGTCTTCGCTCAGCAGTACGAGGGCGACGGCCGGCTGGCCGCCTCGATCCTGGTGACCAGCACGCTGGCCTGCCTGATCACGCTCCCGCTGCTGGCAGAGCTGCTGCTCTGATCTTCCCCGCGTCGATCTCGTAGACGCTGCCCACATGGCGCAGCACCGCGCTGCGGTGGGCGATCATGATCACCGTCGCGTCGGTGGCCTCAGGCATCCGGCGCAGGATCTCGGCCTGGGTGAGCGGATCCTGGGCCGAGGTGATCTCGTCGAGGATCAGCACCGGGCTGCCCCGCAGATACCCGCGAGCAAGCGCCAGCCGCTGTGACTGACCCCCGGAGAGCCGGGCGCCCTCGCTGCCAAGCTGCGTGTCCAGACCTTCCGGCATCGCCTCGATATCGGCGGACAAGCAGGCGGAACGGCAGGCGGCAAGGATCTGCTCCTCGGTGGCCGCCGGGCTGCCCAGCAGCAGGTTCTCCCGGATGGTGCCGCTGATCATCACCGGGCGCTGCTCCACCACGGTGATGTTCGCGCGCAGCGCGGCCAGCTCGAGATCACGCACATCGGTGCCCCCGAGCCGCACCTCACCGGCCTGCGGGTCCCAGACTCGGGTCAGCAGCGAGGCCAGCGTGGACTTTCCCGACCCGCTCACCCCGACGACGGCGGCCACCTGCCCGGCTTCGACGTGAAGCTCCACGTCGCGCAGCACCTCTCGCTCGGTGCCGGGGTAGCCGAAGCTGACCCCGTGGAAGGACACCGAGGCGGCGCCGTCGCGCTCGGTGCTCACCGCGACGGGGTGGGTGGGCTCGGCGACCTCGCGCGTGCTCTCCTCGAGCTCGCGCAGGTTCGCCGCGGAGGCCAGCGCCGCAGGCAGCGAGATGCCCAGCGCCTCGATCGCGGCGAGCGCGGGGGCGGTGCCGGGCACCAGGGCCAGCACCAGCAGCAGCTCGGTGTAGCCGATCACGCCCTCCTGGGCCTGGGGCAGTCCCAGCAGCAGCAGGATGAACAGTGCGAGCACCTGCCAACCCTGACCGGCAGCCGCGCGCAGTCCCTGCAGCACCGAGGCGCCGCGGGAGCCTTCCCCGATCTGGGCGCCGATGTGGTCCACCCGCTGAGCCCGCTGTTCCTGGGCGCCGAAGATCGTGATCTCCTGAGCCCCGCGGAGGTCGTCGCTGATCTCCTGGGCCAGGGCGCCCCGCGCACGCACCTGAGCGGTGCTGTTGGCGCGTCCGCCGCGGCGACCGATGCCGATCAGCGCGGCAGCGGCCACCAGGTAGATCAGCAGCAGCCCGAGTCCCAGCGCTGCGCCGGTCAGGTTCCAGGTGAGCACGACGGCGGCGGCGGGGATCAGCACCGCAGTCACCACCGGGGCCAGGGTGTGCGCGAAGAAGACCTCCACCCGGTCCACGTCACGCGTGGCGGCTGAGAGCAGCCGGCCGCTCCCGCGGGAGGCGGTCACCGCCGGGGCCAGCGGGATCAGCTTCTCGTAGAGCCTGACCCGCAGCTGCTCGAGCAGCGCGAAGGCCGCGGTGTGCCCGGAGAGCTGCTCGGCGTAACGGGTCAGGCCTTTGGCCGCGGCCAGGGCGATCATGACCGCGACGACGGTCCCCAGCTGCGGGATGTCCTGGCCGTCGGCGAGGCGTCCCACCAGCCAGGCCGGATAGACCAGCAGAGCGGCGCCGCAGAGCAGGGTCAGCGTCCGGGCGAGGGCCGAGAGCGCGAGCAGCCCGGCGGATCCCTTGGCCAGCGTCAGCAGATGCATGATCATCGGTCTTCACCTTCTCCTGCAGTGGCCTGCGCGTAGTAGCCCTCCTCGGCGAGGAGCTCCTCTGGGGTGCCCAGCGCCGCGGTGCGTCCGGCTTCAAGGACCAGGACCTGATCGGCCCAGCGGGTGGTGGCCAGCCGGTGGGCGATGATGATCAGCGTGTGGTCTCCGGCGAGGCTGCGCAGCGATTCGTCGACCAGTTGTTCGGCGCGCCGGTCCAGGTCAGCGGTGGGCTCGTCGAGGATCAGCAGCTTGGCCCCGGAGAGCAGCGCGCGGGCGATCGCGAGTCGGCGGATCTGTCCACCGGAGAGCGAAGCGCCGTCCTCACCGACCTGGGTGGCCAGTCCTCTGGGCTTTGCGGCGATCTCCGCGTCGAGGCGCGCCTGGGCGAGGACCTCCCAGAGCTGGCGATCGGTGGCGTCGGGACGGGCGAGGCGGAGGTTCTCCGCCACGGTGCCGGAGAAGATGAACGGCTTCTGCGGCACGGTCACCGCCGCCTGCTGCAGCGCCGCAGAATCGGCCGGCTGACCCTCGAGCAGCAGCTGACCGGCCGCCGTCGGGATCAGGCCCTGCAGCACCGCGGCCAGGGTGGACTTGCCGGCTCCGGAGGGACCGACGACGGCGACGGCGGCGCCGCGCGGGACGCTCAGCGTGACTCCGCGCAGGACGCTGCTGCCACCGCGGTCCACGCCGAGATCCTTCAGGCGCAGCAGTTCGACGGCCTCCGCCGCAGGTTGTGCACGCGCAGCTTCCGACGGGGCCTCAGCGACCGTCGTCGGGGTCGTCAGCGTCTGGGTGAACAGTCCCTGCTGGGTCCGTCCGGCCATCGCGACGTAGAAGGAGCGGCCGAGCTTGTCGATGGGTTCGTAGAGCAGCGTGGCGAGCAGCACCACGGCGAGGAATCCGCCGGCGGTGATCGCACCGACGTCGAATCGCCACAGGGCCAGCCCGACCGCGGCGGTGATCATCACCAGCGAGAAGAGCGCGTCATTGACCAGGATCATCAGCTGGCTGCGCTTGAGCAGCGTCACCGCCTGGACCCGCAGGGCAGCGGCGGCCTCGGCCACGCTGCGCCGGCCGGCGTCTTCAGCGCCCAGCAGCACCAGCCCGCCGAGGGAGCGCAGCACCTCCTGGAACTTCGCGGTGGCCTGTCCGGCGAGGCGCCGGTAGGCGGCGGTGGGGCCGCGGAAGCGCGCCAGGAAGAACCGCACCAGCACCGGGACCAGCAGCACCAGGACCAGCAGCACGACGGCGATCACCGGGTCCACGAAGATGCCCAGCATCAGCAGCACCAGGGCCGGGGCGGTGAACGCCGCCAGCGCCGGCCCCAGGAACTCCGCACGGTATTCCGCGATGCGTTCCACCCCGCCGGTGAGCAGCTCAGCCTCACCCGTGCCCGGGCGGCCGCCGCCAGGGCGCCCACCGGGACCGCCGCCGCCGGGGCCAACAGGTGGCCCTGACGGAGCGGCCGGGTCACGGCCCAGCGCGGCCCGGATCCCGCTGGCCCGCCAGCGCTGTTCCTCGACCGCGCGCAAGCGAGGCGGCACGGCGGCGGCGATTCCGGCGCAGATGACCGCAGCGGCGCCGGCGATCGCGCCGAGGACCAGCGCACCGGTGGGGTCCGTCTCGCCGAGCGCCGCATCCAGGACCTGGCCCAGGGCGAGGAACAGCGTGGCGAGCGCGATCGTGCGGATCCATTGCAGCGCGGCAGCGATCCACGCGCGGGGAGGCATATCTTGCAGAAGCACGCCTCAGATCATTCCAGGTTCAGCGGACCCCCGTGGGCCAGTGCAACATTTGCGAAGCGCCGTCCGATGCGCTGATCGAGCTGCCGTGATGCAGCCACCGGGTCACGCCCCCGGCCGGGACAGCAGTCAGCGCGGCGTCGGACTCCATCGCGATCAGCTCGGAGGCCTCGGTGCGGAGGTCCAGGTGAACGCCGCTGGGCTCCGCGGACACGCGCTCGACACCGATCTGCGCCGACCGGTGCCGCGGATGACCTGATCTGGCTGAACAGGACCAATCGGCTGACCGGGGCTGTTCAACTTCTGTTAACCTTCCTGCTCGAGTGTGTGCGCAGATGACTGAGCACCCAGAGGACGACGCCGGCCCCGCCGTCTCCCGACACCCCGGCACCGTGGCAGAGGTGTTCCTGGTCTTCCTGCGCCTGGGGCTGACCTCCTTCGGCGGGCCCGTGGCCCACCTGGCATATTTCCGCGAGGCCTTCGTCACCCGACGCCGCTGGCTCACCGAGAAGGCCTACGCCGACCTGGTGGGGCTGTGTCAGTTCCTGCCCGGCCCGGCGTCGAGCCAGGTCGGCATGGCGCTGGGCCTGCAGCGCGCCGGCTACCCCGGGATGATGGCGGCCTGGTTCGCATTCACCATGCCCTCGGTGGTGCTGCTGGTGGCGTTCGCACTGGGGGTCCAACACGCCGGGGACCTCACCGAGGCCGGCTGGATCGACGGACTCAAGGCCGCCGCGGTGGCCGTGGTGGCCCACGCGGTGCTCTCGATGGCCAAGGCGCTGACCCCGGACGCTCCGCGGGCATCCATCGCGGCGGCCGCGATGGTGCTGGTCCTGCTGGTGCCGAATCCCTTCATCCAGGTCGTTGCGATTCTCGCCGCCGGGGTCATCGGGGCCCTCTGGCTGCGCCCCCCGGAGACCGGACCGAAGCCCGAGGACGCGTTCACCGTGCGGGTCTCCCGACGTGCCTCCTGGACCGCGGGTGCGCTCTTCGCCGCGCTGCTGGCGGGCCTGCCGATCCTCGCCGCCGCCAGCGGCACCGGATTGGCGGCCATGGTCGACTCCTTCTACCGAGCCGGGGCGCTGGTCTTCGGCGGCGGCCATGTGGTGCTGCCGCTGCTGCAGGCCGAGACCGTCCCCGCCCTGGTGGACCCCGAGGTATTCCTGGCCGGCTACGGGGCCGCGCAGGCAGTCCCCGGCCCGCTGTTCACCTTCGCCGGCTTCCTCGGCGCCTCCAGCACCGGCACGCCCACCGGCCTCGCCGGCGCCGCCGTCGCGGTCCTGGCCATCTTTGCGCCCGCCGCGCTGCTGGTCATCGCGGCGCTGCCATTCTGGGAGCGGCTGCGCAGCAACACGTCCGCGCAGAAGGCGCTGATGGGGGTCAACGCCGGAGTGGTCGGCATCCTGGCCGCCGCGCTCTACACCCCGGTCTTCACCGCTGGGGTGCTCGAGGTGGGAATCGAGGCGCTGGTGCTCGCTGTCCTGGCCTTCGTAGCGCTGAACAGCTGGCGGATCCCGGCCTGGGCCGTGGTGCTCGCCGCGGGCCTGCTCGGCTGGGTGCTGCTCTGAGACCCGGCTGACGGGAACCTGGATGTAGAGCAAAAGCGCAGGACCGAGAGGTACAGTTCTGAGGTACTTGACTGCTATGGCGAGGAGGACCCTGCCGCATGCTGAGCTCCCAAGCTCGCGGGCTGAGTCGTCTCTATGCCCTCGACGTGGCGCGCGCCGCCGCCGTCTTCGGCATGATCATCGTCAATGTCGGTCCCTACAACACCGACGGATGGGCCTCCTGGATCGTACGGGCCCTCAATGGTCGCGCCTCCATCCTCTTCGTGGTGCTCGCCGGGATCGGCGTGACCTTTCTGGCGCGCCGCTCGCTGACCAAGGGCATCACCCGGCGCAGCACGCTGCTCTGGCGGGGCCTGCTGCTGCTGGCACTGGGCCTGGGACTGCAGACCCTCGAGCACGGGGTCAACGTCATCCTCACCACCTACGCGGCGCTGTTCTTCCTGGCGGCGTTCATGGTCAAGATGTCCACCCGCTGGCTGTTCTGGTCCGCGACCGCCTCTGCGCTGCTGGGACCGGTGCTCTGGATCCTCGCGCGGCAGACCACGCACTTCCACATCGAACCCGCCCAGATCGGGGACTCTCCATTCCAGATCATCGGCGCGATCCTGGTCTCTGGCCCCTACCCGCTGGTGGTCTGGATCGCTCCGTTCTTCCTCGGGGTCTGGCTGGGCCGGCAGCCGCTGGGCAACGCGAAGCTCCAGTGGCGCCTGGTCTACCTGGGAGCCATCGCCGGGTTCGGCGCCTTCGGAACCTCCGAGGTGCTGGTCCGGGTCCTCGGCGAGCCGGACACCACGCAGGTCGGCTTCGATCGGATGATCTCCGCGGTGGGACATTCGCAGATGCCGCTGTGGCTGATCAGCTCCAGCGGCACCGCGGTCATGCTGCTCGGCATCCTGCTGATCGCGGTGCCTCATTTCAACCAGGGCATCCGGCCGCTCGTCGTGGTCGGGCAGATGCCGCTGACCGCCTACACCGCGCACCTGGTGATCATCGCGCTCTTCATCTACCCCGGACCGCAGAAGCCGCTGGAGGGCTTCTTGATCAGCTGCGCGATCATGCTGGGGCTGATCCTCTTCGCCGTCGTGTGGATGGCCAACTTCCGCTACGGCCCGCTCGAGGCGCTGCTGCGGATGACTCCCGCATTCCTGCGCGTCACCTACCGCCTTCCCGAACGTCACCGCCGCCGGCAGCTCGCGCGCCCCTACCCGCGCCGGGCGAAGCCGGGGGCATCCATGGAACAGAAGCCGACGCCTTCCTGAGGGAGACGAAACATGCAGCCGAAGAACCCCCTGTCGCACCGCGACGCACCGATTGACGTCCACGCACCGCCCCACCTCCTTGAAGCGCCCCACATCGTGCGCCTCCGGACGCTGCGCAGGCGGGCTGCGAAGACCACAGCGCTGCTCGCCGCCTTCGGGCTGCTCGTCGCCTGCGCCACCGAGGAGGAGCCCCCACCGCCGCCCCCGCCGGCGCCCAGCGAGGAGCCGCAGGAGCCCACCAGCACCCCCGAACCGGTGGAGGACACCCTCACCCAGCAGGGAGTCAGCGCCGGGCATCCGCTCGCCGTGGACGCCGCAGAGCAGGTCCTCGCCGACGGCGGCAACTCCGTGGACGCGGCCATCGCCGCCGCCTTCGCCATGTCGGTCGTGGAGCCCTTCGCCTCTGGGCTCGGCGGCGGCGGCTCGGTGGTCATCGCCGGCCAGAACGGTGACCCGCTCTTCTACGACTACCGCGAGATGGTCGGGGTGGACGGGGAGATCCCCGAGACCGGCATCGGCGCACCGGGCTTCGTCGCCGGCATGGGACGCCTGCATCAGGAACACGGCAGCCTGGACTGGGAGCGGCTGCTCCAGCCAGCCCAGCAGCTCGCATCCGAGGGCTTCGAGGTCTATGACTTCCTGGCCAGCCGGATGACCGAGGACCTCGGGCCCGAGGCCATCGAAGGGGTGGAACCCTTCGAGGTCGACGGCGAGGCGCTGGCCAGCGGAGACCAGCTGGTCCAGACCGAACTCGCCAGCACCTTGGAGACCCTCGCCGCGGAGGGCTGGGATTCCTTCTACACCGGCAGCCTCGCCGAGGAGCTGACCCAGGTCGAGGGCATCGATGCGCAGACCCTCGCCGACTACGAGGTCACCGCCTCCGCACCGGTCTCCGGGGAGTTCGGCGACTACGAGGTGCTCGCCGCGGCGCCGGCGCTCCCCGGCCCGGCGCTGGTGCAGCTGCTCCAGATCGCTGAGGCCCAGGGCATCGCCGAGCTGGAACCGGGCTCTGCGGAGTACATCGAGACCCTCTCTGAGGCCTGGCTCGTCGCCGAGGAGACCGTGTTCACCCAGATCGGCGACCCCGCCTTCGTGGAGGTCCCCGTCGAGGAGCTCACCGACTCGGCCGCCAACGCCGAGATCGAGGTCTCCGCCCAATCCGCCGCGCAGGATGCCGCCCAGGACTCGGAGGAGCAGCCTGCCCAGGCTCAGGCGGACGCTCCGCAGGATGCCAACACCACACACATCTCGGTGATCGATGACGAGGGCATCATGGTCTCGATGACCAACACCTTGACGAACTTCTGGGGCGCCGGGGAGGTCAGCGGAGGCTTCTACCTGAACAACCAGCTCAGCCGCTTCGAGGCGGTGGACTCCCCGGCGAACCAGCCAGAGCCCGGCCGCAAGTCGGTGACCTGGTCGATGCCCAGCATCGTCCTCGATGACCAGCAGCGACCCGTGCTGGGCATCGGCACCCCGGGTGGACACCAGATCCTGAACATCATGGGCACCGTGCTCACCCAGTGGGGCCTGCAGGACGCGCCCCTGCAGGAGGCCGTGGACGGGCTGCGCTTCCGCCTCATCGAGGAGGACGAGCTTCTGGTCCTCGACGATGAGCCCGACGAGGAGACCCGGGAGGCCCTGGAAGACCTCGGCTGGGAGCTGCAGGTCTGGCCGGACGAATGGGGCGGCTTCGGCTCGGTCCAGGCGCTCGAGGTCGACTACGAGACCGGCGAGGTCACCGGCGCCGACGATGACCGGCGCGTGGGCAGCCACACCGTCATCGACTGACCTGGGACCTGCCTGCATGATCCGGCCCGCGCCCCGCCGATGAGAGCGGCGGAGGGGAGCGGCGCGGGCCGATTAGCATGGAACCATGAGTCTCCCGTCACCGCGCAGCATCCCCAACATCCTCTCGATCGCCGGAACCGATCCCACCGGCGGCGCCGGCATCCAGGCGGACCTGAAGAGCTTTGCGGCGCACCGTGGATACGGCATGTGCGTGGTGACTGCGCTGGTGGCACAGAACACCCAGGGGGTGCGCGGCATCCACCTGCCCCCGGCGAGCTTCCTGCGCGCACAGCTGGATGCCGTCTCCGATGACGTGGCGCTGGACGCGATCAAGATAGGGATGCTCGGCACCGAGGAGATCATCACCACGGTGGCCGAGTGGCTGGACGCGCTGGGGCTCAGCGGTGATCACGACGACGCCGGGATCCGACCCGTGCTGGTGCTCGACCCGGTCATGGTCGCCACCTCCGGGGACCGGCTCCTCGACGCCGCCGCGGAGTCGGCGCTGATCAACTTCCTGCACCGGGCGGACCTGATCACCCCCAACGTGCCCGAACTCGCGCTGCTGGCCGGGACCGAGCCGGCGACCGACCCCGCGGGGCTCATCTCTCAGGCGCGCACCGTGGCGGATGCACATCAGGTGGTGGTCCTCGCCAAGGGTGGACATCTCGACGACGCCTCGGCGAAGGAGTTCGTCGTCGACACCCTGGTCTACCCCGAGCAGTCAGGAGCGCGTCAGGAGGAGGAGCAGTTCCTCTCGCCGCGGATCCACACGCAGAACACCCACGGGACCGGTTGCTCGGTCTCCGCGGCGCTGGCGACTCTCGCCGCCCGCGGCCACAGCTGGTCGACCGCGCTGCCGGTGGTCAAGGACTGGATGACGGCCGCGCTCCAGGACTCTGAACGCCTCGACGTCGGCAAGGGTCACGGCCCGATCCAGCACTTCGCGCAGCTCTGGCGCTGAGCTTCCAGCGCGTACCTGCCGGCGTCGGGCTGGCGCAGATGCCTCAGCCCTGCGGCGTCTCGTGCGGTCCACCGGCGTGCTTGGCGATGTCTTCCCACTTCCAGGTGGTCCCCATCGCGTCATCCGAAGGGAACCAGGCCCCGGTGGTCGCGCGATCACGTGGAGTCGGCCCGGTGGCACCCTGACCCGAGACCGGCGCCTGATCCTTCAGCGCGGTGACCCGGTCCCTGATCGAAGCCATCTGCTGATCCAACGCCGCGGCCTGGACCGCGGCGTCGCGCAGCTCATCGAGGATGTCGTCGGGCACCTCGCCGTCGTAGGTGTAATAGATCTTGTGCTCCAGCGAGGCCCAGAAGTCCATCGCCACGGTGCGGATCTGCACCTCCACGTAGACGAACTCGGTGCGGTTGGAGAGGAAGACCGGCACCTGCACGATCACATGCAGGCTCTGGTACCCGTTGACCTTGGGCGTGCGGATGTAGTCCTTGACCTCGACGACCCGCAGGTCCGGCTGGCTGCACAGCATCTCCGCGACCCAGTAGGCGTCTGAGACGAAGGAGCAGGTGATCCGGATCCCTGCGATGTCCCGGATGGAGTGCCGGATGCTCTCCAGGGTGGGTTCACAGCCATAGCGCTGCACCTTGTCCAGGATCCGGTCCAGGGATTTCAGCCGGTAGTTCACATGCTCGATGGGGGAGTAGTCGCGGGTGTGTTCGAACTCCTCGCGCAGCACGTTGATCTTGGTGAGCACCTCATCCATGCCGAACTTATAGTGCAGCTGGAACTCGGTGAGCTGCCGCCGGATGTCCACCATCCGCACCGCCACGCCGTCACCCTCCTCTCCGGCGCTGCTGTGCAGCTCCGAGAGCAGCGCTCGGTAGACATCGGACTCGCTGCGCTGCGCCTTCTTCGCCAGCGGCGCCTGCTGGGCCAGGTCCTTGCCGGGCGGGACGCGGACCCCGGCGCTCAGCGAGACTCGGTCAGGGGCATCGACGGGCAGGAAATGGCTGTCAGTGGCAGGAGCGCGTCCAGCGGACATGGGGGAAGTTCTCCTAGGGGGTTTCAGGGGTTCACAGCGCGGGGCTGGGAGACGACGGTCACGGGACCGGTGATTCTGATTCTCGACCCTAGGTGCACTCTCTGTGAAGTCCCTCTACGGAATCGTTGTGATCGCCCAGACAGCTTCCGCCGACAGCCGCGAAGCCGCGATACTCTGCAGGACCCATGTTTGGGCGGTATTGCTCGTCGATGGGATCCTGGATGAGACCCCAACCACAACATCTGGTGAATGATCGAGGGCACAGACGCAACATCTTCCGATTTCACGGTCCAGACACGCCGAGACACGCGGTGGTTCAAGAAACTTCTTCTCGGGAGTATCGAACTCCACAGCTGTGGAGGAAGAGCGGGTGAGGGCGCCGCTTCCGCGCCATTCCAGGGGAGTCATGGTCCACAGGTCCTGTGGACAGTCGGTGGAGAACTACACGGGTGCAAGTACATCATCTAGTGCCTGCTGATATCGCCGAACCCAAGATGTAGTATTGAGGCATAGCCAAAACGTCACGTTTGAATCGGGGAGCCCATGTCTGTCACTGTCTACACCAAGCCCGCCTGCGTCCAGTGCAACGCCACTTACCGCGCCCTGGACAAGAACGGCGTGACCTACGAGACCGTCGACATCACCCAGGATGCCGAGGCCCTCGAGCGGCTGCGCGGCCTGGGCTACATGCAGGCACCCGTGGTCATCACCGAGTCCGACCACTGGTCCGGATTCCGTCCCGACAAGATCTCCGAGCTGACCGTTCAGCACGCTGCGATCAGCTCGGTCGCCTGATGCAGCCGTGAGCACCTCGGCGAGGCTGATCTACTTCTCCTCGGTGTCGAACAACACGCACCGATTCGTGGAGAAGCTTCAGCGCGGGGCAGGGGAGGTTGCGAGGCTTCCGCTGCTCACCAGAGATGAGACCCTCGAGGCGGAACAGCCCTTCGTCCTGGTCCTTCCCTCATATGGGGCCGACGCCGGCGAAGGCTCGGTGCCGAAGCAGGTCATCAAGTTCCTCAATGTTGAATCCAACAGGAACCTCCTGCGCGGAGTGATCGGCGCGGGCAACACGAATTTTCATGAGAGCTACTGCATCGCAGGCGACATCGTCGCCGCCAAGTGCGGAGTCCCTCATCTATACAGATTTGAACTGATGGGCACACCAGAAGACGTGGCCACGGTCGAGATGGGATTGGAAGAGTTTTGGAAACAGCAACCAAGCCGCTGAACGCGGCGAGCACCGCACAGACCCAGCACGGCAGGGACTCCATGGACGCACCGCTGGCCAAAGTCATGCCCGCCCAGTGGCAGGGACTGAGCTATCACGAGCTCAACGCCATGCTCAACCTCTACGGCCCCGACGGCGAGATCCAGTTCGAGGCGGATCAGCTCGCGGCCCGCCAGTACTTCCTGGACCATGTGAACACCAACACGGTCTTCTTCCACAACCTGGAGGAGAAGCTGGGCTACCTGGTCGAGAACGACTACTACGAGCCCGAGACCCTGGAGCAGTACTCCAAGGAGTTCACCAGGGCCATCTTCGACCGCGCCTACGCCGCGAAGTTCAGGTTCCCCACCTTCCTGGGCGCCTTCAAGTTCTACACCTCCTACGCGCTGAAGACCTTCGACGGTGACCGCTACCTGGAGCGCTACGAGGACCGCGTGACCATGGTCGCGCTGCACCTGGCCCGCGGCGACGAGCAGCTGGCGAACAAGATGGTCGACGAGATGATCTCCGGCCGCTTCCAGCCCGCGACCCCGACCTTCCTGAACTCAGGCAAGAAGCAGCGCGGTGAGCTGGTCTCCTGCTTCCTGCTGCGCATCGAGGACAACATGGAGTCCATCGCCCGCGCCATCAACTCCTCCCTCCAGCTCTCCAAGCGCGGGGGAGGCGTGGCCCTGTCGCTGACCAACATCCGCGAGAACGGCGCCCCGATCAAGCACATCCAGAACCAGTCCTCCGGTGTGATCCCGGTGATGAAGCTTCTGGAAGACTCCTTCTCCTACGCCAACCAGCTCGGCGCACGCCAGGGCGCCGGCGCGGTCTACCTCAACGCCCACCACCCCGACATCTTCCGCTTCCTCGACACCAAGCGGGAGAACGCAGACGAGAAGATCCGGATCAAGACCCTCTCGCTCGGCGTCGTCGTCCCGGACATCACCTTCGAGCTCGCCAAGAAGAACGAGCCGATGTACCTGTTCAGCCCCTATGACGTCCAGCGCGTCTACGGGAAGGCGTTCAGCGAGATCTCGGTGACCGAGAAGTATCACGAGATGGTCGACGATGCGCGGATCCGCAAGACCAAGATCAACGCTCGCGAGTTCTTCCAGACCCTGGCCGAGATCCAGTTCGAGTCCGGCTACCCGTATGTGATGTTCGAAGACACCGTGAACCGGGCGAACCCGATCGCCGGACGGATCTCCATGTCCAACCTGTGCTCGGAGATCCTCCAGGTCTCAGAGCCCAGCGAGTACGCCGACGACCTGAGCTACTCGGAGATCGGCAAGGACATCTCCTGCAACCTTGGCTCGATGAACATCGCCAAGGCGATGGACTCACCGGACTTCGGGCAGACCATCGAGACGGCGATCCGCACCCTGACCGCGGTCTCGGACATGTCCTACATCAACTCGGTCCCCTCCATCGCTGAGGGCAACCGGCGCTCCCACGCGATCGGTCTGGGGCAGATGAACCTGCACGGCTACCTGGCGCGGGAACGCGTCTACTACGGGTCCGAAGAGGGCATCGACTTCACCAACATCTACTTCTACACGGTGCTCTATCACGCCCTGCGCTCCTCGAACCAGCTCGCGATCGAGAGCGGCCAGAGCTTCGACGGCTTCGAGAACTCCCAGTACGCCACCGGTGAGTTCTTCGAGAAGTACACCGAACAGCTCTGGGCGCCGGCGACCGAGAAGGTCCGCACCCTGTTCGGCCACGTGGCCATCCCGACCCAGGCCGACTGGCTGGAGCTCAAGGCCTCGGTCATGGCCCACGGCATCTACAACCAGAACCTGCAGGCGGTGCCGCCCACCGGTTCCATCTCCTACATCAACAACTCGACCTCTTCGATCCACCCGGTGGCCTCGAAGATCGAGATCCGCAAAGAGGGCAAGCTCGGGCGCGTCTACTACCCGGCGCCCTACCTGACCAATGACAACCTGGAGTACTACCAGGATGCCTATGAGATCGGGTACGAGAAGATCATCGACACCTACGCCGCTGCGACCCAGCACGTGGACCAGGGCCTGTCCCTGACGCTGTTCTTCAAGGACACCGCCAGCACCCGCGACATCAACAAGGCGCAGATCTACGCATGGCGCAAGGGCATCAAGACGCTCTACTACATCCGCCTGCGCCAGCTTGCGCTCGAGGGCACGGAGGTCGACGGCTGCGTCTCCTGCATGCTGTGACCCTCGCGCCCACCGGGGCTGTGATCATCACGGCCCGTCCCGGAACTCCACGCTTCTTCTAGAAAGAGACCCCTGACGTTGACACCATCTAAAGCGCTCCTCGAGCACGTCGAGGCGATCAACTGGAACCGCCTCGAAGACGAGAAGGACAGCGAAGTCTGGAACCGCCTGGTCAACAACTTCTGGCTGCCGGAGAAGATCCCGCTGTCCAACGACGTCCAGTCCTGGGCGACGCTGACCGAAGAGGAGAAGACCCTCACCATGCGGGTCTTCACCGGGCTGACCCTGCTGGACACCATCCAGGGCACCGTGGGTGCGGTGGCGCTGATCCCGCACGCACTGACCCAGCACGAGGAGGCGGTGATGACCAACATCTCCTTCATGGAGTCGGTCCACGCCAAGTCCTACTCACAGATCTTCTCCACGCTGTGCTCCACCAAGGAGATCGACGAGGCCTTCCGCTGGTCCAAGGAGAACGCGAACCTGCAGCGCAAGGCGCAGATCGTGATGGACTACTACCACGGCGATGACGGGCTGAAGAAGCGGGTGGCCTCCACCATCTTGGAGTCCTTCCTCTTCTATTCCGGGTTCTACCTGCCCATGCACTGGTCCTCACGCGCCAAGCTGACCAACACCGCAGACATCATCCGGCTGATCATCCGCGACGAGGCCGTGCACGGGTACTACATCGGCTATAAGTACCAGCGGGCGCTGGAGCGCGAGACTCCGGAGCGCCAGCAGGAGCTCAAGGACTACACCTACGAGCTCATGTACGAGCTCTACGAGAACGAGCTGCAGTACACCCACGACCTCTACGACGGCGTGGGCCTCAGCGAGGATGTGAAGAAGTTCCTGCATTACAACGCCAACAAGGCCCTGATGAACCTGGGCTATGAGGCGATGTTCCCCAAGGAGCTCACCGACGTGAACCCCGCGATCCTCTCCGCGCTGAGCCCGAACGCCGATGAGAATCACGACTTCTTCTCCGGCTCTGGGTCCTCCTACGTGATCGGCAAGGCCGAGGAGACCGAAGACGACGACTGGGACTTCTGATCCGCCCACCGGCTGACAGATCTCGCCAGACACACATCGCATGACAGACACAGGGCCGCTCCAGGTCTACCGACAGCGCGCAAGCCACGGCGCCGAGGCCGACCTCGAGCTGGCCCTGACTCTGCTGCAGCGCACCCGCGCCGCGAAGGCCCTCCGCATCCGGGACTCTCAGAGCGACGGCGGGATCGCACCGTTGTTGCGGCTCTACCGTCCAGAACCCACGGTGGCCTTCGGACAGCGCGACCAGCGGCTGCCGGGATTCGCCGCGGCTGCCCAGGGCTGCCGCGAGGAGGGCTTCACTCCTCTGGTCCGTCGGGCCGGGGGTCGTGCGGCGGCCTATCATCCGGGTTCCCTGGTCATCGACCACATCGAGCCGGACCCCGATCCGATCCGTGCATCCCAGACCCGGTTCACCGAGTTCGGCGAGCTTCTGCGCGAAGCACTGGAGACGGCGGGGGTCTCGGCCCGCCTGGGACCCATCCCCGGCGAATACTGCCCGGGCGACCATTCGATCCACGGCATCTCGCGGGTGGATCCTGACCTCAGGATCAAGCTCATCGGGACCGCCCAGCGGGTCATCAGCTCGGGCTGGCTCTTCTCCTCCTCGATCATCGTCGAGGACGGAGCATCGATTCGTCGGGTGCTGTCCCGCGCCTATGCGGCTCTGGGGCTTCCCTGGGACCCGCTGACCGCCGGTGCGATCACCGATCTCGGTGTGGACACCACCGTGGAGAACATCGAAGCCGCGGTGCTTCAGGTCTACCGCCGGCACTGGGCGCTGGAAGAGATCGACGAACCCTCGCCGACCCCTCCCAGCGTCAGTGCGCGCCGTTGATCAGTGCCCGCAGCTGATCACTCCCTGCGGCTGATCACCCTCCGCGTCCGATCACTCTCCGCGTCCGATCACTCTCCGCGATCGATCCATTCCTGCAGCTGCGGCGACTCGGCACCGATGGAGGTCGACGGGCCGTGCCCGGTGTTGACCACCGTCTCGGCCGGCAGCTCCTGGAACAGTCGAGTCCGGATCGACTCGATGATCGTCTCGAAGCTGGAGTAGGACCGACCGGTGGCGCCGGGACCGCCGGAGAACAGCGTGTCTCCGGAGAACAGCACCGGTTGTGTTGCGCCGTCGGGGCTGGTCAGCGCCTCGGAGTAGAAGCAGGTGGACCCGGGGGAGTGGCCCGGGGTGTGGATCGCCACCAGGGTGGCGTCTCCCACGGTGAACACGTCGCCATCGCCGATGTGCACATCCGGCACGGTGCCCCCATGCACGGAGTCCCAGAGCATCTGATCCTCCGGGTTCAGATGGATCCTGCCGCCCAGGCGCTTCTGCACCTCCAGAGCCTGGCTGATGTGATCGTCATGCCCATGGGTCAGCAGGATCGCGCTCACGGCCCGTTCCCCCACGGCCTTGGCCACGGCGTCGGCGTCGTGGGCGGGATCGATGATGATGACCTCGTTCGCATCGCCGATGATCCAGACGTTGTTGTCCACATCCCAGGTTCCGCCGTCGAGCGAGAACGTTCCGGAGGTGACGAGATTCTCGAAGCTGGTGCTCATGGGATTCCTCAATTCTGGGTGGAGGACTGAAGCTCGACGACCGAGCGCAGCACCTCGCCGCGGTTCATCGTGTCGAAGGCTTCCTGGACCTGGTCGAGGCTGACGCGTTCGGTGACGAAGGCGTCGAGGTCGAGGTTGCCGTTGCGGTAGTGGCTCACCAGCATCGGGAAGTCCCGGGAGGGCAGGCAGTCGCCGTACCAGGAGGACTTCAGCGATCCGCCGCGGCCGAAGAAGTCGGCCAGCGGAAGCTCCAGGGTGTGTGAGGGATCGGGAACCCCGACGAGCACCACCCGTCCGGCGAGGTCGCGGGCATAGAACGCCTGCTTATACGTCTCTGGTCGGCCCACGGCGTCGATGACCACATCAGCGCCGAAGCCGCCGGTCAGCTCGCGGATGGTCTCGACCGCGTCGGACTCTTTCGAGTTGATGGTGTGGGTGGCGCCGAGGTCGGCCGCCTTGGCAAGCTTCCGGTCGTCCAGGTCCACGGCGATGATGGTGGTGGCTCCGGCCAGCTTCGCGCCGAGCACCGCGGCGGTGCCGACTCCGCCGGCGCCGATCACAGCGACAGACTCGCCGCGCTTGACCTCGCCGGTGTTGATCGCTGCGCCGATTCCGGCCATGATTCCGCAGCCCAGCAGGCCCACGGCTGCATTGGACTCGGCGGGCAGGTCCTGGATCACGGTGCACTGTCCGGCGGCGACCAGGGTCTTCTCCGCGAAGGCGCCGATTCCCAGCGCGGCCTCCAGCGGGGTGCCGTCGGTGAGCGTCATCTGCTGCTGCGCGTTGTGGGTGTCGAAGCAGTACTTCGGCTCGCCCTTGCGGCAGGCGCGGCACTCGCCGCAGACAGCGCGCCAGTTCAGGATGACGGTGTCACCGACAGTCACATTGGTCACGCCTTCGCCGATCTTTGAGACCCGGCCGGTGGCTTCGTGGCCCAGCAGGTACGGGAAGTTGTCGCCCACCTCGCCCTGCTGGTAGTGCTGATCGGTCTGACACACGCCGCAGGTGAGGACATCGACGACGACCTCACCAGCGATCGGGTCCGGCACGATGATCTGCTCGAGAACGGCGGGGCCGTTCTTCTCTTTGACGACGACGGCACTAACGGTCTGGGGCATTGCCAGCTCCTAAATATCTGCAGGTCACACGTTCGGCGTGTCTTGCACGCCGGTTTCCACGATATCTCAGGAGCCCGACGGTGCTCCTCAGCCGGTGAAGACCTGAGGGAACTGCACGATGATGCTGCCCAGCACCACCAGGTAGATCAGCGCGATGACCACCCACCACCAGTCAGCGGAGAGCTTCTGCAGTCCGGTGCCCGCGGGCAGGGCGCCGGTGGCGATGTTGCGAGCGGTGACGACCACGAACATCGGGATGACCGCTGCCCAGACCACCATGCAGTAGGGGCAGAGCGCGCCGATGACGAACACCGCCTGGGACCACAGCCAGATGCAGAAGATCAGCGCGAAGGTCACGCCGGCCTGCAGCCCCAGCCAGTACCAGCGCGGAAGCGGGACCCGGCTCAGGATGGTCACGGCGACAAGGATCGCCATCGGGAAGCCGATCACGCCCAGGAAGATGTTCGGGAAGCCGAAGCTGGAAGCCTGCCAGGAGTCCATCACGAGCCCGCAGGAGACCCAGGGGTTGATGTCGCAGGCGGTGGTGTAGTCAGCGTCGCGCCAGAGCTGGACGCGCTCATACATCAGCAGCCCGCTGGCCACCGCGGCGATGACCGAGGTCAGCAGCAGCCAGAGGCCCACCGATCGTGTGGAGGCGACGGCGGGACGAATCAGCTGCTCAGTCGGGTAAAGGGCCATGCGGGGATTCTACGCAAGATATCTGGAGGGGTATGCGATACTGAGTTGCATCGGCGAGCGGACCACACCCGCAGACCGAGAAGGCTTGCACGCCATCACCTGGGCCTCAGCGATGCCGCTGTGAGAAACGGTCACAGCAGAGGCCGGGGAGTGATGAGCAGCCACTGGAAGGCCGCGCAGAGCGCGCTCCGAGAATGGGAGCAGCGCCCGGAAAGCCAGTGCAGCTAGGAACATAGGTTTGAGACAACATCAATAAGTGGAATGAGCAGGTCGCACCCTTTGTGAGAGCCAGGGTCAACGCGACCGGCTGAATCCACCTAAGCAGAGCCGCAGACGCGGTGAGTGTGGCACCGTGGGAGCGGTCAGGAGCAACTCCATAATGTCCCACCCCGAGACCCCCGCAGACGACGCAGCGGGCAGCAACGACATCTTCAATCCCTTCAGTGCGCCGCAGCCGTCGCCGGAGAGCTCCGAGCCCTCCCGCAGCGCCGCAGAGGCGGAGTCGGCCCAGGAGCCCCGAGCAGCCGTTCAGGACGACGCCGTCAACGTCCTGTTCCAGGCGCCGGATCTGGCCACGGTCAAGCCACGGACCCCGGCGAAGACCCGCAGCGCCGACACCGAGGACTCCGACTCCCAGGACGAGGACCAGCCTGAGTCCGGATCACGCCGGCGCGGTTCGCGACGCAGCGGCTCCAACGCGGGAAGCCCGTCCAAGGACGACTCGGCTTCGCGCAGGGGCGACCGGTCCGCCAGTGATGGTGACCCCAGCTCTGGCGCCCAGGACCGTCCAGGACAGGACCGTTCAGCACAGGGCGGTGACTCGGCGAACAGCGATTCCCAGGGCCGCGACTCACAGAACAGCAGCTCCCAGGATCGGGACTCCGAGGACGACGAGTCCCAGGACTGGGATGCGCAGTCCGAGGACGACCAGGACGGTGACGGCCAGGGCCGTCGCTCGCGCCGCAAGCGTCGCCGCGGCGGTCGGAACAAGAACCGCAGCTCCGAAGACTCCAGCGACTCCGACTCGTCGGACTCGCAGAGCTCAGCGGGGGACTCCGCGGACCAGCGGGACTCTGCGCGGCAGAACGGCTCGAAGAACTCCGATTCCAAGAACGGCGACTCCAAGGACGGCGAGTCCGGCGACGGGTCCGGTTCGCAGAGCCGCTCCGAGCGGGAGACCAGCTCCGCGGACGATGACGAGCCGGTGATCCGCAAGCGCCGTCGTCGTCGTCGCGGCAGCGCCGACCTGGAGGTCGAGTCCAACGAAGATGACGCCCACACCGTGACCCGGGTCCGCGCGCCGCGCGAGGCCGCTGAGGCTCCGGTCTCGGACAAGGTCACCGGGCTCAAGGGCTCCACCCGGCTCGAGGCCAAGCGGCAGCGCCGGCGGTCCTCCCGGGACACCGGACGCCGCCGGCAGGTCATCACCGAGGCCGAGTTCCTGGCGCGCCGCGAGTCCGTGGACCGCAAGATGATCGTGCGCCAGCGCGGCGAGCGAATCCAGATCGGCGTGCTCGAGGACGGCGTGCTCGCAGAGCACTACGTCTCGCACACCACCCAGGATTCGCTGATCGGCAACGTCTACCTCGGCAAGGTCCAGAACGTGCTGCCCTCCATGGAGGCCGCCTTCGTGGACATCGGCCGCGGCCGCAACGCCGTGCTCTACGCCGGTGAGGTCGACTGGGCCGCGTCCCGTCTGAGCGGAGGCCCGCGCAAGATCGAGAACGCGCTGAAGTCCGGGGACTCGGTGCTCGTCCAGGTCACCAAGGACCCGGTCGGACACAAGGGAGCCCGGCTGACCAGCCAGATCTCGCTGCCCGGTCGCTACCTGGTCTTCGTGCCCGGCGGTTCGATGACCGGCATCTCGCGGAAGCTGCCCGACACCGAGCGCGCCCGGCTGAAGAAGGTCCTCAAGGACCACATGCCCGACAACGCCGGCGTGATCGTGCGCACGGCTGCGGAAGGCGCCTCCGAGGAGGAGCTGACCAACGACATCAACCGGCTGCGCTCGCTCTGGGAGCAGATCCAGCGCCAGTCCGATGACAAGAAGGTGCTGGCACCGGAGCTCTTCTACGCCGAGCCCGACCTGACCATCAAGGTGGTCCGTGACGTCTTCAACGAAGACTTCTCCTCCATGGAGGTCCAGGGTGACGAGACCTGGGACAACATCGAGGCGTACGTCACCTATGTGGCTCCGCACCTGCTCGACCGGCTCCAGCAGTGGATCCCGGAGGAGCAGCAGGCCGACGACATCTTCTCCCACCACCGGATCGACGAGCAGCTGAACAAGGCGCTGGACCGCAAGGTCAACCTGCCCTCCGGCGGCTCGCTGGTCTTCGACCGCACCGAAGCCATGACCGTGGTCGACGTCAACACCGGCAAGTTCGTCGGCTCCGGCGGCAACCTCGAGGAGACCGTCACCAAGAACAACCTCGAAGCCGCCGAAGAGCTCGTCCGGCAGCTGCGCCTGCGCGACATCGGCGGGATCATCGTGGTCGACTTCATCGACATGGTCCTCGAGGTCAACCGCGATCTGGTGCTGCGCCGACTGGTCGAGTGCCTGGGCCGAGACCGCACCAAGCACCAGGTCGCTGAGGTGACCTCGCTGGGTCTGATCCAGATGACCCGCAAGCGCATGGGCACCGGCCTGCTGGAGGTCTTCTCCGAAGACTGCGAGCACTGCGCTGGACGCGGCGTGATCACCCACGCCGAACCGATCGAGCACGGTGGATCCTTCACCTCGCACGGGGACCCGCAGAAGGCCCGGGCGCCGAAGAAGCGGCGCAAGGCCAAGGGTCGCCGCCCCGAGGATGACAACGACTCCCAGCAGTCCACCCCCGAGGTCAGTGCCGAGGAGAAGGAGCGGCAGGAGAAGGCCCGCCAGGCACTGGCCCAGGTCGCCGCGGCCACCGCGTCGAAGCACGCCGAGGAGGAGCAGCGCTCCTCCGGGGATCGCGACAAGAACACTGACGCCGGTGCCGAGCAGGGCTCCGCGAAGAACGCCGAGAAGGGTGCTGACCGCAACGACGGCGACCGCTCTGCCGAGAACGCTCAGTCCGGCTCCACGTCAGGGTCCCGTCCGGCACGCCGCAGGGGACGACGCAGCGCCAGCCAGCCCGCTGGCAGCGCGGGGTCGAGCACTCCGGCTGACTCCGGCGCAACTGATTCCGGTGCAGCGAAGACCGACAACGTGAAGACCGGCACGGCCAAGTCCGACGCCGCGGCAGCGGCTCCGGCCGAGGCCTCCGGCGAGAAGGTGCTCAAGATCGGCGGCGAGGAGGTTCCGCTTCCGCGCGCCGAGAAGCGCGAGCAGAAGGCGCCCGCCTCCGCAGGCGCCTCCAGCCAGGACAAGCAGGCCTCGCTCGACACCCTGGGTCAGGCGCTGGACTCGCGTGAACCGCGCAGCCCAGCACCGGCCCGTCGCCGGCGTCGTGCCGCCGGATCGGTCCAGGGCGCCTCCGGCGAGGTGCAGCAGATCGCCGCCGCGCAGAAGCCTGAGGGCAAGACCTTCTCCTCGGCGCAGGCCGAGCAGGGATCTGCCGAGACCGCGACGAAGAAGCCGGCGACCGAGCCGGTGATGCTCGGCGTAGGGGTCAAGGCCGAGGAGATCTCCCGCCCCGAGTAGCCAGCGGGCCGGGCCTGCTCCACCCGCTGGGTGGATCGGGCTCGGCCAACTTGCTGTCCCAGGGGTCCTCGCGTAAGGTTGACCCTTGGTGTTATAAGCACCAACATGTCTTCCGCGCAGATCGGCGGAGAATCTCTGCAGAGAGAATTCACCGCTGATATGCGCGATTGGTTTAGTCCGAAATGATCATCGAGAGAAGTGAGTCCCAAGTGGTGTACGCGATTGTCCGCGCTGGCGGCCGCCAGGAAAAGGTTTCCGTTGGAGACCTCGTGACCGTTGACCGAGTTCCGGGCGCGGCAGGCAGCACCATTAAGCTGCCGGCAGTGATGCTGGTGGACGGGGACAAGGTCACTACCGCAGCAGATGAGCTCGCCAAGATTTCGGTTGAGGCCGAGGTCCTGGAGAACTTCCGCGGTAAGAAGATCGTCATTGAGAAGTTCAAGAACAAGACCGGCTACCGCAAGCGCCAGGGTCACCGTTCTGAGCTCACCCGCATCAAGGTGACCTCGATCGCCTGAGGCGATCAAGGTTCGCAGTTTCCCCGTTCTTCCCGAGAGGTAGGCAGACCCAATGGCACATAAAAAAGGTGCGAGCTCGACTCGCAACGGCCGCGATTCCAACGCCCAGTACCTGGGCGTGAAGCGCTTCGGCGGTCAGAACGTCTCCGCTGGTGAGATCCTGATCCGCCAGCGCGGCACCAAGTTCCACCCCGGCGTCAACGTCGGGCGCGGTGGCGACGACACCCTCTTCGCACTCGCAGAAGGCGCCGTCGAGTTCGGCAGCCGTCGCGGTCGGAAGGTCGTCAACATCGTCCCAGCAGCCTGATCCAGGCCTGCACAGACGTTTCGCACGTAAAGTCGAGGGTGGGCCCACTTGATGGGCCCACCCTCGACTTGTCTTAAGTCAGAATTTTCTTCAAGGAGTCTCCAGCCATGGCACATTTCGTCGACCGAGTGGTCCTCCACACCACGGGCGGTAACGGTGGCCACGGCTGCGTCTCCGTGCACCGCGAGAAGTTCAAGCCCCTCGGCGGGCCCGACGGCGGCAACGGCGGCGACGGCGGCTCCGTGGTCCTCGTGGTCGACCCGCAGACCACCACCCTGCTGGAGTACCACCACCGTCCGCATCGCCACGGCGAGAACGGCGGCGTCGGCCAGGGCGACCTCCGGCACGGCACCCGCGGTCCCGTGCTGGAGCTGCCCGTGCCCGAGGGCACCGTGGTCAAGGACCGGGACGGCCGGGTCCTCGCCGACCTCGTCGAACCCGGTGCCCGCTACACGATCTCCGAAGGCGGACAGGGCGGTCTCGGCAACGCCTCACTGTCCTCGAAGAAGCGCAAGGCCCCCGGCTTCGCCCTGCTCGGCACCCCCGGTGAGGCGAACGACATCGTCCTGGAGCTGAAGTCCGTCGCGGACATCGCCCTGGTCGGATTCCCCTCCGCCGGCAAGTCCAGCCTGATCGCCGCGATGAGCGCCGCGCGGCCCAAGATCGCTGACTACCCCTTCACCACCCTGGTGCCCAACCTGGGCGTCGTCGAAGCCGGTGAGACCCGGTTCACCGTGGCTGATGTGCCCGGACTGATCCCCGGCGCCGCCGAGGGCAAGGGCCTGGGACACGAGTTCCTGCGCCACGTGGAGCGCTGCGCCGCGCTGGTGCACGTGCTCGACTGCGCCTCGCTGGAGAGCGACCGCGATCCGCTGGGCGATCTCGACGCCATCGAGGCCGAGCTCGCCGCCTACGCCCCGGACAAGGTCGAAGGCGCCGGCGGCACCGAGGACAACTCCTCCAACGCGGTTCCGCTCAATGAGCGCCCACGCCTGGTAGCGCTGAACAAGACCGACCTGCCCGACGGTGCCGCGATGGCTGAGATGGTGCGCGCCGAGCTCACCGGCCGCGGCTACCGGGTCTTCGACGTCTCCGCACTGAACCGCGACGGACTGCGCGATCTCGGCTTCGCCATGGCCGAACTGGTCCTCGAGGCGCGCGCCCAGCGCGAGATCGAACCCGCCCCGGTGCCGGTCACCGTGCGGCCACGCTCGGTGAACCGCAAGCAGTTCACCGTCACCGCGGAGTCCAAGGGCGGCGAGCCGCTGTGGCGCGTGCGCGGGGACAAGCCCGAGCGCTGGATCCTGCAGACCGACTTCGGCAACGACGAGGCCGTCGGCTACCTCGCCGACCGCCTGGTCGCCGTCGGCATCGAGGACGAGCTCTTCAAGCAGGGCGCCAAGCCCGGCGAGGCCGTGGTCATCGGCTCCGAGGAGGACGGCGTGGTCTTCGACTGGGAGCCCACCATGGCTGCCGGTGCCGAGCACCTGGGCGGTCCTCGCGGCACCGATCTGCGCCTGGACGACCATTCCCGGCCCACCCGTGCGGAGAAGAAGCAGGAGCAGGCAGACCGCCGCGCCGCGAAGGTCGCCACCCGCGCCGAGATGGACGTGGAGTACCGCTCCCAGGCCGGCGCGCCCACCAAGCGCAAGGACGACGGCGCGCCCACCAAGCGCAAGGACGACGGCGCGCCCACCAGCGTCACCGATGAGGACGGCGTGGAGATCTTCTACCCGCACGGCAATCCTGACGACCTGCAGGACGAGGGCTTCGGCACTGATGAGGCGGAGGCCGACCAGCGATGAGCACGCCCCGGCTGACCGAATCGATGGTCACCGCCCGCACAGACCTGGTCAACGCCAGGCGCGTGGTGGTGAAGATCGGCTCCTCCTCGCTGACCACCCTTGACGGGGGGATCTCCGTGGACGCGCTGAATCGGCTGGTCGCGGATCTGCAGGTGCTGCGTGCGCGCGGCACCGAGGTCGTGCTGGTCTCCTCCGGTGCGATCGCCGCGGGCCTGGCCCCGCTGGGTCTGGGCACCCGGCCGGCCGACCTCGCCACCCAGCAGGCCGCGGCCGCCGTCGGCCAGGGGCTGCTGCTGGCGCACTACACCCGGGCCTTCGCCCAGTATCAGACCACCGTCTCGCAGGTGCTGCTGACCGTGGAGGACCTGATGCGGCGCACCCAGTACACCAACGCGCTGCGCACCCTGGAGAAGCTGCTCAGCCTCGGAGCGGTCCCGGTGATCAACGAGAACGACGCGGTGGCCACCCACGAGATCCGCTTCGGCGACAATGACCGGCTCGCCGCGCTGACCGCGAACCTGCTCCGCGCGGACGCGCTGATCCTGCTCTCCGACGTGGACGCCCTCTACGACGGGCCGCCGGAACAGGGCGGCTCACCGGTCTCCCATGTCTCCGGTCCCGAGGACCTGACCGGGGTGACACTGGGCCGCCGCGGGAAGGCCGGCGTCGGCACCGGGGGCATGGTGACCAAGGTCGAAGCCGCCCAGATCGTCGCCTCCAGCGGCATCCCGGCGCTGCTGACCTCCGCGCCGAACGCCCGCCGGCTCTTCCACGGCGAAGACGTGGGCACCTTCTTCGAGGCCAGGGGACGACGCCGCGGCGCCCGGTCCGCCTGGATCGCCCACCTGGCCCACCCCAAGGGCCGGCTGAGCATCGACGACGGGGCTGTCGCCGCCGTCGTCGAAGGTCGACGCTCACTGCTGCCGGCCGGGATCCTCGCCCTGACCGGGGACTTCGAGGCTTCGGACCCGGTGGAGATCACCGACCGGGCCGGCACCGTGCGGGCCAGGGGACTGGTGGGGTACTCCTCCACCGAGCTCCCGCAGATGCTCGGGCGCTCCACCGCCGAGCTGGGCACCGACCTGGGGCCGGAATATGAACGTGCAGTGATTCACGCAGATGACATCGTCCGCATCGAGACTAGGCTGTGAGCATGGCAGACCAGCAGAAGACCCAGCAGCCCGAGACCAGCTCCGCGAAGGACGACTCCGAGGAGACGGTGAAGGACGTCCCGGGTGAGACCCCGAAGGACGTCCCGCAGGAGGTCGCCGACGGCATCAGCGCAGTCGCCGAGCGCGCCCGCGAAGCATCCCGGGGTCTCCGCGGCCTCGACCGCGAGCACAAGGACCGGACCCTGGCTGCAGTGGCCTCCGGCCTTCGCGAGTCCGTCGTCTCCCTCACCGAGGCGAATCATGAAGACCTCGAGCGAGGCCGCGAAGCAGGACTCAGCCGCTCGCTGCTGGACCGGCTGGCGCTGAGCCAGGAACGCATCGAGGCCCTCGCCGCATCCGTCGAAGAGATCATGGGCCTCAGCGACCCCGTCGGTCGGGTGCTGCAGGGCCGCACGCTGCCCAACGGGCTGCGACTGACCCAGGTCAGCGTTCCGCTCGGAGTGATGGGAGTGATCTACGAGGCCCGCCCCAACGTCACCGTGGACATCGCAGCCCTCGGGCTCAAGTCCGGCAACGCCGTGATCCTGCGCGGCGGGTCCGCCGCGCAGAAGACCAACGAGATGCTGCTGGCGATCATCCGCGACGCGCTGCGCACGACCGCGGTGCCCGTCGACGCGGTGCAGTCCATCGACAGCTTCGGACGCGAGGGTGCCACCGCGCTGATGACCCAGCGCGGCTCCGTCGACGTGCTCATCCCGCGCGGAGGCCGGGAACTGATCCAGCACGTGGTGCAGAACTCAAGAGTGCCGGTGATCGAGACCGGTGAGGGCAACGTGCACATCTACATCGACGCCCACGCCGACGCGGAGACCGCACGCAACATCGTGGTCAACGCCAAGACATCGCGGCCCAGCGTCTGCAACGCCGCCGAGACCCTGCTCCTGCACGTCCACGCCGCCGAGGCCGGCCAGGAGGTCCTGCGCGGGCTGCTGCGCAGCGGCGTGAACCTGCACGTGGACGCGCGTGCCCGCGAATGGCTGCCCGCCACCCAGCCGGAGAGCCTCACCGAGGATCCGGTGAAGTTCGGCACCGTCACCGAGGTCACCGAAGACGACTACGCCACCGAGTACCACGATCTGGAGATGGCCGTCGGAGTGGTGGACTCACTCGATGACGCCATCGCACACATCACCCGCTTCTCCACCGGGCACACCGAGGCGATCGTCACCGACTCGGTGGCCAACGCCGACCGGTTCGTCGCCGAGGTCGATGCCGCGGCCGTGATCGTCAACGCGTCCACCCGCTTCACCGACGGCGGGCAGTTCGGCCTCGGTGCGGAGGTCGGCATCTCCACCCAGAAGATGCACGCCCGCGGGCCCATGGGGATGGCCGAGCTGACCACCACCAAGTGGATCGTCCGCGGCGAGGGCCAGGTCCGCGCCTGATTCCCGTACACTGGGGATCGATAAATCCACGTTCATCCCACCTGAGGGAGAAGCATGTTCAACCTGCACGTCATCGCCACAGTTCTCGGCGCCGAGGAGCCCAGCGCGCTGCCGATCGAAGCGCACTGGTTCGGCATCATCATGTTCGTCCTGCTGATGTTCCTGCTGCTGATCACCATGAGCTTCGCCGATAAGGGCCGCCAGCTGCCCGCGGCACCGCACAGCGATCACTGACCCTCTTGGCGCAACGTCACCCGCGCGTCGCGGCGACCTCTGAGCGTGCTCCAGGTCCGCTGCGACTGGGGATCATGGGTGGCACCTTCGACCCGATCCATCACGGTCACCTGGTCGCGGCCAGCGAGGTGGCAACCGAGTTTGCCCTCGATGAGGTCATCTTCGTCCCCACGGGGGAGCCGTGGCAGAAGGCGGGCCGTGAGGTCGCGCCCGCTGAGCATCGCTACCTGCTGACCGTGGTCGCCACGGCCGCAAATCCTCGTTTCACCGTGTCCCGCGTGGACATCGACCGCGGGGGAGCGACGTACACCATCGACACCCTGCGAGACTTTCGCGAGATGTACCCCGATGCTGAGCTGTTCTTCATCACCGGTGCCGATGCGATGGCCCAGATCATGTCCTGGAAGAACGTCGATGAGCTCTGGGAGCTCGCGCACTTCGTCTCGGTGACCCGTCCCGGGTACATCTCCGAGGACTTCGGCCGGACCGATGAGATCTCCCTGATGGAGATCCCGGCGATGGCGATCTCCTCCACGGACTGCCGCGAACGCGTCCGCGCCGAGAAGCCGGTCTGGTACCTGGTGCCCGACGGCGTGGTGCAATACATCGCCAAGCACCGGCTGTACCAACCAGATTCAGCGGACCCCGCGCGTTGAGTGCTCCGCACCCTCACGCCTCGGCATACGATGGACATCGGTGCTCCACCGTTGAGACCGATTTGATCCAGGGCAACGTCCCTACTCGGGCAGCACTGTCTGGCCGGGGACTTCAGGAGGCCGCACGATGACCGCAGAGAACACCGAGCTGAACGACGCGTCAGACGGCGAAGATCTGCGCGCCCGGTACCTTCCGGTCTCCCGCAAGGAGCTGCGCCGTCAGCGCGAAGCTGAGCTCGCCCAGATGCGCACCGGAAAGCGTCGTGCGCCGAAGCGGGTCATCGACGGGGTCTCAGCCGACGCGACCGCGCCGGAGAGTGGCCTTGGAACCCCCGAGGCCGCTGAATCCCTCAACGACGCCGAGCCCGGCGCCGTCGGCGGGTCCGGCACAGCCCCCGCGTTCACGACCGGTTCCGAGTCCACCAGCGGATCCAGCTCCAGCACAGCGCCTGCCGCCGCCTGGGAATTCTCCCTCCCAGCCCCTTCCACCCAGGACTCCACACCCGTTTCGGCAGCCGTGGCGGCTGCTGAGGCTGACCACTCGGAATCTCAGCAGCCTGAAGAGGCCGAGTTCTTCGGCACCGAAGAGGGTGAGACGCCTGAGGATCGGGCAGAGACCGACTGGTCCGAAGCTGATCTCGCGGCCGAGGACAGGATCGCGGAGCTGCGGGAGCTCACCCAGGCCGTGGTCGCCGCCGATGATCCAGACCGAGTGGATCCCGAGCTGCTGAAGAAGCAGCAGGCCCTCGCAGCCCGGGCGATGCAGGCCAACCAGGAACGGCTGCGCAGGGAACAGGTCGAGGCGGACCGGGATGATGAGGAGCGGCGGCGTCCTCTGCGGCCCGAGTCCGACGTGATCACGCGCAAGACCCTGCGGGCTCACCTGGAATCTGATGATCCCGCGGAGCCGACCGTCTACGCGACCGGATCCATCGAACCGATCCAGGCGCGCGGAGCCCACGGTCTCGAAATCGACGCGATGGTCGAACACAGCACACGTCAGGGAGCGCGTCAGTCCATGATGGGCTGGCTTGTGATCATTCTCGCCCTGCTGCTGATCATCACGGTCGGTGTTGTACTCTCATTCATCCTCTAAGCTTGGACGTCATGGCTATCACCGAACTAGTGCTCTCTGAACTCCGCACCGCGGCCTCTGCGGCTGCGGACAAACTCGCGACAAACATCGTCGGGCTGGACGTGGGGGAGCGGCTCGGCATCACCGACGCTTTCCTGGTCTGCTCGGCACCTTCTGAACGGCAGATCGGCGCCATCGTCGACGAGGTCGAGCGCCAGCTCAAAGAGGTCCACGACTCCTCACCGCTGCGCCGTGAAGGCCGCGGCACCGGTACCTGGGTGCTGCTGGACTACGGACACATGGTCGTCCATGTCCAGCATGAAGAAGAACGCGCGGTCTACGGCCTCGACAGGCTCTATGCCGATGTTGCCAAGGTCGACCTGCAGCTTCCTGATGCACCGTAGGTAGGGGCGCATTGCCCCAGGTCAGCGGCTGGGCCAGGCAATTCTCCGGAAGTTGGACGCCGATTTGCGCAGCGATTCGGGTTCACAGTACAGTAGGGGAGTTGCCGCGGCGCAGTTGCTGAGCCGGGGTGATGATCTGGGGGTATGGCGCAGCTGGTAGCGCGTCCGCATGGCATGCGGAAGGTCAGGGGTTCGAATCCCCTTACCTCCACCAGAGCGAAGCAGGTCCGGAGTCCAACAGGACTCCGGACCTTTTTCGTATGCCCGCATGCCTCCCCGCTGACCTGGCTGTTCTCTCCGCGCCAAGCCGGCGCGCCGGGACCTGAGACGTACCCTCGGTGAGGAGTAGGCTGGTGTCGATCGTCACAGCTGTCTCAGATCACAGCCAACCTCGGAGGTTTCCCTATGCAGCATCGTGTCCTTGGCCGCACCGGTCGCGAAGTATCCACCATCGGTCTCGGCACCTGGCAGTTCGGCGGGGACTTCGGTCGCGTCGAGGAAGCCGACGCCTACGCCGTCATGGATGCCGCAGCTGAGCAGGACGTCACCATGTTCGACACTGCAGACGTCTATGGCGACGGCCTCAGCGAGCAGCTGATCGGCACATGGCTGGGCAAGAACCCTGAATGGACCGGACTGGTCGCCACCAAGATGATCCGCCGCGCGGAAGAACCCAGCCTCGAGCACGCCACGGCTGAGAACTTCCAGGCCTGGATCGACCGCTCCCGGAAGAACCTCGGAAGAGACACCCTGGACCTCGTCCAGCTGCACTGCCCCAACGATGATGTCTTCAGCTCAGATGCCGTCTTCGACCGCCTGGATGCCCTCGTGGAATCCGGCGCCATCGCCCACTACGGCGTCAGCGTGGAGACCACTGACCAGGCCCTGAGCGCCATCGCCCGCCCCAATGTGGCCTCGGTGCAGATCATCCTCAACGCCTTCCGGCAGAAGCCGCTGGAGGCCGTGCTGCCGGCCGCACAGGAAGCCGGAGTGGGCATCATCGCGCGCGTCCCGCTCGCCAGCGGACTGCTCAGCGGACGCTACACGAAGGACACCACCTTCGAGGAGACCGATCACCGCAGCTACAACCGCTCCGGTGAGGCCTTCGACATCGGGGAGACCTTCTCCGGGGTGGACTTCGCCACCGGGGTCGAGGCGGCCGCGGAGTTCTCTGAGCTGGCCAAGCAGGAGGGGCTGAAGCCGACGACGGCGGCCCTGGCCTGGGTCGTCCAGTCCTCCGGCGTGAGCACCGTCATCCCCGGGGCGCGCAATGCCGAGCAGGCCCGCCAGAACGCGCAGGCCGGTGGAGCGCCGAAGCTCTCCGAAGACTTCCGGGCAGCGGTGAGCAGGCTCTACGCCGATAAGATCGCGCCCTCGGTCCACGCCCGCTGGTGAAGACCGCGGGGCGTGCGCTGAACTGAGCACCCAGACCAGATACCACCGAGCAGGAGGACCTATGCGCATCGCCGTCATCGGAGCCACGGGCAACGTCGGAACAGCGGTGCTGAGGCACCTGAGCAGCCGCACCGAGGTGGACAGCGTGCTGGGGATCGCACGGAGACTCCCCGACACCGACGCCGCCCCGTATGCGGACGCGCAGTGGCATCGCGCGGACATCCAGTACAGCGAGGTCGTGCCCGAGCTGGCCGAGGCGCTCTCCGGCTGCGACGCCGTGATCCATCTGGCCTGGCTGATCCAGCCCAACAAGGAGCGCACCCTGCTGCGCCGGGTCAATGTCGACGGGACCCGGCACGTGCTGGAAGCCGCGGCCCAGGCGGGGGTGCGCCAGGCCGTCGTCGCCTCCTCGGTCGGGGTGTACTCCCCAGCCGAGGATGACGTCGCGCACGATGAGCAGTGGCCCACCGAGGGCATCCCCGGGTCCCACTACAGCGAGGACAAGGTGGCCCAGGAGCGCGTCATGGACGAGTTCCTGCAGGCTCATCCTGACTTCTCACTGGCCCGGCTGCGACCCGGGCTGGTCTTCCAACGCGAAGCCGGCTCCGAGATCCAGCGCTACTTCGCCGGAAAGCTGGCACCGGTGCAGCTGCTGCAGCTCTTCCGACCTGCGGTGGTTCCGGTCCCCGGCGGCATTCGCACCCAGGCTGTGCACGCCGATGACCTGGCTGCCGCCTACGCACAGGCCGCGATTCTGGGGGCACAGGGCGCATTCAACATCTGCGCCGATGACCTGCTCGACGGGGACGCCATCGCGAAGGTCGTCTCCGGTGAGAAATCCCCAGGAATCGCGCTCCCGCTGCCGGCTGCTGCGCTTCGTCCGATGATCAAGGCCGCCCACCGGGCCGGGATCCTCCCTACGGATGAAGGCTGGCTGGACATGGGCCGCCACGTGCCGGTGATGGACAACTCCCGGGCGAAGAAGGAGCTCCACTGGGCACCGGAGCATTCCGGTGCCCAGGCACTGGAGGAGCTCGTCCAGGGCATGGCCGCCGGGGTCGGCGCCCCCTCGGCGCCGCTGCGCCCCCGGGACCTCGACGCCGCGGACCAGCCGGAACTTCCATCTGCTGAGCACGAGCTGGGCGGAGAGGTCGACGCGCTGCTGCTGCGCCAGTACATGTCCGACCATCTTGCCGGAGCCACCGCGGGAACGAATCGGATCAAACGCATGGCGGCCGACTACGTCGACACACCGGTGTTCCCGCAGATCTCCGAGGTGGCCGAGGCGATCAGGCGCGAACGCGGCTTTCTGGTCAAGCTCATCCAGCGTCAAGGCTTCTCGACTCCACCCGGGTCCACCACCATCGCGTGGCTGGGGGAGCGGGTGGGACGGCTCAAGCCCAACGGCAGACCACCGGGCGGCCGATCGCCCTCCACGCTGGTGCTCGAAGCGGAGATGATGATCACCGCGGTCACCGGCAAGCTTCACGGGTGGTCTGTGATGAAGGACCACGCCCACGCCCTCGGGGTGGATCCGCAGGTGTTCCAGGGGTTGATCGAGGATGCCGAGGCCCAGCGCGAGCAGCTGGAGACCGTCCACGAATACGCCCGGCACCGAGCCTTCCGCAAAGACCGCGACACGTTCGAGAAGACACGCTGAACCACTAGTTCTGAACTACTCGTAATAACTTCTTGATCTTGCTAAGCTCAGAGAGTCCACCCCATAAGCCTGCCCGCCTCATGTCGGGCAAGTGAGGGTCCTCTTCAGTCCATGAGACGCAGGGGACCTCGCTGCAGCGAAAAGGAGAGCGAATTGGCACAGACCGATCCGATCCTGACCACTCGACAGGGTCACCCTGTCACCAATAACCAGAACCAGCGCACCGTGGGCAACCGCGGGCCCGCCACGCTGGAGAACTACCAGTTCCTCGAGAAGATCAGCCACTTCGACCGGGAACGCATCCCGGAGCGTGTGGTCCACGCCCGTGGCTTCGTGGCCTACGGCGAGTTCGAGGCCACCGGCATGATCGGCGACGAGCCGGCGTCGAAGTACACCCGCGCCAAGCTCTTCCAGGAGGCCGGCAAGAAGACCGACCTGGCGATCCGCTTCTCCACCGTCATCGGCGGCCGTGACTCCTCAGAGTCCGCCCGGGATCCCCGCGGCTTCGCTGTGAAGTTCTACACCGAAGACGGCAACTGGGACCTGGTCGGCAACAACCTTCCGGTGTTCTTCATCCGCGATGCGATCAAGTTCCCCGATGTCATCCACTCGCTGAAGCCGGACCCGATCACCTTCCGCCAGGAGCCCAACCGCATCCTGGACTTCATGGGCCAGACTCCCGAGTCGATGCACATGCTGACCCACCTCTTCAGCCCCCGCGGCATCCCGGCGACCTACCGCCACATGGAGGGCTTCGGCGTCAACACCTACAAGATGGTCAACGCCGAGGGCGAGACCGTCCTGGTGAAGTACCACTTCCATCCGCGCGCCGGCGTCGCCTCGATGACCGAGGCAGAGTCTGCCAAGGTGCAGGGCCAGGACCTCGGCCACGCCTCGAAGGACCTCTTCGAGTCCATCGAACGCGGCGAGTTCCCACAGTGGGATGTCCACGTCCAGATCATGGAGGATCACGAGCACCCCGAGCTCGGCTGGGATCCGCTGGATGACACCAAGATCTGGCCCGAGGACCAGTTCCCGCTGCGCAAGATCGGCGTCATGACGCTGAACCGCAATGTGGGTGACCACCACAACGAGAACGAGCAGATCTCCATGGGCACCGGTGTCCTGGTCGACGGCCTGGACTTCTCCGATGACAAGATGCTGGTCGGTCGCACCTTCTCCTACTCGGACGCGCAGCGGTACCGCGTGGGACCGAACTACCTGCAGCTGCCCGTCAACCAGCCCAAGGGCCGCGACGGCAAGGTCTACACGAACCAGCGCGGCGGACTGATGTCCTTCGGCAACGACGTGCATCCCGAGCAGAACCCGCACGTGAACTACGAGCCCTCCATCCACAATGGACTGCACGAGTCCCCGGAGCCGCAGCCGAACAACGCTCCGGCCGTCGGCGGACAGCTGGTGCAGGAGAACCTCGATCGCCGCAATGACTACCTGCAGGCACGCGGTCGCTACAACACCATGATGGACTGGGAGCGCGATGAGCTGATCAACGTGCTCACCGGCATGCTCGAGCAGTCCGAGCGCGACGTGCAGGAGCGCATCGTCTGGCACTTCTTCATGATCCACGATGACTACGGTCAGCGGATCGCGAAGAACATCGGCCTCACCGTGGAGGATGTGTCGCACCTGTTGCCGTTGGCGGTGCAGAACTTCACCGAGGAGGAGGAGCAGCGCCTCGCCAACCTCGGCAACAATGGCGACACCATTGACCCCGAGCAGTGGGGCACCTGGACGGCGTCCGTCGAGAACCGCCAGGCCTCGGCCGAAGACGTGCTCGCCGGCAACCTGGGAAGCCCCAGCTACAGCAAGTGATGCTGCACAAGAACTGAGCGTCAGCTGAGACGGCAATGGCCGGGAACCCGACGGGTTTCCGGCCATTGCCGTCTGCTGGCCTGCTGGTCCCGCTGAGAACCTCAGTGGTTGCGCAGCGCGTCGATCAGTTCAGGCTTGTTCATCTTCGAGTACCCGGTGAGACCGAGCTCCCTGGCCCGATCCTGCAGCTGCGCCACGGTCCGGTCCTGGTAGTTCGACGCCTCCCCGCCCTTCTCGCCTTCGCTGCTGCGGCCTTCCTTGGCAGCCGCGTTGGCGATGCGAGCGGACTTCTCCTTGGAGTTGCCCTCCTCGCGGAGGCGTTCGTAGAGCTCCTCATCCTTCACGCTTGATCGTGCCATGGAGAGAATCCTTCCGTCGGCTCATGCTGGACTCAGGTGCTGCGGCTCAGAAACCCTTGCCGCCGGTGACCGGGATGACCGAGCCGGAGACGTAGGAGGCCTCCTCGCTGGCGAGATAGACGTACGCCCCGGCGAGCTCCGCGGGCTGCCCTGGGCGGCCCAGGGGAGTGTCCTGACCGAATTGAGCGACGCCGTCGAACCCGGTGGCCGGGATCAGCGGAGTCCAGATAGGGCCCGGTGCCACACCGTTGACGCGGATGCCCTTCTCGGCCAGCTCCGCTGCCATCGACTCGATGAAGGCAACCTGGGCAGCCTTGGACATCGCGTAGTCGAAGAGCACGGGCTTGGGGCCCACCGCCTGGATGGAGGTGGTCACGATGATCGAGGCCCCGGGGTTCAGATGGGGCACCGCCTCACGGGTGATCACGATATGCGCGATGAGGTTCGTCTCGAAGACCTTGCGCACCTCAGCGGTAGGTGTCGAACCGACGCCGTCACGGGCCCGCTGGTAGGCGGCGTTGAGGATCAGCACGTCGATCCCGCCGAGGTCTTCGACGGCGCGGCGCACGATGCCCACGGCGCTCTCCTCGTCGGTGATGTCCACCGGGTAGGTGGCGCACTGACGGCCGGCCTCGCGCACGTGCTGAGCGGTGACCTGGGCGTCCTCCTCCTCCTCTGGGAGGTAGGCGATGGCGATGTCCGATCCCTCGCGGGCGAAGGCGATCGCGACGGCGCGGCCGATGCCGGAATCGCCGCCGGTGATCAGGGTCCTGCGCCCCTTGAGCCGTCCGTGGCCGACCCAGCTCGCTTCGCCGTGATCCGGCTCCGGACCGGTCTTGCCGGTCAGCCCGGGCTGGTCCGGCTGCTCCTGCTCGGGGAGGTCGCTGTGACGGTACTTCGTCCGGGGGTCCTGCTGGGTGTATGGATCGCTCGTCATGACTGATGTCCTTCGAGAGAGGTGTGTCCGGCAGGCAGCCGGCTCAGGTTGGTGGCCGCCGCTCAGACTGCTGACCTGGTGGGATCTAGGACGACCTTGATGCAGCCGTCTTCCTTCTTCTGGAACATCTCGTAGGCGCCGGGAGCGTCGGTCAGCGGCAGCGTGTGCGTGATGAAGTCGTCCACAGCCAGGGGATCTGCGGGATCTTCGACCAGCGGCAGGATCTTGTCGACCCAGTTCTTCACGTTGGCCTGGCCCATCTTCACGGTGATCTGCTTGTCGAACATGGTGATCAGTGGAAGCGGGCTGGCGGCGCCGCCGTAGACGCCGCTCAGCGAGATCGTGCCGCCGCGGCGGACGAGCTCGATGGCCGAGTACAGGGCAGCCAGGCGATCCACGCCGACGGTCTGCATCATGGCCTTGCCGAGGGCGTCGGGCAGGAACTGCGCGGAGATCTGGGCTGCCTTGGCGATGGGGGAGCCGTGGGCCTCCATGCCGACCGCATCCACGACACCGTCGGGGCCGCGGCCGTCGGTGGCCTCGCGGATCTGGTTCAGCGATTCCTCGCCGGTGTCGAAGACCATGACGCCGTGGCGGGCGGCCATCGCGCGGCGCTCGGCCACGGGATCGATGGCGTAGACCTTCATGCCCTGGTGCTTGGCGATGCGCGCCGCGAACTGGCCGATCGGGCCGAGTCCGATGATCGCGATGCTGTCACCGCTCTTGAGTCCGGTGTAGGCCACGCCCTGCCATGCTGTGGGGATGACGTCGGAGAGGAAGAGGTAGCGGTGGTCGGGCAGCTCGTTGCCGACCTTGATCGGGCTGTAGTCCGCGTGGGGGACTCGCAGGTATTCGGCCTGGCCGCCGGGGACGGCGCCGTAGAGCGCGGAGAAGCCGTAGAGGGCGGCGCCCATGCCCTGCTCGCGGACCTGGGTGACCTCACATTGGGTCTGCAGGCCGCGCAGACACATGAAGCAGCTGCCGCAGGAGATCTGGAAGGGGATGACCACTCGGTCACCGACGGCGAGGTTCGAGTCGGGACCCGCCTCGACGACACGACCCATCGGCTCGTGGCCCAGGATGTCGCCGGGGGTCATGAACGGGCCGAGCACCTCATAGAGGTGAAGGTCCGAGCCGCAGATCGCGGTGGAGGTGACCTCGATGATCGCGTCGTTGGTCTGCTGGATCTGTGGATCCGGGACGGTCTCCACACTTACCTTGTTATGGCCCTGCCATGTCACTGCTTTCACGTCGCGTCTCCTCAGAAGTTCTTCTGCGCGGCATATCTGGGAGAGATGTCATTCTTCACTCCCGGAATCACCCTTACAGGGTCCACGTTATCGACTACCACCTGGCAGTGAGCTGGACATGAACCCCACGTTGGCCTCAGCGCGTCACGCCGCGACGCGTGGGTCGGCCAGTGAGCAGACCACTGACCAGGCGTCTGCCGAGCAGCAGGGTGCCCAGTACGCCGAGCGCCACCAGGATGAAGGACCATTCCGCGCCGCCGCCGCCGCTGAGCACGCGCACAGTCATGCCCAGAGCCACGGTGCCGAGGATCACGACGACGGCGTCCGGCCAGAGCCTCGAGGGGCTGCGCCAGAAGCGCACTGCCAGCGAGCTGACCAGCAGTGCGAGCAGGAACGGTGCAGCGGTGCCCCACACATCGCTGAAGGCCAGTCCGGTCTCGTGGGAGCGATTGCCCGTGGCGGCGAAGGCGAGCACAAGCAGGCCGTCCAGCAGCAGGAGCAGCCAGGGGAGTGCGGCATGGCGGGTCGGCGCTGCCTGCGGGGAGGGGGAGGAGTGCATGGACCGAGTCTAGGACTATCCCTCTGCGTGCGTCGGGGCTGCCCGATCATCTATCGAGGCGGTGCAGGCATCGATGCGGCTGATCGCGGCGGTCAGCGTTTCTACGGTGGCCCAGAGGTCGGGGTGCTGATCCTGGATCTCCTCGAGTGTGGAACCTGAGGACTTCAGGGTGGCAAGATCGAAGCTGGCGTTGGTGCGTGCACCTGCGACGGCGGCCCGAAGTGCCCCGAAGGCGACGACGACGTCGGCGATCACGGCTCGCTTGCCATGTTCTGCCAGCCAGGACAGGTCGTCGATGGCCGAGACGGCGTATTCGCCGAGTTCTGCGGAGGTCTGCGCCGCACCGATCGCGGCCTCACGGATGGCCTTCTCGCGCTTCGGTCCCCGCTCCAGCTTGAAGGCTGCGCCGAAGGCGTGGGAGGCGGTGGCGTCGTCGTCGGCCAGCTGCAGGGCGGTCTGCCGAAGATCGCCGGCTCGGGCGAGGATGGCGGCGAGCCTGTCCCGCCGTTCTGGATCGGCTTCGGTGTACCCGGCGACCATGGAAGTCAGCGACGCGGCGATGGCAAGCATCGCCCCGGCCCCGGCGCCGCCGCCCGGGGATCCGGTGGACTGGGACAGGCCTTGGGTCCATTCGGCGACCGTCGAGCGTTGCGTGGTGATCTCTTCCGCATCAGTCATGGGTCGAGTCTGTCCTACGACTGGTAGGAATGAAACGCAGGCTGCAGGGGAGTGCAGGTCCAGGCAGAGGTGGAGAGGGCTGAGAGCTCACTGTCATCGACACATGTCGATCCCGCTCAATACGGGTATCCGTAAATCTAATTTATAGATATTATTTTCACTGCTAACTCAGTGTAGAAACTAGGGTCGCTGGTCTCGACTCATGCCAAGTCGACCGTCGTCCCACCGGGGATCCTCTCGCATCTGCGCGCCGACATGGTGACCTACGCAGCGTGATTGCTGAGCGCAGAGCAACTCGTGATCCGCCTGCTGGCCGAGCCGGTCGAGAACGGCGCCACCGTCGATGATGTCGCTGCAGCACCAAGCCTGTCGCGCGCCGATGCTGAGGCGCTGATCGCAGGCTCAGACTCAACGAACCCGGACTCAGCTGAGTCGCTGCTAGGCACCCGAGCGATGAGGACGGTGGGTGCGGGGAGGAGGAGGCATGCCAGCAGTTTTCATCTGTCTCCAGGGCCAACCTGACATAATGTAGATTATCGGCGCTTTATCCGACAGGCCCAGTCGGGGCAAGATCATTTGTGTCTATTCTTATAAAACCTGGCCAATATCCTACGAAACCCGGTGACGCTACGATTGTCATCCAAAATTCTGCGATTCATGGCCACTGAGGAGAAGCGTGATCCGCCGGAACCAACAGCCAGGCTACTCAAACCCGACTGACCGTACCGTGATCTCGTATCGGGTCGGATCCGAGGCCGTTGAGCTACCGATCACCAGCCAGCTTGCTACGGTCGCTTTCGAGTCAGTCCCGCCCGTGCGCAGTGTGTCCTCATGGAAGAGCAAGAACGTGTACGAGGGCGACTCTTGGTCTTCAACGACTCGTGGCTTCGTTCACCATGAGTCTCTGCTTGAGCGCGAGTATTTAATGAGCGCGGACTTTACCCTCTCGATCACCGCAGTGTCGTGGCAGCCGTTCGTCCTTAGGTGGCCACAAGGCACTAGAGGTCACCGTGAAGTGTCCCAGGTTTGATGCCGCATCTTGTTAAGCCGAAAGGATGTAGCCATGCCTCGTCGAATCGATCCCGCTCCGAAGGAGCGCGCCGTCCGATTGGTCCTCGGTCACCAGTCCGAGTAATCCTCCCGCACCGCCGCAGTGGAGGTCATCTCCAAACAAGTCGGTGGCGGCCGAGACACCCTCCGGCGATGGGTGCGTCAGCACCAGATCGACCACGGCACCCGCGAAGGTGTCAGCACCGATGAGAACGCCGAGCTCAAGCAGCTGCTCATGGAGAACCGGCGACAGAAAGAGACCAATGAGATCCTGCGCAGGGCCTCAATCTTCTTCGCGCGGGAACTCGACCCCCGCAGCCGCTGATCCTGGCGTTCATCGAGGAGCTCAGGAACGAAGGCTTCGCTGTCGAGT
>NZ_JAJOYV010000004.1:0-312507 GCF_022565855.1 Nesterenkonia sp. AY15 | reverse complement strand
ACACCACAGACCGGCTGATTCGAGGGAGGAGTCACAGCACATGCTTTCAAAGCATGTGAAACCCTCTACATCGGCGTCAGGTCAGGGATCCAGGGCCGTGCTGTACACACATTTGTTCCTATAACCCCCAGGCGACTCACGATCGATCGACTGCGAAGTGCCGCGGCGCGGTCGCACACCTCGGCGGCCCGATGCCTCGCTCAACCGGCTGAGAACCCCTCTACCCTGGGACTATGACTTCCGCACCCACCTCCGCCGACGAACACGAGCGCGGTCCAGAGTCCAAGAGACAGCGTGCTTCCGCCGCCGCGGGAGAGCTCGCCGAGACTGCCAGCGGCAGAGCGTCCCAGGACCGAGCCCGCGAGCTCGAAGAGCGCTGGGAGGACAGGCTTGCCTGGCCGGTGCTGATCGCGGCCGTGGTGTCGGTCCCGGCGGTCTTCCTCACCCTCCTGGATGAGCCCTTCGAGATGATCGGCCACGTGGGGCTCTGGATCACCAGTGTGGTGCTGATCTTCGAGACCATCGTGCTGTTCCTGGTGTCGCCCAAGAAGATCGACTGGCTGCGCCGCAACTGGTGGCTCGTGGGTCTGAGCGTGCTGGTCATCGTCGGCGTGGTCTTCAGCGTCGGTCCCATGCAGCTCCTGCGTCTTCTGCGCAGCGTCGGGGCGCTGCGGGTGCTGCGCGCCAAACAGGTGGCCAAGGCCGGGCATTCTCTGCAGAAGGTCGGATCCTCGCGGTGGTGGCGGCGACTGGGGACGATTCTGGCCACATTTGTCGTGACCGCCTTCGTGGTGGTCGCCCTCGTCGATCCAGAGTCCCCTGCGCGGTCCTTCCTGGACGATCTGGTGGGGGAGGAGTGGGCGATCGCCGCGGCGATCGGCGCCGGCGTGCTGCTCTTCGGCGCGACCTACCTGCTGGTACGGCGCCCTAAGGGTAAGGATTCGCAGAAGGACGGTGCAGCGAGTGACGAGGAAGAGAGCGGTGACGAGGAAGGCGATCGCCAGGTCCGCTCCTGAGATCTCCGACCGGCCGGAACGCGGTTGCGTTGATGCACCGCCGAGGACCGTGATGTGCCGCTTGGGGTGCTCCTTCCCATCGGGCCGAGGAGATCTCTGGCTCACCCGACGTAGAGCTGCCAGGCGTGACCATCTGGGTCCGCCACAAGGGACTCGAATCCCCAGGGCTGGTGGGTGGGCGGGGTGAGCACCGTGCCCCCGCCTGTGACCAGTCGTTCGGTCATGGCGGTGACCTGTTGGGCATCAGCGAGGGCGATGCCCAGCAGGCACTCGCTGTGTTCCGCCGGGGACAGCTCGCGGGGACCCAGCACCCAGTCGAAGGCCTCGGTGGGGACCAGGCAGAGGTAGGCCTCCCCGAGCAGCCGAAACTGCAGCGGTTCGGGGAGGCCGTCCTGCGCCACGTCACCCACCGGATCGAGCCCGAGGCCGTCCTGGTAGAACGTGTGGGAGCGGCGACGATCAGCGATCGGCAGGGTGATGGTGAATGGCTGCGGCATCGATACAGGTCCTCCCTGAATTGGTCGGGGGCGTGGTCGGGATGAGCCTGCCGCTATGACCGGGAGGAGGCTGTCAAGACCGCCTCCAGCCTGGCGTAGCTGGCTTCCATGCCGTCTGCCATGCCCGTTCCCAGGACGATGTCGCGGGTCTCCTTGTCGGGGTAGGTGATCACCACGGTGAGAAGGGTGCCGCCGTGGACCGGTGTCAGGGTCTGCTCATTGATGTTGGGGGGACTGGGCATCCCCTCCATGTTTTCGGTGGTCACTTCACGGTGGGGCGCGTCGAGCTCTTTGAGCTCGCCGAAGAAGGCGAAGCTGTCCGAACCGTCCTCCTCCCGCTCCCAGACGAAGCGGTAGCTCTCGCCGACCTTCTCACCGAGCTGGCATTCCCTCATGCGCCATCCGTCCGGGCCCAGGAGCCAGCACCGCATCAGGTCTGGGTCACGATGGGCCTGCCAGACCTTCTCGGGAGTTCCGCGGATGATCCGACTGATCCGCACCTTGGTGTCGGTGAGCATCTGGGTCTGGGCGCCCCTGCCGGCGGCGAAGGAGGAGAGATCCTCCAGGACCGCATCCATCTGGCCCATGGCCGAGGTCAGGCCCTCTTCCATGCCCATCTCGAGCAGCTGCCGATAGTCCTCGGTGGAGTTGAACCAGGAGGTCGAGGTCAGCCTGGATCCATGCGGAGTCTCGTCGAAGGTCAGGCGCAGGCGCATCTGCGGCATCTCGGGATTCGGTGTGCCAGACTCGTCCGCGAAGCCATCGGTGACCTCGAAGGAGCGCCCGGGGTCAATGGCGAGGAACTCCCAGTAGCCCGCGGCCCGAGTGCCGTCCGGGCCGGTCATCCAGTAGTGCGAACGGCCCCCGGGGTGGAAGTCGTGGCGGGTGAAGGTTGCCGGCCAGTCTTCGGGTCCCCAGAACTTCTCAAGCTGGCGGGGGTCGGCGTGGGCGTCCCAGAGCCGCTGGACCGGCACGGAGAAGTCGGAGACCACAGTCATGGTCAATGCTTCGGCGTCCTTGGTGACTGAGGTGATGGGCATGACGAGCCTTTCTGTATCAGTGCTGCCCACTGGTGTCTTGCGTCGTGGTGTCCGCCAGGAGGGCGTCCAGGCGGGAGATGCGGCCCTGCCAGATGCGCGCGTACTCATCGAGCAGTGCCTGGGCTCCACGGATGGTGTCAGGGTTGCCGCGGACCAGGCGTTCGCGCCCTTGCCGGCGCTTGGTCACCAGATCGGCGCTTTCGAGGACGCTGACGTGCTTCTGCACGGCGGCGAAGGACATCTCATAGAGCGCGGCCAGGGCGGAGACTGTTGCCTCCTCACCGAGGGTGCGCCTGACGATGTCCCTGCGAGTGGCGTCTGCCAGGGCCCGGAAGATCCGGTCCACCTGGGCGTCACTGGGGGGAGCCGACACCTCAGAACGTATAACCATGTGGTTGTACATTAGGACTGCTGAGGGGTCAGGTCAAGGGTTCTTCGTCGAGTGATTTCTCGGATTCTTCGCGCAGCACCTCAAGTGCCGCCACGACCAGCTCCTCGCCTGCGCGATCTTGTTTCACGTGGGCGACGATCCGGCGCTGCACCGTGGGATTTCGCAGCGGGCGGACCACCGTGCCGAGCGGGAGATCGCGCAGAGCCAGGTGGGGGAGCACGGTGATCCCGAGTCCAGCCGCCACCAGAGACAGGGCGGCGTTGTGGTCATCGAGCCGGGCCGCGAACTGGGGCACGAATCCGGCGGCCTGGCAGGCGGTGCGGATCATCCTGCCGTTGGGGCTGTCCTTGATGTCATGGTCCACCCACATCTGATTGCTGAGCTCCTGGACCTCCACCGTCGCAGAGTCCGCGAGCGGATGATCAGCAGGAACGACGACGGCGAAGTCCTCGTGCCGAAGCAGGTGCCGCAGATATCCCTTGAAGTGTTCTTCGGGCTCCAGCGGTGACTCATTGCGGATGTCGATGTCCACCGGACGTCCGGTCTTCTCGGCGTAGGGCTCGTTGAGGCTGATCTGCACCGTCATCCCAGGGTCCTTGGCGCGCAGGGTGGCGACCACACGAGGCAGCCACTCCCTCGCCGCGGAGGTGAAGCTGGCGAGCATCAGGTGGCTGGACCGGCCCAGCCGCAGGCTCTCCACCTGACGGTCCAGCTCGTCGAGACCCTGCAGCACGGCGGCGCTGCCCCGTGCCAGGGACAGTGCCGCCGTCGTCGGGGTGAGTCCGCGACCGCTGCGCTCGAAGAGCTTGAGCCCGGTCTCCTGCGCAAGGATGCTCATATGTTGGCTCACCGTGGCGGGGGAGAAGTGCAGGCTGCGCGCGGCGCCCTGGATCGAGCCGGTGGCGATCACCGAGTGCAGCACGCGCAGCCTGTGAGGGTTCAACATGGCACCAGTATGGCGCCGATTCGTTTATACCGAACAGTCTTAAGCTTTTATCTGCTTGTCCTGATCGGTGTGGTGTCCCAGGATGGAGCTGTGACACTCTCCAGCTATTTCGGTCTGCTCGCCGTCTCCGCCGTCCTGGCCATCACCCCGGGGCAGGACACCATGCTGTCTCTGCGCAATGCGCTGCTCTCCCGCCGGGCAGGCCTCGGCGCGGCGACCGGATCCTCAGTGGCCGCGCTGATCTGGGCGGCGCTGGCCGCCACCGGCCTGGCGGCGCTGTTCCAGGCCTCCCCGGTGGCCTATGAGCTGCTCAGCCTCGTCGGCGGCCTCTACGTGATCTTCCTCGGTGCCCGCGCGGTGCGCAGCGCCTCGATCACGTTGAAGGCGCACCGACTGGCCCGCGCCGACGTCGAAGTTCCCGTGCTGGTCGGGGGCCCCTACGATCCCCAACCCCCCGCAGCGGAGGAGGGCCCAGGCGCTCGCGGATCGGAGGACTCCCCCCGCCGTCGCACCCGCCGCGACATCACCAGCTTCCGCGGCACATTCCTGATCGGGCTGGGCAGCTGCATGACCAACCCGAAGGTCGGTCTGTTCTTCCTGGCACTTTTCCCGCAGTTCACTCCCGTCGGAGCCTCCCCGGCCTTTGCGATCGGGGTGCTCGGCGGCACTGTGGCCGCCAGCATGTGGCTCTACCTGATCGGTGTCGTGCTGCTGGTCGATGCCGCGAACTCCTGGCTCTCGAACCCCGTGGTGACCGGACGCATCGAGATGGGCAGCGGCCTGACCTTGGCGGGACTCGGCGTCTACCTGAGCATCAGCGGTGTGCTCGGTCTGCTCAGCTGAGCCATCCTGTGCTGACCCGGCTCCCGGGGCGGACCGCGTAGACTGTTCCGGTGACTCCAGAAGAACTCTCCACCGTTGTCAAGAGCGTGCTCGCCGAGGCTGTCGAAGCCGGTGAGCTGAGCGTCGATCTCCCCGAGAACGTCGTCATCGAGCGCCCCAAGAATCGCGAGCACGGCGACTGGGCCACCACCATCGCCCTGCAGCTGGCCAAGAAGGCCGGGATGCCCCCGCGTGCGTTTGCCGAGATCGTCGGCGCCAGGCTGCAGCAGGTCGCCGGCGTGGAGCGCATCGAGATCGCGGGCCCCGGGTTCATCAACATCACCGTGGACTCCGCCGCCGCAGGGGAGCTTGCCCGCACGATCGTCGAAGCAGGGGACACCTTCGGCCACAACGAGGCGCTGGCCGGGCGGAGCGTCAACGTCGAATTCGTCTCCGCGAACCCCACCGGACCGCTGCACATCGGGCACACCCGCTGGGCCGCGCTCGGCGACGCCATCGGCCGGCTGCTGCGCGCCTCCGGCGCCACGGTCGCCAACGAGTACTACGTCAACGACGCCGGCAACCAGATGAACGTCTTCGGCCACTCGGTGCTCTCCCGCATCCACGGCGAGGACGTCCCGCAGGGCGGCTACCCCGGTGACTACGTCATCGAGCTGGCCGACGAGATCCTCGCCGCCCGCCCGGACGTCAAGGACATGCCCCGCGAAGAGGCGCTGCCGATCGTGCGCGAGCTGGGCTACCAGGCGCAGATGGGTCAGATCAAGGACACCCTGACCGCGTTCGGCGTGCACTTCGACGTCTTCTACTCCGAGCAGGCCCTCCACGCCGAGGGCAAGGTCGCCGCCGCGGTGGAGACGCTGCGCGAGCAGGGCCACATCGAGGACCGCGACGGCGCCGTCTGGCTGCGCACCACCGACTTCGGTGATGACAAGGACCGGGTGCTCTTCAAGGCCGACGGTGAGCCCACCTACTTCGCCGCCGACGCCGCCTACTACCTCTCCAAGCGGGAGCGAGGCTTCACCGAGAAGATCTACCTGCTCGGCGCGGACCACCACGGCTACGTCTCCCGGCTCAAGGCCATCGCCGCCTGCGCCGGTGACGATCCGCAGCGCAACATCGAGGTGCTCATCGGGCAGCTGATGTCGATCCGCGGCGCGAAGCTGTCCAAGCGCGCCGGCAACATCATCGAGCTCACCGACCTGATCGATTGGCTCGGCGCCGACGCGCTGCGCTACACGCTGGCCCGGTTCCCAGCGAACTCCCCGATCGACGTGGACCCAGAGCTGCTGCAGTCGCGGACCAATGACAATCCGGTCTTCTATGTCCAGTACGCCCATGCCCGCTCCCGCAATGCCGCGCGCAACGCCGAGGCCGCCGGAGTGGACCGCGACGGCTTCGATGCCGGGCTGCTGACGCATGAGACCGAGGAGGAGCTGCTCTCCCACCTGGGACGCTTCACCTCCGTGGTGGCCTCGGCAGCCGAGCTGCGCGAACCCCACCGGGTGGCGCGCTACCTGGAGTCCCTGGCCAGCGCCTATCACGGCTGGTACGCCGTGTGCCGGGTGGCGCCCAGCGTCAGCCCCGACGGCGTCCAGGACCCGGTCACCGATCTCAACCGCACCCGGCTCTGGCTCAACGACGCCACCGCCCAGGTGCTGCGCAACGGACTGGCGCTGCTCGGCGTCACCGCACCCGAAAGGATGTGAGCCGCCATCACGACCCGCAGCTCTGCCCCCGAAGAATCAACCACCCCCAGCGCGCATCCGCTGGCACCGGCCTGGCTCACCGCCCGTCGGGACACCGATGACCTCGAGGCGGCGCTGCTCCCGGCCGACGCGCACCGCGACGCCGAGGGCCGCCTGGTGATCGGCGGGGTCGACGTCGTGACCCTCGCCGCCCAGCACGGCACGCCGCTCTACGTGCTCTCCGAGGCAGACTTCCGGGCCCGCGCCCGCAGCTTCCGCGAGGCCTTCGGCGCAGCCTTCGCCCCTGAGGCCGAGGTGGACGTCTTCTATGCCGGCAAAGCCTTCCTGAGCACCCATGTGGCGGGCTGGGCCGTGGAGGAGGGGCTCTGCGTGGACACCGCCTCCGGCGGCGAGCTGGCCCTCGCCCTGGCCGGCGGGGTTCCGCCGAGGCAGATCGGACTGCACGGGAACAACAAGTCCGACGCCGAGATCCAGCGCGCCCTCGACGCTGGGATCGGCCGCATCATCGCCGATTCCCTCGATGAGCTTGAACGGATCTCCACGCTGGCCGTGGCGGCCGGCACCCGCGCCCCGGTCATGCTCCGGCTGACTCCCGGCGTGCACGCCTCCACCCACGAATACATCGCCACCGCGCACGAGGATCAGAAGTTCGGCCTCTCCCTGACCCCGGCGTCCGGTACAGACGCGTCCGGTGCAGACGCTGCCGGGGCAGAGACGAAAGTCACCAACCCCTACCTCGGTTCGCCCGCCTGGACAGCAGCCTCGCGCGCACTGGAGCTTCCCGGCGTCGAACTCCGTGGAATCCACGCCCATATCGGCTCGCAGATCTTCGAACCTGCCGGTTTCGAACTGGCCGCGCAGAAGCTCATCGCCTTCCTGGCCAGCCTGCGTGCGGCCTACGGCGTGGAACTGCCCGAGCTCGACCTCGGCGGCGGACACGGGATCGCCTACACCGAGGCCGACACCCCGCGGGCCCCCGAAGCAATCGCCGCAGCCCTGGCCGCCACGGTGAAGCAGGCCTGCGCGGAGCACGGACTGAGCGTCCCACGGATCTCCATCGAGCCCGGCCGGGCCATCGTCGGCCCCGCCGGGGTCACGCTCTACCGAGTCGGGGTGCAGAAGGACGTCCAGGTCGACGCCCCCGACGGCACCACCGTGTCCCGGCGCTACGTGGCCGTCGACGGCGGCATGAGCGACAACGCCCGCGGAGTGCTCTACGACGCCGACTATTCAGCGGTGCTCGCCTCGCGCCGGGTGACCGGAGACCACGCGCTGTCTCGCATCGTGGGCAAACACTGCGAGTCCGGCGACATCGTCGTGCGAAACGTATACTTGCCGACGGCGACGGCCCGGGATGATCTCCTTGCCGTTCCCGCCACCGGCGCATACTGCCACTCGCTCTCGAGCAACTACAACTACCTGACTCGACCCGCAGTGGTCGCCGTCGCAGACGGCGCCTCCCAGGTGCTCATCCGCCGAGAGACCGAGCAGGACATGCTCGGGCGTGACACCGGCTTTGCCGCACACTGACACACAGCACGCGCGCAGCGCCGGGAACCGAACAGGCACAAGGGATTGAGGTCATGATGTCCGCAGCAAGGACCACCGCAGAGCCGCTGAAGATCGGTCTGCTCGGCGCAGGCAACGTCGGCTCACAGGTCGCACGCACCCTGGTCGAGGAGCGGGCGCTCATCTCCTCGCGGGTCGGTGCCCCGATCAAGCTGATCGGCGTCGCCGTCCGCGACGTCGAGGCCCCGCGTGACTGGAAGATCCCCGGCGAGCTGCTCACCACCGACGCCGAGGCGCTGGTGGACGAGGCCGACCTGATCATCGAACTCATGGGCGGCCTCGAGCCCGCCGGCGCCCTGGTGGAGCGCGCGCTGCGCGCCGGCACCGCAGTGGTGACCGGAAACAAGGCGCTGCTCGCGGTCCAGGGCGGAAAGCTCAGCCAGGCCGCCGCAGAGTCCGGCGCCCTGCTGCGCTTCGAAGCCGCGGTCGGAGGCGCCATCCCGATCCTGCGCCCGATCCAGGAATCCCTCTCCGGCGACCGCATCACCAAGGTGATGGGCATCGTCAACGGCACCACCAACTACATCCTGGACCAGATGGACTCCACCGGCGCCGCCTTCTACGACGCGCTGGCCGAGGCGCAGCGGCTCGGGTACGCCGAGTCCGACCCGACCGCCGACGTCGAGGGCCACGATGCCGCAGCCAAGGCCGCGATCCTCGGCGCGCTGGCCTTCCACGCGCCCTTCAGCATCGACGACGTCTACTGCGAGGGCATCACCTCCGTCACCTCCGCCGACATCGAGGCCGCCGCGGCTTCCGGCTATGTGATCAAGCTGCTGGCGATCGTCGAGAAGAACGACGACGGCGCCATCCTGCGCGTGCACCCCACCCTGCTGCCCCGCACCCACCCGCTTGCAAGCGTCCGCGGAGCCTTCAACGCGGTCTTCGTGGTCGCCGAGAACGCCGGGGAGCTCATGTTCTACGGACAGGGAGCCGGCGGGCTGCCCACCTCCTCGGCCATCATGGGTGATGTGGTCTCCGTGGCGCGCCGACTGCACAGCGGACCGGACCACCCCGGGACCACCGACACCAACGGAGACTCCCAGACGGTTCGCGCACTGCCGGTGGATGACGCCCGCACGCAGTACTACATTGATATGGAAGTCGCTGACCGTGAGGGTGTCATCGCCGAGGTGGCCCGCGTGCTGGCCGATCACCACGTCTCCATCGAATCCATGCGCCAGCCCGGAAGCGTATCGACCGACGGTGAGGTGGACACCGAGGCGGCGCGCGAACGCGGCGCCGTCGTGCAGATCGTCACGCACCTGGCGAAGGAGAAGCACCTCTCCGACACCGTGTCCACGTTGCGCGCCCTGGACGTGGTCCTGGCAGTGAACTCGGTGCTTCGCGTCGAGGTCGAACAGTAGTCCTGGGCCCAGCCCACACAGAGCAGATCCCACCAGCACGACGATGAAGGAGCCCCCACTCGTGGCGCACCAATGGCGCGGAGTCATCCGTGAGTATGCAGACCGACTCCCCGTGGAGGAGACCACCGAGGTCATCACCCTGGGAGAGGGCGGCACCCCGCTGGTCTACGCCCCCGCGCTCTCCGAGCTGGTCTCCGGCACGGTCTACCTGAAGGTGGAAGGGATGAACCCCACGGGATCCTTCAAGGACCGCGGCATGACCATGGCGATCACCGCCGCGGTGGCCGAGGGCGCCAAGGCCGTGGTCTGCGCCTCCACCGGCAACACCTCCGCCTCGGCCGCCGCCTACGCGACCCAGGCCGGTCTGACCTGCGCCGTCCTGGTGCCGGCGGGCAAGATCGCGATGGGCAAGCTCTCCCAGGCGGTCGCCCACGGTGCGGAGCTGATCCAGGTGGACGGCAACTTCGACGGCTGTCTCGACATCGCCCGCAAGCTCTCCGAGAACTACCCGGTCTTCCTGGTGAACTCGGTGAACCCGGCACGCATCGAAGGCCAGAAGACCGGAGCCTTCGAGGTGGTGGACGCACTCGGCGATGCCCCGGACTACCATCTGCTTCCGGTCGGCAACGCCGGCAACATCACCGCTTACTGGAAGGGCTACAAGGAGTACTCCCAGCCCTGGACCAACCCCTACGGGGGAGGCACCGGTGAGGAGCTCGCCGCGGTGGCCAGCCACACCCCGATCATGTGGGGGTTCCAGGCCGAGGGCGCCGCGCCCATCGTCATGGGCCACCCGGTGACCGAGCCCGAGACGGTCGCAACGGCCATCCGGATCGGCAATCCCGCCTCCTGGGAGAAGGCCGAGGCCGCTCGGGATGAGTCTGCCGGGGTCATCGAGTCGGTGACCGACGAGGAGATCCTCGTCGCGCACCGCTGGCTGTCCTCCAAGGAGGGCGTCTTCGTGGAGCCCGCCTCCGCTGCCGGCGTCGCCGGACTGATCAAGAAGCACTCCGCCGGTGAGATGCCGGCGGACAAGACGATCGTGATCACCGTGACCGGTCACGGCCTGAAGGATCCAGACTGGGCGCTGAAGAACGCCGACGGCTCGGACGTCACCCCGACCATGGTCCCGCAGGATGTCGAGACCGTGGCCCGGCAGCTGGGGCTCTGATTCGATGAGCGGGCAGCCCAGCATGCACAAGCTAGGACAGGGCCTCGCCCCTGAACAGGCACTGGCCCCCTCGGCCGCGACGCCACCTGCCGCGCAGGGACATGACGCGGAAGGTGCCAACGACCTTGCCCTTCGTGAGCCGCTAGCCGCCCCGGCGTCCTTCCACCTGAAGGTGCCGGCCACCTCCGCCAATCTCGGCCCCGGCTACGACACCATGGGTCTGGCACTGGGTCTCTACGATGAGATCACCGTCCACGCCGCGCCGCGGAGCGGCACCACCGCGCAGGTGGAGATCACGGTGGAGGGTGAGGGTTCCGCAACGCTGCCCCGCGATGCATCCCACCTGGTGGTCACCCTGGTCGAGAAGATCCTCAACGCCAAGGGCTTCAGCCTCCCCGACCTTCAGGTCCGAGCGGTCAACAACATTCCACACAGTCGCGGGCTCGGATCCTCGGCAGCGGCCGTCGCCTCGGCCGTGATGACCGCGCACACGCTGCTCCCAGACGGGTTGAGCGACGACGAGAAGCTCCAGATCGGTTCCCGGATCGAGGGCCATCCGGACAACTACGTCCCGGCGCTGCGCGGAGGGGTTGCAATCTCCTGGCAGGCAGCCGCCACCGCGCTGGGCTCCGCCGGTGAGCCTGACGGGTCCGCCGTCCACCCCCGAGACGGAGCCTTCAAGACCGCGCCGCTGATCCCGCACCCGGACCTGCGCACCGTGGTGGCCGTGCCGAACTTCGAGCAGTCCACCCAGGTGGCACGAGACCTCCTGCCCGCCCAGGTCGATCATTCCGCCGCGGCGCAGAACTCCGCGCGCGCAGCGCTGCTGGTCCACGCCCTCACCAGCGCTCCGGAGCTGCTGCTCGACGCCACTGAGGACGCGCTGCATCAGGAACAGCGCCGTCCCGCATTCCCCGGGTCGATGGCTCTGGTGGACGGACTCCGCGCAGCGGGGTTCGCCGCCGTGATCTCCGGCGCGGGACCCACGGTGCTTGTGCTCGCTGACTCCGACGCCCAGGCCAGCGCCGCGGCACAACAGATCTCGGCACTTGGCGGGCCCGACGCGCGGGGCCATGTGTTCACCCCCTCAATCCTGCCGATCGCGGGCGCGGGTGCTACAGTGGAGGCACATCAGCGTTGATGGCGTGCCCCGCACGCTCTCTCCCCAGATCCATTGAGTTGGCCCTGTAGAGATCACCATGATGTTCTTTCGCGCGAATTGCGCTTTTTCCTGCGCGCTGGACGGTGCAGACTCCTCAACAGAGTGAATCAGCAGAGTCCCGCGATGATCCCACTCCCCGCCGGGGACGAGGACCGTGCAAGAAGTCTCCCCGACGGTGTATGCGCGAAAGAAACTGAAATAAGCCAACGGACTTCTGACGCTCCGTTGAAGACATCGCAGGACGGCGCATCCGCCGGGCCTGCCTGACGAGGGGGAAGGAACCTTCGTGACAGAAACCACCGCTGAGACCACTGCGACTCAGAGCCCCGAGAAGGCCGAGTCCGCTGCACCCGAGGCCAAGAGCTCCGGGCTTGCCGGTCTGAAGCTCGCTCAGCTGCAGGCGCTTGCCTCACAGCTGGGCATCACCGGAAGCTCCCGGATGCGCAAATCTGCTCTGGTGGAGGCCATCTCCTCTCATCAGCGCGGAGGCGCCGTCGCCGAACGGGACAAGAAGCAGGACCAGGCGGCCGCCGCAGGCCGCGAGAACGACGCCGCCAAGGGCGGCAATGATGGGCAGACCGCGAGCTCCGAGGAGCCTGCCGCCAAGCGCCCCAACCGCCGCCGGTCCAAGGCGAGCGAAGCTGCCGCAGAGCAGAACGGCTCCACCGCGGACAGCGCTGAGAACGCCGCGAGCACCGATGACACGCGCACCGAGAACTCTCGCGACAACGGCCGCAATGACAGCAACGGCATCGACCGGCGCGCTGATCAGCAGGGTGGCGAGAACAACGGCAGCGATGACGGCGGCGATTCTCAGCCCCGCGGACGCAACCGCAACCGCCGCAACCGCAACCGCGACGACAACGGGAGCCAGCAGCAGAACACTGCGCCGGCCGAGACCCAGCAGTCCAACGCCCAGCAGTCGGATTCCCAGCAGTCGAACTCTCAGTCGGGCTCCAACGAGCAGACTCAGGACCAGACTCAGGAGAACGGCCAGCGCAACGACGGCGAAGGCCGCGGCCGACGCAATCGCGACAACAACCGCGACAACAACGGTCGTGACGGTGGCCGCGGCAACCGCAACGAGCGCAGCGATCGCAACGACGGTCAGCGCAACGACGGCGGCCGCGACAGCAGCCGCAGCGAGCGCAACGACGGCCAGCGCAGCGACGGCAGCCGCAGCGAGCGCAACGACGGCCAGCGCAGCGAGGGTCAGCGGAGCGACGGCGGCCGTGACGAGGAGCGTCGCAACCGGCGCAGCCGCAACCGCAACGACCGCAATGACCGCAATGACCGCAACGACCGGGGCGACCGCAGCAACCGTCGCCGCGGCCGCGATCCAGAGGTCGACGACACCGAGGTCACCGAGGACGATGTCCTGGTCCCGGTGGCGGGCATCCTGGATGTGCTCGACAACTACGCCTTCGTGCGCACCTCGGGCTACCTCCCCGGACCCAACGACGTCTACGTCTCCCTGGCCCAGGTCAAGCGGCACAACCTGCGCAAGGGTGACGCCGTCCACGGACACATCCGCGCCCCCCGCGACGGGGAGAACCCGCAGAAGCGCGCGAAGTTCAACGCGCTGGTGAAGCTCGACGCCGTCAACGGCCGCCCTTCGGAGGCCAACACCGATCGTGTCGAGTTCAGCAAGCTGGTACCGCTCTACCCGCAGGATCGTCTGCGCCTCGAGGGTGACCCGAAGGACATCGCACCCCGCGTGATCGACCTGATCGCTCCGATCGGCAAGGGCCAGCGAGGCCTGATCGTCTCCCCGCCCAAGGCAGGCAAGACGATCATCCTGCAGGCCCTGGCGAAATCGATCAAGGCCAACAATCCTGAGGTCCACCTCATGATGGTCCTGGTCGACGAGCGGCCCGAGGAGGTCACCGACATGCAGCGCACGGTCGACGGCGAAGTCATCGCCTCGACCTTCGACCGCCCGGCCGATGACCACACCACCGTCGCCGAGCTGGCCATCGAACGCGCGAAGCGACTGGTGGAGCTGGGCAAGGACGTCGTCGTGCTGCTGGACTCCATGACCCGACTGGGTCGCGCCTACAACACCGCGGCCCCGGCCTCCGGTCGGATCCTCTCCGGTGGTGTCGACGCCAACGCGCTCTACCCGCCGAAGCGGTTCTTCGGTGCAGCGCGCAACATCGAGCATGGCGGTTCGCTGACCATCCTCGCCACCGCGCTGGTGGAGACCGGGTCCAAGATGGACGAGGTCATCTTCGAGGAGTTCAAGGGCACCGGCAACATGGAGCTGCGTCTGTCCCGCCGCCTGGCGGACAAGCGGATCTTCCCGGCCGTGAACGTGAACGAGTCCTCCACCCGTCGTGAGGAGAACCTCCTCTCGGCTGAGGAGGTCAAGATCATGTGGAAGCTGCGCCGCGTGCTCTCCGGACTCGAGCAGGAGCAGGGTCTTGAGCTGCTGATCAACAAGCTCAAGGCGACCCAGTCCAACGCTGAGTTCCTGATGCTGGCGTCGAAGACCACGCTCGGAGACAAAGGCAACTAGCCGACTCATCAGGCGAAGCCCGGGGTGAGCATGCGCTCACCCCGGGCTTCGCCTGTACCAGCCCGGTCCGCCAGCGCTCCGTTCGCGCTTCAGCCACGGAAATGAAAGAGAATCCAGTCATGAGCGAAGAGATCAACGCCCGGATGTTCGACTCCGTATCGACGCTGCTCGCCGAGCACGCCGAACTTCAGGAGCAGCTCGCCGACCCGCAGGTCCACGCCGACCAGTCGCTGGCCCGCCGGCTGGGACGCCGCTACGCCCAGCTCAACGGTGTGGCTGAGGCGCACAAGACCTGGAAGCAGCTCAGCGAGGACCTGGCGACCACCCAGGAGCTCGCCCAGGAGGACTCCGAGTTCTCCGCCGAGATCCCCGCGCTCACAGCCCAGCTCGAGGAGGCCGCGGCGAAGCTGCTGCGCATGCTGATCCCGCGCGACGAGAACGACGTGCGCAACGTGATCATCGAGGTCAAGGGCGGTGCCGGGGGCGATGAGGCCGCGCTCTTCGCCGGAGACCTGCTGCGCATGTACACCCGCTATTCCGAGGCCAGGGGCTGGAAGACCGAGATCATCTCCTCGACCCCCTCGGACCTCGGTGGCTACAAGGACGTGCAGATGGCGATCAAGTCCTCCACCAATGACCCGGCCCGGGGCGTCTACGCGCACCTGAAGTTCGAGGGCGGCGTGCACCGGGTCCAGCGCGTGCCCGAGACCGAGTCCCAGGGCCGGATCCACACCTCGGCGGCCGGTGTGCTGGTCCTACCAGAGGTCGACGAGCCTGAGGAGCTGGAGCTGAGCCAGAACGACCTCAAGATCGACGTCTACCGCTCCTCCGGGCCCGGAGGTCAGAGTGTGAACACCACGGACTCCGCGGTGCGGATCACCCACCTGCCCACCGGGATCGTGGTGGCCATGCAGAACGAGAAGTCCCAGCTGCAGAACAAGGAGGCTGCGATGCGCGTGCTGCGCTCCCGCATCCTGGCCCACCAGCAGGAACAGATCGACGCCGACAATGCGCAGGTGCGCAAGTCCCAGGTCCGCACCATGGATCGCTCCGAACGCATCCGCACCTATAACTACCCGGAGAACCGGATCGTCGATCACCGCAGCGGGTACAAGGCCTACAACCTGGACACCGTGATCAACGGCGACCTGGAGGCCGTGATCCAGTCCTGCGTCGAGCTCGACGAGCAGGAGCGGCTCGCGGCGCTGAACGACACCCAGGACTGAGTCCCATGCCCACACATCAGCCAGCCGGTGCCCAGCCGGGGGACCACCCGGCCGATCAGCTCATCGACGACGCCGCCGCCCGGCTCCGCGCAGCGGGCGTTCCGAGTCCCAGGGTCGACGCCGAGATCCTCGCCGCCCACGTGCTCGGCGTCCCGCGCGGACGCCTCGCCGCGATGGCCATAGCCTCAAGCTCGGTCACCGCTGCCGACGCCGAGCGGATCACCGACCTGGTGGCCGAACGTGCGGACCGGGTGCCGCTGCAGCACCTCACCGGACTGGCGCCCTTCCGGCACCTCGAGCTGCGGGTGGGCCCCGGAGTCTTCATCCCGCGCCCCGAGACCGAGCAGGTCGCCCAGGCGGCGCTCGAACAGCTGGCCCGGATGGCCGCGCAGCGCCCAGCCTCCTGGCGGCCCCGCGTGGTCGATCTCGGCACCGGCTCAGGCGCCCTGGCCGCCGCCATCGCCGCAGAACACCCCTCGGCCGAGGTCCACGCCGTGGAGCTCTCCACCCAGGCCGTCGCCTGGGCGGAGCTGAATCTGGCCCCGCTCGGAGTGACGCTGCACCAGCGCGACCTGCGTGAGGTGCCCGAGGAGTGGGAGTCCAGCTTCGACGTCGTCGTGTCCAACCCGCCCTATATCCCCGCCGGCATGGTGCCGCGTGAGGAGGAGGTGCGGGTGCATGATCCGGAGCTGGCGCTCTACGGCGGGGGCGCCGACGGGCTCACCATGCCCCATGCGGTGATCGCCGCCGCCAAGCGGCTGCTCGTGCCGGGAGGCTGGTTCATCCTCGAACACGCCGAAGCTCAGGCGCAGGCGCTGGCCGAGCACTGCAAGGCAGACAGCTCGCTGGCTCAGGTGAGCACGCACCAGGACCTCACCGGCCGGGATCGCGCCACCAGCGCGGTCACTGACCCAGCTCCCGCCGTTGACGCAGGTCTCGTGGCTGACCCGTATCCTGCCGTCGGCGTGGAAGAATGGCGCGCGTGAGCCAGACAGTCGACTGCACGGACCCCGCCTCCCGCGCCGAGGGCATCTCCGCGGCGCAGGACGCGCTCTCTCGAGGGGAGACGGTGGTCCTCCCCACCGACACCGTCTACGGCATCGGCGCCGACGCGTTCTCCCCGCAGGCCGTGGCGGTGCTGCTCGCGGCCAAGGGCCGCAGTCGCACCATGCCGCCGCCGGTGCTGATCGGTCGCCCCGAGATCATGGACGCGCTGGCCATCGACGTGCCCGAGGAGGCCAGGACCCTGGCGCAGGCGTTCTGGCCCGGCCCGATGACGCTGATCCTCAACGCCCAGCCCTCGCTGCGCTGGGACCTGGGGGAGACCCATGGCACCGTCGCGCTGCGCATGCCGGCCGATGAGCTCGCCCTGGATCTGCTCAACGCCACTGGGCCGCTCGCGGTCTCCTCGGCCAACCGCACCGGAATGCCCGCCGCGACCACCGTCACCGAGGCCCAGCAGATGCTCGCCGAGTCGGTCTCGGTGTACCTCGACGCCGGTGACCGCGGCTCATCCGCCGCGTCGACCATCATCGACGCCACGGTGACGCCGCCCCGCGTGGTGCGCACCGGGGCCCTGCCCCTGGCCGAGCTGCAGGCCGTCGTAGCCAGCGTGGCGCCCGAGGCAGAGGCGTCCGACTCGCACTCATGATCTATTTCCTGGCCGTCCTCGCCGTCTCGATGGTGGTGACCTATCTGCTCACCCCCGCGGTGCGGACCATCGCGTTGAAGCTGGGCATCTACACCCCGATCCGGGAACGTGATGTGCACAACCAGATCAAGCCGCGCTGGGGCGGGGTGGCGATGTTCCTCGGGATGGTCGTCGGTCTCGCCGCCGCCTCCACGATTCCCTATCTGAGTGGGATCTTCGCCGACCTGACCCCGGTGCGCGGCGTCTTCGCGGCGATGGTGGTGATCCTGCTGGTCGGCATGGCCGATGACGCCTGGGACATCCCCTGGATGGTCAAGCTCGGCGGACAGGTCGGCGCAGCCATCATCCTGGTGCTCCACGGGATCCAGCTCGAGGTCATGCCGGTGGGCTGGCTCGGAGTCGGCGGGCCGCTGGTGCAGGCGATGCTGACCGTGTTCGTGGTGGTGCTGACCATCAATGCCTTCAACTTCATCGACGGGCTCGACGGACTGGCTGCCGGAGTCGCCGCGCTGGGCGGCGCCGCGTTCTTCATCTACAGCTACCTGCTGACGCTCTCGATCAACGCCTTCGACGCCTCGAACCTGGTGACGCTGCTGATGGCGGTGCTCGTGGGCTCGTGTCTGGGCTTCCTGCCGCACAACTTCTACCCCTCGAAGATCATCATGGGCGACACCGGGGCCATGCTGCTGGGCCTGGTCATGGCGGCCGGGGCGCTGGCAGTGACCGCCGACGTCGGCCAGCTCGCCGAGGGCTTCAGATTCCGTAACATCCCCGCGTACATGCCGATCCTGCTGCCCCTGGCGGTGACCCTGCTGCCGCTGCTGGACCTGGCGCTGGCGGTGGTCCGACGCACCGCTCGGGGCGCCTCACCCTTCACCCCTGACCGTGGCCATCTGCACCACAAGCTGGTCGACGGCGGCTATTCCCACCCGCAGGCGGTGCTGCTGCTCTACTTCTGGTCTGCGCTGTTCGCCTTCGGAGCCGTTTCCTTCAACTTCCTGCCCTGGTGGCTGGTCACTCTGGGCATGGTGCTGAGCCTGGGCGCCGCGGTGGTGCTCACGCTGGGGCCCTGGCTCCGCCGTCGTGCGCTGCGGGTCAACCGGGCCGCCGCCCAGCGTGCGCTGCGGCACCGACTCAACGACTGATGACCCGGGTCAGGACGGCTTTCGGTGTGGTGGGACCGCCTTCGTCGGTGGTCCTCCGGCAGTGCCGGGGGTCGTTGTTCTGGTAGGCTTTCGGTGACTTCCCACACCAGTTCTGTGTTTTCCAACACCTGCGTGGGGGAGTTGCCCGTGGACCGTCTTCGGAAGTCTTGCTCATAGACTGGCGGTCCACATAAAAGGCGAGACGGAGTTGATCCGGCTTCCGATGCCCGGGGTTGAAACCCACTGACGGACACCGCAGAGAGGACCAGCGTTGCATTCGCTTGCGCCCATGGCCACCAATGAAGGTGGATTCCAGCCGCCCACGATTTCTGAGACGCACCTTCCGGAGATCTTTCCCTGGATGGCGGAGTGGGGGACTGGCTTCGGCAAGAACATGCTGATGGTCATCCTCTCGGTCATCGTCATCTCCTGGTTCTTCATGTGGGCGATCCGGAAGCAGTCCCTCGTCCCGTCGCGCACCCAGTACCTTGCCGAGTCCGGCTACGGGTTCGTCCGGCACACCCTGGGACGCGACATCCTCGGCGAGAAGCACTTCCGGCAGTGGATCCCGCTGCTCTTCGCGGTGTTCTTCTTCGTGCTGGTCAACAACATCTTCGGCGCCGTCCCGGGCCTGCAGCTGCCCACGTTCTCCCACGCAGGCCCCGCCTACGCGCTGGCCCTGATCATCTGGATCACCTGGATCGCGCTGGGCTTCAAGACCCACGGCCCCAAGTTCATCAAGCTCATGACGGTGCCCTCAGGCGTGCCGAAGTGGCTGCTGCCGCTGCTCGTGGTCCTGGAGTTCCTCTCCAACTTCATCATCCGCCCGCTGACGCACTCGCTGCGACTCATGGCCGTGATGCTCGCCGGGCACATCATCGTGATGCTCGCCGGCTCCGGCGTCGAGTTCCTCGTCGCCCAGCAGGGCGGCCTGGCCGACTACGGCCTGGGCGCGCTCATCCTCGTCGGCTCCATCCCGCTGTACTTCCTGGAGCTGATCATGATGGTCCTCCAGGCCTTCGTCTTCGCGCTGCTGACAGCGATCTACATCCAGGGCTCGATCGAGGCAGACGCCCACTGATTTTTCCCTCTATGCGGTTCGGCGTTCCTACCGGGACGTCGAGGCGCAGCGGCGGACCGGCACATGCCGGTAGGCCAGACATTAGAACCGTCCGCGTGGTACGCACGGGGACTCAGACAGAAAGTGAGCAACACATATGGACGGCACTCTGAACATGGTCGGCATGGGTCTCGCAGGCTTCGGCGCTGCACTGGCCATCGGCATGATCTTCTCGGCCTACCTCAACGGTGTGGCCCGCCAGCCTGAGGCGCAGCGCGTGCTGCAGCCCATCGCCATCCTCGGCTTCGCGCTGGCGGAGGCGGTCTTCATCCTTGCCATCGTCTTCGCCTTCGTGCTCTGACGCTGGTCCGATTCTTCTGGGACGGGCACCGGAACTCCGGGCCCTCTGAGATCGTCAGACTACTGAAAAAAGGGTGAACACATGATCAGTGCATCTCTGATCCAGGCAGCAGAAAGTGACGCCAACCCGTTGCTCCCCAACTTCTGGGAATTCCTGGTTGTGCTATTGGGCTTCCTGGTGCTGCTGTTCGTGGTCCAGAAATGGATCGTGCCAGCATTCGAGAAGGCCTATCAGGCCCGTACCGAGGCCATCGAAGGTGGACTCAACGAGGCTGAGAAGGCCAAGGCTGAGGCCGAAGCCATGAAGGCCGAGTACGAGAAGAACCTTGGGGATGCCCGTGCAGAGGCGAGCCGGATGCGCGAGGAAGCTCGCGCCGAAGGTGCCGAGATCGTCGCCGAGCACAAGGAGAAGGCCGCCGCTGAGGCGGCCCGCATCACCGAGCAGGCCCAGCAGCAGATCGCCGCAGAACGGGCATCGGCTGCGCATTCGCTCAAGGCTGAGGTCGGTTCGCTGGCCACACAGCTCGCGAGCCGGATCGTCGGCGAGGCGCTCGAGGACGACACCCGCTCCCAGCGAGTGGTCGATCGCTTCCTCGCGGATCTCGACGCTGATCAGTCAGCCCAGGCTGGCCAGACAGGAGCAGCACAGTAATGGCAGCGGTGACCACCGAATCCCTCGCAGCCGTGCAGAAGGAGCTCGCGCCCTCATTGGCGCAGGCCGACCTTGAGGTCGCCCGTGAGCTCTTCGCTGTACTGGATGTGCTCGATTCCTCGGCAGGGCTGCGCCGCAGCCTCACCGACCCCTCCCGCGATCCTCAGGACCGGGTGGCGATGGCACGCAGCCTCTTCGGCGCGAAGGTCAGGGGCACGACGACGGAAGTCCTCGATGCCCTCGTCTCGCGGCGCTGGAGCAAGGAGCGCGACCTCGGCGACGCCGTCGAGATCCTCGCCGTCGTCGTGGTGGTGGTGCAGGCCGAGCGCGAGGGCCTGGCAGGTCTGGAGAAGCTGGAGTCGGCACTGCTGGACTTCCGGCGGACCGTGGCCTCCTCGCACCAGGTGCAGCGCGCGCTGACTGACGCCCAGGCAACGCCTGAGGCCAAGCAGAAGCTCGCAGCCCAGCTCTCCCCGGGAGCCAGCGCCGAGGCGCGGCTGCTCATCGATCGTGCTGTGACGGCGCCGCGCGGGCTTCGACCCGCGCAGCTCGTCGAGCGCTTCACCGAGCAGATCGCGGCACGCCAGCAGCGCTGGATCGCACTGGTCACCGTCGCCAAGGAGCTGGACCCCGGCTATATGCAGCGGCTCGGGGCAAGCCTGGACCGTTACTTCGGTCGAGAGCTGAAGCTCGACGTCGTGCTCGACCCTGCTGTGGTCGGCGGCATCCGAGTCCAGGTCGGTGATGAGGTGGTCGACAGCACGGTGGCCACCAAACTCAATGATCTCCACCGGAGACTGGCCAGCTAGTCTTCTTCAGACTGGCTCAACACATACGTGAATCTTTGAACCACCCGGCCGCACCTCGCGGCCATTACTGAGGAGAGCAGGGACTGCAGATGGCCGACTTGACCATCAACGCCGACGACGTCCGCAACGCCTTGAACGATTTCGCCGCATCCTACGATCCCGGCAGCGCAGAGCGCGTCGAGGTCGGACGCGTGATCTCCGCGGCTGACGGCATCGCTCGAGTCGAGGGACTTCCCTCGACCATGGCAAACGAACTTCTTCGCTTCGAAGACGGCACCCTGGGCCTGGCCCAGAACCTCGACACCCGAGAGATCGGCGTCGTGATCCTCGGCGAGTTCTCCGGCATCGTGGAGGGCCAGGAGGTCACCCGCACCGGCGAGGTCCTCTCGGTCCCGGTCGGTGACGAATTCCTGGGTCGCGTGGTCGACCCGCTGGGCACGCCCATCGATGACAAGGGCGACATCACCCCGGAGGGTCGCCGTCCGATGGAGCTTCAGGCTCCCTCGGTGGTGCAGCGCAAATCCGTGCACGAGCCGCTCCAGACCGGCATCAAGGCCATCGACGCCATGATCCCGATCGGCCGCGGTCAGCGTCAGCTGATCATCGGTGACCGCCAGACCGGCAAGACCGCGATCGCCATCGACGCCATCCTGAACCAGAAGGCCAACTGGGAATCCGGCGACGTCACCAAGCAGGTTCGCTGCGTCTACGTTGCTGTGGGCCAGAAGGCCTCCACCATCGCGGCCGTGCGGCAGACCCTCGAAGAGCGCGGCGCGCTGGAGTACACCACCATCGTGGCGTCCCCGGCATCTGACCCCGCCGGCTATAAGTACCTGGCACCGTTCGCCGGTTCGGCCATCGGCCAGCACTGGATGTACGGCGGCAAGCACGTGCTGATCGTGTTCGATGACCTCTCCAAGCAGGCTGAGGCCTACCGTGCGGTGTCGCTGCTGCTGCGTCGCCCACCGGGACGCGAGGCGTACCCCGGCGACGTGTTCTACCTCCACTCTCGTCTGCTCGAGCGTTGTGCCAAGCTCTCCGACGAGCTCGGCGCGGGTTCGATGACCGGACTTCCGCTGGTGGAGACCAAGGCCAACGACGTGTCGGCCTACATCCCGACCAACGTCATCTCGATCACCGACGGTCAGATCTTCCTGCAGTCGGACCTCTTCAACGCCAACCAGCGTCCGGCAGTCGACGTGGGCATCTCGGTGTCCCGCGTCGGTGGTGCCGCTCAGCTCAAGGCCATGAAGAAGGTCTCCGGCACGCTGAAGCTGGACCTGGCGCAGTACCGGGACATGCAGGCCTTCGCCATGTTCGCCTCGGACCTCGACCCCGCCACCCGGCAGCAGCTGGTGCGCGGCGAGCGCCAGACCGAGCTTCTCAAGCAGGCGCAGTACACGCCGTACGCCATCGAGGATCAGGTCGCATCGATCTGGACCGGTTCCCAGGGTCACCTGGACGATGTCGAGACTGCGGACATCAAGCGCTTCGAGACGGACTGGCTGGACTACCTGCGTCGCAAGACCAACGTGCTGACCAACATCGCCGCCTCGGGCAAGCTCGAGGACGACACCGTCAGTGCGCTCAAAGAAGCCATGGTCGCGTTCAAGAAGGAATTCCACGCCGAGGGTGCCACGTCCATCGTGGGCAACGAGCAGACCGACGCGATGTCCGCCGACGAGATCAGCCAGGAAGAGATTCCCGCACGCAGCTGAGGTCCACACCGCAGCTGAGCAGAATCACTTGCTGAACGACATCAAGGAAGGACAAGCATGGGAGCCCAGATTCGGGTCTACCGCCAGAAGATCGCATCGACTTCGTCGATGAAGAAGATCTTCAAGGCGATGGAGCTGATCGCGACGTCTCGCATCGGCAAAGCACGCAGCCGTGCGCGGGCAGCCTCGCCATACGCAGATGCCATCACACGTGCGGTCTCCGCCGTGGCCTCGCAGAACGACATCGATCACGTGCTGACCACGAAGGTGGAGAACCCCACCCGCGCGGCAGTGCTGATCGTCACCAGCGACCGCGGACTCGCCGGCGCCTACTCCACGAACGTGCTCAAGCGGGGCGAAGCCCTGACCAAGCGCCTTCGGGAGGACGGCAAGGAGATCCGCCCCTACCTCTACGGACGCAAGGCGCAGGCGTTCTATGACTTCCGTGAGCGGGAGTATGACCAGGTATGGACCGGAAACACGGACGCCCCCGAGGTGGAACGTGCTCAGGAGATCGGCCGCACGCTGGTCGATTGCTTCCTGCAGCCCACCGAGGAGGGCGGCGTGGACGAGTTGTATCTCGTCTACACCGAGTTCCAGTCCATGGTGAAGCAGGAGCCGGTGGTGCGACGTCTGTTGCCGCTGGCCTTCGTGGAGCAGGATGCGGAAGCCAAGCACGAGCCCACCCCGCTGTATGACTTCGAGCCCGCCGCCGAAGAGGTCCTCGATGCGCTGCTTCCGCGGTACATCGAGTCCAAGATCTTCGCGGCGATGCTGGAAGCCTCGGCGTCGGAGCTCGCGGCTCGCCAGCGGGCGATGAAGTCTGCTGCCGACAACGCGGACGACCTCATCAAGAAGTTCACCCTGTTGCGCAACAACGCTCGCCAGGCCGAGATCACCCAGGAGCTCAGCGAGCTCATCGCGGGTGCCGACGCTCTGGCCGCGAGCTAGCCCACGGGTACCCCCGCAGGCCAACAACAGACGTTTTGACATCATCCAAGATCAAGTGAAGTGAGAGAGATGACTGCCACTACTGCAGAGCAGAGCTCCGGAGCAGCCGGTCAGCCGGGTGCGACTGGTCGCATCGCCCGGGTGATCGGTCCGGTCGTGGACATTGAGTTCCCCGCCGACTCCATCCCATCGATGTACAACGCGCTCAACTCCGAGGTCACCCTCGGCGGCGTGACCCGCAAGATCACGTTCGAGGTCGCTGCACACCTGGGCGACAACCTGATCCGTGCGATCTCGCTGCAGGCCACCGACGGCCTGGTGCGCGGCACCCCCGTGCACGACACCGGATCAGCCATCACGGTGCCCGTGGGTGAGTCCGTGAAGGGACACATCTTCAACGTCCTGGGCGAGACCCTGGACATGCCGATCTCCGAGCTGGAGGTTCAGGATCGCTGGCCGATCCACCGCCCGGCTCCGAACTTCGCGGCACTCGAGGGCTCCACCGAGATGCTGGAGACCGGCATCAAGGTGATCGACCTGCTGACCCCATACATCCAGGGCGGCAAGATCGGCCTCTTCGGCGGCGCCGGTGTGGGCAAGACGGTGCTCATCCAGGAGATGATCACCCGTGTGGCCCGCAACTTCGGCGGCACCTCGGTGTTCGCCGGTGTCGGTGAGCGCACCCGTGAGGGCAACGACCTCTGGGTCGAGATGGAAGAGGCCAACGTCCTCAAGGACACCGCCTTGGTGTTCGGTCAGATGGATGAGCCGCCAGGCACGCGTCTGCGTGTGGCACTGAGTGCGCTGACCATGGCGGAGTACTTCCGCGATGTGCAGAACCAGGATGTGCTGCTCTTCATCGACAACATCTTCCGCTTCTCGCAGGCCGGCTCCGAGGTCTCCACGCTGCTGGGGCGCATGCCTTCAGCAGTGGGTTACCAGCCGAACCTTGCCGACGAGATGGGTGTGCTCCAGGAGCGCATCACCTCGACCCGCGGCCACTCCATCACATCGATGCAGGCCGTCTACGTCCCCGCCGATGACTACACCGACCCGGCGCCGGCGAACGTGTTCGCCCACCTGGACGCGACCACGGAGCTTTCCCGTGCAATCGCCTCGCGTGGTCTGTACCCGGCTGTGGACCCGCTGAGCTCGACCTCGCGCATCCTTGACCCGCAGTACGTGGGTCAGGAGCACTACGACACCGCGACTCGGGTGAAGCAGATCCTGCAGAAGAACAAGGAGCTGCAGGACATCATCGCGATCCTCGGCATCGATGAGCTCGGCGAAGAAGACAAGATCGTCGTCTCCCGCGCCCGCCGCATCGAGCAGTTCCTGTCACAGAACACCTACACCGCCAAGCAGTTCACCGGCGTCGACGGTTCCACTGTGGCGATCAAGGACACCATCGAGGGCTTCAACGCCATCGCCAACGGTGATCTCGACCACATCCCGGAGCAGGCGTTCTACAACGTCGGCGGCCTCGATGATGTCGAGCGTCTCTACGCCGAGATCAAGAAGAGGTCCTGATCATGGCCGAACTCGACGTTCAGGTGGTCGCCAGCGACCACGCCGTCTGGTCCGGTGCCGCCAAGTCGGTGCGCGCGCGCACAGTGGAAGGTGACATCGGAATCCTGCCGGGTCACACTCCGGTGCTCTCGCTGCTGGCCGAAGGTGAGCTGGTCATCAACCCCGTCGAGGGCTCCCCAGTGAACGCGAAGGTCACCGGAGGCTTCTTCTCGGTGGACTCCGATCAGGTGACCATCGTCGCGGACGAGGCCGAGCTCACGCAGAGCTGACCCGATCATCGACTGATCCACCTCATCGCCAGGCGGGCCCCCGGACTCCTCACGGAGGCCGGGGGCCCGCCTGTCTGTGCGCGCGTGCGCGAAGCTCATGGACAGCTTCCCCAGCTCATGGCGGCGCATCAGGCGCTGCCGAACGCGAGGGGCGTCGAGATGGTCCAGGGGCGAGATGCCCGACGTTTCGGGCCGGAGGTTCAGCCGGCTAGAAGAGGCGCGAGTCGGCGTCGTCGACCCCGCGCATCGCGTCATAGTCCAGCACGAGGCAGCGGATGCCGCGGTCCTCGGCGAGGGTGCGTGCCTGGGGCTTGATCTGCTGGGCCGCGAAGACTCCCTGCACGGGCGCCAGCAGCGGATCGCGGTTGAGCAGGTCCAGGTAGCGGGTGAGCTGCTCAACCCCGTCGATGTCGCCGCGACGCTTGAGCTCCACGGCGACGCTGCCCTGTGGGCCGCGGGCGAGGATGTCCACCGGACCGATCGGGGTGGGGTGCTCCCGACGGATGAGCCGGTGGCCGGCGCCGAGCAGCTCGATCTGCTCGGCGAGCAGCCGCTGCAGATCGGACTCCACGCCGTCCTTGACCAGGCCCGGGTCCACGCCGAGATCATGCGAGACGTCCTCGTGGACCTCGCTGATCAGGATGGACAGGGTGTCGTCGCTCTTGGTCGCCGAGACGTTCCAGACCTCGGTGATACCGGCCTCACGCTGCTGCGCGTCGGGCGCGGTCACCCGCATCGTGGCGGGCGGGGACATCCAGTTGAGCGGCTTATAGGAGCCGCCGTCGGAGTGGATGAGCACGCCGCCGTCGGCCTTCACCATGAGCAGGCGCGTGGCCTGGGCCAGGTGGGCGTTGAGCCGGCCGGAATATGACACTGAACAGGTCGCAATTACCAATCGCACGGTGACTGATCCTACCCGGTCTCGGGGGAAGGGCCGCACCCGGGACCAGTGGCCCAGCTGTGTCGTGGTATCCGGAGCCCCACACCTGAAACAATGGAGCCCATGGCCAAGTCAGCGAAGGGACCCGGAAGGCGCGCGTCGAAGTGGCAGCGCGAGCACCGACCGCTGTCCACGGGCGTCTTCGGTCAGGGCGCATTCTCCTCCGGGACGGTGCGCCGCCGTGACGGGGAATATCACGTGCGGCACATCTCCGCCTCCGCAGCGCAGAAGAGCTACACCTGCCCGGGATGTCACCTTCCCGTGCCGGCAGGGACCGCTCACGTCGTCGCCTGGCGGGCCGATTCGATCTTCGGCGATGAGCACGCGGCCGCCGAGCGACGCCACTGGCACAGCCACTGCTGGCGGATAGGCTGAGGTCATGTCTGCTCAGAGATTTGAATACACCGAGGTCCACGACGAGGAGCTGGGACCCAAGTCGGTGCTGCCGGCGCGGCGTGAGGAGATCACGCTGCAGACCGAGGACGGGCTGACCCTGGTCGGTGAGCTGGCGCTGCCCCTGCATGCTCGGCCCGAGGCGACTCTGGTGACCTTCCACCCGCTGCCCACCCACGGCGGGTTCATGGACTCCCACATCTACAAGAAGGCCTCCTACCGGCTCCCTGCACTGGCAGACATCGCGGTGCTGCGCTTCAACACCCGTGGCACCAGCTCACCGCGCGGGACCTCTGAGGGGGAATTCTCCGGAGGTGTCGAGGAGCGACTCGACATGGCCGCCGCGATCCGGTTCGCCGCGCAGCGCGAACTGCCCCACCGCTGGATGCTCGGCTGGTCCTTCGGCACCGAGCTGGTGCTCAAATATGGCACCGACGAGCCCGCACGCTCAGAGACGGAAGGCGCGATCCTGCTCTCGCCTCCGCTGCACCGCGCCGAGCCGGCACACCTGGAGGCCTGGAACGAGGATGGGCGCCCGCTGCGCATCCTGGTGCCCGAGCTTGATGACTTCCTCAAACCCGCGGAGGCGCGGCAGCGCTTCGCCCCGATCACCCAGGCTCAGCTGCGCGGCGTCGAGGGTGCCAAGCACCTCTGGGTGGGGGAGCGGTATTCCCGCCTGGTGCTCGAGGACATCGCGTCCACCGTCCTGGGCGTGACCGCGGATCTGCCGACCACCTGGACCGGGCCGATGGCCTCGGAGTAGCGCTGCGCCGCGCGACCGACCGGTCTGCGCTGCGCCGCGCGGCCTGACTGGGTTCCGGGCTAGCGGGCGTCCTGGCGGCGGATCAGGACCTCGCGGGTCAGCAGCATCACCGCGGCGGCGGTCGGGATCGCCATGAGAGCCCCGAGCACCCCGAGCAGCGTGCCGCCGGCGATGACCGAGATCACGACGACGGCGGCGGGGATCCGCACCGCGCGGGCCATGATGCGCGGCGAGACGAAGTACGCCTCGACCTGCAGGTACACGAAGTAGATGGCGGCGAAGGTTGCGGCGGTCTGCCAGTCCACCGTCAGGGCGACCAGGGTCACGATCGTGCCGCCGGTGACCGGCCCCACCAGGGGGATGAAGGCCAGCACTCCGGCCACCACTGCGAAGAGCACGCCGAAGGGCACGCCGGCGATGCTGATCGCGAGGAATGCGACAAGCCCGTTGAGCACCGCGACACCGGCCTGACCGATCACGTAGTGGCCGACCCCGTCCAGGATCCGATCCCCGAGGTGCTGGACCCGGCCGCGGTTCGAGCGCGGTGCGAGACGGTAGGCCCATGCGGTCATCACCGGCAGTGAGGCCAGGAAATAGATCGCCAGCACGAACACCACCAGCGTGCCGAGTCCGGTGGTCAGGATCGCCGTCCCGACTCCGAAGAGCCCGCCGAGGGCATTGGTGATGTTCGTGGGGTCGGAGATGAACCGGTTGACCTCGGTGTCGATGATCTGTTGCACCTGGAACTCATCTTCGACGCTCCGGAACCACTCAGAGCCGGAGATGTTGTTGACCAGCACCGGCAGCGAGCGCACGAAGGTGGACGTCTGCTCCGTCACCATCGGGGCGAGGGCCGCGATGAATGTCGCCACGACGGAGAGGAATGCCGTGATCGTGACAGCCACCCCCGCGGGCCGCGGCAGGCCTGCCCGTTCCAGGCTGCGCACCACCGGATCGAGGCCGATGGCGATGAACAGCGCGGCGGTGATCCACAACAGCAGCTGCGTGTTGGCCTGGGCCACGAAGAAGACCAACAGCGCGAGGCCGACGCCCAGGGCGAGCATGAATCCGGTGTAGATCGGGCGCGACGCGTAGGGGGCGGCGGCGTTCTGCGTGGACTCCGCCGAGACCGGGGGCAGGCCATATCGGTCGAACTCGGGAAGCGCCGCCGGTGGTTTGAGCGCACGGGCTGACCGAATCATGCGCATGCGGTACTGCAGGCCGCGCGGACGACGTCTCGAGGGTCCACGGCCGAACAGGCGTCGACGGGGAGCGGCTGAGCGGTCCTGTTCGCCGCTGCCGGACTGCCCGTCGGGGCCCAGCTCCTGAGGATCATGCTCGGACTCTGTCACGGGGTCAGCTTAGCCACGCGCCGTCCATGGGACACCATGGTCTGGCGGAAATCCGTCCAGCGGGCGCCCAGACTGTGATCCTATTGTTATGTTCGGTATTCTAAGAGGTTGAACCACCGCCTCCTCCTCCGATCAAGGACTCCTCACCCGTGCGTCTCCCCGCTTCCATCATCGCTTTCATCCTGGGTCTGCTTATGGCGGGCATCGGAGTGGGGCTGCTCACCGTCTGGGCCTCCGACGAGGTTCCCACCGCGCAGACCGAGGAGGTGGAGGATGCCCCGCTGACCGTGATCAGTGAAGACCTGATCGACCCTCAGGCGGAGCGCGACGAGTTCACCATCAGCGCCGAGGGTGAGTACACCATCGCACTGGCGCGCACCCAGGACATCGAGGCCTGGGTCGGCGACGCCGCGCACGTCACCATCGGAGCGGTGCAGGAGGGCGAGGATGATGCCCCGTCCACCATCGAGACGCAGTTCACCGAGGGTGAGACCACGGTGCCGGATCCGAGCGGCTCTGACCTCTGGGTCGCCAGCGAGACCACCGAGGGTGATCTTCGCTACCGCTGGAGCGCACCCGATGACAGCGGCGAGTGGAGCCTGCTGATCTTCCGCGACGGCGAGGAGCCCGCTCCCAGCGCCGTCACAGTGGAGCTTCCCGAAGAGGAAGAGAGCCTGCTCGGCACGGTGCTGATCGTGCTCGGCGCGCTGGTCATCCTGGTGGGCATCTTCCTGCTCTACCGCGCACTCGCCACCCGTCGCCGCGACCGCAGCCCCGAGACCGACCCCGGGACCACCCGGGTCGGTGGTCCCGCCGCGGGCGCTGCGACCGGTGCCACCGCCGCGACCGGTGCCACCGCCGCGACCGGTGCCGCTGCCGCAACCGGTGCTGGCGCCACGGATACCACCACAGTCGAGGATGATATGAACCAGACCGAAGGGCCCCACGAAAGCCCTCACCCTGAGGCTCCCCAGCACGTCGATCCCTCCGAAGAAGAGCTGACCGGGGTCCTCGGTTCGGTCTCCACCACCGAGAGCACCTACGACCCGGAGGCGCTCAAGGACGAAGACTCCGCCGCAGCCGGCACCGAAACTGCCCGCACCGACTCAGCCGGAGGAGCCGATCCGGTGGATCCCGATGCCACCGGCATCATCGACCCGGTGGGACCGGAGCCGACCGCTCCCGAAGCGACCGAGGATGACACCGAGGACGATACCGAGGAAGGCCGCACCTGGCGCAGCCGCTCGGTGGCCACTGCCGCGGCCTTTGCGCTGGCGCTGAGCCCTGCTGCGCTCATGGCCGATGCGGAGAATCCCGCTCAAGACCCCGCCGAGGACGAGTCGGCGCAGACCGAGGAGGTCGAAGCAGAAGAGGTTGAGGCAGAAGATGGCGAGGGCGCCGGATATTCGGTGCTGCTCCAATCCCAGCTGCAGGGGATCGTCGATGACATCGCGGAGCAGACCGCGGCGGCCGACGCCGAGTTCGATGCCGAGATGCTCTCGCCACGAGTTTCGGGAAATGCGGCGCAGGTCCGTGAACTGACCTACCGGAACCACGAGATGGACGAGGATGTCACCGCGGACGCCATCGGCACCGAGATCCTCAGCGCCGCGGTGACCTCCGGCACCGACTTCCCGCGTCAAGCGGTGGTCATCACCCAGGACGCCGAGGCCGAGGTCCCGCAGGTGCTGGTCATCGAGCAGGCTTCACCGCGGGAGAACTATGAGCTCATCCAGGCGGTGCTGATGGTCCCCGGCACGGAGTTCCCGGCCATCGCGGCCGAGGACGGCGGTGTGGAGCCTGTAGATCCCGACGCCGAGGAAGCTCGCTTCGCCGCCAACCACGCCATGGAGCGCGTCGCCGTCTTCCTGAACAACAGCGAGTACTACTTCGGGATGAGTGTGGAGGAGAACGCCTACATCGAGGACCTCCAGGCGTACCAGGAAGAGCTCAGCGAGAGCGCCGAGGATCTGAGCATCTCCTACACCCGGCCGTTCATCGGCGAGGGCAGCACCGCGATGCGTCTGCCTGATGGTTCGGTGATCGCAGTGGGCAGCTTCGACTCCACCACGCAGCTGCAACCCGAGGACGGCGCCTCGATCAACCTCACCGGAGTGACCGCGGAACTGGCGGGCACCGATTCCACCACGGACGACGTCGACATCGTCAATCGTGAATCGATGATCCTGCACATCCCGGCCGAGGACGGCGAGCGGGTCGTCGTGCTCGGAGTCCACGATATTGTGAATGAGGTCAACGTACTCGACTGATCTCCGCAGCCGGAGATCGATCTGCAGGACCACCATGATGGACCCCGACGTGCAAGGAGCGCTTCTGTGACCGATTCCGCCCAGGAACCCCAGTCCCGACGGGTCGACGCCAGGGGGGCAGTGGATCTCTCCGGATTCGCCTCCGACGGTGCGCCCGGGGCGTCCGCGCCCGCCGCCCCGGCGGGTCAGGCCCCAGCCGCTCAGGCTGCACCGGGAGCGCCCAACAGCTGGGCCATCCAGGTGCAGCCGCAGCAGCTGCAGCAGGTGGTGGAGCTCTCCTCGCAGGCTCCGGTGATCGTGCTCATCCACGGCACCGACGCGGCCTCGGCGACTATGAAGTCCACCCTGGAGGACCTCGTCGACGCCCAGCAGGGTCGCCTGCTGCTCGCCGAGATCGACTCCTCCGCGCACCCGGAGCTGGCCCAGAGCGCCGATCAGGTCCCGGTGGCCACCGCCTTCATCGGCGGCCGTCCGGTCGGGGAGTTCGACGCCTCGGTGCCTACCGAGCAGCTTTCCCAGCTGGTGACGCAGATGGTGCAGATGGCCACCCAGAATGGCATGACACAGAAGCTTCCCGCGCAGTCCACCCGAGTCGTGGAGGGCCAGGAGCCCCCGGCGGAGCCGGAGCTGCCGCCGCTGCATCAGGAGGCGCTCGATGCTCTGGAGAACAGCGACTACGCCGCTGCGGCGAAGGCCTACGAGCAGGCCATCAAGGAGAAGCCCGACGATGAGGACGCCAAGATCGGCCTGGCCCAGGTGAAGCTGCTGCAGCGGACCACCGGAGCCGATCTCGCCGCAGCCCGTGAGGCCGCGGCCGCGAACCCCGACGATGTCACCGCACAGATCGCCGTCGCCGACCTCGACGTGCTGGGCGGTCACGTGGAAGATGGCTTCTCGCGCCTGGTGCGCTTCATCCAGACCCATTTCGGTGATGATCGAGAGACGGCACGGGCTCACCTGGTCGAGCTCTACTCCATCACCGGTGACACCGATCCCCGCGTCTCCGCCTCGCGCAGGCAGCTCGCCCGCGCCCTCTTCTAGAAGGCCTCGTCTCGACCCCGCTCGAAGAGTCAGGAGATGTCCTTCTCAGGGCGGAGGCGCCGCTGAGCTGGGCTCGGTAGTCTCGGTCCATGCATTCAGCCAGCGTCAGCACGCCCGCACTGAGACTGCGCGGCCTGAACAAGAGATTCGGACAGACCCCCGCGGTGGAGGATCTGCACCTGGACGTGCCGCGCGGATCCTTCTACGGGTTCGTCGGCCCCAACGGTGCGGGAAAGACCACCACCCTGTCCATGGCGACGGGCCTGATGCGACCCGATGCCGGCAGCGCAGAAGTCGTGGGCATCGACGTCTGGGTGCAGCCCCAGGAGGCCAAAGGCTCCATGGGAGTGCTCGCGGACGGCGTCATGCTCTTCGACAAGCTCACCGGTGCGCAGCTGGTGACCTACGCCGGGCTGCTTCGCGGGATGGACCGTGACACCGTCGAATCTCGCACCGCTGACCTGCTGCGGGTGCTCGGTCTTGAAGATGCCCGGGGCAGACTCGTCCAGGACTACTCCGCCGGGATGACCAAGAAGATCTCACTGGCCTCGGCGATGGTCCATGCACCGGAGCTTCTGGTGCTCGATGAGCCCTTCGAGGCCGTGGACCCGGTCTCCGCGCGCACGATCCGCGGCCTGCTGGAGTCCTACGTCGCCTCCGGGGGCACGGTGATCCTCTCGAGCCACGTCATGGATCTCGTCCAACGGATGTGTTCCCACGTCGGGATCATCGCCGAGGGGCGGCTGCTGGCCTCGGGAACCCTGGAGGAGGTCCGCAATGGTTCGGACCTCGAGGCGCGCTTCGTGGAGCTGGTCGGACTCGAAGGCGGAGATCAGGAGCTCGAATGGTTGCAGCTCTGATACGCCTCAAGAAGGATCTGACCTTCAACGGGTTCAACCGATCAGGCTGGCACATCCTGGGCACGGTCTTCGCCGGGCTCTACGGCCTGGGCATGGTGGGGATGGTCTTCGCGCTCCAGGTGATGGAGGGCAGCGCCGACGTCGCCGACCCGGAGTTCGTCCACACCGCCAGCGTGCTGATGGGCTCGGTGGTCTTCCTGCTCTGGCTGATCATCCCGGTGTTCATCTCAGGGGCCGACGCCGCGATGAACCCGCGTCAGTTCGTCACCTTCGGCATCCCCCGGCGGGGACTGATCCTGGGGCTGGCGCTGACCGGGCTGATCTCGATCGGAGCGGTGCTCACCCTGATCTGGCTGATCGGACAGGTGCTGCACTGGCGCTGGGACGCCGCGGCCGCCGTGACGGCGGCGATCACGCTGCCGCTGCTGCTGATCACCTACAGCCTGGTCTCCCAGGCAGTGACCACCTCGATCAGCGCCTGGCTCAGCGGGCGCCGGTCCCGGGACTTCCTCGCCGTGCTGGCGCTGAGCCTGATGGTGCTGCTCTACCCGATCATGGTCGGGCTGCAGAGCGCCTTCGCGTCGCTGGCCGACGCGCTGCCCGCCGTGGTGAACTTCCTCGCACTGACTCCGCTGGGCGCCGGGGCCGCTCTGCCTGCCGACGCGGCGGCCGGTCACTGGGGCTCATTCACGCTGCGGCTGGGGATCCTGGCAGCGACGGTGGCCGTCGCCCTCGTGGTCATCCGAGCCGCCCTGGTGAAGATCACCGAACAGCCCACCGTGCCGAGCTCCTCCGGGTCCAGGAGTGCGAAGGGACTCGGGATCTTCGCACGCTTCCCCGCCACGCCCTGGGGTGCGGTGGCCGCGAGGGCCAGCACCTATTGGCTCAAGGACGCCCGCTACGGCGGGACCCTGGTCGTCCTGCCGGCACTGGTGGTACTCGCGGTGGTCATGTACTTCCAGCTCGAGGCGCCCTGGGTGCTGCTCGCACTGGGACCGATCTTCGGCTTCAGCCTGGGCTTCGCGATCTCCGCGGACATCTCCTACGACCACTCCGCCTTCGCGCTGCACATCACCAGCGGCGTCTCCGGCATGGCGGACCGGGTGGGACGCCTGGTCGGGCTGCTGGCCTTCGGCCTGCCGGCCACGGTGCTCGCGGCGCTGATCCCGGCGGTGATGTTCGCCGAACCGGGCACCGCAGCCGCGCTGGTGGGTGCGAGTGTCGGCATGCTGCTCAGCGCCGCCGGACTCTCCTGTCTGATCTCGGCCCGCTTCACCTATCCCGTCCCCAAGCCCGGGGACGGTCCGCTGAGTCAGCCCTCGGGCTCCACCGGCCGGTTGATGATCGTTCAGCTGGGCATGCTCATCGCGACCCTGGTGCTGATGCTGCCGGAGGTGATCCTGGTCATCATCTGGATGGTCAGCGACGCTCAATGGCTGGCCTGGGTGCTAGGGATCGGATCGGTGTTCAAGGGTCTGGCGCTGGTCTGGATCGGCGTGCATCTCGGGGCGCGGGTCTATGATCGCAGTCAGCCGGAGCTCTTTCAGCAGGTCAGCCAATACTGAGGCGCCGCGGATCGGGCCCAGAGCGGCGGGTCCGGTGCTGCAGCGAGCTCGGAGCAGCGGCGGCGGAGGCGAAGCAGATGGGCTGACACCGCGTCGCGCGGGGATGATCTGCTCTCGCAGGCTCGCTAGACTAGGACCCATGATGGTCAATGACAACGGACTCCAGCCCGCCCCCGCCCGGTTTGGCATGCACACCGCTGATCCGGCCGCCGCGCCGGCACCCGGTGGAGCCGCCACCATCGAGCGCGAGCACCAGGAGCAGCTCTCCGAGCCCGGTGATCACGAGCGCTTCGCCCATTACGTGAACAAGAACCGCATCATGGAGTCCGCCCTCGAGGGCGGCGCCGTGGTGGCGCTCTGCGGCAAGGTCTGGATCCCGTCGCGGGATCCCAAGAAGTTCCCCGTGTGCCCGGAGTGCAAAGAGATCTACGAAGAGATGATGGGCGGCGGAGACGGGGACGGCGAGTCCGGCGGGGACTCCGGCGGCAAGCGCGGCTTCTTCGGCTTCGGCCGCAGCTGAACCTGCGCTGAGCCAAGCACACAGTGGAGCAGTCTGAGACGCTTTTCGACGTCGGCACCGATGTCGGCAGATCACTACCCCCGGTCTATCCGCACCGTGCCGCCCACGGCACCGCGGGAACCCTGCGCCAATGGCAGCAGGAGGCCCTCGACCTCTACATCCAGAAGCGGCCCAAGGACTTCCTCGCCGTCGCGACCCCCGGTGCGGGCAAGACCACCTTCGCGCTGCGAGTGGCGAAGCTGCTGGTGGAATCCGGTGAGGTGAACCGGATCTACGTGGTCGCGCCCACCGAGCACCTGAAGCGGCAGTGGGCCGATGCCGCCGGGCGCGTGGGTCTGGCCCTGGATCCGAACTTCAAGAACTCCGACGGCCGCCATGGCCGCCAGTACATCGGCGTCGTCGTGACCTACTCGCAGGTGGCGAACAAGCCCGCGCTGCACCGAAACAAGACCGAGGCCGGTCGCACCCTGGTCATCTTCGACGAGATCCACCATGCCGGTGACGCGCTCTCCTGGGGCGACGGCGTGCGGGAGGCCTTCGATCCCGCCGTGCGGCGGCTGGCGCTCACCGGCACCCCGTTCCGCTCCGACACCTCACCGATCCCCTTCGTGGAGTACGTGGAGGACGGCGCCGGGGTGCGCCGATCCAAGGCGGACTACGCCTATAACTACGGTCCGGCGCTGAAGGACCGGGTGGTGCGTCCCGTCGTCTTCATGGCCTATTCCGGGAACATGCGCTGGCGGACCTCCGCCGGGGAAGAGATGGAGGCCCAGCTCGGGGCCGCCGCCACCAAAGACATCACCAACCATGCCTGGCGCACCGCGCTGAACCCGGAAGGGGAGTGGATCCCTTCGGTGCTCAAGGCCGCGCATCAGCGGCTGCTGAAGGTCCGAGACAAGATCGACGACGCCGGCGGACTGGTCATCGCGACCGACCATGAGACCGCCCGCGCCTACGCCGCCCAGCTCGACGAGCTGACCGGGCAGAAGACCACCGTGGTCCTCTCCGATGACAAGGGCGCCTCGAACCAGATCGAGAAGTTCTCCGATGACCCCTCCAAGCTGTGGATGGTCGCCGTGCGGATGGTCTCCGAAGGTGTTGACGTGCCGCGGCTCTGCGTGGGCGTCTATGCCACCTCCACCTCGACCCCGCTGTTCTTCGCCCAGGCGGTCGGGCGCTTCGTGCGGCTGCGCAAGAAGGCGGAGGTGGCGTCGGTCTTCCTGCCTTCGGTGCCGGTGCTGACCACCCTGGCCAATGAGATGGAGCAGGAGCGCGACCACGCGCTGGACGTCCCGCGCGCCGCGGCGCAGGACTCCGAGGAGGGCCTCGACGATGAGCTGCTCGATGCCGCCAACAAGGAGGAGCGTGGCTCAGATCAGCTCGAGCGCGGCGAGTTCGCCGCGCTGCATTCCAACGCCTCCTTCGACAAGGTCCTCTTCGACGGCGCCGAGTTCGGCCTCGGTGGCGCCATGGGCTCCGAGGAGGAGCTGGACTTCTTAGGGATCCCCGGTCTGCTGGAGCCCGAGCAGGTCTCCACGCTGCTGCGCCAGCACCAGGCGGACCAGCTGCGCCGCAAACCCGCCGCCGCGGCGTCGGCGGAGCCGGTGGTGGACCACCGGCAGCTCAAGACGCTGCGCGCCACGCTGAACAAGTCGGTCTCGGCCTATGCGGCGAAGACCGGCATGCATCAGGGCAGCATCCACACCAAGCTCCGCGACGCCTGCGGGGGACCCGCGGTGGGCCAGGCCACACAGGTTCAGCTCGAGGAGCGGCTCAAGAAGATCCAGATGTGGTTCGTCGGGCGGAAGTAGCCGAGCGAGAGGCCTGTGACTCGGCTGCCCCTGGCCAGAGTTTCCTTCTCAGAGGTCCTCGAGGCTGACGACCTCGACCTCGGCGGCGTCGAACTCGGCATAGGCCTGTTCGACCGAGTCGTCGCTGACGCCCACGGTGAGCTCACGGATGATGCGGACCTGGAAGTCGTTCTCCACCGCGTCGAGCACGGTGGCCCGCACGCAGTGATCGGTGGCGATGCCGACGATGGTCACCGCGTCGATGTCCTGGGCGCGGAGCCAGGCGTGGAGATCTGCTGAACCCTCGGTGATGGCAGCTGCGGGACCGACCTTGGAGCCGTTCTCGCCCTCCAGGCTGCCCACCTTCTCGGGATCACCCTCCAGGCCCTCGAATCCTGAGTAGCCGTCGGAGTAGAGGCCCTTGAGGAAGCGCGCATCGACGTGTTCGGTGTCGAGATTCGGATGAAGCTCGGCCCCGGGGGTGCCAGCCACGCAGTGCTCGGGCCAGCTCACCTTGAAGTCCGGGGTGTCGGAGAAGTGAGGTCCGGGATCGATGTGCCAGTCCTGCGTCGTGAGGATCGCGTCGAACTCGGCGTAGCTGTCCTCCAGAAATTCGCTGATCTCGCTGGCGACCTGCGCGCCGCCCGCGACCGCAAGCGTCCCGCCCTCACAGAAGTCCTGCTGCACATCGACAATGATCAGCGCCTGGGCCACTACGTCCTCCTGGTCGGAAAGCTCCGGGTATGGGTGTGCGACGCGAGGTACTCACAGCAGCACACCCACCACGTTACTGGTTCTACCCGGCCTCGGCGAGGTCGAACTCCTTGAAGACCAGTGCGCGGTCGGCGGCGGCTCCGGCGACGCTGCTGACCTGCCGGCGATCAGCTGAAGATCGTGGGCAGGACCGGGTCCCCATGCTGCAGCCGCTGCGCTGCGGGCGGGAGTTCGGCGAGCGATGCCGCGTGACGCCGACGCGCATCGGCCACGCCGGCCTGCCCGACATGTTCGGGTGCGACCTCGCCGGCGCGGACCAGCGGCACCATCAGCTCGCGGGTGCGCTGGCCATGGGTCTGCGGCGCGGCGCCGACCCCGATCAGCTCCGCGTCGGCACGGCCGGACTCATCGAAGCTGCGCACCGCCTGCTTGACCCCGCCCAGGCTCGACTTGCCGGGGGCGTTCTTCGCCACGGCGACGGGCTCGCCGTCGTCGTCGGTGCGCTGCACCAGCTTGTAGACCATCGCGGCCGTGGGGGAGCCGCCGCCGGTGACCAGCTTCGTGCCCACCCCGTAGGAGTCCACCGGAGCCGACTGCAGCCGCGCGATGGCATGTTCGTCCAGATCGGAGGAGACGATGATCTTGGTACGGGTGTTTCCCAGCGAGTCCAGCAGCGCCCGGACCTCGCCGGCCTGCTCGACCAGGTCCCCGGAGTCCAGCCGGACCGCGCCCAGCTCCGGCCCGGCGATGCTCACGGCGCGGCGCACCGCTGTCTGAACGTCGTAGGTGTCCACCAATAAGGTGGTGCCCGGTCCGAAGGCTCGCACCTGGGCCTCGAAGGCCTCCTCCTCCGAATCGTGGAGCAGCGTGAAGGCGTGGGCCGCAGTGCCCAGGGTGGGCAGGCCCCATCGGCGCCCGGCCTCGAGGTTCGAGGTGGCGGTGAAGCCGGCGATCGCGGCCGCCCGGGCCGCGGCCACGGCGCTGAACTCCTGGGTGCGTCGCGATCCCATCTCCACACACGGCCGGTCCCCGGCGGCGACCGTCATCCGCGAGGCCGCCGACGCGATGGCCGAGTCGTGGTTGAGCACCGAGAGCACGTAGGTCTCCAGCAGGCAGGCCTCGGCGAAGCTCGCCTCCACGCGCAGCACCGGGGAGTCCGGCATGAAGATCTCTCCCTCGGCGTAGCCGTGGACATCACCGGAGAACCGGTAGTCCGCTAAGAACTCCAGCGTGGTCTCGTCGACGATGCCGCGGTCACGCAGCCAGTCGATCTCGGCACTGCCGAAGCGGAACTCGGCGAGGCCCTCGAGCATGCGCCCGGTGCCGCCCACCACGCCGTAGCGTCGGCCCGCGGGAAGATGGCGGGTGAAGACCTCGAAGACGCAGCGCCGCCCAGCGGCCCCGGAGGCCAGCGCGGCCTGGACCATGGTCAGCTCGTACTGATCGGTGAGCAGCGCGGTGGAGGGCGCCGTCGGTCTGGAGCGGACGGCGGGCGTGGCGGAGGCCGCGGTGGCGCGGGCAGCGGCGGGCTGGGCGGAGGCAGATTCAGGTGGCACGGTCCCAGCGTAGAATACTCAGCATGAGTTCAGCCGAAGGATCCACGCTCAGCCGTGAGGAGACTGGCCTCGATTCCGAGTTCTCCCAGCTCCTCTCTGCGGCGCGCCCCTACCAGGTGGTCGTCTGGAACGACCCGGTCAACCTGATGACCTATGTCAGCTGGGTCTTCCGCAGCTACTTCGGTCATTCCAAGTCGCGCGCGGAGAAACTGATGATGCAGGTGCACGAGGAGGGCCGCGCCGTGGTCTCCCACGGTCCGCGGGAGAAGGCCGAGCAGGACGTCACGGCCATGCACCAGTACGGTCTGCAGGCGACCCTGGAAGAGGCCGAGTAACCCGTGGCGACAGCTTTTCGCGCCACCACCAAGGGATACCGCGCCGATCTCGAACAGCATGAGCGCCGCCTGCTCAGCTCGCTCTGCGCCGATGTGATCCAGCTTCTGGAGAGCCGCGAGGACGAGGCTGATCCAACGGACGAGGCCGCAGCCCCGGACGGGTCCGCGTCGCCGGCTGGGTCTGGGTCGCCGGCTGGGCCGGGATCCGCGGCCGAGGATCCCGCCTTCGCGCACTTCCGGGCCGAGCTCGCGGGTCTCGGCGGGGAGGAGCCGCTGGCACCGCCCGAAGATGACGTGCTGCGGCGGCTCCTGCCCGATGCCTCCACCGATCCGGAGGAGGCCGGCCACTTCCGTCGACTCAGTGAGAACTCGCTGCGCGGGGCCAAGATCGCGGATCTGCGCACCGCTCGGATGCTGCTCGAGAGCACTCCGATCAGCATCGACGACGACGTCGCCCCGGTCTTCGGCCGGGCGCTGAACGATCTGCGGCTGACCCTGGCCAGCCGGCTCCAGCTGCACAGCGCCGAGGACGCCGAGCGGGTGCATGACCTCGCGGTCGGGTCGAGCGCCAAGGACACCGACGCCTTCATGGCCGAGATCTACACCTTCATCACCTGGCTCCAGGAGACCCTGTTCAGCGCGATGACCGAGTTCCTGCCGGAGCGCGGGACCGCCGACGACGATGAGAACGCCGACGAGGCAGACCCCGACGCGAGCGGCGGTGCCGGGACATCTGCTCCATGAACGCCTCCGCTCCGGTGGGGATCTTTGATTCCGGGGTCGGCGGGCTGACCGTGGCCCGCGCGGTCCTGGACCAGCTGCCAGGGGAGTCGATCACCTACCTCGGTGACACCGCGCACGGCCCCTATGGACCGTTGCCCATCGCCCGGGTCCGCGCCCATGCGCTGGGAGTCATGGACTCACTCGTCGAGTCCGGGGTCAAGGCCCTGGTCATCGCGTGCAACTCCGCCTCAGCCGCGGTGCTGCGCGATGCCCGCGAACGTTATACCGATCGTCACGGGATCCCGGTGATCGAGGTGATCCAGCCCGCGGTGCGACGCGCCGTCTCGGCCACCCGCAACGGACGCATCGGGGTCATCGGCACCTCCGCCACCGTGAGCTCACGGGCCTACGAGGACACCTTTGCCGCCGCCCCGGCGCTGCAGATCACCACCGCGGCCGCTCCGCGCTTCGTCGAGTTCGTCGAACGCGGCGTCACCACCGGGGACGAGCTGCTCGACGCGGCGCAGGAGTATCTCGCGCCGCTGAAGGCCGCCGGCGTCGACACGCTCGTGCTCGGCTGCACGCACTACCCGCTGCTCACCGGTGTGATCTCCTTCGTGATGGGGGAGGAGGTCACACTGGTGTCCTCCGCCGAGGAGACCGCCAAGGATCTCTACCGGGCGCTCACCCGCCAGGACCTCCAGCGCCCGCCGGCTCTCGACGCACCGGGGACCGCCGCGTCGAAGGAACACACCTTTCTCTCCACCGGGGACGCGGAGGCGTTCGCGCTGCTCGCCCGGCGCTTCCTGGGCCCCGAGGTGCTCGCAGTGCGGCAGGTCGACCACGTCCGAGAGACCTATCCCACCGGAATGATCCGACGCATCACTCCCGCTATGCTGACCGGAGCGCAGGATGACTGAAGTGGAGCTACGCACCATATGAAACTCACCATCATCGGGTGCAGCGGGTCTTTCCCCGGCCCGGAGTCTCCGGCCTCGTGCTACCTGCTGACCGCCCAGTATCAGGGCCGGACCTGGCGCGTCGTCGTGGACCTGGGCAATGGAGCCCTGGGCAAGCTCCAGCAGCACCTGGCGCTGGAGGACATCGACGCCGTGTGCCTCTCCCATCTACACCCGGACCATTTCATGGACCTGTGTGGGCTCCACGTGGCCATCCGTTGGCGGCCCGGGGGCTGGCCGGGCAGGCATGTGCCCGTCTACGGACCCTCCACCACAGACCAGCGGATCGCCAGCGCCTACGGGATGGATCCCAATCCCGGGATGCATCCCGACTTCGACTTCAGGACCTGGCGGCCCCGGCAGGCCGAGACCATCGGACCGTTCACGATCACCCCGGTGCCGGTGCGCCACCCGATCGAGGAGGCCTACGCGCTGCGGATCGACATAGCAGCCGAGGCCTCGGCCGATGCCCGTGCGCATACGCTGACCTACTCCGGTGACACCGACGCCTGTGATGGACTGGTCGAAGCAGCCCAGGACGCTGACGTGTTCCTCTGCGAGGCCGCCTTCGAGGATGGCCGCGACGACCACATCGAGGGAGTGCACCTGAACGGCCACCGCGCCGGAGTCATGGCGCGATCGGCGGGGGTGGGACGGCTGCTGCTGACCCATATCCCGGTCTGGACCTCCCAGCGGGTCCTGTTGGCCAAAGCACGAGAACAATACGCAGGCGACCTCGCGGTCGCCGTCGCCGGTGTCACCTATGAGATCGGTGCCAGCACGCCCCACCACCACGGAGAGAGTGAGCAGTGACTATCACCACCCTGCGGACCGACGGACGCGCAGCCGATGAGCTGCGCCCGGTCATCATCACCCGAAACTGGAACGCCCACGCCGAAGGGTCGGCGCTGATCGAGTTCGGCGGCACCCGGGTGCTGTGCACCGCCTCCTTCGAGTCCAATGTGCCGCGCTGGCTCAAGGGGAAGGGCGAAGGGTGGGTCACCGCCGAGTACGCGATGCTGCCCCGCGCCACGAACACCCGCTCCGGACGCGAATCCGTGAAGGGAAAGATCGGTGGGCGCACCCATGAGATCTCCCGACTCATCGGCCGCTCGCTGCGGGCGGTCGTGGACACCAAGGCCCTGGGGGAGAACATGATCACCCTGGACTGCGACGTGCTCCAGGCCGACGGCGGCACCCGCACCGCCGCGATCACCGGGGCCTACGTGGCGCTGGCCGACGCGGTGGAATGGGCGCGCCAACAGGGCCACGTGTCCAAGCGCGCCGAGGTGCTCAAGGACTCCGTCGCGGCGATCTCGGTCGGCGTGCTCCCCGACGGCCAGTCCGTGCTCGACCTGCCCTACGCGGAAGACTCCACCGCAGGCACCGATATGAACGTCGTGGTCACCGGCTCCGGAGACTTCGTGGAGATCCAGGGCACCGCCGAGGGATCACCGTTCAACCGCACAGAGCTGGACAGCCTGCTCGACCTCGCCCTGGGCGGGACCGACAGGCTGGCCCAGCTGCAGCGGGAGGCGCTGGCCCAGTGACCGCGAGGATCGTCCTGGCCACCCGGAACCAGGGGAAGCTCCGCGAATTCCGCGCCCTGCTCGGCTCCAGTCCGCAGCTGGATGACCTCGACCTGGACACCGCTGTCATCGACGCTGCGACCGCCGGCTGCGCCGAGGTCCCGGAGACGGGCCTCACCTTTGAGCAGAACTCGCTTCTGAAGGCGCGCGCGGTGGCCGCCGAGACCGGACTGCCCGCCGTCGCCGATGATTCAGGACTCGCCGTGGACGTCCTCGGCGGCGCCCCCGGAATCTTCTCTGCCCGGTGGGCCGGCGCCCGAGCCTCGGACGAGGCGAATCTCATGCTGCTGCTGGAACAGCTCGCCGACATCGCCCCAGTTCATCGGGGCGCGGCGTTCGTCTGCGTCGCCTCCTTGGTGATCCCCGACGCCCAGGGCAGACCGACGAGAGAGTTCACCACCACCGGACGGCTGGAGGGCACGCTGCTGCGCGAGCCGCAGGGCCTGGGAGGCTTCGGCTATGACCCGATCCTGCAGCCGGAGGGGGAGACCCGCAGCGCCGCCGAGCTCTCCATGGCGGAGAAGAACGCGATCTCCCACCGAGGCACCGCCTTCGCCGCGCTGCGCGGCCACATCGTGGAGGCGCTGACGCAGTGAGGGGCTTGAACTTCACGGCCGTGGACTTCGAGACCGCCAACGGCTTCCGCGGCTCGCCCTGCGCCATAGGGCTGGTCAAGGTCCGCGACGGCGAGGAGGTCGACACCTACTACTCCGCGATGCGTCCGCCGGAGGGCTTCGACCGTTTCGATCCGCACAATGTCGCGATCCATGGGATCACCGCGGAGGCGGTGGCCCAGGCGCCACGCTTCGGGGAGCTCTTCGAGGACATCCACGGATTCATCGGTGAGGACATGCTGGTGGCCCACAACGCCGGCTTCGACATCGAGGTCTTCGAAGCCGCGCTGGAGGTCAGCGGACTCGATTCCCCGGGTCTGAGCTGCCTGTGCTCCGTGCGACTCTCCCGCGCGAACTACCAGCTCCCCTCGCACGCGCTGCCCAAGGCGGCCGCAGAGGCCGGCTACCAGCTCACCCAGCACCACTACGCGCTGGACGACGCGCGCGCCTCGGCGGCGGTGGTCTGCGACATCGCCGCACGGCGCAACGTCGGGGCCACCGATCGGCTGTTCCAGGAGAGCGGAATCGCCCCGCGCACCATGGAGCCCTGGCAGGCCCCGCGGACGCGGGAGTCCCGGGCGACCCGACAGGTGCGCACCATGGCGCACCTCTTCGACGCCCGGCTGCCGGCCCCGCAGCCACGGCATATGCCGGATCTGATGCGGTGGCAGGACGAGGGGAAGAACCTCCCGCCGTCCTCCGTGGCTGATCCCGCCCATCCGCTGTTCGCCCAGCAGCTGGCCTTCACCGGGAACCTCTCGATACCGCGTGCCGAGGCCAAGGAGCTGGTCGCCGCCCTGGGCGCGGCCACCGCTTCGCGGGTCACGGCGGGCACCACGCTGCTGGTGGTCGGGGACGGATTCGAACCCTGGGAGCTGAGCGCCCCTGAGGAGTCCTTCCCGCTGCGCAGCAGCAAGGCGCGCGAGGCGCTGCGCCGACAGCGCGAGGGTCAGCCGCTGAGGTTCATCGCCGAAGAGGAGTTCCGCGCCCTGCTGGGCTCCCACTGGCCGGTGAGCTCTCCTGCCGTGACTGACCCTGAGGCTGCTCAGCCTGCTGTCGAGGCTTCTCGGCCGCTCAGCGCGCGCGTGTGACCTCTTCCCAGTCCCGCGCGAGCTCGTCGATGACGGCATAGACGCTCTGACCCTCCTGGCGGGTGGAGCCAGAGCTGCCTGGGCCCGAGGCTGCCGCTGCGGGCGCAGCTCCCGCCGCGGCGAGGAGCTGACGGTCCAGGATAGCGGCGACGTCGTCGTCGAGACCTGCGGTGATCTTCTGCTGCCGCTCGGCCGCGGCGTCGGGCAGAACGTCCGAGGGCGCGCCGCTGGCGAGCAGGTGCACCAGGTCCGCCAGGTCTTCGGCCTTGCGCGTCAGCTCCGGATGTCCGTGCGTGAGCGCCATGGTCTGGCGCGCCCAGGCGCGCCGCATCGAGGCGTCGATATAGGGGACCAGACCCACCGGCACCGCGCGCAGCAGCGCCGTGGCATCGGTGGACTCTGGCTGCGCCGGGGCGCTGGGATAGGCCATCTGACCGTGGGCGAGTCCGCGCAGGCTCGTCGCGGCGGAGCCGGCCTGCGCGGTGAACGTGCCCTGGAGGATCAGCCGCTGAAGCGCCTGATCCAACGGGCGCGCCGGAGGCTGCGGGGCGTTCTCGGGGTAGGACCCGGTGATCAGCCGGTACCAGCGCAGCGAGCCGAGCCACATGCAGGCCAGCGGGTCAGCGCCGAGTCCCTGGCGGCTCCAGTCCAGCAGCTCCATGAGGCCATCGGCGGTGCAGAGCTGGTGCAGCACCTCGGCGTGCAGAACGATCGGTCCAGCAGCGCCCCGGCTGCCCGCCAGGACGCCGGCATCGCCAGGGCCACCCGGTCTCGAGGGTTCGACGCCGGCGGCCAGCACCGGGCGCAAGCGGCTGATAAGTATCTCGGCGGTCTCCACCTGACCAGAATAGTCTCCTGCGGGGTGGTGATCCGGCCATGTCCGTGCCAGCCGATAGCGTGGTGGCATGCGCTGGCTACACACTTCGGACTGGCACCTCGGTCGCGGCTTCCACGGACATTCCCTGCGCGACGAGCAGGAGCAGATGCTCGAGACGGTCTGCGCCGCCGTGACCGAGCATCAGGTGGACGTGGTGCTGATCGCCGGAGACGTCTATGACCGTGCGCTTCCCCCCGAATGGGCGGTCGTCGCGCTGGAGGAGACGCTGCAGCGCCTGACCGACGGCGGAACCCAGGTGATCATCACGCCCGGCAACCACGATTCCGCCCAGCGCCTGGGATTCGGGCGCGGGCTGATGCGCGGCTCCGGCGTGCACATCCGCAGTGCGCTGAGCGACGCATGGACCCCGGTGGTGGTCCCGGAGCCCAGCGGGGGCACCACCCTGGTCTACGGCATCCCCTACCTGGAGCCGCAGCTTTTTGCGCCGAGCCTCGGGCTGGACCGCGGACATCACACCGGCGTCACCGCGGAGGTGATCGGAAGGATCTGGGAGGACGTGGGCCAGCGCCGTGAGGCCGCCGCGCAGAACGCCGGGGATCAGGATTCCAGCGCTGAGCTGAAGGTGGTGCTCATGGCACACCTCTTCGCCGCCGCTGGAGCGGCCTCGGACTCGGAGCGCAATATCGGGGTGGACGTCGCCGCGGGGGACCAGCCCACACACCATCAAGACAGCATCGGCGGGCTGGCCGTGGTGCCGCTGGAGATCTTCGAGGGCTTCGACTATGTGGCACTGGGGCATCTGCATGGGCGTCAGCGGCTGTCCGAGACCGTCCGCTACAGCGGGTCGCCGCTGCGTCTGTCGTTCTCCGAGACCCGCCAGGCCAAGGGGGCGTGGCTCTGGGACTCACATTCGGGGGAGCCGGCTCAGCCGCTGGACTGGCAGATCGGCCGGCCGCTGGCGCAGCTGGAATCGACCCTCGAGGAGCTGCTGAGCCCATCGACGGTGGAGAAGCATCAGGAGGCCTATGTCCAGGTCAAGCTCACCGACCCGATCCGGCCGGCGCGCGCCTTCCAGCGTCTCCAGGAGGTGTACCCGTATATGGCCTCGTTCGCCCACACAGGACGTCAGGACACCCCGCACCGGACCTATTCGGCCAAGGTGGAGCAGGCGCGCACCGACGCCGAAGTCATCGAAGGCTTCCTGGAGCATGTGCGCGGGGGACGCGGACCCAGTGCTGACGAGACCCAGCTGATCACGCAGAGTGTCCAGGCGGTGCGGCCGTGAAGCTTCACCAGCTCACCCTGCATGCCTTCGGTCCCTTCGCCGGCACGGAACTGGTCGACTTCGACCGCCTCGGCGCCGACGGGCTGTTCCTGCTGCGTGGGCGCACCGGTGCGGGCAAGACCTCGATCCTCGATGCGGTGACCTTCGCGCTCTATGGCGACGTCCCCGGACAGCGCGACAAGACCCAGCTCAAGAGCACCCACGCGCCTGCCGAGAGTGAGCCGTCGGTGACGCTGGAGTTCACCCAGGGCGGGCGCCGCTGCCGGGTCTGGCGCTCACCGCATCACGGCCGCCCGCAGAAGCGCGACGCGAGCCGCCAGCGTGAGGTCGGGCAGCGCGTCGTCGTCGAATTCTTCCAGGACGGCGCCTGGGTGCCCTACACCTCCGGCATCCAGGCGGCCAATGATGAGATGCAGCGGATGCTCGGACTGGACCTGCACCAGTTCACCAAGGTCATCCTGCTGCCTCAGGGCGCCTTCGCGCATTTCCTGCACGCCAGCAGCAAGGACAAGCAGGACCTCCTCGAGCGGCTCTTCGACACCGACCGGTTCACCCTGCTGGAGAAGCACCTTCGGGAGATGGCCCGGGAGGCCGAGCAGCAGCTCAAAGACAGCGACACCAGGATCGCGATGCACCGCGAGAACCTCACCCAGGCCGCGCTGGCGATGCTCCCCGCGCCTGCCGATGCCGAGCCGGGTCCTGCTGAGCTGAGTGCCGCTGAGCCGGGTGCCGCTGGACGGGGCAGTCCCGCAGAGCGCGACGAGCCCGAGGCGCTGCCAGCCCTGCAGGAGGCGGAGCTCACGGAGCTCAGCGAGGTGGAGCTGAGCGAGCGTGTGGATCGGGCCATCACGACCCGGCTCGCCCAGCTGCGCCGGGGGGCCGAGGCTGCCGACTCCGCGGCACAAGACGCCTCGGCCGTGCAGGAGGAGCTGCGCGTCCGTGAGGAGACCCTGCGCCGCTTCACCGACTATGCAGCACGGCACGCGGCGCACGAGAAGCAGCGCGAGGACGTGACGGCGCTTCGAGCGCAGCTGCGTCGGCATGAGGCGGCGCAGCTGATCCAGACCTGGTTCGACGCCGCCGCCGACGCGTCCCAGGAACATCGGGCCGCCGTTGCGGCCGCCTCGAAGGTGACCCAGGAGGCCGAGTCGACCTTGGCTGGGTTCGCCGCACGCCAGCCCGATGTCGCCGCTCCCCGTGTGCTGACCACCCTGGACCAGGAACCCGCCCCCGCTGAGGTCGGTGCGGCCATCGAGGAGCTGATCGCGCTGCGCGCTCGGCTCTCAGGATCTGACACCGATGAGCTGGAGACTCGGCTCGACCAGCTGCTCCAGGCTGCGGCCGAGATCCAGCAGCAGCACGAGCAGGCCCAGGCCGAAGCCGAGGACCTGGCAGCGCAGCAGGAGAGCCTGGGCGCCGCGCAGCAGGCGCTGCAGCAGCAGCTGGAGGATCCGGAAGAGCTCGAAGCCGCCAGAGACGCGGCCCGCGCCGATGCTGAGCTGCTCGCGACCCGCGTGCAGGCCCAGCGCACCCGGGATGCACTCGCCGCCCGATGCGCGAGCTGGGGCGACAAGCAGGAAGAGCGCGAACGCGCCCACGCTGAGATGAAGCGTGAGCACGAACAGCGGCTTCAGAGCTACCTGCGCAACATGGCTCTGCAGCTCGCCGGCGAGCTCGAGGACGGCATGCCCTGTCTGGTGTGTGGATCCACCGATCACCCCCATCCGGCGGTGGACGAGGATCCTGACGTCACCCGGGAGGAGGTGGAACAGACGCAGCAGCTGCTGCAGAACGCCCGGGATGAGCTCCGTGAAGCTGCGATCCAACGTCGAAGCGTCACCGAACAGCACGACGCGGTGCTCGTTGAGCTTGCGGAACATGCGGAGATCGACATCGAGCGCACCGAGGCCGACCTGGCGCAGGCGCGTGGATCTCTCATCCACGCCGAACAGCGCAGATCGGATCAGCGCGAGCTGCGCGAGCGTCTGGACGCCGACGTCGCCGAGCGACAGCGCGTCCAGGCCCGGCATGCCGAGGCACGGCACAGTGCTGAACGGGCACAGGCCACGCTCACGCAGCAGCGGACACAGGCGAGCGAACTCGCATCGGCGCTGGAGGGGCTTCGAGGCCCCTACGACTCCCTGCAGCTGCGCCGTGAGGCGCTCGAGCGAGTGCTGCAGGGGCTGCGCGATGCGCAGGCGCGGATCGAGGCCGCCGCTGTCCAGCAGTCCCACCGCGATCGGGCCCAGACCGGGGCCGCCGCCCAGCTTGCGAGCTCAGAGTTCGCCGACGCAGCGGAGCTTCAGGCCGCGCAGCTGCCTGAGCATGTTCTGGACGGCCACCTTTCGACCGTGCAGACCTGGGACGAGCTCAAGACACAGCTCGACTATGAGTCCGCGCAGGACGACATCCAGGCCGGCAAGCGTCGCCATGATGAAGGTCAGATCCGGCCCGGAGCCGAGGAGCTGCACGCCGCAGCCGAGCTCAGCGCATCCGCCGCGCAGGCCGCACGGGACGCCACGGCGGTTCTGCTCCGCTTCGACGCGCAGCGTGAGGCCGTCGAGGACATGAGCGCCAAGCTTCTGACGGCGCTGCGGCATCGTGACGCGGCGCTGGGTGCGCAGCGCATGCGAAGCGAGCTGGCTGCGACCATCAATGGTGCCGGACCGGAGAACTCGCTGAAGATGACGCTGACCACCTACGTGCTGGCCGCCCGCCTCGAGCGTGTGGCGGAGGCGGCGACCCGTCACCTGGCCACGATGTCCGAGGGCAGGTACCGGCTGCGTCACAGCGACGAGGCGGGCGGGCGCGGACTGCGCGGGCTGGAGCTGAAGGTCCACGACGACCACAGCGACGTCGAGCGGCCCACCTCCTCGCTCTCAGGCGGCGAGACCTTCATGGCCTCGCTCTCGATGGCGCTGGGGCTCGCCGAGGTGGTCCAGGCCGAGTCGGGCGGGATCGGCATGGAGTCCCTGTTCATCGATGAAGGATTCGGCTCGCTGGACGAGGACACGCTTGAACACGTCATGAGCGCGCTGCACCGGCTGCAGGGTGAGGGCCGCCGGGTGGGACTGGTCAGCCACGTGACCGAGATGCACCGAGTCATCCCGACCCAGCTGCGCATCCACCGGCACCGCACCGGATCCACCACCGAGATGGTCATCCCATGAGCCGCCGGTCCACGATGAACAAGACGGTCGCACTGGCGGCCCGAATGCCTGGCCCGATGCTGCCCGTGGGTGTCATGGCGGCATCGGCGGCCAGCACCGGATCGATGTTCACCACCGCCACCCTCACCGCCGCAGCGCTCGTCGGAATCTCGATCTCCGCCCCCGCGGCCATCGCAGGAGCCGAGCGTTTCGGTGCGCGCAACGTCCTGCTCAGCAGCGCCATCGCGCATGTGCTGATGCTGGTCCTGATGGTCAGCAGCGTGGAACGACTCACCCGGGGCGACACGCTCACCTCCAATGCGACGATCTATGCGCTGCTCCTGGTCTTCACGCTCGGCGCGGGTCTGAGCACCCCTGCGGCGGCCACCTTCAGCCGGGCGGTCAGCTCGACCCGGTCAGGAGGGTTCTCGGTGCGCCAGAGACTGCGCGCGGAAGCCCGGCTCGATGACGCTGCACTGATCACAGCGCCGTTGCTGCTGGCTCTGCTGAGCTTCAGCTTCGGGCCCACCGTGGGCCTGCTCAGCTCAGCGGTGCTCACCGCGGTCGCGGTGCCGCTCTACGCGGTGGATCGCGCTCATCCCACCGAGGTCCCGCCAGACACTGCGCGACTGCCCCTGGGAGGAGCAGAACACGCCCAGCAGCAGCTCCTGGAACAGCGCGGACTCGCTCCCGATCAGCCCGCGCAGCGGGGAGAGCCGGAGCTTGGGCAGTCGGAGCTTGGCCCGCCGGAGATCCGGCGGCCGCCGCACCCGACCGACTGGGCGCGGCGCATCAGCGCAGCGATCGTCCTGGTCGCCACCATGGGACTGGTGCTGGGCGGACTCTGGATCACGGTGCTGGACGCCGCCCAGACCCTGTTCCGGCCCAGTCTCTTCGCGGTCACGCTGGGACTGATGGCCGCCGCGGGGGTGGTCTGCGCACGCTGGAGGCGCTCGAGCTTCACCGCACCGCTGATGCTGAGGCGACGGAGGCTGCAGGCCACGACTCTGTTCGTGCTGAGTCTGCTCCTGCTGCCGCTGGCCGTGTGGCTGCCCGAGGGGCTGACGTCGCTGCTGCTGCTCAGCATCATCGCCGTGCTGCAGTCAGCGGTGCTGGGACGGCTGGTGCTCGGACTCTATGCCGGTCTGGCGATCGGCGTGCCGGCTCATCGGGTGCCGACCGCACTCACCGCCGTCGCCGGGGGAATGCTGCTGGGGCTCGCACTCGGCCTCACCCTGGCAGGGGTCGCCGCCGATGAGCTCGGCACCGGCGCCTCGGCCGCGGTGGTCACTGCGGGAAGCGTGGTGGCCGCTGTCGTGGTCTTCTCGGGACAGCTCTGGGGCAGCCCCGGGTCCCGCGTCGAGCACCCGGCGGCTGCAGGCCGCCCGGACTGAACGCTGACCTCAGCCGGCCTGCAGGAAGCTGAGGACAGCCGCCTTATAGTCCCGCGAGGTCACCGCATTGATGTGATCGCGCTCGGGGATCTGGACGAACGCGGCGACGGCGCCCTGGGCGGTCACGAGCGGCACCAGGGAGGCGGCCTCCGCGGCGATCTCGTCTCTTGAACCGGCCACCACCAGTGTCGGCACCGGCGGCACGGCCGCGGCGGGGTCGTAGGGGTCCACCGAGAGGCTCAGCAGCAGCTCCACGGTATGGGGCACATTCGCTCCTGGCAGGGCGCCGGCCAGGGTCACCAGATTCCGCGTCAGGTCGTCGACGGGTCGCACGCCCTCCTGCACCCAGAGCCGGGCCTGCTTGGCCTTCAGCGCACCGAGGCGATCATCGGTGGGGGAGCCGCCCATGATCAGGTGCGTGACCATCTCGGGGTGGGCGGCGCTGAACTCCCAGGCGAGACGGGATCCCAGCGAGTACCCGTGGACGGCGACCGTCTCGTGCCCCTGCTCCTGCAGGTGCGAGCCGAGATCGGAGAGGATGTCCCGCACCCGGACGTCCACTGGGTTGAGGTCCTGAGACGCGCCGTGACCGGGCAGGTCGACGGCGATGATGCTGCGCCCAGTCCCCGCCAGCGGATCCAGCCAGCCGGTCTTCACCCAGTTGTAGAGCGTGCTGCTGGCGAAGCCGTGGATGAGCAGCACCGGGGGCCCGGTCGGGTCTGCATGGGTCCAGGTGTGCAGCGTCAGCCCTGCCGGGGTCCGCACAGACTCCGGGGCCGGAAACTCTAGGCGCGCCATGGATCAGGGCTGCAGCTGCAGTGTCGCGACGGTGTCAGCTGTGACCTCGGAGAGCAGCGCGGGGTTCTCGTTGAGCGCCCGGCCGAAGGAGGGAACCATCTGTTCCAGCTTCGGACGCCAGCGGTCCATCTGCGCGCCGAAGCACCGCTCGAGCAGCGAGAACATGATCGACGGCGCGGTGGAGGCGCCGGGGGAGGCGCCGAGCAGGCCGGCGATGGAGCCGTCCCGGGCAGAGATCAGCTCGGTGCCGAACTGCAGCACGCCCTTGCCCTTGTCGTTCTTCTTCATCACCTGCACGCGCTGTCCGGCAGTGATCATCTCCCAGGCATCCGAGCCGGCGCTGGGGAAGAAGGCGTGCAGCTCTTCGAACTTCGAGCGGGAGGACTTGGTGACCTCCTTGACCAGATAGGTCACCAGATCGGTGTTGTCCTTGCCCACCTGCAGCATCGGCAGCAGGTTGTGCGGGCGGACCGAGAGCGGCAGGTCCATGAAGGAGCCGCTCTTGAGGAAGTTTGTGGAGAACCCGGCATAGGGGCCGAACATCAGCGTGCGTCGGCCTTCGACGAATCGGGTGTCCAGGTGCGGCACCGACATCGGCGGTGCGCCCACCGAGGCCAGGCCGTAGACCTTGGCGTGGTGCTGCGCGGCGACTGCAGGGTCGGTGCTGCGCAGGAACTTCCCGGAGACGGGGAAGCCTCCGAAGCCCTTGATCTCGTCGATGCCGGCGCCCTGGAGGAGTCCCAGCGCGCCGCCGCCGGCGCCGACGAAGACGAAGCGGGCACTGGCCACGCTGCGGTCTCCGGTGGCCTTGTCCTTGACCTTGATGTCCCAGCGGCCGTCGACCCCGCGCTTGATCGACTGGACCTCGTGTCCGTAGTGCAGGTCCGCGCCGCTGCTGTCCAGATGTGTGGCCAGCTGCCGCGTGAGTGAGCCGAAGTCGACATCGGTGCCGCTGTCGAACTTCGAGGCGGCGATCCGCTGGGAGGGATCACGTCCCTCGATCAGCAGCGGGGCCCATTCGGCGATCTCCGCGTGGTCCTCGGTGTGCACGATGTCGGAGAAGAGCGGCTGGGCCTTCATCGCATCGTAGCGGTCCTGCAGGTACTGGGCGTTCTTGTCGCCCCAGACGAAGCTGATGTGCGGCAGTCCGTTGATGAACGTGCGCGGCGAACCGATCGTGCCCTCTTTGACCCAGTGCGAGTACAGCTGCTTGGAGACGGTGAACTGCTCGTTGATGCCCTGGGCCTTCGCGGTGGAGACCTTGCCGTCCGCCCCGCGCGGGGTGTAGTTGAGCTCGCACAGCGCTGCGTGGCCGGTGCCGGCGTTGTTCCATGGATCGGAGGACTCCTGGCCCGCCTGGTCCAGCGCTTCGAACAGCCCGATGGACCAGTTCGGCTCCAGCTCCTTGAGCATGGCGCCGAGAGTGGTGGACATGATCCCGGCGCCGATGAGCACGACGTCGAACTTCTGTCCTTCACTGGACTGCTGAGCGCTTGTCGACGATGACTTGGCCACAGAATTCTCCTTGAGTGTTCCCCCTGATGAGACCCGGGGGTGGTACGCGTTGTCCTTGAATCGACTCTACCTGCGCCCGCGCAGGCCCGGGAAATCCGCCGCCGCCCAGGGGCGGGGGCTAATCGGCCGGAGTGATGTCCTTGAAGAGCTCATGCAGCACCGGGGACATCGGATAGTCCGCGACGCCCCGGCCCAGCGCCACTCCGGAGATCGGGTGCACCAGTGGCAGCGCTGGCAGGTCCTCGGCGACGAGGTCGGCGATCTCCCTATATATGTCATTGCGTGACTGCTCGTCATCCTCGCTGCGCGCGTCCTGGATCAGCTCGCGGACCTCGGCGGAGTCGTAGTTGAACTCGGGCGTCTGGTGCGAGAAGAGCGGACCGAAGAAGGAGTGCGGCGACCGGTAGCCGCCGTTGCGTCCCAACAGGTGCATGGCTCGATCGTCATCATCGAGCAGCGAATCCACGTACCCGTCGTCCCAAGACACCGGTCGGGGAGTGATGTTGAACCCTACCGCCGTCAGGTCGCGGGCGATCGAGGCGAACACCGCCTCGGGACGGGGAAAATAGCTGCGAGTCGCGTTCATCGGGTAGTAGAAGCGCAGCGGCTCACCGTCATATCCGGTGTCCGCCAGCAGCTCCTGGGCCTCCTCGACGTTGTAGCCATAGCGTGTGGCCTGCTCCGAGTGGACCCCCAGCGCCGCCGGGGTGAACTGGTAGGCGGGCCGGCTGCCCTCCAGGAAGAAGGACTCGACCAGGGTGTTGAGGTTGATGGCGCGAGCCGCCGCCTCGCGCACCTGAACATCCCCCATCACCGGGTGATCCTGGTTGAACCCGAGGTAGAGGACCGAGAAGGGGTCCCGCTGCAGGATCAGCCGGCCCGACTGCACCAGAGAGCGCAGATTGTCCGCCGTGATGTAGTCATAGACATCGACCTTGCCGCGCTGCAGCTCACGCAGCCGATCGAAGGAACGGGGCAGGGTGCGCACCACCACCTTTTCGGCAGGGGGCTCGCCGTCCCAGTAGTCCTCGAACGCCTGGAGCACCACCTCCTCGGGGTCCACGCTGAGAAGCCGGTACGCCCCGGTGCCGCGGGGTTCGCGGGCGAGCCGCTCCGGATCAGCGTCGGAGAGCACCTCGGCGGAGGCGATCCCGAAGGCAGGCATCGCCAGCGCCTGCGGGAGGAACACCAGCTGCTCGGACAGGGTGAGCTCCACTGTGAACTCCCCGGCCGCCTCCACCGATTCCAGCAGGCAGTCTTCGTCGTCGAAGAACCCGCCGAAGAGCGACTCGAAGGCCAGCGTGGTCCGCGCCGGGGCATCGGAGCCGAGCAGCTCATTCATCCGGCCCCAGCGCTGGAAGTTCGCGACCACCACCTCGGCGGTCAGTTCGCTGCCGTCGTGGAAGAGCACGTCCTCGCGCAGGGTGAAGGTATAGGTCAACCCGTCTTCGCTGGCCTCCCAGTCCGTGGCCAGCAGCGGAGCGGTGGCACCGGTCTCGCCGTCGATCCCGACGAGGGTCTCAAAAACCTGCCGGCAGACCCGCGCCGTCTCGGTGTCCACCGACAGCGCAGGGTCCATCGACTCCACCGAGGAGACGCCCGAGAGGACGACGCCGCGCGGCTCGTTCACCTCGCGGACTTCGGTGGCGCGGGCCTGCATTGCGGAGCCGGGGGTGAACGCCGAAGCGGGCCACTGCAGGGCACCGGCAGTGCCCGCCAGGCCGAGCACCCCGAGAAAGCGACGGCGCTGCATGGGTGAATGCATCTCGCGTCCTTTCGATCGGGGCAGGACCTGCGGGATGCCCGCTGGTCGCGGTTCAGACTACCTGAGCCCCTTCCGCGTCACCCATCCGATCACCATGATCGACCCATGGGGAAGATCCTGGTGATCGGCTCCTCCGGCACACTGGGGATCCGGTGTGTCGATGTCTCCCACGAGGCTGCGCTGCTGCGGGCTGTCCAGCGGGAGCTCGGTGGTTCCCCGGTGCCGCTGGTGATGATGTGCGGGCCCTATCCAGGGCTCAGCGGCATCCTGGCAGCCGAGGTCACCGCGACGCTCGATGATGTCTCGGAGGTCAGTGTGGGCCTGGTGCAGAACACCAACGCGCTGGTGGGGCCGGTCGGTGTCCGGGGCATGCTCACCAAGCTCTCACAGCGAGTCTCCACGCGGGAGGGGCTGAAGCCGGGATCCAGCAGGCCCCGGCGCATGCATTTCGGTGAGCGGGCGGTGACTGTGCGACTGATGTGCTGCGATGAACGCCCCGATATCCAGGACGCGGTGGTGCCGCTGGACTTCTTCACCGCGGCAGATCTCCAACGCATCACCGACGGTGCTGGTCAGATTCGCCGCGGGAGCAGATTGAAATGGTGCGGGCGGGGGGACTTGAACCCCCACGTCTAAGACACTGGATCCTAAATCCAGCGCGTCTACCAATTCCGCCACGCCCGCAGATGTCGCTGGGGGAGTGCTTTGACCTCCCCGCGGCGACGTCTCAGTCTACAGGAGAGCCGGGCCCGAACCCGGGCAGGGTGCGGGCCGCGAGTGCGACGCCCGCCATCTGGCGCAGGTCGGGACTCGGGTCAGAACTGCGCCGAAGGGCTCATGCTGCGAGCTTCTCGCGCAGGCGTGCGACATGGCCGGTGGCTTTGACGTTGTACTGGGCGAGCGTGACCTTGCCGTCCTCGTCGAGCACGATCGTGGAGCGGATCAGGCCCTCGATGACGCGACCGTAGTTCTTCTTCTCACCCCAGGCGCCATAGGACTCCGCCACCGCGTGGTCCTCGTCGGCGAGGAGCGGGAAGCTCAAGCACTGTTCGTCGGTGAACTTGTCCAGAGCCGAGACCGGGTCCGGGGAGATTCCCAGCACCGTATAGCCCGAGGCGGCGAGGGAGTCCAGTGAGTCACGGAAGTCGCAGGCCTGGGTGGTGCATCCAGGGGTGGAGGCCTTGGGATAGAAATAGAGGATGACCTTCTGTCCGCGCAGCTGGTCCAGACTCACCGAATCCCCGCCGGCAGCCGGCAGGATGAAGCTGGGAGCGACGTCGCCGGTCTCAAGTCGAATGCTCATCGAAGTCCTTTCAACGGATATGGCTGATGCGCCGAAACCACCCTATCCGTAGAATAGATCGACCAAGCCCCCGCGAGAGTAGAGGCAGTGATGGTCATCCTCACCGAGCGCAGCCAGCCGGAGCAGCACCTGGTCGACGCCCTGCGCGCAAGCTTCGACGCCTCGGTGATGAACTTCGGGTCCTACAACATCCTCTGCACGGTGGACCGTCTGGGAGCCCCTGCGAAGATCGGCGCCGCCCGTGCCTGGGGCGGGTCTCTGCTGCTGGTGGGCTACCGCCGCGAGCCTGTCGAGATCGTGCTCTGTCCAGTGGATCTCGACGACGCGCTGTGCCGGGTGCAGTCGCTGCAGCAGGGTGAAGAACCGGGACGTGCTGCGGCCGCCATCCCCACCCTGGTGAACCTCACGAACCTCGCCGGGATGGCGTCTCAGGACAATTTCGTGGAGGTGACCCTTTCCACCGGACGACGGATGAAGCTTGACCTCCATGAGGAGGTGAGCTTCGATCAGTTCCCGGAGATCGCGCTGCATCAGGGACGGGACGTGGAGGACTTCTACGAGTTCATCGACTACTTCATGGACGTCGTCGAGCGGATGAACGCGGCCTGACGGTTCCGGGTCGACGCTCCGGTGAGGGCGCGGTGAGCGTCTAGCACGGCGTCGAGGCTTCCGAGACCGGGGGGGGGGGGTTCCCGAGATCTCCGCCGACAATGCCCGCGCCCGACTCCGGATAGGAGATTTCCGAGAGCACTGTTCTCACCGCTTCTGCGACCTGCGCCGCGGACGGCTCGTCTCGAGGCGGAGCGTGGGGCGGGGGCAAGGTGCAGGAACCTCTGGCCGGAGCACGAAAAAGACCGTCGGTCCACGAGAGATTCTCGTGATCCGACGGCCTGAATCGCGGACAGCGCCTGCCCGGTGGAAGTGGGCCCCTCGGGACTTGAACCCGAAACCTGCAGATTAAGAGTCTGATGCTCTACCAATTGAGCTAGAGGCCCTTGAACTGCAAGCGCTGTACTGACTTTCGCCGCTCTGCATCTCAGCAGGGCAACGACATAGAACTCTAGCACCAGGTCGGCGGGTGCGCCAATTGAGAATCAGTGATCGTGATCTCACCGGACAACCAGGCGGCGCGGCCGGTCTGGACGCTCTTCTGCGGGTCTCACCTGGGCGCACAGACGAGGATTCGTCGGCTTGGGGGAGGACACGGTACTGTGGACCGGTCCGCCTGAAGTCCCATGGAGGTCTGCCGTGCAAGCGGTGGGTCACCAGCATCAGGACGGGCAGTCGATCGGGGTGTAGCTCAGCTTGGTAGAGCGCGCGCTTTGGGAGCGTGAGGCCGCAGGTTCAAATCCTGTCACCCCGACAGCAGACGATTCACCAGTCATCGATCAGGAGCCCCACACGTGGTCAAGAGCACCGTAGAGAATCTGAACCCGACCCGCGTCAAGCTCACCGTCGAGGTGACTTCCGAGGAGCTGGAACCCAAGATCAAGGCGGCGTACAAGAGCATCGCCGAGCAGGTCCAGGTCCCCGGCTTCCGCAAGGGCAAGGTGCCGGCTCCGATCATCGATCAGCGCGTCGGCCGCGAGTACGTCATCCAGCAGGCCATCAACGACGGCCTCAACGACTTCTACCAGCAGGGCCTGGCCGAGGCCGATCTCGCCCCGCTGTCCCGTCCTGAGGTGGAGATCGAAGAGATCCCCGACGTCAAGACCAACAAAGGCGTGCTCAAGTTCACCGGCGAGCTGGACATCAAGCCAGTCATCGAGCTGCCCGAGTACTCCGGCCTCGAGGTCGAGGTCGAGTCACGCTCGGCAGATGAAGCAGCCGTGCAGGAGCAGCTCGACGAGCTCCGCGGCCGGTTCGGCACGCTCAAGGACGTCGAGCGCCCCGCCGCCAACGACGACTTCGTCACCATCGATCTGATCGCCACCGTGGGCGAGGAAGAGGTCGACACCGCGTCCGGCCTCTCCTACCAGGTCGGCGCAGGCACCATGCTCGAGGGCATCGACGAGGCCCTCGAGGGTCTCTCGGCCGGCGAGGATGCCACCTTCGACACCACCCTGGCCGGCGGCGATCACTCCGGTGAGACCGCATCGGTCAAGGTCACCCTTCAGGCCGTCAAGGAGCGCGAGCTTCCGGAGGCCGACGACGAGTTCGCTCAGCTGGCCTCGGAGTTCGACACCATCGAGGAGCTCCGCGCGGACCTGACCTCCAAGGCCGAGGAGAACCTCGTCGTGGAGCAGGGCGTGGAGGCACGCGACAAGGTCCTCGAGAAGCTCATGGAGCTCATCGAGGTCCCCGTGCCCGAGTCCGTGGTCGCAGAGCAGGTCGAGCAGCACTTCTCCTCCCAGGGCCACGAAGTCGGTGACGATCACGACACCGAGGAGCACCGCGAGGAGCTCTCCAAGCAGACCGCCGACGCCTTCCGCAACGAGCTCGTCCTCGACGAGATCGCGCAGAAGGAAGAGATCGGCGTCGAGCAGAGCGAGGTCATCGAGTACATCGTCTCCACCGCCTCCCAGTACGGCATGGAGCCGAACCAGTTCGCGCAGATGCTCGATCAGGCCGGACAGGTCCCCATGATCATGGGAGAGGTTCGCCGTCGCAAGGCGCTGGCCAAGGTGCTCGAGCTCGCCGTCGTCAAGGACACCGAGGGCAACGTCGTCGATCTGACCGACTTCGTGACCCCCGCCGGTGACGAGGACGAGACTGACGCTGTTGAAGCCGAGACCGCCGAGGTCGAGGCTGCCGATGCTGAGACTACCGAGGCCGAGGACACCAAGCAGAACTGATACAACTCGCAGCAACAGAAGGGCGTCACCGCACAGGTGGGGCCCTTCTGCGCGTCAAGGTGTTCTCTGTGAGTTGAAACCGTGTGCCAACAGCGAACAGTCCCGCGCCAGGGGCTCACCTGGAGCGGAACAACCAGTAATGTTCTTGCCGAGGGCACTTCCAGTGCCGACCCCAGCTTGACCCACCAGTGGAGGATGAGTCCATGACCCAGAGCCTGCCGAGCATGTCCAGCGTGGACGCCGCGTCCCGCGAGGACTATATCTACAACCGTCTGCTCAAAGAACGGATCATCTGGCTCGGTTCAGAGGTCCGCGACGACAACGCCAACGCCATCTGTTCCCAGCTGCTCCTTCTCTCCGCCGAAGACACCGAGAAGGACATCTACCTCTACATCAACTCCCCAGGTGGATCCGTGACCGCGGGCATGGCGATCTACGACACGATGAAGTTCATCCCGAACGACATCGTCACCGTCGCCACCGGTCTTGCCGCCTCGATGGGACAGTTCCTGCTCTCCTCGGGCACCCCGGGCAAGCGCTTCGCCACCCCGCATGCGCGCATCCTGATGCACCAGCCCTCCGGCGGCATCGGCGGCACCGAGTCTGACGTCCGCATCCAGGCCCAGCTGATCCAGCACATGAAGCAGGTCATGGCCGAGCTCACCGCCGATCAGACCGGCCAGAGCATTGAGACGATCCTGCGGGACAACGCACGCGACAAGTGGTTCACCGCTGAGGATGGCCTTGCGTATGGATTCTTCGACAAGATCGCCCAGCGGTCTTCCACCGTCTCCGGCGGCGGGGGAGTCTGAGCCCTCACGGGAGCAGATCAGCCTCAGCCAACGATTCGCACCAGGACCACAGGAGCACATCTGACATGAACCCACTTGATCCTTCGGCACCAGGCCTTCCCTCGGCGCAGCCAACCGGCCCCGCCATGCCGGATTCACGCTATATCCTTCCCTCCTTCGAGGAGCGCACCCCCTACGGCTTCAAGCGCCAGGACCCGTACGCGAAGCTCTTCGAAGATCGCATCGTGTTCCTGGGCAGCCAGGTCGACGACGCCTCGGCCGATGACATCATGGCGCAGCTTCTCGTGCTGGAGTCGATGGACTCCGAGCGCGACATCACGCTCTACATCAACTCCCCGGGCGGATCGTTCACGGCCATGACCGCCATCTACGACACGATGCAGTTCGTCCGGCCGCACATCCAGACGGTCTGCCTGGGTCAGGCAGCCTCCGCAGCCGCGGTGCTGCTCGCCGCCGGCACGCCCGGCAAGCGGCTGGCCCTGCCCAACGCGCGCGTGCTGATCCACCAGCCCGCCGTGGGCGGCACCCGTGGCACCGCCACGGATCTGCAGATCCAGGCCGATGAGGTGCGGCGCATCCGCACCTGGATGGAAGACGTGCTGGGAGACCTCACCAAGAAGTCCCCGGACGAGATCGCCGAGGACATCGACCGTGACAAGTTCCTCTCCGCCGCCGGCGCGAAGGACTACGGCCTGGTGGATGAGGTTCTGGCCTCCCGCAAGCTCCCACTCTGACGCTTCTCAGCGACAAGATGCGACCCGTTCGGGGACGTTCCACAGGAACGTCCCCGAACGTGTCAGCGCCCTGAAGTACGCTAGAGCCGAAAGCACAACAGTTCCGAAGGGGATCCACGTTCATGGCACGTATCGGTGAGAGCGCAGATCTGCTCAAGTGCTCGTTCTGCGGCAAGAGCCAGAAGCAGGTTCGGTACAAGCTGATCGCTGGCCCCGGCGTCTACATCTGCGACGAGTGCATCGAGCTCTGCAACGAGATCATCGAGGAATACCTCAATGAGGTCCAGGAGCCCGACGATTTCGAGCTGCCCAAACCGCGTGAGATCTATGATTTCCTCGACGAGTACGTGGTCGGGCAGGACAAGGCCAAGCGCACCCTCTCTGTGGCCGTGCACAACCATTACAAGCGTATCCAGGCCACAGGTTCGGCGAAGAAGACCACTTCTCTGGAGAAGGGCCCGCTGGACGACGTCGAGATCGGCAAGTCCAACATCATGATGGTCGGCCCGACCGGCTCAGGAAAGACCTACCTGGCGCAGTCTCTGGCCAGGAAGCTCCAGGTGCCCTTCATCGTCGCCGACGCCACCAGCCTCACCGAGGCCGGCTACGTCGGGGAAGACGTGGAGAACATCCTGCTGAAGCTCATCCAGGCCGCCGACGGAGACGTCAAGAAGGCCGAGCAGGGCATCATCTACATCGACGAGATCGATAAGATCTCGCGAAAGTCGGAGAACCCCTCCATCACCCGCGACGTCTCCGGTGAGGGCGTCCAGCAGGCCCTGCTGAAGATCCTCGAGGGGACGGTAGCCTCGGTGGCCCCGCAGGGTGGACGCAAGCACCCCCAGCAGGAATTCATCCAGATCGACACCTCGAACATCCTGTTCATCGTCGCCGGTGCCTTCGCCGGTCTTGAGGAGCTCATCGAGTCACGGGCCGGCCGCAAGGGGATCGGCTTCGGCGCACCGCTGTCGACCATCACCAAGAGCGAGGCCAGCTACGCGGACGTCGAACCGGAGGACCTGCACAAGTTCGGGCTCATCCCCGAACTCATCGGGCGGCTCCCGGTCATCGCCACGGTCGAACAGCTCGACGCCGCGGCGCTCACCGACATCCTGACCAAGCCCCGGAATGCATTGGTCAAGCAGTACCAGAAGATCTTCTCCATCGACGGGATCGAGCTCGAGTTCACCCCCGAGGCGCTGGGCGCCGTGGTGGAGCAGGCGGAGCTGCGTGGCACCGGTGCGCGCGGTCTGCGATCCATTCTCGAGAATGTGCTGGGACCTGTGATGTTCGAGCTGCCCTCCCGCGATGACGTCGCCTCGGTGACCATCACCGCAGCCGTGGTCCGCGAGGGCGCCGAGGCGGAGCTGGTCACCCTGTCCGAAGCCAAAAAGTTCCGCAAGAAATCCGCCTGACCTGCCTCTTCGACCCTTTTTTGCGCCTGTCTATTTGCTGGACGGGAGCTGAGGTGTAGGCTCGCTCACACGTAGTGACCTAGGCCACATTAAGTGGCCGGGCCACCACGCCGGGTGACGAGAGGTGGAAGATTCATGGGTGAATCCCAAGGCTCCCCGCGCAGGGGACGGACGGCTCGCGCATCAGGCGCCGCACTCGCGGCGGCCATCCTGCTGAGCGGCTGCTCGGACAGTGAGGACGTGCCGGTCCTCACCTGGTACATCAACCCGGACGACGGCGGACAGGTGGCCCTCGCGCAGGTCTGCACCGAAGAAGCAGAGGGCGCCTACGTGATCCAGACGTCGCTGCTCCCGGCCGACGCCCCCTCCCAGCGGGAACAGCTGGCCCGCCGTCTGGCGGCCAACGACTCATCGCTGGACATCATGTCCCTGGACCCCCCGTTCATCCCTGAACTTGCGGAGCCCGAATTCCTGGCCCCGGTCCCGGACGACGTCGCTGAACGCACCACCGAGGACACCCTCGAAGGAGCGCTGGCCGGCGCGATGTGGAACGACGAACTGGTCACCGTCCCGTTCTGGGCCAACACGCAGCTCCTCTGGTACCGCAAATCTGTGGTCGAAGAAGCAGGGCTGGACATGGAGCAGCCGATCACCTGGGACCAGGTCATCGACACCGCGCTCGAGCAGGACAAGCTCCTCGGCGTCCAGGGGGTCCGGGCCGAGTCCATGACGGTCTGGCTCAACGCGCTGGTGGAGTCCCAGGACGAGTCGATCCTGGCCAACCCCGAGGCCCCTGCCGCAGAGCTGCAGACCAACCTCGATACTGAGCAGGGGATGCGGGCCGCGGAGATCATCGGCCTGATCGGCACCGAGGGTCTGGCAGGGCCCGGAGTCGCCTCCATGGATGAGAACCAGTCGATGCTGCTGTTCCAGCGAGATGAGGGCTCCTTCATGGTCAACTGGCCCTTCGTCTGGCCGGCGACAAACGCAGCCGCCGAGGAAGGTGCATTGGACGAGGAGCTCGTCGATGACATCGGCTGGGCGCAGTACCCCCGCGTCGACGAGGACACCCCGTCCGCGCCTCCGCTGGGCGGAATCAACCTCGCGGTTGGCGCCGACTCCCTCAACCAGGATCTCGCCTTCGAGGCCATCGAGTGCATCGTGCAGCCGGAGAACCAGACGGAGTACTTCATCACCAACGGCAACCCGCCGTCTTCGGAGGCCGCCTACGAGGATCCAGCCCTCGAGGACAACTTCCCGATGGCCGACGCCATCCGGGAGGCGCTCGAAAATGCAGCCCCGAGACCTCAGACTCCCTTCTACAACGAGATCTCCACCGCGATCCAGCAAGACTTCACACCCATCTCCGGGGTCCGCGCCGAGCAGACCCCCGCGCAGACCGATGCCTTCATCGTTGAAGTGCTCAGAGGGGAGCGTCTCCTGTGACGACCGCACCAGAAACCTCGCGGAGGCAGAAGCGCGAGAGCGCCGAGTCATCCAAAGGCAAGAGCGCAGACCGCAAGAACGGCAACAACGCGAAACGGACCAACCGCGCGAAGTCAGAGGCTCGCCTGGGCTGGCTCATCGCGGGACCAGCGTTCTTCGTCATGCTCGCGGTCACCGCCTACCCGATCGCGCAGGCCATCTACGATTCGATGTTCTCCTTCCGCCTGACGGCACCGGATGAGCGCTCCTTCGTGTTCCTGCAGAACTACCTGACGATCCTCTCCGACACAGGGGTCTTCTGGCGGGCGCTGCTGGTGACCTTGCTGGTCACCGTGGTCACCGTGGCTGTCGAGCTGGTCCTCGGCTTCGCGCTGGCGCTGGTGATGCATAAGGCGCTGAAGCGGATCCGTGGGGCGCTCCGCACCGCAATCCTCGTTCCCTACGGCATCATCACCGTGGTCTCCGCCTTCGCCTGGTTCTACATGTTCGACATCAACTCAGGCTTCGTGAACAACTGGTTCGGCTGGGTCCCCGGGATCGACAGCGACCTCGACTGGTTCGCCAACTTCGGCACGGCGATCACCGTGATCATGGCCTCGGAGATCTGGAAGACGACCCCGTTCATCGCCCTGCTGCTCCTGGCGGGCCTCGCCCAGGTCCCCGATGAGCTCGTCGAAGCCTCCAAGGTCGACGGCGCCAGCTGGCGTCAGCAGATGACCCGGGTGATCCTGCCCAACATGAAGGCTGCGATCATGGTCGCAGTGCTCTTCCGCGCACTGGACGCCTTCCGAATATTCGACAACGTCTTCATCATGACGAATGGCGCCGCGGGCACCGAGGTGCTCTCGCTGCTGGCCTATCGGACCTCCATCGGACGGTTGGAGATCGGACTCGGCTCCGCGGTCTCGGTCATCCTCTTCATCTGCGTGCTGCTGATCTGTGTCATCGCGATCAAGTTGTTCAAGGTCGATCTCGCCAGCGGCACCGACTCCAAGGGAGGTAAGTAGAGATGGCCTCCAACGGCAAGCTCACCGGAAAGCAGCGCCTGGGATGGACGGTGCTGAGCGTCGTCGTCCTGGTCTATGCACTGTTCCCAGTGGCCGCGATCCTGGCCACCAGCTTCAAGACTCAGGCGGATCTCGGCACTGCCTCCTTCCTGCCTGGCAGCCCCACCTGGGCGAACTACGAGATGATCCTCTTCGGGGACGCCCAGGGCCTGTTCCTCACGGCGCTGCGCAACTCCATCGGCATCACCCTGATCGCCACCTTCATCGCCGTGGTGCTGGCCACCCTGTGTGCCTACGCCATCGCGCGGCTGGACTTTCCGGGCAAGAAGATCATCCTCGGATCCGCTCTGGCGGTGTCGGTCTTCCCCGTGATCTCAGTGGTCATTCCGCTGTTCAACCTGTGGCGCAACATCGGGCTCTATGACACCTGGCTCGGGCTGATCATCCCGTATCTGTCGCTGACGCTGCCGATCTCGATCTGGACGCTCGCCGCGTTCTTCCGGCAGATCCCCTGGGACCTCGAGCAGGCGGCGCAGGTGGACGGCGCCACCCAGTGGCAGGCCTTCCGACGAGCGATCGTGCCGCTGGCCATGCCCGGTGTCTTCACCACCGCGATCATCGCGTTCTTCATCGCCTGGAACGACTTCGTCTATGGGATCTCGCTGACCTCCACCGAAGCCGCCAGACCCGTTCCTGCGGCGCTGGCCTTCTTCACCGGGGCTTCCCAGTTCGAGGAACCCACCGGCGCAATCTCCGCGGCTGCCATCGTCGTGACCATCCCCGTCGTCGTTCTGGTGCTGCTCTTCCAGCGCCAGATCGTATCCGGACTGACCCAGGGCGCCGTCAAGGGCTGAGTAGATAAGGACTCCACTGCAATGTCATCCATCACGCTTAAGAATCTCGTCAAGAAATACGACGACGGCTTCCCAGCTGTCAACGACATCTCCATAGACATCGAAGACGGCGAGTTCATCATCCTGGTGGGACCCTCCGGCTGCGGAAAGTCCACGCTGCTGCGCATGATCGTGGGCCTCGAGGACATCACCGAGGGTGACCTGCTCATCGGCGGGGAGCGCGTCAATGAGAAGGCCCCGCGCGAACGCAACCTCGCCATGGTCTTCCAGAGCTACGCGCTCTACCCGCACCTGACCGTCTACGAGAACATCGCGTTCCCGATGCGGCTGACCAAGGGGAAGTTCACCAAGGAAGAGATCGATGAGAAGGTCCGCCACGCGGCAACCATGCTTGAGCTCACCGAGCACCTGGACCGCAAGCCGGCGAATCTCTCCGGCGGTCAGCGTCAGCGTGTGGCCATGGGCCGCGCGATCGTCCGCGAGGCCGACGCGTTCCTCTTCGATGAGCCGCTCTCGAACCTCGATGCGAAGCTCCGCGGGCAGATGCGCGCAGAGATCGCCAGGCTCCAGCGTGAGCTCAACACCACCAGCGTCTACGTCACCCACGATCAGACCGAGGCGATGACCCTGGGGGACCGGGTGGCAGTGCTGAAGAAGGGTCTGCTCCAGCAGATCGCCTCCCCGCGGGAGCTCTATGAGCAGCCGGCGAACCTCTTCGTCGCCGGATTCATCGGCTCACCGTCGATGAACTTCCTGCCCGGCACCGTGGAAGGCAATGTCTTCTCCACTCCGCTGGGCAAGATCGAGATCCCCGACCGTGCGGCAAAGGCCGGCGAAGGACGCGACATCGTCCTGGCGGGCATCCGCCCGGAGTTCTTCGACGATGCCTCCCAGCTCAGCGAGGCTCAGCTCTCCAAGGGCACGACCTTCACCGCAGAGATCAGCCACAGCGAGTGGATGGGCAATGAGCAGTACGCCTATGTCTCCTACGAGACCGACGAACGGGTCCACGAGACGCTGCGCAACCTCGCCGAAGAGATGGACGCCGACGAGCTGCGCACGCAGCTCGTGGTCGAGGTCGATGCGACCTCGCGCTTCCGCAGCGGTGACACGGCCGAGCTCTGGCTGGACACCCGCAGGATGCACCTCTTCGACCCAGCCACCGGGGAGAACCTCACCCGGGACGAAGAAGCCGGCGCGGAGCTCACTCGCGAGGCCCGCGAGGACCGCAAGCGCGACGCCGAGCGGTTCGTCGCCCGGCAGGGCTGACCGGAGCGCCGCCGTCCCGGTTGACCTGCGGGGTCATACCGTCAGGTCGGCCTTGGGTGCTAAGTTGTTCGCAGACAGACCTGACGCTCAGCAGGACAGACCGCCGCGAGGCGGCTGTCCGCTGAGCAGTCAACACCAGGCCGAAGAGTTGGAGCGCAAGCATGAGCACCGTCCCCGAAGATTTCAAGTACAGTGCCGAGCACGAATGGATCGGCACCACCGAGGATTCACTCGTGGTGCGCGTGGGCATCACCGACTTCGCTCAGGACGCCCTCGGTGAGGTCGTCTACGTGGAGCACCCCGAGGTCGGCGCTACCGTCGCCTCCGGTGATGTGGTCGGCGAGGTCGAATCCACCAAATCTGTATCAGACATCTTCGCGCCGGTCGCGGGAGAGATCGTCTCCGTCAACACGGATCTCGACGAGAACCCCGGTGCCGTGAACTCGGCCCCCTACGCCGCGGGCTGGCTGTTCGAGATCAAGCTCGCAGAATCCTCGGGGGCAGATTCGCTGCTCTCTGCCGAGGATTACAAAAACCAAGTAGGCTGAAGGCCGCCAGCAGGCAGGCCGGCGAGAGGAGGCGACGTGGAGAGCACGCGAGAACATGACAGCAGTCAGAGTGCGGCGGAGACGACGAGCATCTCGTTGCCGCCAGCCGATGCGCACGCGGGGGAGCCTCACCTATCTGAGGATGACAAGCAGGCCATCGCGGCGCTGCCCAAGAACTCCGCTCTGCTGATCGCCCACAGCGGCGCCAATCAGGGAGCTCGGTTCTTGTTGGATCAGGACCTGACCACTGTAGGCAGGCATCCGGAGGCGGGGATCTTCCTCGACGATGTCACCGTGTCACGGCGTCACGTAGAACTGAATCGGGAGGGTCTGGGCTTCCAGATCCGGGATCTCGGCAGCCTCAACGGCACATACGTGAACCACGACCGCGTGGACGAGTATGCGTTGAGGCCAGGTGACGAGGTGCAGATCGGCAAATTCCGGCTGACCTTCTATGCCGGATCCAAAGAATCCGACTGACCGGTGACTCGAGATCCCAGGGCGGACCGGAGGGGAACGTTATCCTGAAGCCGATCTCGTCCCTTCCCCACAGCCCGAAAGAGGACACGCAGTGAGTGCTTCCGCAGCGTCGAAGTCGAAGCCGAAACCGGCCCCGCCCTCGACCGAGCGCGCCGCCAAGCATGTCTTCACCATCTCTGAAGTCCTGCGGGAGCTGCAGAACGAATTCCCGGATCTCACCGCATCGAAGCTGCGCTTCCTCGAGGAGCGCGATCTGGTGGAACCGGCCCGGACCGCCTCGGGCTACCGCAAGTACTGTGCGTCCGACGTCGAGCGGCTGCGCTTCATCCTGGCGCTGCAGCGCGACCGGTACATGCCGCTGGACGTCATCAAGCAGACGATGGACGTCATCGACTCAGGCGAGACCCCCGAAGAGCTGCCGCAGGCGCCTCCGGTGGGTCCCCGTGAAGTCACCGATGAGATGGCAGCTCAGATCACCGGACGCATCCGGCCGATGTGCCGCAAGGAGCTGCGCGCCCACTCCGGCGCCACGCGCGGGATGCTCGACACGCTGGAGAAGTTCCGCATCATCCAGGCCGATGGCGAGGGCAACTACAGCCACCACGATCTCAAGGCAGTCAAGGCGGTCCGGGTGCTGGCACGCTATGGGCTTGAACCGAAGCACCTGGTCAACATCCGGCGCTCCGCGGACAATGAGCTGGACCTGATCGCGCGCGCCATGGCCCCGCATGCCGCCCGCAAGGACACCGCCGCCCGAGCGCGGGTGGCAGAGTCCTCCAAGGAGATGCTCCAGTGCCTGAAAGACCTGCGAGCTTCAATCATGGACACATCGGTCGAGCAGTTGGACAAGAACTGACCTAGACTTGGATCATGGAGAGCCAGCTTGTGCCGCTGGATGTCGTGGGAGTTCGGATCGAGCTTCCATCGAAACAGCCTGTGGTGGTGCTTCGAGGCGCCGAACCCGGACTGGAGAATCTCCATGTGGCCGTCCTGGTGGGACCTGCCGAGGCCAATGCCGTCGCCATGGCGATGGAGAAGAAGGTCCCGCCCCGGCCGATGACTCACGACCTGCTCGCCGAGGTCATGACCAGGCTCGGCTCGGGAGTGCGCTCCGTGGAGATCGGCATGCTCGACTCTTCGACCTACCGCGGGACCATCACGCTGGGCAGTGGTCGCAGCTTCGATGCCCGGGCCTCAGACGCCATCGCAGTGGCGGTGCGGGTGCAGTGCCTGGTCACCATGGACCGCGATATGCTCACTCGGGTCGGGATCACCCCGCGCACCGCCGCCACCGGGCAGCGTCCCATCTCCGAGGATGAGATCAAGGAGTTCCGCCGGTTCCTGGACAACGCCGAGCCGGAGGATTTCCAGTGAAGCAGGCCCGCTGCGGACGCCAGACTAGTGCAATCGCGCGACACGCCGTAGAGTAAATTTCAAATGTCTTTGACCCATAGCGGCTGCGGCAATACCGTCAAGGGACAAGACTCTCGCACGCACCTTCCTCGTCGCTCTCGCGTCGCAGGGACGCGCTTCCCCGGCGGAGTCGAGCACTTCAGGAGGGTACCAGGTGGGTCCAGAATCGCACGCGGGCACTAAGCGTGTTCGGCCAGGGCAGGCGGCTGCCCAGCAGCCCCTGTTCAGTGACGGCCTGCCCGAGCTCGACGAGGAGCTGGGCTACCGCGGTCCGGTCGCCTGCGCCGCCGCCGGAATCACCTACCGCCAGCTGGACTACTGGGCGCGCACGAAGCTTGTCCAGCCCTCCATGCGCAACGCCGCCGGGTCCGGCTCGGCGCGTCTCTATTCCTTCCGCGACGTCCTGGTCCTTAAAGTCGTCAAACGCCTGCTGGACACCGGCGTCTCGCTCCAGCAGATCCGCAGCGCGATCGAGCACCTGCGCGAACGCGGCGTCGATGACCTCGCGCAGATCACCCTGATGTCAGACGGTGCCTCGGTCTATGAATGCACCTCCGCCGACGAGGTCATCGACCTCGTGCAGGGCGGACAGGGAGTCTTCGGCATCGCCGTAGGCCGGGTCTGGCGCGAAGTCGAGGCCAGCCTGGTGGAGCTCCCGCGTGAGCGCACCGAGCCCGACGCGGTCCCCGAGCTCGAAGCCTTCGGTTCCGCCGGCGACGAGCTTGCCCAGCTCAGAGCCCGCCGCTCCCAAGCCTCTTAGCGCCCCACCCGTCTCCATCGAGGGGCGGAGTCTCGGTGCACCTGAGTGCGATCCAGGCGAGACCGCTCAGACCAGCTGCTCAAGCAGCTGGTCGAAGGACCTCGCCAGGTCCCTGACCTGATCGCTCGGCCACTGGTGCACCGGGTAGGCCGCGCCCTGGATCTGCTGCCAGAAGGGGTTCTCCTCCAGGACCGGAAGCATCAGCTTGTCCTTGTAGAGCCGTTCCATCTCGAGCAGCCGGTACTCGTGCTCGGCGGAGTCCGCGCGGACACGGTTGACCACCACACCGGCCGACTTGAGCTGCGGCGCGTACTCGTTGGAGAACATCCGGATGGCGCGCATCGTACGCTCTGTGCCGGCCACGGAGAACAGGCTCGGCTCGGCCACCATCAGCACACCGTTGGACGCCGACCAGCCGATCCGGGTCAGCCCGGCCAGCGAGGGCGGGCAGTCGATGAGCACCAGGTCATAGCCGGTGACACGATCCAGCAGCAGCAGCCGCAGCCGCCGCATGTCGCGGGGCCGGATATCGGGGCGATCGAATGCGGCGGAGAGCGCGGAGCCCACGACGACGTCCAGCGTCGCGTCGGAGCGATGTTCCTGGGGGAGCAGATCCACCCAGCCGGAGCGGACCACATGGTCGCTGAGGTTGGCGCGCTTGGCGTCGCGCAGCAGCTGACCTGCCTCCGTGCCGGTGCCGCGGGCGACCGCGAGCCCGGTGGTGGAGTCCGCATGGGGGTCGAGGTCGACGACGAGGGTCCGCACCCCCTGATGGAGGGCGGCCGAGGCAAGGCCCATGGTGACCGAGGTCTTACCGACCCCGCCCTTCAGACTGGAAACGCTCAAGATCTGCACGCTACCCATCATAGGGATGATCTGCGGTGTTCCCTTCCCCGGCGCTCCGCGCGGCGAGAGTGGGGTCAGTTGATCTTCATCTCGCCCATCTCCTCCCAGTCCTCACCCTCGATCTGCCGGGAGATGATCTTCGGGGTGGAGACCAGGGCCGCTGCCATGGCGCCGTCCGAGCTGACCGCCCGCTGGAAGTGCGCCGATTCCACGTGCGGACCGGCGGCGTCGTCGTCGAAGGCCTCGATGAGCACATACTCGTTGGGGTCCTCCACGCTGCGGGACCATTGGAACCACTTGTTCCCGGGCTCGGCGCGGGTGGCTTCGGTGAACTCAGCCGTGATCGCAGGCCACTTTTCTGCGTGTTCGGGCTTGACCTGGAATTTCACGACGATGAAGATCATGTGGATCCTGCTCTCTCACGATTAGGGGAGTGGGCCGCGGACTGTCCGCTGGGAATGGCCGTTCACTGGCACGTTGTTCAGTCTGCCTTGTCCAGCGAGATGACGCCATGACCAAGACCGATGATGCTGAAGTCAGCAGCGTTCTTGCTTCTCGATGGTGACTCGTATCACGTAGCCTTTAACGTGATTCCGTGCGGCTCCAAACCACCGCGGCTTTACTCGCCCGCATCAACGTCCCCCACCTTGACGAGGCAACCATGTCTGACCGGTATCAGCAGAACCCGCAACAGTACGACCCGTATCAGCAGTATTCACCAGTGTCACCGACGCCAGCCAAGACAGGTATCGGCATCGCGGCAATGGTCCTTGGCATCGTGGCGATCGTCTTCGCGTTCATTCCCGTTGTTGGATTGCTCAACTTCTTGCTCGCACCCCTAGCCATCATCTTGGGCATCATCGCGGTCGTGAAGCGTCGCGGCCGCGGCCAGGGCATCACGGGTGTCGTCACCGGCGCCGTCGGCCTGGTTATCGCCACCATCGGCGTCGCATTGGCCGGAGCCATCTTCATCAGCGTCGATGACGAGATGCAGAACCTCGAAGAATCCCAGGAAGAGGCTGAGGAGGAGATCGAGGCAATCGCCGAAGCAGACGACGCAGTCGAAGACGCCGACATCGAAGAGATCGAGGAAGAGGTCGCCGAGGAGGAGGCACCTGCCGAAGAAGTCGAGGCCAGCGGGGAATGGGTAGAAGTTGCCACCCTCTCGGGAACCGGCAACCAGCGTGGCGAGGTCTTCGAGGTCACTGGCGACGTCCGGCTCTCCTACGAATTCAACGGAGACGACGACTTCGGCATCGCCGGTGTTTATCTCATGGACGAAGGCAGCAACCTCACTGAAGACGGGGGTCTTCCCGAGGTCATGCTCAACGGCTCAGACAGCGGCGAGACTATGATCTACCGCTCCGCCGGCAACTACTACCTCGACGTCACCGCGGCCAACTACAGCGACTGGACCGTCACCGTCGAAGAACAGCAGTAACTCCATCAGCGACGGCCGAAGGGCCCCACTGCGCACGAAGAAACTTCCGACTGGCACAAGCTGGATGGGGCGCTTCTTCGTCTGGCAGCGCGGCTCGTGGCCGTGGACGTCAGCCGCGTGCAAGAACGCTCGTCTTCTTCAGCGCCGGCACCTCCAGGTTCCCGATCGGGGGCTGGCCGTTCCTGCTGACTGGGACTAGTCACATTGTTATGGGAGGCCGCAGCGGTCACCACCGAGGTCCTGGTGATGTTCACCAGCGGTTACGCCGCCGGCCCACGACAACCGACCTGACCGCCGAGGGATTCCCCGCGAGGCCGCTGTGAAGCCGGTCCGACGTTCCCGTCTAGGATGGCCGCATGGCCCACTATGACCTCTCCATCATCGGCTCCGGCTCCGGGAACTCCCTGATCACACCCTTCTGGGATGATAAACGCGTCGTCCTGGCGGACAAGGGTGCAGGGGGCACGGGAGCCTTCGGCGGCACCTGCCTCAATGTGGGCTGCATCCCCACCAAGATGTTCGTCCGCCCGGCGGCGCTGGCCCGAGGGCCTGTCGAAGCGGCCCGGCTCAACGTCACCCAGGAGACCACCGACGTGGACTGGCCCGCCATGCGGGACCGGGTCTTCTCCCGCATCGACGCCATCTCGGCCGGCGGCCGGCACTACCGGGAGGTCGAGCTGGACAACGTCGACCTCGTCGCCGAGAAGGTCACGCTCACCGGGGACTTCAGCCAGCCGCCCTTCGCCTTCGTCTCCGAATCAGGGGTCCGGGCCGAGGCTGACCAGCTGGTCATCGCCGCCGGCTCCCGTCCGGTGCTCCCGGACGTCGCGGGCATAGGCCTCCCCGGGGTGCACACCTCGGACACCATCATGCGCATCGACCAGCGGCCCGACAAGCTGCTGATCCTCGGTGGCGGCTACATCGCCTGCGAGTTCGCAGGGGTGTTCTCAGGCTTCGGAACAGAGGTCATCCAGATCAACCGCAGCCACGGACTGATGACCGCACTGGACCACGACATCTCCGCGGCCTATACGGCCGAGGCGGAGAAGAACTGGACCGTGCACTACGAGCGCACCATCACGAGCATCTCCGAGCACGGCCCGGGCCTGCGAGTCGAGCTGGTCACCTCTGACGGCCGGGTCGAGCACTACGACGTGGACGCGGTCCTGGTGGCCATCGGCCGCACCCCGAACACCGACCTCATCGGTGCCCGAGAGGTCGGGCTCGATGTCCACCCGAACGGACGCCTCTTGGTGGATGAATACCAGCGGGTGCTCATGCAGGGCGAGCCCGTGGACGGCCTCTATGCGCTCGGCGACGTCAGTTCCGAGGCGATGCTCAAGCACGTGGCGAATCAGGAGGCCCGGGTGGTCGCCCACAACCTGGTGCATCCGGACCGGATCCGGCCCTCACGGCATGAGGCCATCCCCTCGGCGATCTTCTCCTTCCCCGAGATCGCCCAGGTCGGGGCGACCGAGGCGCAGGCGGCACAAGCCATCGGTGAGGAGCACCTCACCACCAAGATCCAGAGGTACGGCGACACCGCCTACGGCTGGGCGATGGAGGATGGCAGCGGGATCTTCAAGGTGATCGCGGACCGCCGCACCGGCCAGATCCTCGGGGCCCACGTCATGGGCTACCAGGCTTCGAACCTGATCCAGCCGGTCATCCACGCGATGAGCTTCGGCCAGGACGCCTACACCGCCGCCCGCGGCCAGTACTGGATCCATCCGGCCCTGATGGAGGTCACCGAGAATGCGCTCCTGGGCCTGGAAGTCCCGATCGCAGAGGACGCCCCGCTCTGAGGTGACCTGGGCGGATCCGATCTGATCCCGGGAGCACAGGTGGCGCCACTGACAGCGCCGCCGCAGGAATGGAATCAGCAGCGCCCCAGTTGTGACCACGAGAAGCACCTGCAGCAGAATCATCTCCGTTGACGAGCTGCAGCTGACACGAACCAACACTGATCCGTGCGCGGAGGCTGAATGCCCCGCGCCGAGAGGAGTCCTTCATGGCTGAACGCGTCGATTTCTGGTTTGACCCGCTGTGCCCCTTCGCCTGGGTGACATCACGCTGGATCCTGGAGGCGGAGAAGGTCCGCGACATCGAGGTGCACTGGAACGTGATGAGTCTGGGCGTGCTCAACGAGGCCAAGAACCCCTCACCGGCCGAAGATCCCGAGCAGCTCGCCCGCTGGATCCCCGCCCGCGCCGCCACCGCTGTCGCGCTGCAGCACGGTGAGGCCAAGGTCGGCGAGTTCTACACCGCCGCCGGCACCGAGATCCACAACAACGGCAACAAGGACTTCGAGTCCGCCACGCTCAACGCGCTGCGCGCCGTGGGCCTGCAGGAGGACCTCCTCGCCGAGGCCAAGACGGATAAGAACGACTCCGAGATGCGCGCCTCCCACGACAAGGGCATCTCCCTGGTCGGTCAGGACGTCGGCACCCCGGTCGTGGCGTTCCAGGGCACCGCGTTCTTCGGTCCGGTGCTCACCCGGATTCCGCGCGGCGAGGACGCCGGCAAGGTCTTCGATGGCGCCGTGGCCCTGGCGCAGTTCCCGTACTTCTTCGAGCTCAAGCGCTCACGCACGGAGTCCCCAGTCTTCGACTGAGCCGGACTTCCACCATGTGACGTCACTTCAGAACGCCACCACACGACGACGCCGGCGCGGGCTTGAGAGCCCGCGCCGGCGTCGTCGTCGGTTCTGCTGGCGTCGGCCCTCGAGGCAGCAGCCTCGGGTCGGTGCCGCGTCAGGCGGCCGGGGTGCCGCGGCTGATCACTCCTCGCGGATCACCTTGTGCTGGGCGGCCTGGGCGACCGGGCGGACCACCACCTGGTCCAGGTTCACGTGGTGGGGGAGGGTGACTGCGGCGGCGATGACCTCGGCGATGTCCTCGGCCACCAACGGGCGCTTGACTCCGCGGTAGACCGCCTCGGCGGCGGCCACATCGCCGCGCAGCCGCTTGGCGGTGAACTCCTCGGTGGCCACCATGCCGGGCAGCACCTCGATTACGCGGATGTTGTGCTCGGCCTCCTCCAGGCGCAGCGCGCCGGTGAGTGCGTGCTCGCCGAACTTCGCCGCGTTATAGCCTGCCCCGCCCTCATAGGGGGCGAGGGCGGCGGTGGAGGTCACGGTGAGGATCGTGCCCTCGCCGTGGGCGCGCAGCATCGGGACGAAGGCCTTGATCATGTTCAACGCGCCCAGCACGTTGACCTCGTACATCCAGAGCCAGTCCTCGGGTCGTCCCTCGGCGACCGTGTCCATGCCCAGCGCGCCGCCGGCGTTGTTGATCAGCGTGTCGATCCCGCCGGCCGCGGTGACCTCTTCCAGCGCGGCCGCCACCTGCTCCGGGTCGGTGACGTCGCAGATGATCGGAATGATCCCCTCCTGCTCGGCCAGGCTCTCGAGCTTCTCGGCCCGGCGGGCGACGGCGAAGACCCGCCAGCCCTCGGTGGTGAGGCGGTGCGCGGTGGCGGCGCCGATCCCGGAGGAGGCGCCGGTGACCAGGGCGCTGCGGGTGGAGGCATCAGTGTCAATCATGAAGACAGCCTAGTGAGCGGGGTGCTCCGGGAGAACCGCCCGTTCAATATGTGACACTGCCGCCGTGAGAGAATGGCCAGCATGGCTGATCACACTCCGGGCACAGACGCGCCCGCCACCGAGACCCTTTCCACAGACGCATCCCACGGCACCGCCGCGCGCAAGACCCCCGTGGTCCCGGACCGCCCGGCGCTGGAGGGCCTCGAGGAGAAGCTCCACACCGCCTGGCAGGCCGAGGAGATCTACCACTTCAACGAGGACACCGAGCGCGCGGATGTCTACTCCATCGACACTCCGCCGCCCACCGCCTCCGGGGCGCTGCACGTGGGGCACATGTTCTCCTACACGCAGACCGACGTGATGGCGCGCTTCATGCGGATGTCGGGCAAGAACGTCTTCTATCCGTTGGGCTGGGACGACAACGGTCTGCCCACCGAGCGCCGGGTGCAGAACTACTACGGCGTGCGCTGTGACCCCGCGCAGCCCTACGACCCGGACTACACCCCGCCGGAGAAGCCGGCCAAGAACCAGCGCGACTGGGACGCCATCAGCCGGGCGAACTTCATCGAGCTCTGCGAGACACTCACCGTGGAGGACGAGAAGATCTTCGAGGATCTCTTCTCCCGGCTGGGCCTCTCCGTGGACTGGCGCCAGACCTACCGCACCATCGACGACGATTCTCGCGCCGCCTCCCAGCGCGCCTTTCTGCGCGACATCCATGCCGGCAACGCCTACACCGCCCAGGCGCCGACGCTGTGGGACATCACCTTCCGCACCGCAGTGGCCCAGGCCGAGCTGGAGGCCAAGGACCACCCCGGGGCGTACCACCGCTATCCCTTCACCGTGAAGGACACCGGTGAGCAGGTCTTCATCGAGACCACCCGCCCTGAGCTTCTGCCCTCCTGCGTGGCCCTGGTCGCGCACCCTGACGATGAGCGCTACCAGCAGCTCTTCGGCAAGACCGTGATCTCCCCGCTCTTCGGCGTCGAGGTCGAGGTCAAGGCGCACGGACTGGCACAGCCGGACAAGGGCTCCGGGGCCGCCATGATCTGCACCTTCGGCGACATGACGGACGTGACCTGGTGGCGTGAGCTGCAGCTGCCCACCCGCGCGCTGATCGGCCGCGACGGCCGCTTCTCCCGCGAGACCCCGGAATGGATCAGCTCCGCCGAAGGCCGGGCGAACTACGAGCAGCTCGCCGGCAAGACCGTGCATTCTGCCAAGGAAGCCGTGGTGGAGCTGCTCAAGGCCGCTGATCTGCTCGACGGTGAGCCGAAGAAGATCACCCACGCGGTGCACTTCTACGAGAAGGGCGACAAGCCGCTGGAGGTCGTGACCTCGCGGCAGTGGTACATCCGCAACGGCGGCCGCGACGCCGCCCGCCGGGAGAAGATGGTCGCCCGCGGCAAGGAGATCTCCTGGCACCCGGCCTTCATGCGCTCGCGCTACGAGAACTGGGTGGAGGGCCTCAACGGTGACTGGCTGGTCTCTCGGCAGCGCTTCTTCGGCGTGCCGATCCCGGTCTGGTACCCGCTCAACGCCGACGCCGAGCCCGACTATGACAACCCGCTGCTGCCCGAGGAGGCGCTGCTGCCGGTGGACCCGGCCTCGCAGGTCCCCGCCGGGTATGAGGAGTCCCAGCGCGGCGCCGCCGGCGGCTTCATCGGCGAGGCCGACGTGCTGGACACCTGGGCCACCTCGGCGATCACCCCGCACATCGCAGGCCGCTGGGAGAAGGACAACGACTTCTTCAACAAGGTCTTCCCCTTCGACCTGCGCCCGCAGGGCCACGACATCATCCGCACCTGGCTCTTCGCCTCCGCGGTCCGCGCGAACTCGTTGAACGACTCCGTGCCGTGGACCAACACCGCGATCTCCGGATGGATCCTGGACCCGGACCGGAAGAAGATGTCCAAGTCCAAGGGCAACGTGGTCGTGCCCACCGAGCCGCTGGAGCAGTTCGGCTCCGACGCGGTGCGCTACTGGGCTGCCTCGGCCAAGCTCGGCGCGGACACCGCCTACGAGGTCGCGCAGATGAAGATCGGTCGACGGCTGGCGATCAAGCTGCTCAACGCCTCGAAGTTCGCACTGAACCTGGGCGTGACCGAGGCCCACATCATCACCGACGACGCTGGAGCCCAGGTCCTCACCGAGCCCCTGGACCGCGCCCTGATCGCCGAGCTGCGCACCGTGGTGGAGCAGGCCACCAAGCACTTCGCCGACTATGACTACGCCCGGGCGCTGCAGCTGGTGGAGTCATTCTTCTGGTCCTTCACCGACGACTACGTGGAGCTGGTCAAGGATCGCGCCTACGGCTCACGCGGCGAGCAGGCGCAGGACTCGGTGCTGGCGGCCCTGGCCACCACGCTGGATTCGCTGCTGCGGCTCTTCGCTCCGGTGCTGCCGTTCGTGACCGATGAGGTCTGGCGCTGGTGGCGCAACGGCTCGGTGCACTCCACCCAGTGGCCGGAAACCTCCGGGCTGGAATCCGTGCAGGGCTCGGCCGGGATGCTGGACTCCGTCGCGCAGGTGCTCTCGGGTCTGCGCAAGGTCAAGTCCGAGGCCAAGGTCAAGCAGCGCACCGAAGTGATCACCGCCAAGGTCTTCGCGCCGGAGCGGACGCTGGCCCACATCGACGCGGCGATCGCGGACGTGCAGGCGGCCACTCGGGCGCGCTCCCTGGAACTGGTGGTTCAGTCCGAAGCCGTGCAGCACGTGGTCGTCACCGACGTGGAGCTCGTCGAGGAAGAGCAGCCCGCCCAGGTCTGACGCTTCCGCGAAGTCAAGAAATCGTAGAGCCATAGCCGATCATCGGGCTATGGCTCTACGATTTCTTCATCGCTGGACAAGCTGACCGCCCTGCGCGGGACCGGGTAGGTCAGTCGTTCTCCTCGGTCACGGTGCGGATCTCCAGGACGCCGTCGAGCTCCTGGAGTGCTTCGAAGAGGTGTTCCCGGCCCACGCGCTGGGTGCGGGTGAAGGTCATCGTGGCGTCCACCGCGAACCCATCGCCGACCTCGAGCCGTCGGGTACGCACCAGCCGGGTCTCATAGCCCCACTGAGCCGCGGCGCCGAGGATCTCGCGCAGGATCCCGCGACCGTCTGCGTAGCGCACGATATAGCGTTCGGAGCGGTCGTGGCGGGGGAGTCGGCGGACCAGGTTCGTCACCACGGTGACCGAGAGCAGGTAGAAGACCACGGTCAGCCCAGCGATCACCGGCATGCCGGCCCCGCAGGCCATCCCGACGGCGGCCGTCACCCAGATCGACGCCGCGGTGGTCAGCCCGGAGACGACGTTCTGCCGGACGAAGATCACCCCTGCGCCGATGAAGCCGATCCCGCTGACGATCTGCGCGGCGATCCGCGACGGGTCCAGGACCACGTCCCCGCCGATGAGGTGCGAGAACCCGTAGGCGGAGACCAGGGTGAACAGGGCCGAGCCCATGCCGACCAGGATGTGGGTGCGCGCTCCGGCGGACTTCTGCCGGATGTCACGCTCGATCCCGATGGTCGCGGACATCAGGAACGCGAGGGTCAGGAGCAGAATCTGCGTCGGGGCCGTCTCCGGCCAGACATCGATGTTCATCACCGGCTCCTCTCGAGATCCCACATCACCCTATAGCGCCGTCGTCGCGCGGCACAGTCCTGCCGGGGGCCGCCCCAGGGCAGGGCAGCCCCCATGCCGGGCGGCCCTGCGTCCAGACATCAGATGATGTCCTGCCCGGACTCGCGAGCCTTCTTCCAGTCGGCGAAGAAGGCGTAGCCGATCACGCCCATGACCGCGAGCACGATCAGCGGCCACATCAGGGTGTAGAGGGTCATCGCAAGGGGGCTCATCGGGTGTCTCCCACTGTTGTCGGTTCAGGGTTGGCGGTGCTGGCAGCATCTGCGGGGCCGGCTGCCGCGTCGTCGTCGAAGTTGCCGGTCCGCTGCGCGATCAGCGCGAAGTCGAACTCGGCGTTGCCGCGCACCGACATCGCCCAGCAGACGATGGTGCTGACCGCATAGGCGACCAGCGAGGCGCTGAGCGTGGCGTAGTCGTGCAGGAAGCCGATGACGAACGGCGCCGAGACGACGGCGGCGATCACCGCCACCACCTTGGCGACCTTCATTCCGAAGAAGCCGAAGCACATCAGCCCCAGGATCACCGCGATGCCGACCACCGAGAGCAGGTCCACGAAGATCCCGACCGCCCCGGAGAGCGGGAACCATTCGAAGCGCACCGGCACGAAGCAGGCCAGCGCCGCGAGCACCGAGACGGTGAAGGCCTTGTTGGTGACCTTCTTCCAGTAGAAGCTGGCCAGCACCGGGAAGACCAGCGCGCCCCAGAGTGCGCCGACGAACACCAGCAGGTCCAGGATGCTCAGCTGCAGGCTGGCGAAGCTCACCGCCGCGGCGGTGGCCAGCAGCATGGTCACTCGGCCTACCAGAAGCATGGTCTGCGGGTTGGCCTTGGCCTTGCCGGCCACGTTCTGCCCGTAGACATCGGCCATCATGATCGAGGACATCGCTGAGAGGTCGGAGTCAGCGGTGGAGGAGAGGGCGCCGATGATCATCACGAAGAAGATCGCCAGCAGCGCCGCGGGCAGGTAGCTCGCCGCCATCTCGGGAATGATGTTGTTGACGTCGCCGTCGGTGGGTTCGAAGCCCAGGTAGAGGGCCATCACGCCGAACATGCCCACCCCGATGACCATGGCGCCATAGCCGATGGTGGCGGTGATGAAGGTCGGCTTGATCAGATCCTCGCGCACGGCGAAGAGCCGCTGGGCGATGGTCTGGTTGCCGATCGCGTAGGCGAGCACCGCCGCGATATAGGGCGCCCCCTGATTCAGGAACGCCTCGCTGGAGAAGAAGCTCTGCTGTTCGGGCGAGAGGTTCTGCGCGCCGGTCTCGAAGGCGGACGGGAAGTCCGCGGCGAAGAAGATGAACGGGATGATCACGGCCACGGCCCCGAACATCGCCATGACCTGGATGAAGTCGGTGAGCACCGAGGCGCGGAAGCCGGACCACAGCGTGTAGAGCAGCACCCCGGCGGCCACGGTAAGCACGCCCTGGATGAAGGTGAACGGAGAGAGCATCGCGATCAGCACCCCGCCGGCGATGAAGTTCGACATCAGCGAGATCAGGCTGCCCACCACATTGGAGCCCGCGAGCATCAGCTGACTCGAGCGTCCGTGCCGGGCGTACATCACCTCGGCGATGCTGTGCGCCCGCGGCGCCACCGCGCGGATCCGCTTGCCGAAGGGGTAGATGAACAGGATCATCAGCGCCCCCCAGAGCCCGTAGTGGATGGGCCCGGAGATCCCGTAGGTGTACCCGGCCTCGGCGGAGGCGTACATCGACGACGCCCAGATCCAGGTCGCGGTCATGGATGCCGCGGAGATCCCGAAGCCGATCTTGTTGCCGGCCGTCATGTATTGGTCAGCGTTCTCCTTCTTCTTCCTGATCCGATGCGAGACCAGGTAAGTCCCCCCGTAGAAGGCCACCAGCAGCAGCACCACCGTGATGGCGCCGAACTGGACTGCGCTTGATTCGTTCACGTCGTATGTTCCCCTCGTTGAGTATCAGTCGTCTCGCTGCATTCACTCGTCGTCACATCCGCCTGGCGCCGCATTTTTGGGCGCGCACAGGCAAGGCATCGCGTGACGCCGCATCGTGCTTCAACGGATCCGTGGCCGCGCTCTGAGCTCATGACGCGGGCCTGTTCTCAGGCCTCGGCGGAGCTGGTGCAGATGGCGCGGGACGGTGTCCCCTCGTGGCGGCCGGGCCGCACCCTCATCCATCAAAGGGGGTGAACCAGGCCACAAGCAGTAGACCGTAACACACTGCCTATTTCACTCGACCGTTCCCGGTGCCCGGGGCACCGGCCCCGGATGGCCCCTCAGGCACGGACCCAGTAGACTGAACACCAGCAGCTTTGACCCGGCCATCACCGGTGAGCTTCCGGTAGAACCGGTCCCGCGGCATCACCCCCGCGGCGCCTCAGTAGAGCCGGACGGGTAAGCCCGTCACAGCAGTCATGGAGAGGCCCGACGACGGCGCGTCCTCAGCTCCTTCACGGGGCAGGGACGGCAGGCGTGGGGCAAGCAAGGTGGTACCGCGCCCGGCAGGCGTCCTTGTGAGTGCGTCAGACCATCGCTCAGCACCACAGCAGGACGGACCTCCATGACCGAGAACAACTCTCCCGTGTATCCCCGCGCATCAGCCGCCGAGTCAGGCGCGCGTCGGATCCCCGCCTCCCCGCGCTTCCCGAAGATCGAAGAGCGCGTGCTGGCGCAGTGGGAGAAGGACGGCACCTTCCAGGCCTCCATAGACAACCGGCCCACCGAGGACGCCTCCGGTGAGGCCAACGAGTTCGTCTTCTACGACGGTCCGCCCTTCGCCAACGGTCTGCCGCACTACGGTCATCTGCTCACCGGCTACGTCAAAGACCTCGTGGCGCGTTACCAGACCCAGCGCGGCTCCCGGGTGGAGCGGCGCTTCGGCTGGGACACCCATGGGCTGCCCGCCGAGCTCACCGCCATGAAGGAACTCGGCATGACCGACAAGGCCGAGATCGAGGCCTTCGGCGTGGACAAGTTCAACGACGCCTGCCGTGCCTCGGTGCTGAGGTACACCGGCGAATGGGAATCCTATGTGCACCGCCAGGCCCGTTGGGTGGACTTCGAGAATGACTACAAGACGCTCAACGTGGACTACATGGAATCGGTCATCTGGGCCTTCAAGCAGCTGCACGAGAAGGGCCTGACCTACCAGGGCTTCCGAGTGCTGCCGTACTGCTGGAAGGACGAGACCCCGCTGTCCAACCACGAGCTGCGCATGGACGACGACGTCTACAAGGACCGCCAGGACCCCTCGGTCACCGTGGCTTTCCCGATCACCGGAGGCGGCGCGCACGGCGACGCCCTCACCGGGGTCAACCTGTTGGCCTGGACCACCACACCCTGGACCCTGCCCACCAACTTCTCCGTCGCCGTGGGTCCTGAGGTGGATTACGTCGTCGTCCAGGCACCCGCAGATTCCGCGCTGCCCGGCCGGCACCTGATCGCTGCCGAGCTGCTCGGCGCCTACGCCAAGGACCTGGGGTTCACCGACGCTGAAGCCACCGACGTGCAAGCCACCGACGTGCAAGCCACCGACGTGCAAGCCACCGAAGCGGTGCCTGCCACCGCGGCCGAGGCGGCCGCCGCCGCCGTCGTCGCCCGCTACCAGGGCACCGAGCTGGCCGGGCTCGAGTACGCGCCGCTGTGGGACTACTACACCGACACCGAGACCTGGGGCACCGAGCACGCCTTCCGGGTGCTGGTGGAGGACTACGTGACCACCACCGACGGTACCGGGCTGGTCCACCAGGCCTCGGCCTACGGTGAAGAGGACCAGCGCTCCTCCGAGGAGGCCGGGATCCCGGTGATCCTCTCCGTGGACGAGGGCGCCCGGTTCCTGCCGATGTTCGCCCAGCCCACCCCCACGGGCAAGACCCCGCTGGCCGAGATCGCCGGGGTCCAGGTATTCGAGGCCAACCGCACCATCATCAACGAGCTCAAGACCTCCGGGCGACTGGTTCGTGAGGCATCCTATGTGCACTCCTACCCGCACTGCTGGCGCTGCCGCACCCCGCTGATCTACAAGGCGGTGACCTCCTGGTACGTGGCTGTCACCCAGGTCAAGGAGCGGATGCTCGAGCTCAACGAGCAGATCAACTGGATCCCAGGCAACGTCAAGCACGGCCAGTTCGGCAAATGGCTGGAGAACGCCCGCGACTGGTCGATCTCCCGCAACCGCTACTGGGGCAGCCCGCTGCCGGTCTGGGTCTCGGACGATCCGGAGCACCCGCGGACCGAGGTCTACGGCTCGCTGGAGGAGCTCAAGGAGGCCTTCGGCGACTACCCGCGCAACGCCGAGGGGGAGCCCGACCTGCACCGGCCCTGGATCGATGCGCTGACCCGCCCGAACCCCGACGACCCCACGGGCGCCTCCACGATGCGCCGGGTCGAGGACGTCCTGGACGTCTGGTTCGACTCCGGGTCGATGCAGTTCGCCCAGGTCCACTACCCCTTCGAGAACGCGCAGTGGTTCGCCGATCACCACCCGGCGGACTTCATCGTGGAGTACATCGGGCAGACCCGCGGCTGGTTCTACACCATGCACGTCCTGGCCACCGCGCTCTTCGACCGCCCGGCCTTCACCAACGTGATCAGCCACGGGATCGTGCTGGGCTCCGACGGCCAGAAGATGTCGAAGTCGCTGCAGAACTACCCGGACGTCTCCGAGGTCCTGGACCGCGACGGCTCCGACGCGATGCGCTGGTTCCTGATGTCCTCGCCGATCCTGCGCGGCGGCAACCTGGTGGTCACCGAGGAGGGCATCCGTGAGAGCGTCCGCCAGGTGCTGCTGCCGATGTGGAACGCCTGGCACTTCTTCGGGCTCTACGCCAACACCGCCAACCAGGGCGCCGGCTACCAGGCCAAGTCCGTGGGGGCCGACGACGTCGCCAGCCCGCTGGACCGCTACATCCTCGCCGCCACCGGTGATCTGGTCCGCGAGGTCACCTCCTCGCTCGACGCCTACGACGTCTCCGCCGCGTGTGAGTCGCTGCGCCGGTTCTCCGACACGCTGACCAACTGGTACATCCGCCGGTCTCGGGCCCGCTTCTACGCCGAGGACTTCGCCGCCTACGACGTGCTCTACACGGTGCTGGAGACCTTCGCCCGGGTCTCGGCACCGTTGCTGCCGCTGATCAGCGAGGAGATCTGGCGCGGCCTGACCGGGAAGCGCTCGGTGCACCTGGCCGACTGGCCAGACCCTGAGGACTATCTGCGCGACGAGCGTGCCGTGGAGCTGATGGAGCTCACCCGTCTGGTCAGCTCCGCCGGGTCCTCGCTGCGCAAGCAGGCGAATCTCCGGGTCCGCCAGCCGCTGGCCAAGCTCTCCGTGGCCGTGCCGCAGGCTCAGGCGCTGGAAGGCACCTACCAGCAGATCATCGCCGATGAGCTGAACCTCAAACAGGTCCAGCTGCTCGACGCCGCGCAGACCGATGCGGCGGACTTCGGCATCGGACAGCAGCTGGTGGTCAACGCCCGCGTCGTCGGCCCCCGACTGGGCAAGCAGGTCCAGCAGGCCATCAAGGGCGCGAAGTCCGGTGACTGGTCGGTCGAGGCCGGCGTGGTGACCGCTGGAGGGTTGGAGCTCTTCGATGGTGAGTACACTTTGAGCACCACGGTCTCCGAAGAGCTCGGCGAGAAGGCCGTCACGGTCCTGGACGGTACGGGCGGCTTCCTGGTGCTGGACACGGAGCTCAGCGAGGAGCTGATTGCCGAGGGCACCGCCCGGGACCTGATCCGCAGCATCCAGCAGGCCCGCAAGGACGCCGACCTGCAGGTCTCAGACCGGATCGAGACCACGGTCACGGCGTCCCCGGCCATCGTCGCGGCGCTGGAAGCCCACCGTCAGCTCGTCAGCGAGGAGACCCTCACGGTGGATCTGCACCCGGTCGCCTGCGAGAGTTCAGCCGAACCGAGCATCCATGTGTCCGTCGTCGAAGGAGCTCGAGCATGAGCGAAGACCTTGATCAGTTCTCAGTGGCCAGCGTCTACGCGGAGCTGCTCTCGCGCGCACCGGAGAACAAGATGGAACCGCGGATGCAGCCCATGGTCGAGGCCATGGACCTGCTGGGGGAGCCGAACCGGACCGCGCCGGTCATCCACATCACCGGCACCAACGGCAAGACCTCCACCGCCCGGATGATCGAGGCCGGCCTGCTGGCCCACGATCTGCGCGTCGGGCGCTACACCTCCCCGCACCTGACCTCGGTGACCGAACGGATCTGCCTCGACGGCCAGCCGGTCGACGACGGCACCTTCGTGCGGATCTGGGACGAGGTGCGCCCCTTCATAAGCCTGGTCGACGCGAAGCTGGCCGACCGCGGCGAGGTCCCGCTGACCTACTTCGAATGTGTCACCATCCTGGCGTTCGCGGTCTTCGCCGACGCCCCGGTGGATGTCATGGTGCTCGAGGTCGGCCTCGGCGGCATCACCGACGCCACCAATGTGGCCGACGGATCTGTCAGCGTGGTCACCCCGATCAGCCTGGACCACACCGACCTGCTCGGCGACGACGAGCGCGACATCGCCCTGGAAAAGTCCGGCATCATCAAGTCCGACGGGTTCCTGATCTCCGCCGCCCAGGTCCCGGCCGCGGCCGATGTGCTGCTCGCCGAGGCGCGGGCCAAGAATGTGCCATACCGCTTCGAAGGCGTGGAGTTCGGCGTCGAATCCCGGGTGCCTGGGGTAGGGGGTCAGCAGCTGACCGTCTCCGGCCTGGCCGGACGCTACCCGGACATCCTGCTGCCCCTGCACGGGGCGCACCAGGCGCAGAACTTCGCCGTGGCGGTAGCCGCTCTGGAGGCGTTCATCGGCGGGGGAGACCACGAGCTCAACATCGAGAACCTGCGCCTGGCCGCGGAGAACATCAGCGCCCCCGGACGACTCGAGACCCTGCGCACCGGCCCGAGCATCGTCGTCGACGCCGCGCACAACCCCGCCGGGATCACCGCCAGCGCGCAGGCGCTCAAGGAGAGCTTCGGGCTCTCCCGACTGGTGCTCGTGGTCGGGATCCTGCAGGACAAGGACGCCCGCGAGATGCTCACCGCGCTGTACAAGGAGTATGAGGGTCTGGTCGAGGACATCTGCTTCACCCAGTCCACCTCCCCGCGGGCCATTCCCGCAGGACAGCTCGGAACACTCGCGCTCGAGGTCGGCTACGCCGAGCAGGACATCTACGTCACCGAACGCCTCGACGACGCGATCGACTGGGCGGTGGGGCGCGCCGACGAGGCCGACCCGGGCCTGATCGGCGGCGTGCTGATCACCGGATCGATCACCCTGGTGGGTGAGGCCCGCACGCTGCTGGGCGCACCCGAGGGAACATGAGTCAAGACCCCGAGTCGAGCGGCGAACCAGAACCAGTTCAGAGAACCCCGCAAGAACCAGCACCCAGCACGAGGCAGGAGCAGAGGATGCCCAAGCAGACCCGCGCACAGCGCGAATGGCGCCCCGGACAGGTCAAGGCACCACGATCGGTGAAGACGCTGTTCGCCTCCACCGTGCTGTGCCTGGAGGCAGTGCTGATGTTCTTCTTCAGCCTCATGGCCTGGGGGTTGAACCAGAACGAGTGGTACGCCTGGTGGCTGCTGGGCGGCTCGCTGGCCCTGGCGGTGGTCCTGATCTTCACCTGCGCCATCCTGCAGCGCCGAGGCGGCTATGTGTTCGGCTGGGTGCTGCAGTTCGTGATGCTCTTCGGCTTCATCGCGGTGGCGCTGGTGACCAGCGAAGGCCTGATCGTGCCACTGGCAGCGATCCCCGGCGTGGCCTTCATGGCCTGCTGGTGGTACGCGCTGAACAAGGGCGATCAGCTCGACGACGAGAAGCTCGACAGATTCCGGGCCGAAGAGGCCCTGGCAGAGAACCCGACAAGTGAGGAGCACAAGAATGACTGAACGTACCCTGATCCTGGTCAAGCCCGACGGTGTTGAGCGAGGTCTGACCGGTGAGATCCTGCGTCGGGTGGAGGCCAAGGGCTACCGCGTCACCGCGCTGCAGCAGCTCAGCGCCAGCACCGAGCAGCTGGCGCAGCACTACGCCGAGCACGAGGGCAAGCCCTTCTACCAGCCGCTCGTGGACTTCATGCTCTCCGGCCCGGTGGTCGCCGCGGTCGTGGAGGGTGAGCGCGTCATCGAAGGCTTCCGCTCCCTTGCCGGCACCACCGAGCCGACGACGGCGGCTCCGGGCACGATCCGCGGAGACCTCGGCCGGGACTGGGGCGAGAAGGTGCAGAAGAACCTGGTCCACGGCTCCGACTCGGTGGAGTCCGCCGAGCGCGAGATCGGCATCTGGTTCAGCTGAGACCGCTCGGCTCCTCAGCTCAGCTGAAAGCCTGAACAGGACGGCGGCTCCGGTGGATGACTCTCCCGGGGCCGCCGTCATGTTCGCTCAGCGGCTCCGGCTGCCGCCGGCCTTCTTCGGCCGGGAGCCGGAGGTGAAGTCGACCTTGATCGGATCCAGCCGCAGCCGGGTGCGTTCGTAGACCACCTTGGCCGCGCGCATCCGACCGTTCGACTTGTGCGAGGTGTACTCCTCGTACTGCTCGCACACCCACTGCGGGTCGCCGTCGGCGAGCATCTCGCCCTGTTCGATCCAGATCACCCGGGTGCACATCTGCTTGATGGTGCCCAGCGAGTGTGAGACCAGGAAGACGGCGCCGGCATTGGCGCGCACTTCATCCAGGCGCTCCTTGGTGCGTGCGCGGAACTGGGCGTCACCGGTGTTCAGCGCCTCATCGATCAGCAGGATGTCCGGGTCGACGGAGGTGGCGATGGCGAACTGCAGCCGCGAGGACATGCCTGAGGAGTAGGTCTTCAGCGGCATCTCCAGGGCATCAGAGAGCCCCGAGATCTCCACGATCTGATCGTATTTCGCCGCAGTCTGCTCCGGCGAGAGCCCCATGGCCAGGCAGCCGAGCCGGATGTTCTCCCGGCCGGAGATCTCCTTGACCAGTGCGGCGTTGACGCCGAGCATCACCGGGGTCGACGTGGCGTAGACCTCACCGCTGGTGGGGCGGACCTTGCCGGTGAGCAGCTTCATCAGCGTGGACTTGCCGGACCCGTTGGTGCCGATCACGCCGACGGATTCACCGCGGTTGACGATGAAGCTCAGATTCGACAGGGCGTGGACCTCGGCCCAGCCGGCGCCGGTGATCCGTCTGAGGCCTCGAGCGATGCGACCGCCGGAGCCCTTGTTGCCCGTGGATGAGCGCACCCGGTAGGTCATGGAGGCGTCGTCGACGACCATGCAGACATTCTTCGGATCCACGGTCTGGATCACCGGGGTCTGCTGGGTGAACGGATGATCCTCCCAGGCGTCGGCCAGACCGACAGAATCATCGTCCAGTTCTATGGCGAGGTCTTGAGCGATCAGGTCAGCTTCGGTGTCGGTGTTGCGCCGCGGGACATAGGGAGTAGAGGTGCTCATCGTTCCTTCCCGTAGCTCTCTTCACCGTGCCAGAAGATCAGGAACCCGATAAGCATTGAACCAGCTGCCCAGGAGCCCAGGACGATCCAGCGGGCGGGATCAGCGAACCCGTCGTAGAGCCAGGCATGACGGATGATGTCGAGGACACAGAAGAGCGGGTTGAGGCCCATCACCGTGTCCAGCCAGTCAACACCCATGTCAGAGTATCGATCTGAGGAGAAGAACACCGCTGAGGTGTAGAACAGGATCCTGGTGCTGAAGCTGATCAAGTGCTTGACGTCGTTGTGCGCATTGACTGCTCGTGCCAGCGCGAGGGACCAGCCGAGCATCACCATCAGCGCCAGTGCGATGCAGGGGAAGAACAGCAGCCAATGCCAGGTCAGCGAGATCGGCACCTCGTCGGCGTCCCCGAGCTGCAGGTCTCCGATGCTCAGCACGAGCAGGGCCATCACGAAGAACATCGGGATGCTGGAGAAGAGCTCGCGGACCGTGGTGGAGATGACCAGGCAGGCACGAGGGAAGTTGAAGGCCTGCACCACTCGTTGGTTCCCGGCGATTGCGTTGGACCCGCCGGAGACCGCGGTGGTGAAGAAGCGGAAGGTGAACACGCCGATGATCAGATACCCGATGAAGTTGTCCACGCCGCGACCGGTCTGCAGCAGCAGGCCGAAGACGAAGAAGTATGCCGTGCCGAAGAGGATCGGATTCAGGATCATCCATACCCGGCCCAGCGAGTCATAGCTGTTGGCCGAGGCGACGCGGGAGTGAGAGTCGTAGTACAGGAAGTGGCGGAAGGACCAGATCTCGCGGATGTAGCGGAAGAGCCCCGGGCGGGCCCCGACCCGGATGAGGTTGCTGCCATCAAGTTGAGCGACCCTGCGAGCTTCGCCTGGCTCCTGGGGTCCACCGGCGCGCTCTAGAGCAGGTGCGGCCATGGTCGTTTCCTTCCTGATACCTCGATCGGGCAGGAGTGCCGTCTCGTTCTCGCGGTCCTCCTGCCTTGTTCTACCACCTATGCGGAGTCGAAGAGCGGGACCGGCTGAGCGCCTGCGAGTCTATCAGCGTCGCCGCTCACCACCGGGTCAGCTTGCCTGCGGAGAGAACAACCCAGGGACGGACTCCCGAAGCTCCCGCTCAAGATGCGGCACCATGGTCTCGACATATTCATTGGTCAGGTGGTGGCTGTCCCGATAGACCAGGATATTGCCGATCACAGCCGAGCATTCCTGGGCGGGGCAGAAGTGCTCGGTGAGATCCAGGCTGTAGGTGTTCTCGGGCAGGTCCAGCTCATTCAGCGGGTTGACGTCGGCGTATTTCTCATACTCCGGGGCGCATTCGATCGAGTCTCCGCCGTCGGCCAGACAGTCGGGGACGTTCTGCGTCTGCCGAGGCGTTCCCCGCACGAGCAGCAGATCCGTTCCGGCCCCCGTGATCGCGTCCCACTGGTCCGGGGCCCCCTCATGCACGCTCTCGGTCCCGGACTCCCGGGGGATCGCGGTGCCCGGGGTCACCACAAGATCGGGCTGACGGTCGGCGACCACATCGGGGAAGCCGGTGAGCCACTCGTCGCAGGTGTTCGGATCCTCGGTGTCGAGCCCGCGGAACACACACCCGCCCTTGGTGGAGACCAGCACTTCCCAGTTGTGCTTCTCTGCAAGGATGATCCACGCGTTGTGCCAGTGACCCGCGTGGGAACCGCCCGCGAGCATGATGGTCTTGGAGGGGTTCTCCGGCTGTGCGGGATCCTCACAGACCAGCACCTCACCGGATCCAGGCTGATCTCCGGTGGGCTGGTGACAGTCGGTCCGCGCGTACTCGGGCACCCGACGGGAGATGCCGCTGAGATCCGGGTAGAACTCGACGTCGCGCGCGGAGCGATCGGTATCGATGATGTCTGCTCCGGGATAGAGCATCCGGTCCACGCCCGCCATGGCGAGGCCGTCCTGCTGCGGGGAGGTGGTCATCTGCACGTAGATCGTGGCGCCGAGTCCACCCACGATCAGCGTGCTGGCGGCCAGCGCGAGCGTCTTCCCGGCAGCTCTTCTCGCTCCTGGGCCGCTTTCGGTGCTGGACGTGCGGGCCAGGGGCTGCTCGACGAAACGGTGGGTCACCCAGCCCAGGAGCAGGGAGAGGGCGAGCACGGACACCGAGTCGGTGAGCGTCAGTCCGGAGGCGCCGCGGAAATCGAGGGTGAAGATGAGCAGCGGCCAGTGCCACAGGAAGAGTCCGTAGGCGATGTCACCCAGCCGGGTGAACGGAGCGGTGGAGAGCAGGCCCGCGGCCGTGCGCCGCGGATCCTTTTGTCCGGAGCTCGGCGGAGTCGCCGAGGCCAGGATCAGCGCCATGCCTGCCAATGGCCAGAGCGCCCACGGTCCGGGGAAGAGCGCCGCCCCGTCCAGGACGAAGCCGCAGCTGATGACCAGGCCGAGCCCGAGCCAGCCAGCGGCCGTGCGCGCCCCGTGCGGGAGCACGAACCTGGCGCCGAGCAGGGCGAGGAGACCGCCGAAGCCCAGCTCCCAGATGCGCGTCTGGGTCAGCAGATACGCCTCTGCCTGGTTCTGCTGCTGCATGACCAGCGCAGCTGCGAAGGAAGCGATCATCAGCAGCACGATGAGCGTCGCCATCGTGACGGTGGGGGAGAACCGGGATCGACGGGCCAGCCAGACGGCGAGCAGCGCCACCGCTGGCCAGATCAGATAGAACTGCCCCTGGACGGAGAGGGACCAGAAGTGCTGGAAGGGACTCGTCTCGGCACCGGCGGCCTCGTAGGAGAGCTGCGAGCGGATCAGCTCGAAGTTCTCGAAGTAGAGCAGCGAAGCACGCGCCTCGGCGATGAGCTGGGCATGTCGGGTGAGCGGGAGCAGGAGCAGACCCGCAAACGTGGTGACCGCGATGACCAGGGCCGCGGGAGCCAAGATCCGCTTCGCCAGTCTCACGAAGTATCGCAGGAAGTCGATCTTCCCCGTTGAACCTGCCTCACGCAGAAGCATCGCGGTGAAGAGGAAGCCGGAGATGGCGAGGAAGATGTCGATGCCCCCGGAGACCCTGCCGGCACCGAACAGGTGGAACAGGACGACGCCTGCGATGGCGAGTCCGCGCAGACCGTGCAGCTCAGGCCGATGGAGTCGTTGAGGAAGGGCCCTTGCCGCGGGCTCAACGGCTCCGGAGGCAGCGGTGTCTAGGGCGGAAATCAATCGAGGCATCGAGAACCAGGGTATCGGACACGTGCCGTGGGTCCGTGGAAGCTCGCAGGCAGATCAGAAGAGGTGGGCATCGCGTCCCGGAGCTCAGCGTCGAAGAACGGAACCATGGATTCCACGTAATGATTCGAGAGGTGGCTATGATCATAGTAGACAGCGATGTTTCCGATCACAGCCGGCAGACCTCTGCCCCGCACAAGTGCGCGGTCAGGTCCACGGAGTGTATTGCCTCCTGGCAATTCGGGATCGGTCAGCGGGTTCTTCTCTTGGTAGCTAACCGGATCCATGCCACAGCTCTGAGCGTCACCCCCACCTCGGCCCGACAGTCCGCCACCGAGTTCTCACCCCGCGGGGTCCCGCGCGTCGGCAGCAGTTCAGTCCCCCGGTCCATGATGCGGCTCCATTGCTCAGGAGCGCCGGTCTGGATGTTCTCTGTCGAATCATCATTGGGGATCAGGGTTCCGGCCGAAAACAGCAGATCCGGCTGCCGCGACTTGATGAGGTCCAGTAGTCCCAGGTTCCATTCATGGCAGTCGTTTTGTTCAGGTTCGGTGGGGTCGGGACCGGTGGATCGGTCCGGGTCCTCACAGATCAACACCTCCTCGCCAGCACCGTCGTTGTTCTCTCGTCGGCATCCCCACCCGCAATAGACTGGGCGGGTCAGGCTCAAGGTCTCCGGATCGGGCACGACGTCCACTTCGCTGGGTGTCTCCACCCCGCTGAGAGTGGCCAGCGCCCCTGGGTAGCTATCAGGGTCGAGATCGGCGATCGAGGGTACCTGACCGTGCTCCAGCGTGATCGGGTGTGCCGGATGCGTCCAGCGCGGTTTCGTCGTTGAGTTCCGAGAAGAAGACCAGCAGGGGCCAGTGCCGCAGGTAGAGGGCGTAGGCGTGATCACCGACCCAGGTGAATGGTTGACATGAAAGAATCCGGGTGGCGCTCGCGGGCGCATCAGCCGCACACCCGGGCGGTCCGGCGGCCGCGAGCACCAGTGCGAGTCCGAGCAGAGGCCACAAAGCCCAGGGTCCCGGGAATATCTCCGCGCCATTGAATACGAACCCGGTAGATACGATCAGCGCCACCAGCGGCCACACCAAGTAGAACTGTCCCTGCACCGAGAGGGACCGGAAATGCTGGAATGGGCTCGAATCTGTTCCGGCAGCGTCATATCCAAGCTGCGAGGTGATGAGCTCGAGATTCTCGAAGTACAGCAGCGAGGCCCGTGCTTCGGACAGGAGTTGTCCGTGCCGAGTCTCTGGAATCAGGGAGAGTCCTGTCAGGGCCGTTGCGGCGATGACAAATGGGGCCGGGGCGGGAGGCGACGTGTCAGTCGAGCAAGGTAGCACCCTGCGCGAATGGTGCCCACGCTCTCCACTGCCTCCCTGCGCAACATGGAGGTGAACAGAAACCCCGAGATCGCCAGGAAGATGTCGATCCCGCCGGAGACCCTGTTGGCACCGTAGAGGTGGAAAAAGGCAACGTCGAGGATGGCCAGGCCGCGAAGTCCGTGCAGCTCGGGCCGGGTAGTGGCGTTCTAGGCGATCCGGGCAGCCGGGGCGGGAGAAGAGGTCTTCGGCACACCGAGACGCGTGAGTAACCTCACGCGGCGGATTCCGCCAGCATCTGCGCGACGACAGAGGGTGCGGGAGAGCGCCAGGTGCCGAACGCAGGGTAACGGTGCAGAGACATGTCCGCGCTGTCGGTGACATCGGTGACGACTGCCGTTGCGGTCTGGCTCAGATCGCTCACTCGAAGATCCACGCCTCCAGCAGGAAGCCCCGGAATCGCCCATAGCGCATCTACTGCCAGCCGACGGAGCGGGTCGCTGAGATTCTCTGTGACGTCGAGCGTGACGCCTCCCGCCTTGGGGTTCGACGTCCCACTGACATCTCGCAGTTCGCCTACGGGAAGGGTCTCCAGTGGGTCGAGATCCAGGTCGTACAGCGCATCAGCGCTGATGTCTGGTGGGGTCTCGGCCAGGAAAGCATTCCGACTGCGGGCGGCAACGGCCGCCCGGGTAAGAGTCGCGACATTCGAGCGTCCGTCGCCGACGATGAAGAGAGGAAGCCGTGCCAGGGCGCCGACCACCGCTTCCCCGACGATGTAGACCCGAATATCAACTCCAGGGACGAACTGCTCGACAAGGATGTTCTTGGCGCGCCACAGCGGAGTCTTTTCCTGCGGCTGGGCGAAGTTCCAGGCATGCGTCAATTCCTGGTCGCTCGCGACACCTGTGGAGATCCCGTCGCCTCGTCTGCCCGCCTCGGGTTTGACTGTGACCGAGCCGCCCAGATCGTGCATGTAGTCACACGCTCCTTGCAGGTCTCCCACGGCGAATCCACGCCCGATCGACGTCGGGACACCTGCCGATTCCAGGCAGTCTTTGACCAGCGGCCTTGATCGCACGACAGTTTTTGCCAGGTCACTCGTCAGTGAGGTGGTGAGCTGGTAGAACCCTCCGATGACGCGGCCGTTCCGGGTGAAAGTGCGATAGCCGTTGTGGACCTCGCGGCTGACAGCCTTGCCCTTCTTGGCTGCATCGATCAATAGGATGTTGTTCGACTTGAAGGTCGAGTACTCCTGCGGCGCGTTCCAGTCAATCGACGCGAATCGGGCGATGAGACGGCGACTGGGATCCCTCGGATCACGAAACCGTTCGGCGTGTCGGCGACGCTCAGAGCGCCTCCCCTGCTCCGCCAACGAGGTCGGGTCCCCTGCGCTGCCCATCGCCATGAATCTCCTCGTCGGTCCAGGTTGGATTCGGTCCGGACCTATTCTAGGCCGCCACTGGGCGGGGGAGTCTCCGTCACTGTCACGAGTCATCCAGATAGGCTGTTTTCGTCGATGTGTAATTGGCGCGCCCTGTTGCACGCCATCAGGCGCAGAATTCGTCGCACCCTGGGCGGCACCAGCGAAAGAGGAACCTACGCTATGAAGCGAATCATGCCCATCTATGGGACTCGTCCCGAAGCCATCAAGATGGCCCCGATCGTCAAGGCACTGCAGGCCAGCGAGCTCTTCGAGTGCGAGGTCACCGTGACCGGGCAGCACCGCGAAATGCTGGACCAGGTCAACGAGCTCTTCGGCATTGTGCCGGATCATGACCTGAACATCATCCAGCCCCGGCAGACGCTCAACGGGGTGCTCACCCGCACGGTCACCGGCCTGGACGCGATCTTCACGCGGAACAAGCCAGACGCCGTCGTCGTCCAGGGGGACACCACCACCACCACCGCCGGCGCGATGGCGGCGTTCTACTCCGGGATCCCGGTGATCCACGCCGAGGCCGGACTGCGCTCCTTCAACCTCTACTCGCCGTTCCCCGAAGAGGCGAACCGCAAGATGACCAGCCAGATCACCGCGCTGCACCTGGCCCCCACCTCACAGTCCCGCGACAACCTGCTGCGCGAGGCGCTGCCAGCCGAGGACATCGTAGTCACGGGCAACACCGTGATCGACGCGCTGCTCGAGGTCGCTCAAAAGCACGTGCCCTTCGCCGACGCGCAGCTCGAAGACGCCGCGGCCTCGGGCCGGGATGTGCTCCTGGTGACCACGCACCGCCGGGAGAACCAGGGCTCTGCCATGGAAGGTGTGGGCCGCGCGCTGGCACGCCTGGCCAACCGTTACCCGGAGAAGCTGATCGTGCTCCCTGCGCATCGCAACCCGGTGGTGCGCGAAGCGATCCTGCCCGCGCTGGCTGGTCACGAGAACGTGATCGTCACCGAGCCGCTGCCATACGGCGAGTTCACTCGACTGATGAACCTGGCCACCGTGGTGCTGACCGACTCCGGCGGCGTGCAGGAGGAGGCTCCATCGCTGGGCAAGCCGGTGTTGGTGATGCGCGAGAACACGGAACGCCCCGAAGCCGTCGACGCCGGCACGGTGAGACTCATCGGCACTGCCGAGGAGCGCGTGGTCGAGGAGGTCGCCGCGCTCTTCGACAACCCCGAGGCCTACTCCGCGATGGCCAATGCGGTGAACCCCTACGGCGACGGCCACGCCGCGCAGCGCACCGTGGCTGCGATTGCTGCGATGTTCGGCCTCGGGGACCGGCTCGAGGACTTCCACCCGAGCCCCGGCGAGTCCGGGGAAGTGTGAGTCCGCACCCGTGCACCTGAAGACCCTGACCGTTCGCGGATTCAAGTCTTTCGCCTCGGCCACCACCTTCGAGTTCGAACCAGGGGTCACCGCCGTGGTCGGCCCCAACGGGTCGGGCAAGTCCAATGTGGTCGACGCGCTGGCCTGGGTCATGGGCGAACAGGGCGCCAAGTCCCTGCGCGGGGGCACCATGGAAGACGTCATCTTCGCCGGCACCGCCGAGCGCCAGCCGTTGGGACGCGCCTCGGTGTCGCTGACCATCGACAATTCCGACGGCGCGCTGCCGATCGAATACTCCGAGGTCACGATCTCCCGGACGATGTTCCGTGCCGGGGGCAGCGACTACACGATCAACGGCGCCAAGTGCCGACTGCTCGACATCCAGGAGCTGCCCTCCGACTCCATCAGCGAGATCTCCCGGCAGCTCGCGCCGTTAGGCCTGCAGGCCCGGGTTGCCCGCCGAGCCCAGCGCATCCAGCACGATCTGCGCGCCTGGCTCGACGCCCAGCCTAGTTTCCCGTTCCGACAGGGGACCGGTTCAACCACCCCCCCCCGGTACCGGGGTCCGGACCGATCCTGCCGGGTTATCTCTGGCACCGTGTCCGTATCGGAATTCGGCGGTGCAAGAATGGGGTTGATCGTGCGTTCAGGTTCGACGCGTTCGCTGTGTCGCCTTCGTCGACCACTCACGCCGATGTCGCTGAGGGGGCCCTCGGGGCCTGTCCGGTCGGTCCTTGTGCGTCTGCGCGACCGGGTGCCCGACCGCCGAATCTCCAAGGGCTCCGGGACGGACCTGGGAATCAGCGGTAAAGCTGAGGCATCTCAGACCTGATCTTTTCATCGAGGTACGGGGCGAGAGTCTCCACGTAGTGCGCGCTGAGATGGCTGTTATCGCTGTAGACGGCGACATTGCCGATGACGGCCGGGCATGAGCCGTCGGGGCACACGTACTCGGTCATGTCGATCGAATAGATCGACGCATCCTGCGTGGCCTGTGCAAGGAGATCATGCTCGGCGTAGATGCTGTATTCAGCGCCGCAGCTCTCCGCAGTCCCCCCGGACGCCAGGCAGTCGGGCACGTCCTCGTCTGGACGAGCTGTTCCTCGGATCAGGAGCAGCTCTGCGCCGGTCTGTACGATCTCGCTCCAACGATCTTCCGCTCCCCGGGTGAGGTGCTCCTCACTGCCGCTGTCGTACAAGGCTGTCCCGGTGGAGATCACCACGTCGGGTTGACGCTCCGCCATGAAGGCGGGCAGGTTCGCGTTCCACCTCGCGCAATAGATGTCATCGTCAGCGTCATCGCCATCGGCCTCGTCTGTGTGCTGCAGCCTGCATCCAGACTTGATGACGACGATGAGTTCCCAGTCCTGCTCTTCGGCAAGGAGTGCGAGTGCGTTGTACCAGTGACCGGAGTGGGAGCCTCCGGTCAGCATGACCGTTGCCCGTGGATCCGCGGGCGGATCAGGGTCCTCGCAGACCGTGACCTCGTCGGAGCCGGGTTCGCTCAAGTAGGTCTGTTCACAGTCCCAGGACATGTGCATCGGGAGGCTTGCGCTCAGCTCGGTCGGTTCCGGGAAAAAGTCGATGCTGTCATCGACAGGCTGCCCGCCGCCCACGGCGGCGGCACCGGGGTAGTCATTCCGGTCGACACCAGACATGGCATAGCCCTCTGGGATCACAGGCGCCAGCTGGTTGAGGATCAGCGAAGAGGCCACTCCGGCTGCCCCCAGCAGAACGGCGGCGGATGCGAGCTGCGTCTTCTCGCGGATCTTCGTTCTGCTCATGGGCTGCTCGACCCACCGGTAGGTCACCCAGGCGAGCAGCAGTGAGACCGCGAAGACGACCACGGCCCCCTGAACGCCGATCGCCTCTTGGTCTCGCACCTGGAGGTAGAAGATCAAGAGCGGCCAGTGCCACAGATAGAGCCCGTAGGCGATGCTGCCGATCCAGGCGAAGAAGCGGTTGGAGAGGAACGTCGAGGCGCTGGCCTTCGGTTCCTGGGGTCCGGTCCCGCCGTTGGCCGAGAGCATCACCAGTGTGAGGCCAGCCAGCGGCCACAGCGCCCAGGGTCCCGGGAACAGCGAGGCCCCGTCGAGGACGAAGCCGCAGGTGAGGATCAGGCCGATCCCGAGCCAGCCTGCGAGGAACCGGATTCGAGGAGGCAGAGCGATCGAGGAGGCGACGAGCGCGAGGAGACCGCCGAAGGCCAGTTCCCAGAAGCGCGTGCGCGTCATGAGGTAGGCCTGGTCCTGGTCCATCGTCTGCATGTAGAGCGTGAAGCTGAAGGATGCCGCGATGACCAGCCCGACCAGGGCGATCATCACGTGTGCAGCGGGCTTCTTGATCTTCTGGGCCAGGAGCACCGCGGTGATGGCGACCAGCGGCCAGACGAGGTAGAACTGTCCCTGCACGCTGAGCGACCAGAAATGCTGGAACGGGCTGGTGTCGGGCCCTGCGGCACCATAGGCCAGCTGAGAGTTGATAAGTTCGATGTTCTCGAAGTAGAGCAAGGACGCCCGGGCTTCACCCCAGAGCTGCTCATGCCGGGTGCTGGGGAACAGGAAGAGTCCCACGGCCAGAGTCATCGAGATGACTATCGCCGCCGCAGGCAACAGCCTTCGGGCGATGCGAGCGAGGTAGCGTCCGATGTCGATGGGGCCGCCACCGGCGGCGGACTCGCGCAGCAGCATGCCGGTGAAGAGGAAGCCCGAGACTGCGAGGAAGATGTCGATGCCGCCTGAGACTCGGCCTGCTCCGAAAAGGTGGAACAGCACCACACCCAGGATTGCCAGGCCGCGGACCCCGTGGAGCTCTGGGCGGAACCTGCGTTCAGGCAGGCCGCGGGTCAGGGTCTGAACCTCAGCGGCGGGGGCCGCAGCGGCACGGCCGCGCGGCGAACGCGTCGATACTGAACGCACGATCAACCCCTTTCCTGCATCGTCCGGATTCCGTTGCTGACATGGGGCCTGAGTTTATCGGCAGAATCGGTCCGGACCCCGATACCTGGGTGTTAGACCGGTCCCATGTCGTCACGGGAAGCTAGGCTGTGTGGCAGACACCATGCGCGCGAAGGGACAGGTACAAGCCATGAATCGAATCATGCCCATCTGTGGGACTCGTCCCGAAGCCATCAAGATGGCGCCGGTCGTCAAGGCGCTGCAGGCCAGCGATCTCTTCCGCATCGTGCCGGACCATCACCTGAACATCATCCAGCCCCGGCAGATGCTCAACGGGGTGCTCACCCGCACGTACACCGGCCTGGACGCGATCTTCACGCGGAAAAAGCCCGACGCCGTCGTCCAGGGGGACACCACCACCGCTAGCGCGATGGCGGCGTTCCACTTCGGGATCCCGGTGAGCCCCGGCGAGTCCGGGGAAGTGTGAGTCCGCACCCGTGCACCTGAAGACCCTGACCGTTCGCGGATTCAAGTCTTTCGCCTCGGCCACCACCTTCGAGTTCGAACCAGGGGTCACCGCCGTGGTCGGCCCCAACGGGTCGGGCAAGTCCAATGTGGTCGACGCGCTGGCCTGGGTCATGGGCGAACAGGGCGCCAAGTCCCTGCGCGGGGGCACCATGGAAGACGTCATCTTCGCCGGCACCGCCGAGCGCCAGCCGTTGGGACGCGCCTCGGTGTCGCTGACCATCGACAATTCCGACGGCGCGCTGCCGATCGAATACTCCGAGGTCACGATCTCCCGGACGATGTTCCGTGCCGGGGGCAGCGACTACACGATCAACGGCGCCAAGTGCCGACTGCTCGACATCCAGGAGCTGCTCTCCGACTCCGGGCTGGGCCGGGAGATGCACGTGATCGTGGGGCAGGGGCAGCTGGATCAGATCCTGCAGGCCACCCCGGAGCAGCGGCGCGGCTTCATCGAGGAGGCCGCCGGGGTGCTCAAGCACCGTCGCCGTCGCGAACGCAGCGTGCGCAAGCTCGAATCGATGCAGACCAACCTTTCCCGCCTCGAGGACCTGATCAGCGAGATCTCCCGGCAGCTCGCCCCGTTGGGTCGTCAGGCCCGGGTGGCCCGCCGAGCTCAGCGTATTCAGCACGATCTGCGCGATTCGCTCTCCCGGCTCATCGCTGATGACCTCGTCCGTGCGGCCACCGCGCTGCACGAGTCCAGCCGGGGCGAACAGGACGACCGGGAATCCGCCGAGCAGCTGCGCGCCTGGCTCGACGCCCAGGACACCGAGATCGCGCAGCTGGAGAAGCAGGCCGCAACGCAGCGCGCCCACGCGGAGAGGCTGTTGGCCGGCCACCACCGGCTCGAGCAGGTCCAGGAGCGGCTGCGCTCGGTCGCCTCGCTCGCCGAGGAGCGCGCCCGCAGCCTGCAGGCCTCCGCCGTGGTGCAACTGAGCGGCCGCGACCCGCAGGCGCTGCGGGCCCAGGCCCAGAGCGTGGCCGAGCAGGCCGCAGAGCTCGACGCCGAGGTCACCGCCGCCAGGGAACGCCTGGAGCGCACTTCCGCTGGGCGGGCACAGGCCGAGGAGGCATGGAAGGACGAAGAGACCCGTCTGACCGAGCAGCTGCGTGCCGTCGCGGACCGTCGCGCGGGACTCGCGACGCTGCGCGGCCGGGTGGACACCGCCCGGGGGCGCATCGACGCCGCACAGGCCAGGCGCCTTCGTGGCCAGGAACAGGGCGACGCGGCCCGCGCCGCGCAGCAGCGAGCCCGCGGCGAGTTCGCGGAGCTGGAGCAGCGGATCGCGGGCGTCGAGACCGGCGAAGAGGGCCTTGACGCCGCCTACGAGGCTGCCCATGAGCGGCTCAAAGCACTGCGCGGGGCCTATGACGAGAAGCTGGCACAGCAGCAGCGGCTGCGCACGGTCATCAGCGAACACCGAGCGCGGCTCTCCGGACTCTCCGCCGCCCGAACCCCTCGTGACGGAGCCGCAGCGCTGCTCCGCGACCGGGCCGAGGAGATCGTGGCACCCCTGGCGCAGCGGCTGCGCATCACCCGCGGGTGGGAGACCGCGATCGCCGCCTGCCTCGGCAGCCTCGACGCGGCGCTCATCGTCAAGGACGCCGAGACCGCGGCTGATGCACTGGGCTGGCTGGCTGCCGGAGAGGCCGGCCGTGCGCACCTGATCCACCAAGTGGCGGCCGAGACTCCTCTCGCCTCCCGCCGACCCGCCGCTGAGCCTCTGGGGAGTGAGGTTCACGGCGCTGAGCTCCCCGACATCGAGCTCCCCAACATCGAGCTGCCCGCAGGCGCGATCTGGGCTCGCCAGGTGGTCGGCATCGACGACGACCTTCAGATCCCGGTGCACGCCGCGCTTGCCGGCGTCGTGCTCTGCGCTGACCAGCGCCAGGCGGCCGCGCTGCTGGAGCTTCCCGAGGTGCGCACCGCGGTGACTCCTGCGGGGGCCATCCTCCGCACCGGTGAGCAGATCGGCGGCACCGTGCTGGAGAACTCCGACGTGGCGATCAATGCCGAGATCAGCGAACTCACCGAGGCGCTGCGCCAGCGTGAGCTCGAGCTCGACGAACGTGTCTCCGCCTCCGTCGCTGAGGAGTCAGAGGTCAACGCCGCGGAGCTGCACGTCGAGGAGACCCTGCAGGCGCTGCATGCCAACGACGCCGAGATGCACGCCACGACCGAACAGCTCGGCCGGCTTCATGCGGAACTGGCGCGGTCCGCCGAGCGGATCGAACACGCCGACCAAGAGGTTCGCCAGGCAGATGCGGCCGCCGCCGAGGCCCAGCAGCAGTGCGAAGAAGCCGAGGCGCGCCTGCAGGCGGCGCAGAGCGAGGACACCGAAGAGGAGCCGTCCAGCGTTGAACGGGATCGACTCTCCGCTGCTGCCACGACCCAGCGCCGCGAAGAGGTCGACGCCCGGCTGGAGCTGCGCGCCGCCGAAGAGCAGCACAAACAGATGCTCGAACGCGCCGCCGGGCTGCGCCGCAGCGCAGCCGCCGAAGAGACACGCAGGGAAGAGGCGCGGAGGATCGCTCAGGCCCGCAGCTCCCGCGCACTGCAGGCAGAGACCATTCAGCGCGAAGCCGAAGCGGCCTATCAGACATTGTTCGGCGTCCTCCAGCGTTCGCAGACCACTCGCGGCGCCGCCGAGACCGCCGCTCACGCGACCCGCCAGCGGACCCTCTCACTTCGCGCAGCGCGCAAGGCCGAGGTGGCTGAGCTCGAGACTCTCACGGCTGCGTTGCACCAGGCGGAGCTGACCCGCACCGAGCTGCGACTGAGCCTGGAGGCCGCGGAGGCCCGCGGACTCGAGGAGCTCAGCCTCACCGCGGAGTACCTCATCGAGCACTATGGTCCGGATCAGCTGGTGCCGCAGGCATCGGATCAGCTCCTGACGCAGGCTGATCCCACCCAACCGGACAGGCCCGAGGACCCAGCCGATCCAGCCGATCCAGCTGACGAAGCCGAGTCGGGCGTGCCCTTCAACCGGTCCGAGCAGGAGAAGCGGCTCGCGCAGGCCCGCCGTGACCTCAGGGCGCTGGGCAAGGTCAACCCGCTGGCGCTCGAGGAGCACTCCGCACTCGAGGAGCGTCACCGCTACCTGCAGGAGCAGCTGAGCGATCTCAAGAGGTCCAGGCAGGACCTGCTCGAGATCATCGCCGATGTGGATGCCACCGTGGAGAAGGTGTTCACCGAGGCCTGGCTGGACACCAAGGTGCAGTTCGAACGGGTCTTCGCGCGACTCTTCCCCGGCGGGGAGGGACGGCTGGAGCTGACCAACCCGGAGGACATGCTCAACACCGGCATCGAGGTGCAGGCGAGGCCCCCGGGCAAGCGGATCCGCCGCCTCTCGCTGCTCTCCGGCGGGGAACGCTCGCTCACCGCCGTCGCGCTGCTGGTCGCGATCTTCAAAGCCCGGCCGAGTCCGTTCTACGTGATGGACGAGGTGGAGGCCGCGCTTGACGACACGAACCTCTCCCGCCTGCTGGTGATCTTCGAGGAGCTCCGCGAATCCTCCCAGCTGATCATCATCACCCACCAGAAGCGCACGATGGAGATCGCCGATGCGCTCTACGGGGTGTCCATGCGGCAGGACGGCTCCACCCGGGTCGTCTCCCAGCGGCTGGGGACCTCCGCAGAGCCCACAGCAGCAGAGCTCACCACGCCGTGACGGACCGATACGAGCCGGTGATGATCTCTTCGAGCACCGTGACATCCACCTGGTCCAGGCGTGGGATGTAGAGACAGCCGACTCCGGTGCTGTGCGCACCCAGGCGGCCGAGCTCCTCTGCGTGCGGGTCGATCCCGTCGGGCAGATAGATGGTGGTGGCCTGTCGACGTGCGGCGAAGGCGGCCGCGGGAGCGTCGCCCTCGCGGCCTGAGTCGTAGCGGCAGTGATACGTCCCGAAGCCCACGATGCTGCCCCAGAGCTGCGGGTCTTCGGCGGTGATGCGCTGCATCAGTCCCACCATGGTGCGGGCGTCTCGCTGCCGAACCTTCGGCGTGATCGCGCTCAGAAGGGCCTCCAGGCTGCCACCGGTGGGTTCCATCGAATCGCCTCTCGTGATGAAGTGCTCCCATCGTGCCATGGGATCGAAGACCGGCGGAGGGAATGGTCCTGGGGTTCGTTGCGTTGAGCAACGAGGATGACCGGTGGCATAAGGACAGGAGCGGCTCAATGACACGTGAGGTGAAGACCGGGATCCCTCCTGAGCTGAAGGTGATGATCGTCTCGGCCTTCGTGATCGCGATCGGCTTCGGCATCGTGGCGCCGATCCTGCCGCAGTACGCCTCGGACTTCGGGGTCTCCGCCATGGCCGTCTCGGCCGTGGTCTCGGCCTTCGGGCTCTTCCGGCTGCTCTTCGCGCCGGCCTCCGGGAAGCTCACCCAGTGGTTGGGGGAGACCCCGGTCTACGTGATCGGGCTGCTCATCGTGGCGGTGTCCATGATCGCCACCGCGTACGCCCCCAGCTATGAGCTGCTGCTGCTCTTCCGGGCGCTCGGCGGCATCGGCTCGACCTTCTTCACCGTCTCAGCGATGACGTTCCTGGCTCGGAAGTCCCCGCCCACGATCCGCGGCCGGGTCTCCGGCGCCTACGCCTCGGCGTTCCTGTTCGGCAGCGTCGCCGGTCCGCTCATCGGCTCGGGACTGCTGGTCTTCGGCCCTCGGGTGCCCTTCCTGGTCTACGGAGGGGCCTTGGTGGTGGCGGCGGCGATCGTGTTCATCATGCTTCGCCAGTCCCGGCTGGAGGACCGTGGTCGCAAAGAAGATCGAGAGACGGTCACCCTGGCCGAGGCCTGGCAGCACCGCGGATACCGTGCGGCGCTGACCGCCGGCTTCGCCAACGGATGGGCGACCTTCGGGCTGCGCAACTCCGTGGTGCCGCTATTCGCCGCCACCGCCTTCGTCGGTTCCGGATGGATGCTGGATTCCAGCCAGCTCGCAGGAGTCGCGCTGGCCACGTTCGCCGCCGGCAATGTGGCAGCCGTGCTGCTCTTCTCGCGCCGGTCAGATCGGTATGGACGACGACGTCCGATCATCCTCGGGCTTCTCATCTCGGCGCTGGCCACGGGTCTTCTCGGTCTGGCGCCCAGCCCGCTGATCCTGCTGCTGCTCAGCGTGATCGCAGGGGTGGGCACCGGGCTGATGAACCCCGCCCAGCAGGCGGCGATCGCCGACATCGTCGGTTCGGGGCGCAACGGGGGATCGGTGGTGTCGACCTTCCAGATGACGCAGGACTTCGGCGCGATCATCGGACCGCTGCTGGCGGGGTTCCTGGTGGACCAGCTCGGCTACGCCTGGGCCTTCGGCGTCACCGGGGTGATCCTGATGTTCGGCGCCCTGGCCTGGACTCAGGCTCCGGAGACCTTGGAGGCCGAGGAAGAGTCGGCTGAGACAGTGCAGCCCTGAGGCGCTGCCGCTGAATCCACTCAAGAGCCTGGGTCCGGTTGACCGAGCGAGATGCTCGATGAACCGGACCCAGGCTCTTGAGACGAAGCGGTGACCTAGGAGGTCGTCACTCGCGCGGTGCGCCAGCGGGGCTCTTGCTGGAACCGTTGATGGTCTCGAAGATGTAGGCATCTTCGTCGTGCTCGGAGCGGTCGATGCCGAGGGTCTCGACATCCGAGGTGACGCGGAATCCGATGGTGGCGTGGATGGCGTAGGCGATGATCGCGGTCATCACCACGGTGAAGACCAGAGTCACCAGGACAGCCACGACCTGCGAGCCCATGAGGCCCAGACCGCCGCCGTAGAACAGACCGGAGCGTTCGCCGTCGATCAGTTCGGCGCGGCCCAGCAGACCGATGGCCACGGTGCCCCAGAGGCCGGCGACGAAGTGCAGGCCGACCACGTCGAGCGTGTCGTCGAAGCCGAGCTTGTACTTCAGGCCGACTGCCAGGTAGCAGAGGAACCCGGAGACGGCGCCGATGATGATGGCGCCGACCGGGTCCACGTGGGCACAGGCGGGAGTGATGGCCACCAGGCCGGCCACGATGCCCGATGCGGCGCCGAGGGCGGTCGGCTTCTCGCCGCGGATGCGCTGGGTGAGGAGCCAGACCACCAGTGCCGATGCGGGGGCAAGGAGGGTGTTGACCCAGATGAGTCCTGCTTCGCCGGCCTCCGTGGCTGCGCCGCCGTTGAAGCCGAACCAGCCGAACCAGAGCAGCGAGGCGCCCAGCAGCACGAACGGGGTGTTGTGGGGGCGGTGTGATTCGCGTTCGGTGAAGTTGCGACGCTTGCCCAGGATCAGTGCAAGGACCAGAGCGGCGAGGCCGGCGCACATGTGGACCACGAGACCGCCGGCGTAGTCGACTGCCTCACCGACGGCGTCGCCCACGGCGCCGCCCTCGACGAGGAGTCCACCATCGCCCCAGACCATGAAGGCCAGCGGGCAGTAGACCAGGGTGACCCAGATGGGCACGAAGACCATCCAGGCGGAGAATTTGGCGCGGTCAGCGATCGCGCCGGAGATCAGGGCCGTGGTGATGATGGCGAAGGTGGCGCCGAAGCCGATGCCGATCAGTTCCTCCGGTGCTTCTGCGAGGGTGCTGTAGAGGCCGAAGTCAGTGGCTGGATTGCCGAACAGGCCGCCGACGGACTCTCCACCTGCGATGGCGGAGCCCCAGAGGGCCCAGACCACGCCGACGAGTCCCATGGCCGCGAAGCTCATCATCATCATGTTGATGGCGGACTTGGCCTGAGACAGACCGCCGTAGAAGAAGGCCAGTCCGGGTGTCATGAGCAGCACGAGTCCGCTTGCCACAAGCACCCAGACGTCTAGTGATCCAAGTTCCATGTGTCCCTCCAGGAAACATCAATTCATCGGTGAACTTCACCGATGCGAGCTGATCTCAATGGTGACTGGCTCGTGTTTCACCGGGCGCGCCGTGATGTTTCTGACAGGTTAAAGCTTTCCCCGCGGAGGGCAGGGGAGAGCCCCCGCCGCAGCCTTCACGCTCAGAACGGCGTGACGTAGGCTCCCGAGATGCCGCCGTCGACCAGGAACGTCGAGGCGGTCATGAACGAGGAGTCATCGCTGGCCAGGAAGGCCACGGCCGCGGCGAGCTCTTCGGGCTCGGCGAAGCGGCCCAGCGGCACGTGCACGAGGCGGCGAGCCGCCTTTTCGAGGTCCTTGGCGAACAGTTCCTTCAGCAGCGGCGTGTTGACCGGTCCGGGACAAAGGGCATTGACGCGGATGCCCTGGCGGGCGAACTCCACTCCCAGTTCACGGCTCATCGAGAGGACGCCACCTTTCGATGCGCTGTAGGAGATCTGCGAGGTGGCCGCGCCCATGACGGCGACGAAGGATGCGGTGTTGATGATGGAGCCCCTGCCCTGCTTCTGCATATAGGGGATCGCATATTTGCAGCAGTGGTAGACCGAGGTGAGGTTGACGTCCTGGACCCTGCGCCAGGCGTCGATGCCGGTGTCCAGGATGGACGCGTCGTCGGGTGGGGCGATGCCGGCGTTGTTGAACGCGATGTCCACGCTGCCGAAGGCCTCATGGGTCTGCGCGTAGAGGTCCTGGACCTCCTCCGGGTTGGTGACGTCGACCTTGACGAACAGGCCTCCGAGCTCCGCGGCGGCCTGCTCCCCGGCGACCGCGTCGACGTCGGCGATGACGACGCGTGCTCCTTCGGCGGCCATGCGGCGGGCACTGGCGAGACCGATGCCGCTGGCGCCCCCGGTGATGACGGCGCTGCGGTCGACGAGACGACGGGCGTTGATCTGCATGGGGCTCCTTGATTGAGGGTCATCTGCTGAAGTTCTCAGTTGATGAGGTGTTCGGCTGCGCGGTCACGCAATCGGTCAGCTGCTGGAGATGAAGACGTTCTTGGTCTCGGTGAAGGCCTCGGCGGCGTCGGGCCCCAGCTCCCGTCCGAAGCCCGATTGCTTGAACCCTCCGAAGGGGGTCCAGTAGCGCACCGAGGCGTGGGTGTTCACCGAGAGGTTCCCGGCGTCGACCCCGCGGGAGACCCGCAGGGCGCGTCCCACGTCACGGGTCCAGATGGAGCCGGAGAGGCCGTAGTCGGTGTCATTGGCCAGGCGGATCGCCTCGGCCTCATCCTCGAAGGGGACCACGGCGATGATCGGTCCGAAGATCTCCTCGTTGAAGACTCGGGAGTCGGCAGAGGGAGTGAGCACGGTCGGCGGGAACCAGAATCCGGGGCCGGTGGGGGCTGACCCCTGGAAGGCGATGGGGGCGTCGTCGTCGAGGTAGGCGGCCACCGAGTCGCGGTGGGCGGCGGAGACCAGCGGACCCATGGCGGTCTGCTCCAGGCTCGGATCGCCGCAGTGGAAGTCGCGCACGGCAGGCTCCAGCAGCTCCAGATACCGATCCAGGACCGAGCGCTGCACCAGCACCCGGGAACGGGCGCAGCAGTCCTGGCCGGCGTTGTCGAACGCGCCGCCGGGAGTGGCGGCGGCGGCCTGGTCCAGGTCGGCATCGGCGAAGATGATGTTGGAGTTCTTCCCACCCAGCTCCAGGGTCAGGCGCTTGACCTGGTCCGCGCAGCCAGCCATGATCCGCTTGCCCACCGCGGTGGAGCCGGTGAAGACGACCTTCCGGACGTCCGGGTGGGTCACGAAGCGCTCACCGACCACGGAGCCCTTGCCCGGCAGCACGGTGAAGACGTCCTCGGGCAGTCCGGCCTGCAGGGCAAGCTCGCCCAGCCGGATGGCGGTCAGCGGGGTGATCTCCGCGGGCTTGAGCACCACGGTGTTTCCTGCCGCCAGGGCCGGCGCGAAGCCCCATGCGGCGATCGGCATCGGGAAGTTCCAGGGCACGATCACCCCGATCACGCCCAGCGGCTCGTGGAAGGTCAGGTTCACCCCTCCCGGGGTGGGGATCTGACGACCGGAGAGCCGCTCGGGGGTTCCGGAGTAGTAGGTCAGGACGTCACGGACGTTTCCGGGCTCCCAGCGGGCGTTGCCGATGGTGTGCCCGGCGTTGCGCACCTCCAGGGCGGCGAGATGTTCCAGGTCGGCGTCCACCGCGTCGGCGAAGCGACGCAGCAGTCGCGCCCGGTCCGCCGGATCCACGGTGCGCCAGGTGAGGAACGCGCGCTGGGCGCGGGCGATGGCGGCGTCGGTCTCCTGCAGCGAGACCAGCTCGATGGTCTCGATGATCTCTTCGGTCGTGGGATCGACGATCTGGGTCACGGTCATGGGTGCAGTGCGTCCTCTCGGTGCTGGTCAGGGTGGGCGCCGGATCCCCGATGTGGGTCTTGGGGGGCGTCTCGCCGCTCGGCGAAGCGCCGGGCCACGTCGATGAAGCCCTCGAAGAGCCGAGCATCCTTGCGGTTCTCCTCGGGGTGGAACTGGACCCCCAGGGTCCAGGCCTCCGTGGTGGTCTCCACGGCCTCGATGGTGCCGTCGGCGGCGCGGGCGGTGACGACCAGGCCCTCCGCCACCTCATCCAGGGCCTGATGGTGGTAGCACGGCGACTGGGCGCTCTCGCCGAGCAGCTGCGCGCACCGGCTGCCCGGCTCGGTGGTGAACTGGACCCTTCCGTACAGGCCGGGTCCGGGCTGGTACTGCTCGGCGTCGGGGTTGACGTCGGGCAGGTGTTGGATCAGGGTCCCACCCAGCGCAACGTTGAGGATCTGAGCGCCCCGGCAGATGGCGAACAGCGGCAGGCCCCTCTCCAGGGCTGCACGGGTCAGCGCGATGTCGTGTTCGTCCCGGCTGGGCTGGGAGGAGGTGCGTTCGTGCCGGTCGGCGCCGTAGAAGCGCGGATCCACGTCGACTCCGCCGATCACGATCAGCCCGTCCATCAGCTCCAGCACCGAGGTGTCGGTGCCCACCGGGGGCAGCAGCACAGGGGTTCCCCCGGCCGCCGCGACGCCTTCCACGTAGGACCCGGGCACGATCGCCGCCACCGAGTTCCAATCGCCCCACGAGCCCTCCTGGTAATACGTGGTGAGCGCGATCCGGGGTCGCCGGCCCGGCGCCGACGAAGAATCCCTAGAGCCGCTCGAAACCACGGTGCAGCTCCCAGTCGGTGACGGCGGACTCGAAGGCTTCCAGCTCCACATCGGCGTAGTGGACGTAGTGCTCGACCACATCCTCGCCGAAGACCTCGCGGGCAAGTGCCGAGTCGGCGAGCAGGTCGCGGGCCTCTCTCATCGCCGTGGGCACGACCTGTGCGTCGGACTCATAGGCGTTGCCCTCCATCATGGGTTCCAGCTCCAGCTGGTGCTCGATCCCGTAGAGGCCTGAGGCCAGCATCGCTGAGAGTGCCAGGTAGGGGTTGACGTCGCCGCCGGGGAGACGGTTCTCCATCCGGGCGGACTGGCCGGTGCCGACCAGGCGCACGGCACAGGAGCGGTTGTCGATGCCCCAGGCCACCGAGGTTGGGGCGAAGCTGCCCTTGGCGAAGCGCTTATAGGAGTTGATGTTCGGGGCGTAGAAGATGCAGAGTTCGCGCATGCCCTTGAGCACCCCGGCGATGAAGTAGTCGTAGGTGGCGCTGCGGGCGTCCTTCTCCTCATCCCAGAAGCTCAGTTCCCCGTCGAGCCCGCGCAGCGACATGTGGATGTGGCAGGAGCTGCCCTCACGCTCGTTGGGCTTGGCCATGAACGTGATGGACTTGCCCTGCTGCTGGGCGATCTGCTTCGAGGCCAGCTTGTAGACCACGTGGTTGTCCGCCGTGACCAGTCCCTCGTCGAAGCGGAAGGCGATCTCGTGCTGACCGAAGTTGCACTCTCCCTTGGCGCTCTCCACCGTCATCCCGGCGGTGTACATGGCGTTGCGGATCTCGCGCAGCAGCGGCTCGACCCGTTGGGAGCCCAGGATGTTGTAATCGACGTTGTATCGGTTCGCCGGGACCAGGCTCTGGTAGTTGGAGTCCCAGGCGTCCTCATAGCTGGTGTTGTAGACGCAGAACTCTAGCTCCGTCCCGGTGAGCATCTGGTAGCCCATCTCCCGAGCGCGGTCGAGCTGACGGCTCAGCATGGCCCGCGGGGACATCGGGATCAGCTGGCCGTCATGGGCGGTGAGGTCACACTGGATCATCACCTGACCCGGGTTGTGCGGCATCCGCCGGATGGTGTCCAGGTCCATGGCGAAGCTCATATCCCCGTAGCCGGCCTCCCAGCTGCTGATCGCATAGCCGCCGGGGGTGTTCATCTCGGTGTCCACGGCCAGCAGGTAGTTGCACCCCTCGGCTCCCTCTTCGAGCATCGAGTCCAGGAAGAACTGGGCGTGGCAGAGCTTGCCCTGCAGCCGGCCCTGCATATCGGTGAAGGCCAGCACCACGGTGTCGATGCGCCCTTCGGTGATCTCCTGGCGCAGCCCAGGGACGGTGAGCATTCGATCGTTGCGGGGATGCTTGGGCGATGTCGTCACGGGATCTGATCCTTGGGTTGCAGGGGTGATGGCAGGGGCGTGGGTGACCGGTCGGGCTCAGTTCAGCGTGGAGTCTGCGTCCTTGACCCGGGCGAACTCTTCCTCCGGTGCGTTGGCGACCACGCGATGGCGGCTGTAGAACCAGAAGTAGGCGAGGAAGGCCAGGAACACCGCGGCTGTGATGGAGGCCGCGAAGACATCGACGAGGAAGGTCGCGATCACCGCCACCACGGCCAGGACGAGCGCGACGCCGGTGGTGACCACCCCGCCGGGGGTGCGGTAGGCCCGCGGGAGGTCGGGCTCGCGCAGGCGCAGCACGATGTGGGAGAGGTTGAGCAGCACATAGGACACGGTGGCCCCGAAGACCGCGATGTTGATCAGCAGGCCTCCGTCCCCGGTGGCCGCCGCCAGCACGAAGCCGATGGTCCCCGGCACGATCAGCGCGACCCACGGGGTCCGGCGCTTCCCGGTCAGTGAGAGCCAGCGGGGCAGGTAACCGGCGCGGGAGAGTGCGAAGAGCTGCCGGGAGTAGGCGTAGATGATGGAGAAGAAGCTGGCGATCAGTCCCGCGAGCCCGGCGTAGTTGACGATGCTCGCCATCACGCTGTCGGGGCCGGCGACGGCGCGGATCGCCTCGGGCAGCGGATTGTCGGAGGTGCTCATCGACTCTGCGCCTGCCGCCCCGGGGACCAGGACCAGCATCAGCGCACCGGTGACCAGCAGGATCAGCATCGCCACGATGATGCCGCGCGGCATGTCGCGCTTCGGATCGGTGGTCTCCTCGGCGGCCAGCGGCACGCCTTCGATCGCCAGGAAGAACCAGATCCCGTAGACCAGCGCCGCCATCGCTCCGGCGTAGCCCATCGGCAGGAACGCACTGGCTCCCACGGCGTCGTTCGGGACGATGTCGAAGAGGTTGGCGGCGTCGAAATGCGGAACCAGGGCAATGACGGTGACCACCAGGGCGAGCACGGCGATCGCGGTGATGCCGAACATCAGCCGCAGCGCCTCACCCACTCCGTAGAGGTGGATGCCCACGAACACCACATAGGCCGCCAGGTAGACGGGCCAGGAATTGGTCATGCCGAACAGGCCCAGTGCCTCGATGTAGCCGCCGATGAAGGTGGCGATCGCGGCCGGCGCGACCGCGTACTCGATGAGCACCGCGACACCGGTCGCGTAGCCGCCGAGCGGGCCGAGGGCCCGCCGGGCGAAGCCGTAGCCGGCGCCTGCGGTGGGCAGCGAGGAGGACATCTCGGCGAGGCCGAAGACCATGCAGGTGTACATCACGCCCATGAGCACGAAGGCGATCAGCAGACCGCCCCACCCGCCTTCGGCCAGACCGAGATTCCATCCCGCGAAGTCCCCGGAGATGACGTATGAGACGCCCAGGCCTGCCAGCAGGATCCACCCCGCGGCTCCGGTCTTGAGCCGGCGATGCGCCATGTAGCTGGAGTCAGCGAGGAATGACCTGCTCTTGTCATGCGGCATGGCTGTCCACCTCTTGTGGATTCGACCCGACGGGGGAGATCATCAAAGGACTGATTTCAGTCCATGGTGCTGTGCGGAATCCTGACAGCTCTCTCCCTGGGCGTCAAGAGGTGGACTCCCATGTCGTAACCCCGTGCGGGGGGAGCCCGTAGGCTGAGGCCAGAGCCAGAGCCAGAGCCAGGGCTTGAGCCGGAACGGAGGACCAGATGACGGCGGCAGACTTCGGGAACCCCTATGCGGTGCTGCGTCCGGTGCGTTCAGGAAATACGTTCGAGGAGACGATCGAGCATCTGCTCCAGGCGATCCGGGTCGGACTCTTCCCCCCGGGGCAGAAGCTGCCCCCGGAGCGGGAACTGGCCGGGCACCTCGGGGTCTCCCGCGCAACCCTGCGCGAAGCCCTCGCTGAGCTGCAGCAGGCAGGCTTTCTCGACGTCCGTCGGGGTCGCTACGGCGGGACCTACATCCTGGAGGCGCCGAGCGCCACGCCGCAGGGCGTAGAACACATGGATCCCCTGGAGCGCCGCGACGTGCTGGTCTTTCGCGCGGTGCTCGAGCCGGCCGCCGCGGAGCTGGCGGCCCAGGCAGACCTCTCCGCCTCGGCGCGCGAGCACCTTCAGGGTTGTCTCTCAGATCTGGAGCGCGCCGATCGGTCCAGCTATCGCGCCCGTGACGCTCGCTTTCACATCGCGGTCGCCGAGCTGAGCGGGTCCCCGTCGCTCATCACCGCCGTGACCGACACCCGGGCGCGGGTGAGCGCGCTGCTGGATGAGATTCCGCTGCTGCCGGCGAATCTCGAGCATTCGAATCAGCAGCACCTGGCGATCACCACGGCCATCCTGGCCGGTGACGGGTCCGGGGCGAAGTCGCTGATGATCGATCACCTGGAGGGCACCGCCTCGCTGCTGCGCGGATTCCTCAGCTAGGCGGCTTCGCGGATTCCGCAGGCGGAGGACCGCTGAGGTGCAGCGCCTGCCGAGGGTCAGCGGGCGCTGATGATCAGTGGTCCTCGAGCAGCGCGGCGACGAACTCGGCGGCGTCGAAGGGTGCGAGATCGTCGGGACCCTCACCGAGTCCGATGAGCTTCACCGGGACGCCGAGCTGGCGCTGGATGGCGACCACGATGCCGCCTCGAGCGGTGCCGTCGAGCTTGGTCAGCACGATGCCGGTGACGTTGACGACCTCGGAGAAGACCTTGGCCTGGTTCAGGCCGTTCTGACCGGTGGTGGCGTCGAGGACCAGCAGGACCTCGTCGACGGCGGACTTCTTCTCCACCACACGCTTGACCTTGCCGAGTTCGTCCATCAGGTTGGACTTGTTCTGCAGCCGGCCTGCAGTGTCGATCATGACCACGTCGGCTTCGAGCTCGATCCCCTTGTCCACGGCCTCATAGGCCACCGACGCCGGGTCAGCGCCTTCGACGTCGGACTTCACCGTCGGCACGCCCACCCGGTGACCCCAGGTGCTCAGCTGTTCGGCGGCGGCTGCGCGGAAGGTGTCGGCCGCTCCGAGGAGCACGTCCTTGTCCTCGGCGACCAGCATCCGGGCCAGCTTGCCCACCGTGGTGGTCTTGCCGACGCCGTTGACGCCGACGACCATGATGACCGCGGGACGACCCTGCGCCGTCACCGTGAGTCGGCGATCAAGGGTGGGATCGACCAGGGTAGTCAGCTCTTCGGTGAGCATCGCCTTGACCACGACCGGGTCCTTGGTGCCTTCGACCTTGACCCGTTCGCGGAGCCTGTCGACGAGCTCCATGGTGGGATCGGTGCCGAGGTCCGCCATCAGCAGGACCTCTTCGATCTCTTCCCAGACGTCCTCGTCGATCTCGTCGCGAGACAGCAGCGCAAGAAGCGACTTGCCGAAGATGTTGTTGGACTTGACCAGCCGGGCGCGCAGCCTGGCCAGACGTCCAGCCACCGGTTCGGGGGTCTCGACGGTCGGTTCAACGACCGTCGGCTCCTCCACCAGATCGACGCCGCCGCCCAACTCGGGCTCTGCGACGTCCGGGCGGTCTTCCGCGGGGGCCTCAAGGGTGCCGACGCCGCCGGACGGGATGTCATCGGGGTCGCGCTGGGTCAGGTATTGCTCACGCTTGTCCTTGGGCAGCAGCTTCCCGCCCTGCACCAGGAAGAATCCAAGGGTGCTGAGCAGAATCACGGCAAGAACGATGAACAGAATCAGTACGTCAAAATCCACGCGCTCAGTCTGTCACAGACCTGCGGAGCCAGCGGCCACGGCGACCACGGCCATGTCTTGCCGCGAAGTTCCAGGACGTTGGAGTATCGTGCGGCATCGGACTCGTCGGCGTTTCGTGTGCAGACGACGGACCCAAAATAGGCTTGAATAGATCGGCGCATCTGCGTTCAAAATCAGACAAGGTGAGAGATTCAGTGCGAGCATGACTTCCATACCCTCGACAACGGCCACCCCCTCTGGGCGCCCGCTGCCAGCGCATGCCAAGACCCCGGCGCACTTCCAGCCTGAGATTCAAGGGCTCCGGGCCCTGGCGGTGCTGGTCGTGATTCTCTACCACTTCTGGCCCGACCGTCTGACCGGCGGCTACGTCGGCGTTGACGTCTTCTTCGTGATCTCCGGTTACCTGATCACGGCACACCTGTTCAAGGAGGCGGTGAAGACCGGGGGAGTGCGGCTGGGCCAGTTCTGGGCGCGTCGTATCCGTCGGCTGCTGCCGCTGAGTCTGCTCGTCCTGCTGCTGACGGCTATCTCGGCTGTGCTGATCCTTCCCAGCACCGCGTGGCAAGCGACGCTGCGGCAGATCATCGCGTCCACGCTCTACGTGCAGAACTGGATCCTCGCCGCCGACGCGGTGGAGTACTCCAAAGCGGACGAACGGGCAACCGCCGTCCAGCACTTCTGGACGCTCTCTGTCGAGGAGCAGTTCTACGTCCTGTGGCCAGTGCTGTTGGCGCTCACACTGGTGTTTCTGGCATTCCGACAGCGTCGCTCAGGGTCCCCCGCATTGGAGCAGCGCCAGATCCGGGCAGCATTCCTCTGGGTGGTCGGGCTGCTTGGAGCCATCTCGCTGCTGTTCTCCATCTACTACACCGCTGTCGCGCCGGCGGAGGCCTACTTCGTCACTCCCACACGGATCTGGGAGTTCACGCTGGGTGCGATCGCTGCACTCGTGCTGGGCTCTCGCCAGTTCACCGGCCGGTGGGGCAATCTGCTGGGGTGGGTCGGGTTCCTGATGATCCTGGGCTCAGCGATCTTCTATACCGACGCCACACCGTTCCCCGGCTGGACCGCACTGGTACCTACCCTGGGGACCGTGCTGGTGCTGGCCTGCGGCGGACGTGAACCCGGGACCGGCGTGCACTGGTGGCTTTCGCTGCGCCCCGCCACTGCCATCGGTGACTGGTCCTACGCGATCTACCTCTGGCACTGGCCAGTGGTGATCTTCTCTCCCTACATCAGTGACGCCGCCAGGTTCTGGTACGTCAAGGCCCTGCTGATCCTGGGCATCATCGGGCTTTCCGCGCTGAGCACCCGTTTCTTCGAGTCCCCGATCCGCCGGGCCAAGATTCTGCTTCCCACCTGGCGGACGATGGTTGCGGCCGGCGCCGGCATGGTGCTGGTCATCGTGTCCGGGACCCTCGCGGTGTCGACGATGCAGGCGAGCTCGGAAGACTCCACACTCACCGAGGACCACCCATGCTACGGCTACCAGGCCTTGGCGAATCCAGACGAGTGTGGCGACCCGTTCGAGGGGGACCTTGGTCTGTGGCCATCGCCTGCGGTGGTGACGGAGCAATACCAGGAAGAGGCCTTCCCCGGGTGCCAGGCAGACAATGACGCCCCCGGTGTGCAGGAGTGCTGGCTCGGGGCTGAGGAGTCCGAGTCGGATGGCACGATCGCTGTGTTCGGCGACTCCCACGCAACGATGTGGCTTCCGGCGCTCGATGAGATCGCCCAGGAACAGGACAAGCGGCTGCTGGTGCTGACGCGTTCAGCCTGTACGCCGCGCGGCGGCGAGGTGGGGGATGAGACCACTGATTGTCTCAAGGCCAACGCAGAGATCATCGATCAGATCTCTGATGACGAGAGCGTCAACACCGTGATCGTGGCTGCCAGTCAGATGCACGGCGAATTCGGTGGACCGAGCCGCGACCTTGGTCTGGACGAGGATGAATATGATCTCAGCGACACGGCGCTGGCGATGTACGAGCCGATAGTGCGCTGGCTCGAGGCCGAGAAAGAGGTGGTTGTCTTCGGGGAGGTCCCACGCATGAGCCACGATGAGGAATCTGAAGAGACCCTGCCAGAATGCGTGGCCCTCAATGAGAGTGACCTCTCCGCATGCAATGAGACGCGGGAGGACACTCAGGTGGGGGATCGCTGGCTCACCCGGTCTGCGGAAGTCTTCGAGGACGCGGAGAACTACCACTTCGTGCCCACCGAGGACCTGGTCTGCCGGGAAGACACCTGCTATGCCGTGCTCGGAGGTGCCATCACGTACTCGGACAACAGCCACGTCGCGGAGACGTTCGTGCGGTCCACTGTTCCCGAGCTCACCGACCGGATGGAATCGGCGCTGACGGCGCAGGGATGAGAGCGGCCGCGACTGACAGTCCTGGTGGTCAGTCCTGCGCGTCTGGCAGAGCTGGGGGAGGGGTGAACCAGCGCCGCGCCTCTGCGACCGGTCGCGGCCACCTCGAGGGATGCGATTCCAGGTCTGATTCTGGATACCACCAGGTGTAGTCTTCCGATCCGAAGAGGGTGCCCGGTGGCCTTCCCTGTGCGAGGTCGCGGTCCAGACGCACCTCGGCGTTATTCCATGCGGCGCCGAGCTCAGCATCGTGCTCCAGGGCGTACATCTGCTTCCCGCCAGGAGTAGAGGTCAGTTCGCCCAGCACCGGTCCCCGTGAGGTCGCATAGAGGTCCACCCTCACGAAGGCCATGCCCGAGGCGATGGAGAGCTTCTCTGCCGCTGCGAGCAGCTCTTTCCACTGGGCCGGCCGGGGGATTTCTGGTCCATAGGTTGCGCCTGGCAGGATCGGGCCGAGATCTTCACCGTCAGGACCGAAGTACTTGCGCGTGAAGGTCTTGCGATTTATCACCTGCACGCCCTTGGTGTGCATCACCAGCACCTGAAGTATCTGCCCGTACGCGGTGTAGATCTTGATGTCTTCCGGGATGGTGGCCTCGCTGGCGCTTTCGAGAAACTCTTCGGCGAAATAGGGTCCACCACCTTGCTTCAGGCGACCCAGCATCCGTTCTGAGGGGCGGCCATCGGTGAGCTGTTCCTTGCCGGTGAGGGTCTGCCAGCCGGTCGGGGTGCGAGTCAGCGGGATCACGGCGATACCGCTGTGTCCGCCGTCACCTTTGAGGACGAAGCGGTCGACGGTGAAGTCGCTGAAATCAATGTCCTCCAGTGAGTTCCAGACCCTGTAGATCTCAGGGGTGCCTATGCCGAGGCTGTCTGCGAAGGAGTAGTTGCGCAGCTTGTAATCCACCTGAGCAATCGGACTGAGGGCATGCCAGTTGTTGGACCGCGTGATGCCGGTTGCGTCGAGGTGATTCACGAGCTTGGTTTTGAAGGAAGATCGGGCGAATCGCTGATGCTCCGCGACAGCGGCGTCGTACTTCGACTGGAGAATCTCGATCTCCGACCTGAGGCTGTCGGTCTCTGCCGTGTGTGCAGCTTTCGCTGCGGCTCGCTCTGCCGTGTGTGCGGCATTGGCTGCGGCTCGCTCTGCCGTGTGTGCGGCATTGGCTGCGGCTCGCTCTGCCGTGTGTGCGGCTTTCGCTGCGGCTCGCTCTGCCGTGTGTGCGGCATTCGCTTCGGCGTGTGCGGCGCGCTCTTGATCCAAGGCCGTCTTGAGATTCCGCAGCTTCGCGGTCAGCGAGTTCTGGGCCCGATCGAGCTGGTTCGTGCGCGTCTCCAGGAAGGAGATCTTCCGATCGCGCCAACCTATCCCGGGGATTCGGTTGTGCACTGACTTTGGGATCTGCGGCATAGGATTCCTTCCGTGCCTGAGGCCGGGGAGCGCCACGGTAGTCGACCTCCGAGCGTCCTGGCATCGGTGACCGGCGCATCAAGCATGTTCGTCCGCAGGGCTACCCGTGTTGTGACCTGGTGGCGTCGAGATCTTCCCAGAATGAGATGGCTGTGGGTTGAGTCCACTTGTACTCGCCATAATAACTCAGCAGTTCCGCCAGATTCCCAGCCGCTTCTCGCCATTCATCGTGCTTCACGCGCTTCAGCTTCGGCAATAGCCAAGAGACCAGGAATGGCTCCAGGCGATCGGCTTTATAAGCGTCCAGAAGTCCGACTTCATAAAGCCACTGCGCACGTGCCTTGTCCAGCGGCAGATATTTCTTGAAGTAATTTGGATTCAGGGTATTGACCGTCGAGTTGCTCACGACCATGTAATACGTGTGCACACCGATATCAATTGCCCTGATCGACTTCGCATAGTGGAGCATCTGTTGGAAGAAGTAGGAATCTTGACCGACAGCTCCGACCGGCTGGGTCAGGTTCAGTGACTGCAGCCACTCGGTGCGAGCCACGACAGTCTGGATTCCCATGGGCCGGAAGCGCAGAGCCTCGAGCGCCCGCGGAGGCACACTGATGTTTCCTTCACCGTCGATATCATCGGCGAACACGGTCTGAAGAACCTCGGCGTAGGGCTGCATGGACCTGCGCTTCGCCCACTGGGACATGTTGCCCAACACGAAGTCCACGCCTTCATGCTCCTGGATCGATTCATAGAGCACGGCGTATCCGTCGTCTATGGCCTCATTGTCCGGATCGAGGTAGGTCACGAATTCTGTCTGGGCGAGATCGAGTCCGGTGTTGCGCGGACGCGACGCCGAACCGGATCCGCCCCTGGCGTGATGGAAGGCGGAGACGTTGGAATAGTCCTCGGCGAGGTCTTGGATCGTGTCAAGGGTCAGCGGATCCGTGGAGCCGTCACTGACCAGCAATACATGCATGTCAGCAAATGCGCTGGACCGCAGCAAAGAGGCGAATGCCTTGTGCCGCAGGTGGGGTCCGTTGTTGTAGATCGGCACGACGACCGAAAGCTTGAGGTCGGCTTCGCGCGCCGTCCGCGCCACCTCCCGGCGAACGTCATCGAACTGATCTCCCTGAGCAAGCTCTTGGACCGTACGACGCCCCGAACCCTCCCGACGAGGACGATGGCTGGACTCCTCCGCCACATACGCACGAGTCACTGCGAGACGCCTTCTCAGCTGTTCGACGCTCATCTCGGAGCCGATGTGAGGCTGCCACCAAGCCGTCAATCCGAGATCGCCGCGCGACCCGTCCACGTGTCTGTGTCCTTGGTCTACCGCGCCCTGTTCCAGCTTCTGCACGACCGGCGCGGACTGGTACGCCAGGGCAGCGAGATGGTCCGCAACGTACGTCGATGCGTAGTGATGCGCAGAAGATAGTGGAAGCAGGACGTCGTAGCCATCGGAATTCACCGAGGCCTCGCGCCAGGTGACGACGTCGACATCGCCGACCGTCTGGACGGACATCTCTGCCCTGAGCATGCCGTCGTCGTCATCCGTGACTGCGAGCACCCGTGGTGCTGAAGTGGGATCCGAGATCCCGACGATGCGCAGCATCTGGCGCAGGACATCCGTGGCGTGGTTCTGCGTGAATACCTGCCGCACGCCGTCATTCTGAGCTCGACGCAGGTCAGTGCTCTGCAGCGATTCCAGCATCGTCGCGACGTCCAGCGTCGAGTTCGCGACATGTGCCTGCGGATAATAGGAGTTGACACCCTGGTTGTACGTGGAGAGCACCAGGGACCCCGAAGCCTGCAGCTCGATGATTCGAGGGGAGAATGCCGTCTGAGAACCACTGATCGTGTGCGCCACCACTCCGATATCCGTGAGCCGGTCGAGCTCGCATCTGCGGTTCGACACCCACTCCTGGACGTGCGGCCAATACCTGCTTCTCAGCGCTGCCTCGGGGCGTGCTTCGGGGCTTATCAGCAGATCGGCGCCCGCAGCCAAGACCCCATCGAGGATCCATTCCAGACTTTCGCCGGCCTCGGTCGGGATCTGGGCCCCCTGATCACCCAGATAGGTGACCAGCGGAGGAACGGCCTGGCGTGAGCCGAGCGGTGATCGGTGGAGGGGGTTGACCGGAGACGCGATGATTTCGACGGGGGTGCTTCGTGGCAGGGAACTGCTGGTCTCCGCGTCCAGGGATGCCGGGAGATCGGATCCGGCGTCCTGAAACAGTGCCGCGTTCTCTTCCGAGACGGCGAAGATACTGTCACAGCGGGCGGCGAGCCGCAGCTGTGCTGCAGTCGGCGTGGCGGTCCCGAGGTCGACATAGATCAGGGGCAGCGAGTGTTCCCGGGCATAGTCGATGACCTTGCCCCGGCCAGGGCGTGACCGAGTGCTGCGGGGCCCTATCATGACGACTTGGGAATTCCGGACACCTGCCTCCCAATCCAGCGGGTCGATGGCCATCATGACCGCACTGTTCTCAAAGGCTTCCAACAGCGAGTCATCGCCGAAGACGCCTACCGTCACTGGAAGAGCCGGTTTGGCGACGCCCCCTTCAAGCTCGGGCAGAGCCTGCATGGCGTCCAGGAGCTCTGGCAGGTTGTCAGGATGTGACACTCCACCGCGGAACGGCGACGAGGCGGAGACGCCCAATGACGCCAGCAGAGCTGGGTCCTGCAGAGCGGTGAGGGGTTCCTTCGCGTTGAGCAGCCGCCCGATGCGTGTCCGGCCGACGGCAAGCTGAGAATACCGGTCGAATGGCTGTCGTTGACGACGACGGTTCACTTCGTGAGGCCCTCTTGCGCGGCAGGTGCCTCGTTGCGCCCGCGCAGACGGCGCTCTGCGGCTCGGATGGCCCGACGCGGGTGCCGAATGGTGAAATCTACGCGTTTGCGGGTATCGGTCAAGAAGGACGAGGCAGGGCGGCCGGTGTCGTTCTGGGGAATGCTTCGTCCCTTGAGCTTCTTCGCCACCCGGTACTCCAGTGACGAGACGCGAGACCTGAGTGCCGCGATCTCTGACTCCTGGGAACGCTCCAGCTGCTCGTAAGCCCAGCTCAGCTCGGCAAGCAGGGTCTCCTGCTGACGCAGCAGGGCGACCACCACTTCCTCAGGGGACAGCTGGTCCCCGCTGACTGCGCTCTCAGGCTGATCTCTGGCGACGCCAGAACGCCCCATAGCTGAGTCGGTGGTCATCAGGCTCCTCGGTGGCTCAATAGGGTTCTGCTGCTTCAGGGTTGCCTGAAGTGATGGTCAGGATCAGTCTAACGGCGGTCCTTCGCGGATCACCTCTGATGGAGGGCTCAGCGCCAGATTCCGCGAGTGTCGATGACCGTGGCCGAGCCCAGTCGTGACATCGGCAGGGCCTTGAACGTGTCATGATCGACCAGCAGCACCAGCACGTCGGCGCGTTCAAGTGCCTCATCCAGCTCGGTCAGGGCGACATTCTCGAACTGTCCCAGGGTTGAGGGAAGCTCGTGGATGTGCGGCTCCACCGCCAGGATGCTCGCGCCGGGGGCCCGCTGCGCGAGCTTCTCCGCGATGTGCAGCGAGGGCGATTCACGCAGGTCATCGATGTTGGCCTTGAAGGCCAGGCCCAGCAGCGCCACGGTGGGAGTCTCACCGGAGGCTTCGAGCGCCTGCTCGATACGGCCCAGGACCCACTCAGGCTTCGCATCGTTGGTCTCACGGGCGGTGCGGATCAGGTTCGCCTGCTCCGGGGCGGCGTCGACGATGAACCACGGGTCCACTGCGATGCAGTGTCCACCCACACCGGGGCCCGGCTGAAGGATGTTGACCCGCGGATGGTGATTGGCGAGCTCGATGAGCTCCCACACGTCGATGCCGAGCTTGTGGCTGATGACGGAAAGCTCATTGGCGAACGCGATGTTGACATCGCGGAAGCTGTTCTCCGTGAGCTTGGCCATCTCCGCGGTGCGCGCGTCGGTGAGCAGGAACTGGCCCTTGCAGAAGGAGGCGTAGAGATCCCTCGCCGCTTCGGCGGCCGCAGGTGTCAGGCCCCCGATGATCCGGTCGTTGGAGATCATCTCCTCCATGATCTTGCCCGGCAGCACACGCTCGGGGCAGTGCGCGACCAGGATGTCGGCCGGACTCAGGTCGGGGCGGGCGGCAAGGATGCGTGCGGCCATGTGTTCGGTGGCCCCGGGAGGAGAGGTGGATTCCAGGATGATCAGTTCCCCGCCGGAGAGCTTGGCGGCGATTCCATCCGCGGCAGACTCGATGTAGCTGAGGTCAGCCGAGTGGGTAGCGGTGAAGGGAGTGGGCACGGCGACGATGTAGGCGTCCGCAACGGGTGTCTGCGTGCTCGCGGTCAGGGTGCCGCTGTTGACTGCGCGTTCCAGGACTTCGCGCAGTCCGGGTTCCACGAAGGGAACCTCGCCGTTGTTGACAGCGGTGACATTGCGTTCAGAGACGTCCATACCGATCGTGGTGACGCCGTGATCCGCGAGGATGGCTGCGGTGGGAAGACCGATGTAGCCGAGTCCGATGACACCGACGGTGGAGGATTTGCTGATCAAGGAGATTCACTTTCTTCGGCGGTCAAAGGTGACTGACAGCAGGCGAGTCTATCCCAGCGGGTAGATCTGGGCGTGACTTGCGGTCCCGCGCGCCGTGATCGATGGAATTGAACTTGGGGCGAATCGTTGTCGCTGCAGCTGCCCAGCCCGTCTCTGCGTCGAATGGTCCAGAGGGACGCCTTCGAACGTCCCGGAGCGGGTGGTGCCCACCCGAGATCCAAGGGCTGCGGGCCTTGGCTGTGCTGCTCGTCGTGGCCTGCCACTTCCGTCCTGAGTACTTGTCCGGTGGCTATCTCGGTGTGGACGTGTTCTTCGTGATCTTCGGGGACCTCATCACCGCGCACCTGTACAAGGAGGCTGCGCGGATCCATCAGATCAGGCTGGCGCAGTTCTGCGTCCGAAGGATTCGGCGATTGCTGCCGCTGAGCATGCTGGTGCTGGGACTCACGGCGTTGGCTGCGGTGATGATTCTGCCGAGTACGGACTGGCAGAACACCCGATGACAGATCATGGACTCGGCTCCCTCCGTGCAGAACTGGGTGCTCGCCGGTGATTCGATCGACTGCTCGAAGGCCGATGAACGCGCGACCGCGGTGCAGCACCTCTGGTCCCTTTCCGTCGAGGAACAGTCCTATGTGTTGTGTTGTGTTGTGGCCGGGGCTGCTGGCGGTCGTGTCGGCTGTGGCAGCACTTGCGCGGCGTCGTCGAACGTCGACGCATTCAGATCAGGCGCCTCGCAACGACACGCGCAGGCTCTTCCTCTGGTTGGTCGGGCTGCTCGGGGCAATGCCGGCGCTACTCCTCGGTGCCGCCCAAAACCTTTGGTCGGTGGGCAATTCTGCTGGGATGGCTGGGCCCGGTGATGATTCTCGGTTCGGCCTGCTTCTCCGGCGAGATGACGCACTTTCCTGGATAGACGGCATCAGTCACGTCCGTGGGGCGACCCTGCTGATGGCCTGCAGCGGCAAGGCTCCCTGGACCGGGATCCACTGGTGGCTGGCGCGGCGCCCGGTCACAGCCTTGGGAGATTGGTCCTACTCCATCTGTCTCTGGCGCTGGCCAGTGGTGATCTTCTCCCCCTACGTGATCGACGCTGCCGAGCGGTGGCAGGCAAAGGTGTTGCTGCCTACGTGGCGCACCATGGTTGCAGCTGCCGCCGGTATGGCCCTGGTTGTGGGTGCCGCCCATTGCTCGGTGCAGTAGGTGGAACAGGATTTCGTTGCTTCGCGCGATCAGTGACTCCTGTGCTGGCGGACCGGATGGAGGGCGCGCTCAGCGGATGACCGTTGTGGCAGCTCCTAGTACCTCCTGAAGAAAGCCCGCGCCCTATGGTCGTTCCAGTGGAACGGGCCATAGGTGCTAGCGATCTCTCGGAGCACGCTCGCGGCCTCTTCACGGTCATCTGGGCTGACCTTCTCGAACTTCTCGAGATACCAGGAGACGAAGAAGGTCTCGAAGCGCTGCTCCATATAGTCCTCCAGGAGGCCCACCTCCCGCAGCCACTGGGCCCTGTCCAGTTCCAGGATGAGGTACTTGCGGAAGTACTTGGGCGAGACCACGTTCACGATTGAGGTGTCTACGGCTCCGTAGTAGGTGTAGACCGGGCGGTGCACCGGCACGTAGGCCCTGACGTGGTACATCAGCTGCTGGAAGAAGTATGAGTCCTGTCCGACCGCGCCCACCGGCTGGACGAGTCCCAGTCCCTTCAGCCATTCCGTCCGCGCCACGAGGGCCTCGATGGAGGCTGGTTTGAAGTTCAGCGTGCGCAGGGTGTCTCGGTGAGGCCAGACAAGCCCGTCCCGGTGTTCGACACCGGCGGCGAACCATGCGTGGTAGTCATGGACGCTGTACCGATGAGTCCAGACGGCCATCGTGCCCAGCGAGAAATCGGCTTCGGGCCGGGCGCGGAGCTCATCGAGCAGCACCAGGTAGCCGTCGTCGAGCTCTTCATCGTCAGGATCCAGGTACGTCACAAACTCGGTGAAGCTCAGCGCCAGACCCGTGTTGCGCGGTCTCGATGCTGAACCGGATCCGCCGGAACCGTGATGGAAGGCTGAGACGTTGGGATACGAGTGCGCCAGCTCCTCGATCGTGTCGAAGGTGGAAGCGTCCGTGGAGCCGTCGTTGATCAGCAGAATGTGCATGCGTTCAAACATCTCTGAGCGGCGCAGCGAGGCAAAGGCCTTATGTCGCAGGTGATCGCCGTTGTTGTAGATCGGCACGACGACGGCGAGCTCAAGCTTCTCGGCCTCAGCGGTGGCCTTGAACTCGCGCGCGGAGCTTTCGAGGTCTGACCCGACCTCCGGGTCGACCACGCGACGCATCGAAGGAGACCGATGCCCGAGGTGGTCGATCGCGTAGACCGTCACGCCTGAGCCCGACGACGCGAGAGCCTCAGCAGAGCCCAGACTTCCTGCTTCGGGTCGCCACCAGGCTGATAGGGACAGCTCATCGAGGGCCGTCGTGTGCCGGTGGGCCGCGTGATCCGTCTCCTCCGCGGTGCCTTGGAGCTTGGTGGTGATCGGCGCCGACTGATACCGGAACGCTGCCACATGATCGGCGGTGTAGAACGGAGAATACCGACGGGAGGCGCTCACCGGCAGGAGGATGTCGAAGTCCCCGGCTGCGGTGTCACTTCCGACCTGCCATCCGTCGATCTGTGCCCAGGTTGTCAGAGCGACGGCGGGGTGGGTCTGCCGTGCGATGTCGTCGCGGAGCTCATCGGTGATCTCGTCGGCCACTGCGAGCACCCGGTCGGTGGGAGTGGCCACGCTCAGGCCGATCGTCCGCGCAATCGTGCCGAGCACATCCGTCCCATGATGGGCGGTGAAGACTTGGCGGATGCCATCGCCCTGGACACGACGAAGCTCCTCGATGTCCATGTATTGGAGCGTCTTCGCCACGTCCTCCGCCGTGTTGGCGATGTAGACGTTCGGATAGTAGGAGTTGACGCCCTGGTTGTAGGTGGCCAGCACCATCGTCCCGCAGGCCTGAAGCTGCAAGACCTGGCTGTCCAACAGCGTCTGCGAGTTGGCCACAGCGTTCACGGCCAGGCCGACGTCCAAACAGCGCTGCAGCTTCGCCGTCTCGCTGGGTCCATCCAGGACGGGAACCTCCCGCTGGGACAGGGTCCAAGGCGCGTACTCCGCAGGCACGGTCCAACGGGGGGGTCGCAGGCCGTCTTCCGCAGCGGGGCGGAACAGCGCGACGGGTCGCCCTGAAGCCAGCGCACCGTCGAACAGGGGTGAGATTGACTGGGCGGCGTGGACCTTCGCCGGTGTGGACGACTGGTCCAGCCCCATGAACGCCAGCAGATCCGTGCCCGCAGGTCGGGTCCCGAGGGGAGTGTGCAGCAGGGGGCTCACGGGGAGCTGAACCGTGGTCACGCTCGGTTCCGACCTGCCCAGTTCCCGATAGATGTCCGCGACCTCATGGTCGACCGCGAACACCCAGTCGCAGGTCTCCACGACCCCCAGGGTGTCCTCGGCCTCATCCTTGCCGACGGCGGAGAAGAACGCGGTGGGCACCGAACGTTCTCGGCAGTGCGGAATGATCGAGTCGATGATCAGCTCGTCGGAGACGCAGGTGTCCGAGCCGATGAGCAGCAGATCGACGTCTACATCGAGATCTGCCCAGTTCTCGGCGTCTATGTCGATGATCTCCGCGAGTCCGAACAGGCCTGCACCTAGTCGTGGGCCGGCGATCAGTCCGATGCGGAGGGGCAGCCGGGGGCGGGAGACGCCGGCCTCGGGGGCGGGGAGTGTTCCGGTCGAGTCGAGTGCGTCGTCCACTGCGTGAATGGGGGATCCCAGGAACTCCCGCTCAGATTCCTCCGGCACCGAGATCTCAGTGATGCTCGTGGCGGTCTGGGCAGCGCCGTTCCGGGGCGCGGACTCCGCGCGTTCATTCAGCAAGTCAATCAGCTCTTCATAGGACCGTCTTCGCTGCAGATGGGCGGCACTGGCCTTGTTGCGCAGTGTCAAGGCTGGTGACGACCAGGCAGGCGAGGACGCGGCCGTCGTCGTCCAGGCCCGGGCGGCAGCCATGTGCGCCTTCGCGGCGGCGCCCAGGGCAGAACGGTGCATGGCAAGCGCCGCGTCCACCATGTCTGTGGCCGCAGGGCGTGCAGTTGCGTCGGGTTTGCCGAGGTCGGACGTGTTGGCACAGGGGTGAAGGTCTATCCATCGCACATTGATACTCTAGAGCCTCGGTACATCCACTGCGCGGTGGACGCACTCTGCTCCGCGACGCGCAGCCACCACCAACGACCCAAGGGACATCCCAGACGTGTTCAACTCCCTCTCCGATCGCCTGAGCGCCACCTTCAAGAACCTCCGCGGCAAGGGGAGGCTCTCCGAGGCCGACATCGACGGCACCGCGCGGGAGATCCGCCGGGCGCTGCTCGATGCAGACGTCGCCGTGCCGGTGGTCCGCGAGTTCATCGCCAAGGTCAAGGCGCGCGCCCTCGGGTCCGAGGTCGCACAGGCGTTGAACCCGGGTCAGCAGATCGTGAAGATCGTCAACGAGGAGCTGGTCGGGATCCTCGGCGGGCAGACCCGTGAACTGGCCTTCGCCAAGAACCCGCCGACGGTGATCATGCTCGCCGGCCTCCAGGGTGCGGGCAAGACCACGCTCGCCGGGAAGCTGGCGCACCACCTGAAGAACCAGGGCCACACCCCGATGCTGGTGGCCTGTGACCTTCAGCGGCCCAATGCGGTCACCCAGCTGCAGGTCGGCGGAAAGCGCGCCGGTGTTCCCGTCTACGCTCCGCACCCCGGTGTCTCCTCCGAGTTCGAGTCCGCCACCGGTGATCCGGTCAAGGTGGCCACCGAGGGCCTGGCCGAGGCGCGCAGCAAGCTGCACGACGTCGTCATCATCGACACCGCGGGCCGCCTCGGCGTCGACGCCGAGCTGATGCGTCAGGCCGCTGACATCAAGGCCGCCGTCGGCGCGCACGAGACGCTCTTCGTGATCGACGCGATGATCGGTCAGGACGCGGTCACCACCGCGCAGGCCTTCAACGAGGGCGTGAACTTCACCGGCGTGGTGCTCACCAAGCTCGACGGCGATGCCCGCGGCGGTGCCGCGCTCTCGGTCGCCTCGGTCACCGGCAAGCCCGTCATGTACGCCTCCACCGGTGAAGGGCTGAAAGACTTCGAGGTCTTCCACCCGGACCGGATGGCTCGTCGGATCCTGGACATGGGTGACATCCTCTCCCTGGTCGAGCAGGCCGAGGCCAACTGGGACCGCGGCGAGGCCGAGAAGATGGCCAGGAAGTTCGCCGACCAGGAGGACTTCACACTCGACGACTTCCTCGGACAGATGCAGCAGCTCAAGAAGATGGGCTCGATGAAGAAGCTGCTGGGCATGATGCCCGGCGCGCAGGGGATGCGGCAGCAGCTGGACCAGTTCGACGAGTCCTCCATCGGCCGGGTCGAGGCGATCATCTATTCGATGACCCCCTATGAGCGCAACGTCCCCAAGGTCATCAACGGCTCCCGCCGGGCCCGCATCGCCAAGGGCTCCGGCGTCCACGTCTCCGAGGTCAACCAGCTTCTGGAGCGCTTCACCCAGGCACAGAAGATGATGAAGAAGATGGCCGGCGGCGGGGGCATGCCCTCGATGCCCGGCGGCGGCGGGATGCCGGGGATGGGCGGGATGCCCGGAATGGGTGCCGGAGGAGGCGCCTCGAAGAAGCGCAAGCCCCAGCCCAAGCCCAAGAAGAAGTCCGGCAACCCGGCCAAGGCCGCCCAGGAGGCCCGCGAGGCTGAGCTCAAGCGCACCCAGGGTGCCGCCAAGCGGATGGACGGCTCCAGCTTCGGCGCAGGCACGAAGGATCTCAAGCCCGAGGACCTGAACCTCCCCAAGGGATTCGAGAAGTACCTGCGCTGAGTCTCGGCCTGCGCTGAGTCTCGGCCTGCGCTGAGTCTCGGCCTGCGCTGAGTCTCGGCCTGCGCTGAGTCTCGGCCTGCGCTGAGCAGGGCTGACCGGGTCTCAGATCGCGTGTTCGGCCGATCTCTGGCACAATAGGCAGGTACTTTGTTCGACGGAGGGCACCCTCTAAACCCTCCGTAGGGACAATGTTCTGAAGTGGTCGCCTCGATTGTGCAGCACGTCCCCACGCAATCCGTTGCCTGACCGCGCCCCTGAAACAAGAAACAGGAGTGGACCACTCAAGTGGCAGTTAAAATTCGTCTGAAGCGCATGGGCAAGATCCGTGCACCGTTCTACCGTGTTGTCGTCGCCGACTCCCGCACCAAGCGTGACGGCGTCGCCATCGAGCAGATCGGCAAATACGACCCGACGCAGGAGCCCTCGCTGATCGAGATCGATTCCGAGCGCGCTCAGTACTGGCTCTCCGTGGGCGCACAGCCCACCGAGCAGGTCAATGCACTGCTGAAGGTCACCGGTGACTGGCAGAAGTTCAAGGGCCTCGAAGGCTCCGAAGGCACTCTGCGGACCAAGGCCCCGAAGGAGGAGTTCGTCGCTCCCAGCAAGGGCTCAGTCATCCAGGAGAAGAAGACCAAGGCTCCGGCTCCTGCCGACGAGGCAGCTGAGTCTGCTTCGCAGGAGAATGCAGAGTAATCATGGGAGCTGATGCAGTGCTGAGTGACGCGCTCGAACACCTGGTCCGCGGAATCGTGGACGCACCCGATGACGTCGATGTCCGCCGTAAGGGCGGGCGTCGCTACGACGTCCTCCAGGTGCGAGTTCATCCGGATGATCTCGGTCGAGTGATCGGGCGGGCCGGGCGCACCGCCAAGGCACTGCGCACTGTGGTCTCCGCCCTCCCCGGTGGGGGCGATGTCCGCGTCGACGTGGTCGACACCGACCGCAGCCGCTGACGGATATGAGGACTGCACCATGATTGCTGGCATGCAAGGCCAGGAAGCATATGAGACCGACCCGCAGGCACTGCCAGATTCGGCAGAGCGCCTGCGGGTCGCTCGTATCGGCAAACCCCACGGCATCCGTGGCGAGGTCACAGCCCAACTCTTCACCGATGACCCGGAGCAGCGACTCGCTCCCGGTTCGGTGATCATCCGGATCGCCGGCGATCAGACCGTCGACCGGATCACCACGCTGCTCACTGTGACCCGGCAGCGCTGGAACAAGAGCATCGCGCTGCTGAGCTTCCGCGAGATCACTGACCGTGACAGCGCCGAAGCCCTGCGCGGCTCCACCCTCTACGTCGAGGTGCCGATGGAGGAAGACTCCGACGAGGACGGCTGGTACAGCCACGAGCTCGCCGGATTCGCCTGCGTGGACCTACAGGGTCAGCGCCTGGGCACGCTCAAGGAGCTGATCACCGGTTCGGCGCAGGATCTGCTCGTGGTCACGGCCGTCTCCGGCGAGGACGTGATGGTCCCCTTCGTCGAAGAGCTCGTGCCCGAGGTGGATGCGGAGCATCAGCGCATCGTGCTGACCCCGCCGCCCGGCCTCTTCTGAGCGAGGAGCGCGCCATGCGGATCGACCTCATCTCGATCTTCCCTGAGTTCTTCGACGTCCTTGACCTCTCCCTGATCGGGAAGGCCCAGCGCGAGGGACTGCTCACCCTGCACCGGCACCAGCTGCGCGACTTCAGCTTCGACAAGCACCGCAGCGTCGATGACACCCCCACCGGCGGCGGCGCCGGGATGGTGATGAAGCCCGAGCCGTGGGCGCTGGCGCTGGAGCACGTGCTCACCCAGCGGGAGACCCCGGCATCGGATGATCCCCCGATCCTGATCATTCCCACCCCTGCGGGGGAGGTGCTCACTCAGCGGACCGCTCAAGAGCTGGCCCAGGCCGAGCATCTGGTCTTCGCCCCCGGACGCTTCGAGGGCATCGATCAGCGGCTGCTCGACTGGGCGCCGGAGCATTTCCAGGTGCGCCCCATGTCCATCGGGGACTATGTGCTCAACGGCGGGGAGTCCGCCGTCGTCGTCATGGTCGAAGCCATCACCAGGCTGATCCCCGGGGTGCTCGGCAACCCGGAGTCGCTGGCGGAGGAGTCCCATGCCGACGGCCTGCTGGAGTATCCGGTCTACACCAAGCCTGCGCGCTGGCGCGGCCTCGATGTGCCCGAGATCCTGCTCTCCGGTGACCACGCGAGGATCGGCGCCTGGCGCGCGGCGCAGCAGGACATCCGCACCCGGAAGCTGCGCCCCGATCTGTGGGCCAAGCACGTGGTCGCGCAGGAGCGGAATCTGACATAGAATTGGCCACCGTGCCTGCTGGGCGGCTCCATCTGCCATAGGGGATGACCGTCAACAGACAGGCCGCCGGAGAGGGAAATCATCCCGATCCGGATCCTCACGCTTTGACCTGCGCCGGATTCCGGCGTGATCGGCGCCTTGTGCGCCGTCCGCAAGAGGTCGCAACCCGGGCGAGTGACCTGTGGCAGTCGTCCAAGGAGAAGCATATGCATAAGCTTGATTTCGTTGATTCAGCCAGCCTGCGCACCGACATCCCGGAGTTCGGCCCCGGTGACACCGTCAACGTGCACGTCAACATCGTTGAGGGCAAGAACACTCGTGTTCAGGTCTTCAAAGGCTACGTCCTCGGCCGCCAGGGCCACGGCATCGGCGAGACCTTCACGGTTCGCAAGGTGTCCTTCGGCGTCGGCGTGGAGCGCACCTTCCCGGTCCACTCCCCGGTGACCGAGAAGATCGAGGTCCTGGCCCGCGGTGACGTCCGCCGCGCCAAGCTGTACTACATGCGCGATCGCCATGGCAAGGCTGCACGCATCAAGGAGAAGCGTGAGTCCACCATTGCTCGCCAGCAGGGCGAGAAGGTCGAAGAGGTCACCGAGGCCTGATCCGCGGATCGGCCTCGGCTCATCGCTGAGAGCTCGTACGTTTTATGAACAGCGCAGAGAACCCTGAGCCGCCCGAGTCTGACTCGGCGACTCGGGGTTCTCGGCGTCTGACGCGTCCTCGCCGCTTCCGGCTCTGGATCGCGGTGCTCGCGACCGCCGTCATCGCGGTGCTGCTCGCCACCGGGCTGCGCCTGTTCGTCGTGGACGTCTACACCGTCTCCCAGGTCTCTATGGCGCCCACTCTGGCTGACTCCGAGCGGATCCTGGTGGAGAAGGCTTATCCCGAGGACCAGGGCGTCCGGCGCGGAGATGTGATCGTCTTCGACGGAGAAGGCTCCTTCACCCCCTACGTGGGCGGAGGTTCGACCCTCGAGCAGCTCGGAGCGAGGGTCGGTCACTGGTTCGGAATCGCGACACCTCCTGCGACCTACGTCAAACGCGTGCTCGGCACCGGCGGAGACATCGTCGCGTGCTGCGCGGACTCCGGGCAGCTCACCGTCAACGGGGAACCCGTGGAGGAGCCCTATCTGGGCCGAGACGTCACCGCGCAGGCCCCTGCCTCAGAGCTGAGCTTCGAGGCTGAGGTTCCGCCGGGCCGACTCTGGGTCATGGGGGACAACCGCGAGCAGTCCCTGGATTCGCGGGCGCTGCTGGGCGCACCCGGCGGGGGTATGATCAGCGAAGACCGCATCCTCGGCCGCGTCACCGGCGTCTTCTGGCCCTGGAATGAACGACGAGAGCTTCCGGAGGCACTTCATCAGCACCAGTGACGGGCCTCCGTCTCCATCGCCGGAGAGCCGCAGAGAACGCCGTCGTCGGGCCCGCTCGGCGCGGCACCCGGTGGTCGGATTCCTGATCGAGATCGCCACGATCCTGGTCTTCGCGCTGGTCATCTCCTTCGTCGTCAAGACCTTCTTCTTCCGGGCCTTCTACATCCCCTCTGAGTCGATGGAGCCCACCCTGGAGGTCGATGACCGGATCATCGTGAACCTGCTCGCCCCAGACCTCATGGAGGTCGAGCGCGGCGACGTCGTGGTCTTCGAAGACACCCGCCAGTGGTGGGGCGCCGGGAGCCAGGTGCCCACGAACGCCTTCCAGGACGCGATGATCTTCGTCGGTCTGATGCCGGACACCTCCTCGCACTTCGTGGTGAAGCGGATCGTGGGCCTCGGCGGTGACGAGGTGGAGTGCTGTGACGATCAGGGTCGGATCATGGTCAACGGCGAACCCATCGACGAGCCCTATATCTTCCCCGGCGACGTCCCCAGCGAGGGTGAGTTCGCGGTGACCGTTGCCGAAGACAGCGTCTGGCTGCTCGGGGATCACCGCGGGAACTCCGCGGACTCGCGCTCCCACGTGGATGAGCCCGACATGGGTGCGGTGCCGATCGAAGACGTCATCGGTCGGTCCTCGGTCGTGATCTGGCCGTTTGACCACTTCGGCGACGGCGGAACCGAGCGTGACCCCTTCGAGGCGGTCCCGGAGCCTTGAGCGTCTGGTCCCGGCGCCGCGCCACGCGTCTCATGCGAGGGCTGCGCTGATGCCCGAGAACGCCACGCTGCTGCCCGAGCTGGGAATCGCCGCCGGACGCGACGTCCGCTACATCGCTGGGATCGACGAGGTCGGCCGCGGCGCCCTGGCGGGCCCGGTCAGCATCGGAGTGGTGGTCTTCGATCTTCAGGCCCCGGTCTTCGCCCAGACGCCGACGACGAGCGGGATCTGTACCCAGCTCGACGGCGTGCGCGACTCCAAGCTGCTCAGTGCCAAGGCCCGGCAGCGCTGGCATCCACACATCTGCGAACACGCCGCCGCCTACAGCGTCCAGCACCGGGCGCCGCGGGAGATCGACGCCCTGGGCATCAACGGGGCGCTGCGGGCCGCCGGGCTCGCCGGGCTCAACGCGGTCGAGGTCAAGCTCGGTCGGCCGCTGGACGCCGTCATCCTGGACGGCTCCCATGACTGGCTGACCCATGGCGCCTCGCCCCGCGTGCAGACCATGGTCAAGGCCGATATCAAGGCACTGACGGTGGCCTGCGCCTCGGTGCTGGCGAAGCTCGAACGCGACCGTCTGATGGAGGAGCTCGCCGCGGAGCATCCCGGATACGGCTGGGACTCCAACCGCGGGTATGGCTCTCAGGGTCACCGGAATGCGCTGCTCGAGCTCGGGGCCACCGCTCAGCACCGGCTCAGCTGGAACCTCGGGGTCTGACCGCACCGTCTGACCCGAGCCCGACCGCACCGTTGAAGTCACTCTGACTTCCACGGCTTCCCGAGTCTTCCCCAGGAGCCGCCTGCCCACTCGGTCCGCGTGCGTCCTCCACAGAGCCCGGGGGCAGTCCCTCTGCTGTCGCGCTGTGCCGGATGCTGGTGCCTTGAGAGAGGAGCGCGGATGCGAGCCAAGGACGTCACCGGCATGGTCGGGGAACAGATCGCGGCCGACTATCTGGGCCGACAGGGACATCAGATCCTGGAGCGGCGCTGGCGCGGCGCGCACGGTGAGCTGGACCTGATCACCAGGGACGGGGCCCACCTGGTCGCCGTGGAGGTCAAGACCCGACGAGGCATCGGATACGGGCACCCCTTCGAAGCGGTCAACGGGCGCAAGCTCGCGCGGCTGCACCGGCTGCTGCTGGAATACTGCGTCGGGCAGCAGTGGCTGCATGTTCCGCGACGCGTGGACGTCGTCGCGGTGCTGCTCAGCGGAGCGGCTGCGGCGCACGCCGAGGAGCATCTGATCCATCGGCTGGAACACCTCAAGGACGTGAGCTGATGAGCATGGGTCGGGCCCGCGGGGTGGTGCTCTTCGGCATGGATGGGCATCTGATCGAGGTGGAGGCCGATATCGGGCGGGCGCTTCCGGGGTTCATCCTGCTGGGCCTGCCCGATGCCTCGATGCGTGAGAGCCAGGACCGGATCCGATCCGCAGCGAAGAACACCGGGATCGATCTGCCCGCCCGCCGGCTCACCGTCAACCTGCTTCCGGCCTCGCTGCCCAAATCCGGCTCGGTGCTCGACCTCGCCATCCTGATCAGCGCCTGGGCTGCAGACGGGAAGGTACACCGCACGTCCGAGGTCGTCTTCCTGGCGGAGCTGGGTCTCGACGGGCGGCTGCGACCGGTCCGCGGTGTGCTGCCCGCGGTGGCGGCAGCACAGGCTGCCGGCGCGCAGACTGTGGTGGTCGCCCAGGAGAACGCTCAGGAGGCCGCCCTGGTACCCGGGATGGAGGTCCTTGCCGGGTCTCATGTTCGGCAGGCGGCGGCTTCCTTCGCCTCCGCCGCCCTCGAACCACTGGTGCGCGATGCTCCCGGGCTCGAACGGTGGTCCGCAGACCGTTCTCGGGAGGCGCCTGCTCTGGTGGACCCTTCACAGCCGGCCCGGTCGCCGCAGGTCTGTTCTGCTGATCTCCGTGGCGAGGTCGACGACGACAGGCCGCTCTCCTGCGACCCGGCGCCTGACCTGGCAGAGGTCCGGGGTCAGCAGGAGGCCCGGTTCGCTCTGGAACTGGCGGCCGCCGGCGGCCACCACCTTCTGCTCATCGGCGCTCCCGGTGCCGGCAAGACCATGCTGGCCGAGCGGATGTCCGGCATACTGCCGCCGCTGGATGATCAGGCGGCGATGGAAGCCACCGCCATCGAGTCGATCTCGGCAGAACCCCGCACCGTGACCAGGCTGCGACGCACACCGCCGTTCCAGGCCCCACACCACAGTGCCTCGATGGCAGCCATCGTCGGTGGCGGAGCGCGGATCGCGCGGCCCGGTGCCGTCACTCGCGCACACCGGGGAGTGCTGTTCCTCGATGAGGCCCCCGAATTTCCGCGCCACGCGCTGGACGCCCTGCGCCAGCCCTTGGAGACCGGAAGGATCTCGCTTCACCGCTCCGCCGGCAGCGTGACCTACCCGGCCCGTTTTCAGCTGGTCCTCGCGGCCAATCCCTGCCCGTGCGGGCTCAACGTCGGTGCCGGGACAGGCTGCCGGTGTTCGGTGGCTCAGCGCCGCAACTACATGGCGCGCCTCTCCGGTCCGCTCCTGGATCGGATCGACCTGCAGATTCAGGTCGACCGGCCGCGATCAGCGGCCGACGCACTGGGACCGCCGGGGGAGAGCTCCGCGGTCGTCCGCGCCCGAGTCCTGGACGCTCGAGCCGCACAGCGCGAGCGCCTCCGCCTGTGGGGCCTGCGCACCAACTCCCAGGCCCCTATGCAGCTGCTGACCGGAGATCTGCGGCTGCCCGCCGGTGCCACCCGGCACATCGACGCCGCGCTGGACCGGGCCGCGATCTCGCTGCGGGGATATCTTCGCGTCCTGCGACTGGCCTGGACCATCGCCGACCTCATGCACAACGACCGACCGGGGGCCGATGAGGTCGACGCTGCCCTGCAGCTGCGGCAGCGGTCTCACAAGACCTGAACCCAGGAGGACCTATGGAACGAGATCCCGCCCCCGGCGAACCGAGGGCTGCTTCCCGGAAAGAACGGATCATCCGGGCAGAGCTGTCCCGGCTGATCGAACCCGGAGACCTGCTCGCCGGGCTCGCTCTGGAGACCTTCAGGGCCCAGCACCTCCACGCGCTGATCACCTCAGAGCATCCCCCGTCCGTGGCGGAGCGTCACGCTCTGGCGCAGGCCGCCGAATCGGCGGGGCTCGGACCTCGGCAGCAGGACCTGCGCGTCGGGCTCGAGCGATGGCGCACCCGCTGCGGGCAGCTGCGCGGAGCTGCCGATCTCGCCACGATGAGCAGGCTCGGCGGGGGCCTGCTGATCCCTGAGGATCCCACCTGGCCTGCGCAGCTGCGTGACCTGGGCCCGCTTGCCCCCGTGGCGCTCTGGTTCCGGGGCGGCGCGGAGGAGATCGCGTCCCAGTCGCTGGGTCGACTCCCGGAGCCGACCCGGGCCGTGGCGATCGTGGGATCCCGGGAAGTCACCGACTACGGCATCCGGATCACCGCGGAACTCACCCAGGATCTGGTGCAGACCGGGCTCTGCGTGGTCTCTGGCGGCGCCTACGGCGTTGATGCCGCCGCGCACAGGGCCGCTCTGCGCGCGGCTTCAGCGCCGGTCTCAGGCTCGCGCCCGGGGTCGGGATCGGCGGCCAGCGCCGCTTCCGGCACCTGGAGCGGAACCCGGCCTGCGCCGACACTGGCGGTCTTGGCCGGGGGCCTGGACCGGTTCTACCCGGCTGGCAACGAAAGTCTGCTTCAGGAGGTGGCGGTGACCGGGTTGCTGCTCAGCGAGATGGCGCCTGGATCGGCGCCCACTCGGCACCGTTTCCTGCAGCGAAACCGGCTCATCGCAGCGCTGGGCATGGTCACGGTCATCACGGAGGCGCGATGGCGCAGCGGAGCTCAGTCCACCGCCCACCATGCGCTCACGCTTGGCCGGGAGGTGGGGGTGGTGCCCGGAAGCGTCTTCTCCGCCTCCTCGGCGGGGTGTCACCGACTGCTGCGGGAGACCCCGGCACAGCTGGTGCGCGACGCCACCGACGTTCTGACCCTCGTCACCGGCGGCAGAGCCTACGGACCAACGCCGGCGGGCGACTCCGACGTTCCCCGCCCTGCCATCGACCACAGGACCGGGCGCCAGGCTCCACCGTCCCGACACACCGTCCAACCAGAGCTTCCCGGACCAGCGGGGCGGGATCACCCGCAGGATGGACTCGATGAGGCCCAGCGCCTGCTCCTCGACGCGCTGCCCAGGCGTGGATTGAGCGCCCCGGGCAAGCTCTCATCCGTCGCGGGGCTCCCGCTGCCCACGGTGCTCGCCGAGCTGACCCGGCTCCAGCGCTCCGGCCACGCAAGGACCGTCAACGGGCACTGGGGCCGAGCATGACCGGCGCGGAGAACCCTGACCCAGCGCGTCCAGTCGTAGACTTCCGCCATGGCCTCCGCGCAGGATCGACCACGAGACACCGATCGAGCATCAGACACCGAAGCTCCGGTCGACCCCGAGCTGATCACGGCGTTCATCGATCACCTCAGACACGAACGAGGGCTCTCGGCCCAGACGATCCGGGCGTACCGCAGCGATCTGCGTCAGCTCGCCCAGCGGCGCGGAGATCTGCAGGAGATCAGCCTGGCCGGGATCCGGAGCTGGCTGGGGGAGCTGCACGAGGCGGGGCTCTCGCGGAACACCCTCAACCGCAAGACGGCCTCGGTGCGGGCCTTCACCGCCTGGGCGCACCGCCGGGGTCACCTGCGAGAAGACCCCTCCGTCCGTCTGCGGACCGCCCGTCGAAGCAGCCACCTGCCCGATGTGCTGCAGCATCAGCACGTCGAAGAACTGACCAGTCACCTCGCGGATGCGGCGCAGCAGGCCGGCCAGGCCGCGGAACTGGATGCGATCGCTCATGCGCTGAGCCTGCGCGACGCCGCGATGGTGGAGCTGCTCTACGCCACCGGGATGCGCGTCTCCGAGCTCAGCGGCCTGGACCTCGCCTCCTTCGAGACCGGTCGGCGCATGGTCCGGCTGCTCGGCAAGGGCAACAAGGAACGGATCGTCCCATACGGCGTGCCGGCGGAGACCGCGCTGCGAAGCTGGCTCGACCACGGACGGTCTGAGCTGGCCACACCCGCCTCGGCGAACGCCTGCTTCCTGGGTCGCCGCGGGGGCCGCATAGACGTGCGAACGGTGCGCCGCGTCGTCGACGATGCTCTGGCCCGGCTCGGGACCACTGCCGCCCGAGGGCCCCATGCGCTGCGGCATACGGCGGCCACCCACCTGCTGGAAGGGGGCGCTGATCTGCGCACGGTCCAGGAGCTGCTGGGACACGCCTCCTTGAGCACCACCCAGCTCTACACCCACGTCACCATCGACAGGCTTCGCGACGCCTATGGCCAGGCTCATCCTCGTGCCTGAGAAAGTGATCTGACCTGGATCTGTTAACATCAGTAGTGTTGCTCGACGCGCTAGGTGTTAACCTTGGCAGAGCATCGAAACCATCAGCCACCTGGCTGCTGTCTGGTCGTAGGGGAAGACGTACCAACAGCACAGTGGAGGATGGATATGTCGAAAAATACGGCCCGAGGTGTGCTTCACATCCATTCGGCGCCCGCCGCGCTCTGCCCGCATGTTGAATGGGCGGTGTCCTCGGCGGTCGACTCGCGAGTGGACTTCACGTGGCACCCGCAGCCTGCCGCGCCCGGAGACTTTCGGGCGGAGCTCTCCTGGGAGGGCCCAGCCGGACTGGGCGCCACCCTGGCCTCAGCGCTGCGCGCCGTGAGTCATCTGCGCTTCGAAGTGACCGAGGACCCATCGCCGGGCTGCGACGGTGGACGCTGGTCCCATACGCCCGAGCTGGGCATCTTCCATGCCACCACCGACGTGCACGGTAACATCGTCGTGTCCGAGGATCGGATCCGCTACGCCTATGAGATGGGCGCCGGTGACCCCTCGGTGGTCTACCAGGAGCTTTCGCTGGCCCTGGGTGAGGCCTGGGACGAGGAGCTCGAGTCCTTCCGCCACGCGGCAGAGGGTGCACCGGTCCACTGGCTTCACCAGGTGGTCAGCTGACCCGAGGCTGACCGGGCGGCGCCCTCCACCGCCGTCCCGCAGCTTCGCAGCCCAGCAGCGTCTGGTCGACATGCACGACTACAGGCTTGCCGCACAGAGCCCCCCAGCGGGCCATCGCTTCCCAGCGCGGCAGCTTCCACATGAAGCAGAGAAGACCCCCGGCCCGAATCCCTGAGGATCCTGGCCGGGGGTCTTCTCGCGTGCTCATGCCACGGGCCTGCCCGGGCAGAAGGGCTCAGTAGGTGCGGAAGGCCGCCACGGCGTTGTGTCCGCCGAAGCCGAAGGAGTTGCACAGCGCCACCTGCTGCTTGTCGCCGAGGTCGCGGGGCGAGCCGGTGACCACGTCGAGCGGCATCTCCGGGTCCTGGTGGTCAAGGTTGATCGTGACCGGTGCGCGGCGTTCATGCAGCGCCTTCACGGTCAGCACCGACTCCACGGCGCCGGCGGCGCCGAGCAGGTGCCCGGTCTGGGACTTGGTGGCGGAGATGCAGACGTTCTCGAGGTGATCCCCGAACACCGATCTCAGTGCCGCGTACTCTGGCTTGTCTCCGACCGGCGTGGACGTGGCGTGAGCATTGACGTGGGTCACGTCGCCCAGCTCCGCGCCGGCGGATTCCAGGGCTCGGCGCAGCGCGCGGGAGGCTCCCAGCGCTTCAGGATCCGGGGCCGTGATGTGGTGGGCGTCTGAGGTGATCCCAGAACCAGCGAGCTCCGCGTAGATCGTGGCGCCGCGGGCCTTGGCGTGCTCCTCGGTCTCGACCACGAGGGCTCCAGCGCCCTCGCCCATGACGAAGCCGTCGCGGTCGCGGTCATAGGGTCGGGACGCCGCGGCGGGATCCTCGTTGCGCTTGGACAGCGCCTGCAGCGAGCTGAACGCCGCCATGGGCAGCGGGTGGATGGCAGCCTCGGTGCCTCCGGCGAGGACGACGTCGGCGTCACCCTTGCGCAGCATCTCCAGGGCCACATCCAGTGCCTCGACACCGGAGGCGCAGGCCGAGACGGCGGTGCGGGCGCCGCCCTGGGCGCCGAGATCGAGGCTGATCGCCCCGGCAGCGCCATTGGGCATCAGCATCGGCACGGTCATCGGCATGACCCGGCGCGGTCCACGTTCACGCAGCGTGTCCCAGCTGTCGAGCAGCGTCCAGACTCCACCGATGCCGGTGGCGAAGGACACCGCGACCCGCTCGGGATCCAGGTCATAGCCCTCATCACCGGGGCGGCTGAGTCCGGCGTCGTCCCAGGCCTGCCGGGCGGCGACCATGCCCAGCTGGGTGGAGCGGTCCATTCGGCGGGTCTCCGGGCGGGCCAGCACCTCTGCAGGCTCGACCGAGACCTCGGCGGCGAAGGTCACCGGAAGCTCGTACTTCTCGACCCAGTCGTGCTCCAGGGTCTTGGCTCCCGGCGTGCCGGCCAGCGCGTTGGTCCAGAGCGTGTCCACGTCGCCGCCGATGGGGGTCGTGGCGCCGAGACCGGTGATGACAAGACGACGTGTCATGGATCTACCTCAATGAGAGTGGGACTGCAGGTGGGGGAGAGGAGGGGAGGGCCCGGCGCTGCGCCGCAGCCCTCCCGTCCGATGCGAGGCTGGATCAGCCCTGGGCGTTGGCGATGAAGTCCACGGCGTCACCGACGGTGGCCAGGTTCTTCACCTCTTCATCGGGGATCTTCACGTCGAACTTCTCTTCGGCGTTGACCACGATGGTCATCATCGAGATCGAGTCGATGTCCAGGTCCTCGGTGAAGGACTTGTCCGACTTGACCTCTTCGACCTCCAGGCCGGTCTCCTCGTTCACGATCTCTGCCAGGCCTGCGAGGATCTCGTTCTTGTCAGCCATATCGGCGACTCCTTTTCTTTGGGTGGTTCTTTCGGGTTCGTGGTGAATCTGTCCCGGGCCTGCGTGGCAGCCCCGGGCCCGGGGCTACGGCAGTCGGATGACCTGCGTGCCGTAGACCAGTCCGGCTCCGAATCCGATCTGCAGAGCGAGACCGCCGGAGAGTTCTGGGTTCTCCTTGAGCAGGCGATGCATGGCCAGCGGGATCGAGGCTGCGGAGGTGTTTCCCGCGTCCACGATGTCCCGTCCGACCATCACGTGCTCAGGAAGCTTCAACTGTTTGACCATCTCGTCGATGATGCGCATGTTCGCCTGATGCGGGACGAAGGCCACGAGGTCATCGGCGGTGATCCCGGCGGCGTCCAGCGCCTGCTGGGCCACCTTCGCCATCTCCCAGACGGCCCAGCGGAACACGGTGGGACCGTCCTGGCGCAGCGTGGGCCAGTACCGGTTCTCCGCATCGAGGAGCTCGGCGGCGTCCTGGGTCTCGCGAGCTCGGGCGAGGGCGTCGCGGAAGTTCAGCATCGTGCTGTCCATGGCCACTGCCTCCCACTTCTCGCCGTTGGAGCCGAGGATCGAAGGCGAGATGCCGGGCACCTCGGAGGGGCCGATGATCGCGGCTCCGGCACCGTCGCCGAGGAGGAAGGAGATGGTGCGCTCGTGGTTGTCGATGAAGTCGGAGAGCTTCTCGACCCCGACCACCAGGACGTAGGGCGAGAGCCCGGAGCGGACCATGGCGTCGGCCTGACCGATCCCATAGCAGTAGCCGGCACAGGCCGCCGAGATGTCGAAGGCCGCCGCCGGAGTCGCGCCGAGGCGGTGCGCCAGGTCCGCCGCGGCGGAGGGTGTGGCGAAGGGATGCGTGACGGTGGCGACGATGACCCCGCCGAGCTGGTCGCCTGAGATCCCGGCATGCTCCAGCGCCTCGCGGGCGGCGCCTTCGGCCATGTCGACCACAGAGACGTCGCGCGGGGCGCGGTGGCGGGTCTTGATGCCGGTGCGCTGCTGGATCCACTCATCGGAGGAGTCGATCCACTGGCAGATCTGCTCGTTGTCGATCACGAGCTCAGGACGGTAGGCGCCCAGGCCCATGACACGGGTGCCCGCCAGGGCGGTGGGCTGGTTCAATGCGACAGTCACGTCAGGAACGTCCTTCGTGGATCATTGTGGGGTAGCTGTGCGGCAGTGCTGCCGGCACAGAAGATGTCTGAGGCCACCAACATCGGGCCTCTCGGCTCAACCCGCATGCTCGGCGATGAATTCCTGGGCGGCGTCGATGTCCGCGGGGGTCTTGATGGCCAGCGACTTCACGCCCTTGAGTCCGCGCTTGGCCAACCCGGTCAGCGTGCCGCCGGGCAGCAGCTCCAGCACGCCGGTGACCTCGGCCTGCGCCATGGTCTCCATGCAGAGGTCCCAGCGGACCGGACGGGTCACCTGGTCCACGAGGCGCGCCAGGACGTCAGCGCCGGTGGAGACGTAGGCGCCGTCGCGATTGGAGATCAGCCGGTGTCGCGGGTCGGCCACCTCGAAGCTGGCGGCGGCGGCGGCCAGGGCCTGCTTGGCCGAGTCCATGAACTCCGTGTGGAATGCTCCGGCGACCGTCAGCGGGATGACCCGGGCCCGGGTGGGAGGGCTGGCCTCCAGCGCGGCGAGCTTGTCCAGCTCCCCGGCCGCCACGATCTGGCCCGGCCCGTTGGCGTTTGCGGGGGTCAGTCCGGCGTCGGCGATCACCTGGCGGACCTCGTCCTCGACACCGCCGACGACGGCGGCCATCGAGGTGGGCACCGCTGCGGCTGCGGCGGCCATCGAGGTGGCCCGCACGCGGATGAACGCCAACGCCTGCTGCGGCGTGAGCACCCCGGCCAGGACGGCGGCCGGGATCTCGCCCACGGAGTGCCCGGCGTAGAGGACCCGCTCGGGATTCGCCCCGGTGAGATCCAGCGCTGAGGCGCTGAGCAGGGACGCGGCCACGATGAGAGGCTGGGCGACCGCGGTGTCCCGGATCGTCTCGGCATCGGAGACCGTCCCGTGGGTGAGCAGGTCGGTGCCTGAGTGCTGGGAGTAGGCGTCGAGCGTGGCGCGGGAGGCGTCGTCGCTGATCCACTCCGAGAGGAAGCCTTGGGTCTGGGAGCCCTGTCCGGGGCAAACTATGGCAAGCACAAGTCCAACTTCCCATATCGCGGATGGTTTTCAGGGGTCATGCGCTCACCAAGCTCCACCGTGGCCTTTGTAGGTACCCTACAACGCAGATTCGATGACGGTGCGAGGTCAGCCACGGGGCCCGGTCAGAGACGGCCGACTGCCAGCGCGGTCTGCAGAACGTACGCGTCGCGCGGGGAGACGGGGTCCCAGCCGGTGATGTCCGTGACGCGGCGCAGCCGATAGCGCACGGTGTTGGTGTGCACGAAGAGCTCGCGCGCCGTGGCCTCGAGCGAGTGACCGGCCTCGAGGTAGGCGGTGACGGTCTCGAGCAGCCCGTTGCCGGCGGCCCTGAGCACCTCGAAGATGCTGCTCCTGAGCACGGTCTTCGCGGTCTCGTCTCCACAGAGGGCACGTTCCGGGAGCAGGTCCTCGGCGGCCACCGGGCGCGGCGCGGAGGTCCAGGCCCCGACCGCGGTGAATCCGGTGAAGGCCGACTGCGCGCTGCGGTGCGCCTGGCTGATCGAACCATCGAAGCTGGAGAAGACCACCTGGCCCGGACCGAAGCGGGGGAGGATCCGCTCGAGTCCTTCGGCGAGGCCGGTGACCCGGCCCAGCAGCAGGATCAGCCGGTCGCCGTGGACCCCCACCACCGCATCGGAGGAGAAGCGGATGCATTGCCGTCGCAGCTGGGACATGAAGACCGCATCGGCCTGCTCCGGGGCCTCACCGACGACGACCACCACTCCCTCGTGGCTGCGCCACCCGACGGCCGCGGCGCGGGAGGCGATCTGTTCGGCGGGCTCTCCGCGCAGCACCGCATCCACGAGCAGGGCCTCCAGGCGCGAGTCCCACGCGCCGCGGGACTCCGCCGCGCGGGCGTAGACGTCAGCGATCGCGAAGGCGACCTCGCGGGAGTAGCGCAGCACTGCTTCAAGCATCAGCTGCTGGTCCTGCTGCGGCACCAGACCGGGCAGGCGCTGTTCCACCGCTTCGACGATGCTGCGGATCAGCTGCAGCGCGCGCTGCAGCGAGATGGTTCGCATCAGGTCGGTGGGGGCGTTGCCGAGCAGCTCGTTGACCAGCGGGAGCGAACGCGAGGTGGGGTTCTCCAGCCAGGTGATCAGGCCCCCGATGCCGCGCTGAGCGATCAGGCGCAGCGAGGCCCGCTCATCGGTGCTCAGGTGTCGGTACCAGGTGAGGGTCTCCTCCAGGTAGCAGTTGACCTCGTTGGTGAGGTTGCCCGCGTCGGAGCGGAGCACCTCCAGGGCCTCCCAGGAGACCGGTACGGGCCCAGGCGTCGTCGGAGCAGATGCAGTCATGCTCAGGAGCCTAGGCCGTGTGAGGTTCCCCCGCCAGTTGTGTGATCCCTACAAACCCCTCTGCCGCGGCCAGCCCCGCCGCGTGCCAGCTGCTCCGCGGGCAATCCGATCGTTCCGCGGACACCCCAGCTGTTCTGTCACACAGCGATGCGACAGATGCGCAGGGGGGACGCAGCGGGGCCCGGAGCTGATGCTCCGGGCCCCGCTGGGCGCTCTTCGTGCTGGCCCCTCAGGAGGGGCCAGCCGAGGAATCAGGCGTCGCCGCCCGCCTCGCCGGACGTGCCGGCCTTGACGTTGCCGAGATCGTATTTCTTCATCGCCTCGACCGGAGCCGAGGCGTCGACCGCGCCGTCGTCGGCGAGCATCTGCAGAGCGCGCACCACCATCGAGTGGGCGTCGATCTTGAAGTGCCGGCGAGCCGCCGCGCGTGTGTCCGAGAAGCCGAAGTTGTCAGCGCCCAGGGTAGCGAAGCGGTTCGGCAGGAACTGGCGGATCTGATCCGGAACCTGCGTGGCGAAGTCGGTGGTCGCGATGATCGGACCCTCGGCTCCTTCCATCTGCTGGGTCACGAAGGGAACCTCGGGCTCGCGCTCGGGGTCCAGCATCGCCGACTGCTCCACGTGCAGAGCCTGGCGGCGCAGCTCGTTCCAAGAGGTCACCGACCAGACATCGGCGGAGACGCCCCACTCGTCGGCGAGTATCTCCGCGGCCTCCTTGGCCCACGGCACACCGACGCCGGAGGCCAGGAGCTGGGCCTTGGGGCCGTCCTGCTCGGAGCTGGAGAGCTTGTAGATGCCACGCTTGACGCCTTCGATGTCCAGGCCCTCGGGCTCGGGAAGGTGCTGGACGGGCTCGTTGTACACCGTGAGGTAATACATCACGTTGTGGTCGCCGTCGTGATCGCCGTACATCTCGAAGAGGCCGTTCTCCATGATGTGGGCGATCTCGTAGCCGAAGGCCGGATCGAAGTGCTTCACCGCGGGGTTCGTAGCCGCGAGCAGCGGGGAGTGACCGTCGAGGTGCTGCAGGCCCTCACCGGCCAGCGTGGTGCGCCCGGCCGTGGCGCCGATGATGAAGCCACGGGCCAGCTGGTCGGCGGCGGCCCAGAAGGAGTCGCCGGTGCGCTGGAAACCGAACATCGAATAGAAGATGTAGAACGGGATCATCGTCTCGCCGTGGGTGGCGTAGGAGGTGCCGGCGGCAGTGAAGGCCGCGGTCGCACCTGCCTCGTTGATGCCGGGGTGGATCATCTGGCCCTGCGGGGACTCCTTGTACGCGAGCATCAGCTCGCGGTCCACGGAGATGTAGTTCTGCCCCTTGGGGTTGTAGATCTTCGCGGTGGGGAAGAACGAGTCCATCCCGAAGGTGCGCGCCTCATCCGGGATGATCGGCACGATCCGGTGACCGATGTTCTTGTCCCGCATCAGGTCCTTGAGCAGCCGGACCAGCGCCATGGTCGTGGCGGCCTTCTGCTTGCCCGAGCCCTTCTTGGCCTGCGCGTAGGTCTTGGCCTCGGGCAGGATCAGCCCCTCACCGGCGACCCGACGCTCGGGCACGGACCCGCCGAGACGGGAACGGCGCTCAAGCGTGTACTTGACCTCCTCGGAGTCCTTGCCGGGGTGGTAGTACGGCACGTTGTACGGGTCTTCTTCGATCTGCTCATCGCTGACCGGGATCCGCAGGGTGTCGCGGAAGCGTTTGAGGTCATCGACGGTGAGCTTCTTCATCTGGTGGGTCGCGTTGCGCCCCTCGAAGCTCGGCCCCAGGCCGTAGCCCTTGACCGTCTGGGCCAGGACCACCGTGGGCTTGCCGGTGGATTCAGCGGCGGCCTTGTACGCGGAGTAGACCTTCTTGTAGTCGTGTCCGCCGCGCTTGAGGTTCCAGATGTCGTCGTCGGACATGTCCGCGACGAGCTCCTTGGTCTTGGCGGAGCGGCCGAAGAAGTGCTCGCGGACGAAGGACCCGGACTCGGCCTTGTAGGTCTGGTAGTCACCGTCGAGGGTCTCGTTCATGACCCGGACGAGCTCGCCGTCGTCGTCCTTGTCCAGCAGCTCGTCCCATTCGCGGCCCCAGAGGACCTTGATGACGTTCCAGCCGGCGCCGCGGAAGAAGGCCTCCAGCTCCTGGACGATCTTGCCGTTGCCGCGCACCGGGCCGTCGAGGCGCTGCAGGTTGCAGTTGACCACGAAGTTCAGGTTGTCGAGCTTCTCGTTCGCCGCGAGCTGGAGCAGACCGCGGGACTCGGGCTCATCCATCTCGCCGTCGCCGAGGAACGCCCAGACCTGCTGCTCCGAGGTGTCCTTGATGCCGCGGTTGTGCAGGTAACGGTTGAACTGCGCCTGGTAGATGGCGTTCATCGGACCGATGCCCATGGACACGGTCGGGAACTGCCAGAACTCGGGCATCAGCCGCGGGTGCGGGTAGGAGCTCAGGCCGTCTGGGGCCTTGGAGTGCTCCTGGCGGAAACCGTCGAGCTGCGCCTCGGTGAGGCGACCCTCGAGGTAGGCGCGGGCGTAGTTGCCGGGGGAGGAGTGGCCCTGGAAGAAGATCTGGTCGCCGCCGCCCGGGTGGTCGGCGCCGCGGAAGAAGTGGTTCAGGCCCACCTCGTAGAGGGTGGCCACGCCGGCGTAGGAAGAGATGTGTCCGCCCACGGAGATGTCGCCGCGCTGGGCGCGGTGCACCATGACCGCGGCGTTCCAGCGCAGGATGCGGCGCACGCGGCGCTCCATCTCCTCGTCGCCGGGAAAGTCAGGTTCCTGGTCCACCGGGATCGTGTTCACGTAGTCGGTGGTGGTGACCATCGGGACTTCGATGGACTTCGCGCCGGCTCGCTGCAGCAGGGAGCGGATGATGTATTCCGCGCGCTCGGTGCCGTGGAACTCCACGAGCTGGTCGAAAGACTCCAGCCATTCCTGGGTCTCTTCCGGATCGAGGTCCGGGAGTTGGTTCGTCAGTCCGCTGCGGATATGGGAGTTCTCTTCACCAGCGCTCACGGGTCACCTCTCAAGGGGTAAGGGTCTGGGTACGCGGTCCATGGACGGGGATGTTCCACGGGCGGGACCCACGAGGTCATCTGCCACCGGTTGTTCGGCGGCCGAATTTCAGCTCAACTCTACCCGCTCGGGTGGTGTCGCACTTCCCGAACCGACAGGGGTCCGCGTAACGTTGCTGGTGGCAGCCCCGTCCTCGGGTGGGAGCTGCGTTTCAGACGTTAATGAACGGGAAGGGAACCTCAGGTGAGTCAGGCTTCTGCAGCCGAGGGTCCGTCGAGCATCTCGACGGACCACAAGAACGACGCCGGAACCAATGTTGTCTCGCTCGGCGACCTGCTCCAGGAGCTCGGGCTCAAGCCCGATTCCCTGGTCCAGGAGATCGGTGTGGATGAGGACGTCGACGACGACTTCCGTGACCGTCTGGAGGCCCTTCTCGACGAGGAGCTGCTCGACGAGGACGTCCAGGAGGTCGTCGACGCCGTGCTGGTCTGGTTCAGAGACGGCGATGACGATCTCACGGATGCGCTCGTGGATGCCCTTGGCACTCTCGATGAGGGCGGCGTGCTGTGGCTGCTGACCCCGCGCTCCGGCCGTGACGGCTACGTCGCGCCGGTGGAGATCCAGGACGCGGCGCCCAACGCGGGTCTTCATGTGACCTCATCCGCCGGGGTGAGCACCCACTGGGCCGCCACCCGACTGATGGGGCGCAAGAAGCAGTGACCTCCTCGCCGCTCCCCGAGATCGGGGAGCAGGCACCCGGCTTCTCAGGTCGCAGCCACCATGGCGAAGTGATCGAGCTTCAGCGGCTTGCCGGTTCACCGGTGCTGCTGATGTTCTACCCCTTTGCATTCAGCCGGGTCTGCGACTCGGAGCTGCAGGCCCTGGTGGCGCGGAGGTGCCGGGTCCGCGAGCTGCGAGCCAGAGTCTTGGCGATCAGCTGCGACCCGATGCACAGCCTGCGCGCCTACGCGCAGATGCTCACCTCCGAGGTCGCCGACGCCGAGTCCTCTGACGCCGAGTCTGCAAGTGCCGCGCCCGGGGAGCTGCCCTTCGATCTGGTCAGCGACTTCTGGCCGCACGGGGAGATTGCGCAGCGTTACGGGGCGTTCGATCTCGAGAAGGGCGCAGCTCGGCGCAGCAGCTTCCTGCTGGACTCGACCCTTCGGGTGGCGCATGTCCAATCCGTTGAAGCCTCACAGGCGCGTGACCTCGATGAGGCGCTCAGCCTGCTGGGGCGTCTGCGCTGAGCAGCTCGCTCAGGACTTCTGCGCCGGCTCCGTCTGTGGCCCAGCTGCAGCAGCTACCGGGGTCAGGGAGCGGGTGAGTCCGCGGGTCACATACCGGGCGCGGTAGCTGTCGAACACGGCGGTCGCGGTGACCACCAGCAGCGCCGAGCCGAGCATGTGCAGCCCGACCAGGATGATCGGCAGGCCGGTGAAGTGCTGGACGTAGCCGATGATCCCCTGGGCGATGATCACGGCCATGAGCCACCAGGCCGAGCGCCGCTGGTTCGGAGCGGTGCTGATCCGGTACTGGCGCACCAGCAGCGCGATCGCCGCGAAGCACAGGACATAGACCGGCGCCACGTGCATCCTGGTCACCAGATCGGGGTCGAAGAGGTGCCGAGGCGATCCGGGGTCACCGGCATGTGGGCCCGTTCCCGTGACCACGGTGCCCAGGAACACCGAGACCCAGGTCGCGGCAAGGATCACCGGGGCCATCGCGGAGGTGACCGCGTCGGAGGCGCCGTGGCTCATCCGGATTCCGGCCACACCGTCGCGCGGCCCCGACTCCTTGGCCGGATCCGCTGCTGGGTCCGCGGCTGAATCCTGCGCAGCGGCGTCCTGCGCGCTGCGCAGCTCCAGACGGATCCGGTTCAGCAGCATGGTCGCGACCATCACGAGGCCTGCGGAGAGCAGGAAGTGCAGCGCCACGATCCACGGGTTGAGGTTCGTCCACACGGTGATACCGCCGATGACCGCCTGCAGCGGGATCCCGGCGAGGATCACCAGGCTCATCCGGAACAGCGGACGGTGGCTGCGTCGCATCCGCAGCAGCGCGAAGAACATCAGCGCACAGATCAGCACCAGCACGTAGGTGAGCAGGCGGTTGCCGAATTCGATCGCCCCGTGCAGGCCCATCTCCTGGGTCGCGACCCAGGACTCGGGCGTGCAGCGCGGCCACTCCGGGCAGCCGAGCCCCGAGGCGGTCAGCCGGACGGCGCCACCGGTCAGGATGATGCCGATATTGCTGATCAGCGTCGCCCAGGCCAGCACCTTGGTGACCCGGGTGATCCGAGTGGGGAGGTTGGTGCGAAAGACTTCGATCGCATTCATCGGGAACTTCATCGCCAGTTGAACCACCTTCGTGCGGCCAGGACGGCCAGCGCGGCCCACCCGGCGAGAATCAGAGCTTCCAGGACAGGGAACGATCCATCGAGTGAGGCGGTGCGCAGTCCTTCACCCAGTGCCGCGGAGGGAAGCAGCAGCAGCAGCGCCCCGGCCCCGTCGTGGTTGAGCGGGAAGACCGAGCCGCCGGCGGCCCCGAGCAGCACCCAGATGACATTGGTCAGCGCCAGCGTCGCCTCGGCGCGCACGGTGCCCGCGAGCAGCAGTCCCAGCGCCGTGAACGCGGTGGCCCCCAGGACGACGACGACGCCCAGCCACAGCAGACCCACCGGGTCGGGGTTCCAGCCCAGGACCAGACCGGCGGTGCCGATCACCACCACCTGGACGGCGACCACCGCCAGCACGGCGATGGCCTTGCCCAGGATCAGGCCCGTGGCCCCCAGTGGTGTCGTCGCCAGGTATGCCAGCACCCCATACTGCCGTTCGAACCCGGTCGCGATGCCTTGACCGGTGAAGGCCGAGGCCATCACGGCCAGCGCCAGCACGCCCGGGGTGATGACGTCGATGCTCGGTGTGGCGGCGGAGGTGATGAGCTCCAGCCGGTGCGCGCCGACGAGGACCAGCAGCGGAAGGATCAGCGAGACGAGCAGCTGCTCGCCGTTGCGCAGCACGTTGCGGGTCTCATAGAGCCCGTGCGAGATGATCCGGCGCATCGCCGGGCGCGGTGCCGGGGCCAGAGGGGCGTGGCTCGTGGTCATGAGACGGAGACCTCCCAGAAGACGTCTTCCAGCGTGCGGGCTTCCATGCGGACCTCCACGGGCATCATGCCGATCAGTTCCCACCAGGCGGCCAGCTCGCGGAGCTGGGTCGGGCCGGTGAGGCTCGGGGTCATCCACGCGGCACCCGGTGCGTTGTCGATGCCGCCGTCGAGCTCGATGCTCACCGGGGCGCTGCCGATCTCAGCACGGGTCAGGGTTCGAGAGGCGGTGAACACCATCCGCCGTGCGGCACCGGTGGCGGTCTCCGAACCGGTCGCACCGGAACCGGTCAGCTCGGCGACGGATCCATGGCGGACCACTTCACCGTCCTTGAGGATGAAGACCGAGTCCGCGAGCTTCTGTGCCTCTTCGAGGAGATGGGTGGTCAGGATGATGCCCATCCCCATCTCGCGGAGCTCCCCGATGAGCTCGAAGACGGTCTGCCGGGACTGCGGATCCAGCCCGGCGGTGGGCTCGTCGAGGAACACCACCTCGGGACGGCCGAGCAGGCTCGCCGCCAGCGCCACCCGCTGCTTCTGTCCGCCGGAGAGGCGTCGGATCGAGGTGCGCAGAAAGTCGCCCATGTCCAGGCGGGAGACCAGGTCTTCCACCGGCCAGGGGTTCTGGTGCAGCGAGGCGACATGCTTCAGCAGCGCGCGGGGCTGAACCGATTGCGGCATGCCGCCGTCCTGGAGCATCACCCCGACCCGGGCGCGGAGCTCGGCGCCCGCGCGGAAGGGATCCTGGCCCAGCAGAGCGACGGTTCCCTGCGACGGATGCAGCAGCCCCTGGGCGCAGCTGAGCGTGGTCGTCTTTCCGGCGCCGTTGGGTCCCAACAGGACCGTGACCTCTCCGGATCGCGCGGTGAGGTCCACGCCCCGCAGGATCTCCTTGAGTCCCTGGGGGCTGCGAGCGGAGCCGACGGCATAGCGCACATGGCGCAGGGTCAGACAGGGTGGATGCTGGGGCACTGCACCAGTCTACATTTCTACACCCCGTAGAAGAGCCCAGGGTCAGCAGAGGCGCGATCGGGCAGCTGAAGCGGGCAGCTGCAGCCGTGCAGTGGGGAAGGTCTCCGCCGACTTAGGTCCACCTTGCTGGCGGCTTTGTTCTGAATAGGTCAGAATAGGGTCATGTATTCCACCGCTTCCGAGTCTGCAGCCGCAGATGCTCAGTCACGCGATGTGGATGCGCCTGTCTCCGACGCTCCGGTGCCCGACGCTCCGGGTGAGACGATCCGCGACGCGGAGAGCACGACCCGCCAGCGGGTCTTGCAGCTGGTGGTCGAAGAAGGCCCGATCAGCGCCGCCGCGCTGGGCAGCGAGCTGCAGCTGACCGCTGCCGCGGTGCGTCGCCATCTCGATGCGATGACCGAACAGGGAATCCTCGAGGTCAAGAACATCACCACCCGTCGCCGCGGCGCGGGCCGCCCCTCTCGACGCTATGTCGTCTCTCAGCGCGGCCAGCGCACCATGGGTGACGACTACCTGGGCCTGGTCAAGACCGCGCTGTCGCTGCTGCAGGACACCAGCGCCGGATCCCTCGAGGCAGGCGCCGCCGCCGAGGACGCGTCGACCCAGGGGGCCGCCGCGGGCCTGGCGCGGGAGTACTTCGCCGGCTTCGAGCAGCGCTGGGAGCAGGAGCTCGCTGAGATCGTGGACCTCGACCAGCGCACCGACCGGCTCTCCCAGCTCTTCAACGACGAAGGGTTCGCCGGGTTCACTCGCCTGGTGGGTCGGGACAACCCCCTTCTGGCCATGCAGTCCACGCAGCTGTGCCAGGGTCACTGCCCGATCCGGGAAATAGCCGCGGCCCATCCGGTGTTCTGTGAGGAGGAGACCGATATGATCTCCCGCCTGCTCGACGTCGATGTCAGGCGGCTCTCCACCCAGGCGGCCGGAGCCCACGTCTGCACCACTCATGTGCCGGTAGGTCGCGAGAAGCTCGCCGCTGAGCAGCGGGAACGCGCCGCAGCAAGCGCAGAGGCAGAACTACAGATCAGCGCCGCAGCCGGTGCGACACATCAGTCGCGCAAGGTCAGCGGCGGACGAAGACGAATCGTCATCTCCCCCCGTCAACAAGAGAGGTTGTCATGACCGAGCAGATCCAGCGCGAAAAGGACCAGGGGGTCACCTCCGACATCCTGGAGCGCAACCCCGAGCTCCACGGCATCGGTTCCTACGAATACGGCTGGTCGGACTCCGACACCGCCGGAGCCAACGCCAAGCGTGGCATCGATGAGTCGGTCGTGGAGGACATCTCCTCCAAGAAGAGCGAACCCGAGTGGATGCTCAAGCTGCGCAAGAAGGGCCTGAAGTACTTCGAGCGCAAGCCCATGCCGATGTGGGGCGCAGACCTCTCGGGCATCCACTTCGACAACATCAAGTACTTCGTGCGCTCCACCGAGAAGCAGGCGAAGACCTGGGAAGACCTCCCCGAGGACATCCGCAACACCTATGAGCGGCTCGGAATCCCCGAGGCCGAGCGTGAGCGTCTGGTCTCCGGCGTCGCAGCCCAGTACGAGTCGGAGGTCGTCTACCACCAGATCCGTGAGGATCTGGAGGAGCAGGGCGTCATCTTCATGGACACCGACACCGCGCTGAAGGAGCACCCCGAGTTCTTCGAGGAGTACTTCGGCTCGGTCATCCCGGTCGGCGACAACAAGTTCGCCGCACTGAACACCTCGGTCTGGTCCGGCGGATCATTCGTCTACGTCCCCAAGGGCGTGCACGTGGAGATCCCGCTCCAGGCCTACTTCCGGATCAACACCGAGAACATGGGTCAGTTCGAGCGCACGCTGATCATCGCCGACGAGGACTCCTACGTCCACTACATCGAAGGCTGCACCGCGCCGATCTATGACTCCGACTCCCTGCACTCAGCAGTGGTGGAGATCGTGGTGAAGAAGAACGCCCGGGTGCGTTACACCACCATCCAGAACTGGTCCACCAACGTCTACAACCTGGTGACCAAGCGCGCCGTGGTCGACGCCGGCGGCACCATGGAGTGGATCGATGGCAACATCGGCTCCAAGGTCACCATGAAGTACCCGGCCGTCTACCTCACCGGTGAGCACGCCAAGGGTGAGACGCTCTCGGTGGCCTTCGCCGGCGAGGGTCAGCACCAGGACACCGGTTCCAAGATGGTCCACATGGCGCCGAACACCTCCTCGACCATCGTGTCGAAGTCGGTGGCCCGCAACGGCGGCCGCGCCGCCTACCGCGGTCTGGTCCAGATCAACGCGGGAGCGAAGAACTCCGCGAACTCGGTGGTCTGTGACGCCCTGCTGGTGGACACGATCTCCCGGTCGGACACCTACCCCTACATCGATATCCGCGAGGACGATGTCACCCTGGGTCACGAGGCCACGGTCTCCAAGGTCTCCGAGGACCAGCTGTTCTACCTCATGGCCCGCGGGCTCGCCGAGGACGAGGCCATGGCCATGATCGTGCGCGGCTTCATCGAGCCGATCGCCCGTGAGCTGCCCATGGAATACGCCCTGGAGCTCAACCGTCTGATCGAGCTGCAGATGGAAGGCTCGGTGGGCTGACCACCCCCGTCGACGCAGTCCACCCAGCCGCTCGGGGTCACGTACACCGGGCGGCTGGGGCCTGCCGCCCACTGAGCAGCCTCAGTCGAACCGCGCATCAGAAACACGCGCATCAGAAACAAGGGAAGAGAAACACATGAAGAATTCCGCGTCCGCCGATCAGGCGGAACAGGTCGCAGGAGTCGAGGTCGGGGAAGCCCGCATCACGATCCCAGGCATGAGCGAGGAGGGCGAGAACCTCGCCACCGCCCATGAAGAGACCGAACACACCCATGGCGGCCTCGGCGAGTCCACCGTCAAGGCCAAGACCGGCGGCTCACGAGCCGACCGCACCACCAGCCTGAACGTGGCTGACTTCGCCGTGCCCACCGGGCGCGAAGAGGAGTGGCGCTTCTCGCCGCTGAAGAAGCTCGGCCGCGTCCTCTCCGACGCCGCCACCCAGACCCCCGTGACGCTGAAGGTGCGCAACCTGGCTGACGGCGTCACCCGCGGTGAGCTCGCGAAGGCCCAGTCCCCGCGCGGCACCGTGTTCTCGGCGGCCGACCGCGCCGCGGTCGTCGGCTACAGCCAGACTGCGCAGGCCGACTACATCTCGGTCGCCGCCGACACCGAGCTCAGCGAGCCGGTGTTCCTCGACATCACCGGTGAGGCCGCCGGGCACCGCGCCAACGGCCACCTCGTGCTCGAGGCTGGAGCCCACTCCAAGGCGGTCTTCGTGATGGAGCACCGCGGCTCCGCCGACGCGAACCTCAACGTGGAGGTCATCGTGCGCGACGGCGCCGACGTCACCGTGGTCTCGCTGCAGCGCTGGGACGACGACGCCGTCCACGTGGGCCAGCAGGATGCTGAAGTCGGCCGCGACGCCAAGTACAAGCACGTCTCGGTCACCCTCGGCGGCGAGGTCGTCCGGATGAACTCCAACGTCCGCTACGCGGCCGAAGGTGCGGAAGCCTCGATGTACGGCCTCTACTTCGCCGACGCCGGGCAGCACCTGGAGCACCGCAGCTTCGTGGACCACAACTCCCCGCGGAACACCTCCAACGTGCTCTACAAGGGTGCGCTGCAGGGCCAGGACGCGCGCACCGTCTGGGTCGGCGATGTGCTGATCCGCAAGGCCGCCGAAGGCACCGACTCCTATGAGAAGAACCAGAACCTGATCCTCTCCGACGGCGCCCGCGCCGACTCGATCCCGAACCTGGAGATCGAGACCGGCCTGATCGAGGGAGCCGGCCACGCCTCCTCGACAGGGCGCTTCGATGAGAACCACCTCTTCTACCTGATGGCTCGCGGCATCCCGGAGAAGGAGGCCCGCCAGCTCGTGGTCCGCGGCTTCCTCAATGAGATCGTCCAGGCCATCGGCGTGGAGTCGATCGAGGAAACCGTCCAGCAGGACCTGGAGAACGAACTGAAGATCGCCGGCTTCTAGAGTCACCCGGCTTCTAGACGCACCGGCCGCAGGGAATCCGCCGGCTGCCGCGGCTCGCTCGCTCCACCACCAGCACTTTCACGAACCAAGCAAAGGACACGCAAAGAATGTCTACTCTCGCGATCAAGGACCTGCACGTCTCCATCGAGACCGAGCAGGGCTCCAAAGAGATCCTCAAGGGCGTCACCCTGACCATCAAGTCCGGTGAGATCCACGCCATCATGGGCCCCAACGGCTCCGGCAAGTCCACGCTGGCCGCCACCATCGCCGGCCACCCCCGCTACAAGGTGACCTCGGGCACCATCATGCTCGACGACGTCGACGTGCTGGAGATGTCCGTGGACGAGCGCGCCCGGGCCGGCCTGTTCCTGGCCATGCAGTACCCCGTCGAGGTCCCCGGTGTGACCATGACGAACTTCCTGCGCACCGCGAAGACCGCCATCGACGGCGAGGCTCCGAAGCTGCGCACCTGGGCCAAGGACGTCCGCGGCGCCATGGAGAAGCTCAAGATCGACGCCGACTTCGCCAACCGCAACGTCAACGAAGGCTTCTCCGGCGGTGAGAAGAAGCGCGTGGAGATCCTGCAGATGGAGCTGTTCAGGCCGAAGTTCGCGGTCCTCGACGAGACCGACTCGGGTCTGGACATCGACGCCCTGCGCGTGGTCTCCGACGGCGTGAACCGTGCGCACTCCGAGAACGACATGGGCACGCTGCTGATCACCCACTACACCCGGATCCTGAACTACATCACCCCGCAGTTCGTCCACGTCTTCGTCGACGGCCGAGTCGCAGAGCAGGGTGGACCCGAGCTGGCCGACGAGCTCGAGGCCAACGGCTACGATCGCTTCCTCGCCCCCGCCCAGGCCTGAGCGAATCATGTTGAATCCAGACACCATCAGGGCTGACTTCCCGCTGCTGACCCGCACGGTCCGCGGCGGGAAGCCGCTGGTGTACCTGGACTCCGGGGCCACCGCGCAGAAGCCGCAGCAGGTCATCGACGCCGAGTCTGCGTTCTACGCGCAGACCAACGCCGCGGTGCACCGCGGAGCACACCAGATCGCCGAGGAGGCCACCGAGGCCTACGAGGCCTCCCGCGCCGTGGTGGCGGAGTTCGTCGGCGCCGATGAGGATGAGATCGTCTGGACCAAAAACGCCACCGAGGCGCTGAACCTGGTGGCCTACGGGTTCCTCAACGCCAGTCTCGCCGGCGCAGCCGCTCCCGGCAGCCCTGCCGCCGAGGTGGTGGCATCCGAGGCGCGCCAGCGCTATGCGCTCACCCCCGGCGACGAGATCGTGGTGACCGAGGCGGAGCACCATGCGAACCTGGTGCCCTGGCAGCAGCTGGCGCACAAGACCGGGGCCACCCTGCGCTGGATCGGCGTCACGGCCGAAGGACGCCTGGACCCGGAGACCTTCTCGGTGATCGGGGAGCGGACCCGGGTGCTGGCCATCACCCACGCCTCGAATGTGACCGGGGCGATCACCGATGTGGACGCCCTGGTGGCGCGCGCGCGAGCCGTCGGCGCCTATGTGGTGCTCGACGCCTGTCAGACCGCGGCGCACATGCCGGTGGACCTGCACGCGCTCGACGTCGACTTCGCCGCCTTCTCCGCGCACAAGATGGTGGGTCCCACCGGCGTCGGCGCCCTCTACGGCAAGCGCGAGCTGCTCAACGACCTGCCGCCCTTCCTCACCGGAGGCTCGATGGTCGAAGTCGTGACCATGGACTCCACCAGCTTCATGCCCCCGCCGCAGCGCTTCGAGGCCGGCACACAGATGGTGGCTCAGGTCGTCGGGTTCCGTGCCGCGGTCGATTACCTGCGCGAGCTGGGCATGGATCAGGTCGCAGAACATGAGAAACAGATGACCCGGCAGCTGCTTGACGGCATCGCCTCGGTGCCCGGGGTCCGGGTGCTGGGACCGCAGGACGCGACCGACCGGCTCGCCGTCGTGGCCTTCGAGGTGGACTCGGTGCACCCGCACGACGTCGGCCAGGTGCTCGACAACGCCGGGGTGGCCGTGCGTGTGGGTCACCACTGCGCGCAGCCGATCCACCGACGCCTCGGCGTCCACGCCTCCGCTCGGGCCTCGGCCGGGGTCTACACCACCTCCGCGGACATCGAGGCATTCATCGACGGGCTGCACGAGGTCCGCAGGTTCTTCGCGACGCCCTCGGCCACGGGAAGCCTCGACTCCGCAGCGGGAGGTCACTGATGGCCGATGCGATGGAGCAGCTCTATCAACAGGTCATCCTCGACCACGCCCGGGTGCGGCAGGGTGAGGGTGAGCTCACCGAATACGGCGGGGAATCCTTCCAGATCAATCCCACCTGCGGAGATCAGGTCACCCTCCGGGTGCAGCTTGACCCGGCGGGGGAGACGATCCAGGCCCTCGGCTGGACCGGCCAGGGCTGCTCGATCTCCCAGGCCTCGCTCTCGGTCATGCACGAGCTTGTGATCTCGCAGCCGGTCACCCGCGCCGAGGAGCTCGGTGGATACTTCCGTGAGCTGATGGCAGCGCGCGGCAGGGAGCTGGATCCCACGCGCCTGGAGGCGCTGGAGGACGCCTCGGCCTTCACCGGTGTGGCACGCTATCCTGCACGGATCAAGTGTGCTCTGCTGGGATGGATGGCGCTGCGCGACGCACTGGTCCAGGCCCGCGGCAGGGCATAGACCCTTGACCTACAACGTTGGAACCAGCAGATGATCGAACATAGACCACCGCACGTACGCGCAAGAACGTCGAAGGAAAGGAGAGCGCCATGAGTGACGCTGTCACCGCGGCCCAGACGCCGCTTGAAGATGTCGAGGAAGCCCTCAAGGACGTCATCGACCCCGAGCTCGGAATCAACATCGTGGACCTCGGTCTGCTCTACGGCCTGCACTACGCCGAGGACGGTGCACTGCTCATCGACATGACGTTGACCACCGCCGCCTGCCCGCTCACCGATGTTCTGGAGGAGCAGGTCGGACAGCACGTCGGCTCCCTGGTCGACGAATGGCGGCTCAACTGGGTCTGGATGCCGCCGTGGGGCCCCGAGAAGATCACCGACGATGGTCGCGAGCAGATGCGCGCCCTCGGTTTTAACATATAGATTTGAACTAAAGCCTTGCCAGGTCTTTTCCTGGGAAGAAGCGTGACATAGGCTGGACCGAAGCAGGTGGCATCCATGTCTGTACCCTGAAGCAGGCAGGATGCCGCCTGTGCAAGGGAGCTTATATGTCACGATTGAACAGGTTTCTGGGCCGGGAATCAGAGCTGGAACTCATCGCGGCGGCGGCGGAGGCCGTTCATTCCTCCTCCGACCCGCGATTCATTCTGATCGAAGGCCCTCCAGGTATAGGCAAGACGTCCTTGCTCAATGAGGCCGTGGCTCGACTCTCGGGTTGGTCGCGAGCGAATGTATACCTCGACGTCGCCGATCGGGCGACGCCGGGGTATGCCGCTGTGCGCCTGCTCCACAAGCCGCAGCGCTCCCGCGCGCCCACCGACGGCGAGGGACTCGCGGCGCTGGTCCAGGAGCAGACAGATGGGATCCGCGAACCCGTCGCGCTGGTCATCGAGGACCTGCAGTGGATGGACTCGCTCTCTGCGGCCGTGATCTACCAGACGATCCGTGAGGTCGAGGACGTCCCGATGCTCTCGCTGGTGACCAGCCGCCCCACCACGCGTCCCGACCTGCTGCCTCTGGAGCGCTACACCGCGACAGCCGGTGAGGCGCTGCGCATCGAGCTGGAGCCCTTCAGTCGAGCAGAGGTCCGTGAGCTGCTCCAGCGGGAGACGGGTCTCCCGATCAGCGCCAATGTTGCGGCGCGGGTCCATGACGCCACCGGCGGTTTTCCGTCGTTTGTGAGCTATGTCATCGACACGCTCACCGCCCCGGAGGAGGCGATCACCGCCGCGGCGCTGGACCGTGCGCTGGAGGGACTTGGCCGGGGCGCGGGTCCTGCGGAGTCTCAGCGGCTCCGCATCCGGCAGATCTTCGAGGAGGCTCCTGCCGATGTGCAGCAGGTGCTGGCGCTGCTGGCCCTGTCCCGCTATCCGCTCGCGGACCACGAGATTCGGGAACTGCTCGGTGTCGCATCCGTCGACGTCGAGGCGCTCCGCAATTCCAGCCTCGTCCAGGAGTCGGCGAAGTCCGGCCGATTCTGCCTGCAGCACAGAATCTTCCAGCAGTGCCTGGTCGTCGATCTTCCGCGCGAACAGCGCGTGGACCTGCACATGCGCCTTGCCCGCGTCCACGCGGGCACCTCTGCGGCCCGGCACCAGGCCGAAGCCGCGCTGCTGGATCCCTCGGTGGGAGATCGCCCCGCGATCGTCGCGGCCCTCACCGATGCCGCGCGCGCCGCCAGCCGCGCCGGCGACAATGCCGAGACTCTTGAGCTGAGCCGGCTCGCCTTCGAGGTGGACCGATCCGGCGCCACGCTGGAGGTGCTCTCCTTCGCCGCGATGCGCGCAGGCACCAGGGTCGACATCGACTCGACGATCAGCTGGGCGCACAGTCATGACAACGTCCACCCGGTGCTGCGACGCGGGATCCTCGCGCGCGAGAGCCTGATCCGTGGCGATCTGGAGAGCACACTGGGCTTCCTGGCCGGCGGCGAAGGGCTGGCCGAGGCATCTCCCCAGGCGCTCCTGTGCTATGCCGACACGGTCCTGACCGCGTCGCGCACCGCTGGCCTTCGCGGATCCTACTGGCACCTCTTCCAGGTGGCTGAGCGCACCGTCGAGGTGCTGCAGCTGCTCGAAGCGAAGCTAGAAGCCGACGATCCAGCCGTGCGCACCCGGATGGCGACGCCCGAACAGCTCCTGGCCGAGACCCGCGGGCTGAGGGTCAGTCTGCAGCTCTGGCGGCTGCTCGAAGACATGGACGCCGCCCAGCCCGAGTCGTTCTCCCGGGAGGTCGAGACGCTTCTCGATGAGGTCAGACGTGTTCCTGGCACGGAATCCGCGCAGATGGTGCTGCTGGTGGCGCGAGGCGCGCTGCTGCGCACCGCAGGTCGTCTCACTGAGGCGTATGCCGACCTGATCGCCGCGATCGAGAACTGGCCCGGCCGCAATCGTCGCGCGCTGGCTCAGGCCGAGATACACATCACCTACCTGCTCTTCGAGGCCGGGCTGTGGTCCGAGGCGCAGGACTTTGCGGAATCGGCCGCAGCCGAGGTGCTGGACATCAGTGAAGAAAATGTCGCACCGGTGGCCTTCAACGCCGCTCACCTCGTGCCGGCAGCGCGCGGGCAGCGCGCGGCGCAGAACTGGCCCTTCGACCTGCGCGCGCATGTCCGCCGAATGACCGACACCAGTCTCGGCCGCGCGGGACGAGGGTTCGTCGAGGCCTGGGGGGCCACGTCGGCCCAGGACCACGAGCGAGTGGTCAGCAGCGTTCTCGGGCTGCAGGCGGAGCTCAACATCTGGTCCCGCGCACTCACGCCGGCGGTGCTGCTGGGAAGGTCACTGTTCCACAGCGGCAGGGCACAGGCGCTGCCGGCGCTGATCAGCACGATCCGTGCAGACGAGCACTCCTCCACCGCTCAGCGCGAGTATGTACTGCGGCATCTGCGCGGACTGGCAGCCTTGGGGGCCGGCAAGCACGCGACAGCCTATGAACACCTCAGTGCCGCGATGTCCACGATCTCGGCGATTCCTGCGCTGAAATCGACCCATGTGCCCGGTGATGGCGGTGCGCTCAGCATCTACCGCGGCCTCCTCGCACTGGACCTCGGGCACTGTGTGGCGCTCGGCAGGGATTCTCTGCAGGAAAAGGTCGAGCAGACGTCGGAATGGGTGCTCTGGGCCGGTTCGATGTTCCAGGGATGCGGCGCGGATGGACTCTTCCATCAGGCCGATGAGGTCTTCCAGACGCTGCGCAAGCCGGCGGGAGTCGCGGGGACCACTGAGCGCGCCCGGATGATCGATCTGCCCGAGGGGCTCAGTTCCAAGGCCCGGTTTGCGCTGACCGGGCTGACAAACCGTGAACGGGAGATCGCCCTGATGGTGGGTCAAGGCCTGTCAAACAAGGACGTGGCCGAGGAGCTCGTCCTCTCGGTGCGCACCGTGGAGTACCACGTGGCGAACGCCCTGGGGAAGCTCGCGCTGGAATCTCGCCACGCCCTGCGTCGGATGCTCCAGGATGAGGCCGAAAGCGGCCTGCGCAGCGCCTGAGCCGGTTCGACGCCCCCCCCCTGACCTGGTTGAAGATCTCACCACGGGGAATCACGGGGGTTCCCCCGTAGTCCCTGCGGGGGTTCGCCCATCACTGTGACGCAGGACCCACCTCCCGGCCTAGCGTGGTCAACGCACCGTACAGGCGCCCCTCCGTTCCAGGGGCGTCTGCACGGTGACCACTGACCTTGCACCGGGAAGTTGTCACTTATGGCCTTGCACAATTTTGTGCGCATCTGCCGCCGTCGTTGGGCGTCGATTCTGCTCACTCCGGTGATCGCCGTGCTCTTCGCGGCCGCCATCTACGTCTTGCAGCCGGTCACCTACGAGTCCACGACCAAGATCTATGTCTCTGCCGCGACCGGTGAGAGTCTCGAGGAGCTCCAGCGGGGCAGCACCGTTGTGGGACAACGGGTCAAGAGCTACGCAGACCTGGTCACGACCCCGGCGGTGCTGGATCCCGTGGTCGAGGATCTGCGACTGCCGATGTCGAGCTCACAGCTCGCCGAGAGCATCGACGCAGAGGTGCCCCGCGGCACCTCGCTGCTGGAGATCACCGCGACCGCAGACGAGGCTCAGGCAGCGGCAGACATCGCCAACTCCACGGTGACCAGCCTGCAGACCCTGGTGAACGAGATCGAAGGTCCAGGCGAGGATCCTGGCTCAGACGGTGAAGTCCTCGTCGAACTTTCAGTGGTGCAGGACGCCGTGGCGTCTGCCCATCCACAGGGACCGCGGCTGGAGCTCGTCCTGGGAACAGGCCTAGCGGTCGGGATCCTCCTCGGTCTCGGACTGGCCTTCCTGCGCGAAGCCCGCGACACGTCGGTGCGCACTCCCCGCGACCTCAAGGACCTCACAGCCGCGCCGCTGCTGGGCGTCACCAAGGGCGCGCCGACGGTGACGACTCAGGGGGATCGAACCGACCCGAGGTCGGTGGAGGCGGTGGCGTCCTTCCGGGAGATGCGCATGCGGCTGATGTTCGGCAAGTACCTCGACTCACCGAGCTCCTATGTGATCACCAGTTCGGTGGAGGGGGAGGGTCGCACCACCGTTGCGGTGAACCTGGCCCGATCCCTGGTGGAAGGTGGCCGCCGCACCCTGCTGATCGGAGCGGATTTCGCGAACCCCGACATCGTGCACTGGTTTCGCACCAGCACCTCGGGCGGGGGCCAGCTGACCGACCTCACCCCTGCTGGACTGAACGAGGTGCTGTCCGGGAGCGCCTATTTCGAAGATGTGATCATCACCGATGCGGAACCGGGTCTCGACATCCTGCCCGCCGGCCGGGGAGCGGACCACGGCCTGGAGGCCTGCGCCCTCGATGCCATGGCCACCCTGCTTGAAGGCTGCGCCGAGACCTATGACGTCACCATCATCGATACTCCTGCGCTGCTGAGCCAGTCCGCTGCCGCTCTGCTTGCCCAGATCACGACCGGCGTCATCGTGGTGGCCCGCTACGGAGAGGTCTCGCGGGCGCAGCTGAGCGCCGGGCTCGAACTGCTGACCCGAGCCCGCGCCCGACTCGTCGGAGTGGTGTTCACCGGTGTTCCCCCGCGTGGACCTGACAGCCTCCAGGACCGTCGACCCCCTGGGTCACGCCGGCGACGTCGCGGTGGCGGACGTGGACGTGACGGAGATCCCGGCGACTCCGGACAGGGCCTGAGCGCCCGGGCCTCCGGGCTCTCCTCGGCGCGGCGTCGTCGGCTCCCCGACGGCACGCTGGCGCTCTCCGAGGCTGCCCCGGGCAGTGCGCACATCTTCACCCTCCCGCAGGACAGGACGTGATCTGCGTTCATGGCTTCTCCGACCCCAGATCCCGCCACCGCCTTCCCGGCGGTGAGCCCTGCTCCTGCGCTCCAGACAGGTGATACAGCACCGCATCAGCGCACCGTCACATGCACCATCGATTCATCCACGAGGAGATCTCTGATGACTGTCATCCCGTCCCTGAATGTTCCGCTGCTCAACGTCGATGTCACTCCGCTGCGCAGAGAAGAACTTCTGGACCATATCCGCGACGCCGCCCGCGAACACCGTCGGATGCTCGTCGCCGGCCACAATCTTCACTCCGTCTATCTCTGGTACAGCCTGCCGGAGTTCCGCGACTTCTATGACCGGGCTGGGGCCGTCGTCGTCGACGGCATGCCGCTGCTGGCCCTGATGCGGCTCGGGCTCCGGGTGCCGCTTCGCACCGAGCACCGCATCGGATCCACCGACTGGGTGGAGGGCCTGGCGGACCTGGAAGGCATCCATCGCGTGTCTCTGCTCGGCGGCACGCCGGCCGCCAGCGACGCAGTGCTGAAGCATCTGAGCTCACTGGACGGCGAGGTGGACTGGCAGGCCATTCCCGGTGACCCGTGGCGAGCGGAGAACATCGAAGAGGTAGCCGCCAGCATTCGGGATCACGATCCGCAGGTTCTGCTGATCGGCATGGGCATGCCGCTGCAGGAGCGCATCGCCGATGAGCTGGCCTCGCGCGTGGACGTCCCGGTGATCGCCACGGTGGGAGGCGCACTGGACCAGCTGGGAGGCACCCAGTCGCTCGCCCCACGCCGGCTCGGAGCGATGGGCCTGGAGTGGGCGTGGCGACTGGCCACAGACCCGCGTCGACTCGCCGGACGCTATCTCCTGGAACCCATGAAGCTCGCCGCCCTGCTGATGTGGAGGGCGTGATGAGCATCGACACCCCCTCCCGGATCGACGCCGCGAGGCGCGGGCCGTTCACCGCTGAGCTCTACGAGTACACCGAACCTCAGCACGCCCGGTCCTTGACCGCGATCATCCCTACAGTAGGGCGCCGCTCGCTCAAGCGGGCCGTCCGGTCGGTGCTGCGCCAGACCTGGGACACCACAGTCCTGGTGGTCCTCGACCGGCCCGAGAACGCCGCCAGCGTCGAGAAGCTGCTCACCGGGCTGCCGCACATCATGGTCCTCACCCCAGGAGGGCTCGGGGGAGCCGGTGCCCGCAACCTCGGGGTGCGCAGCGCCAGCACGACGCATGTGGCCTTCCTCGACGACGACGACGAGTGGGTCTCTGAGAAGGCCGCCCTGCAGATGGCGGTGGTGGACGACAACACCGTGCTGAGCTCGCGCTCGCTGCTCGTGGGATCGTCGAGTCGAGTGGTCCCCGAGCGGCTCTACCAGGCAGAGGGCGAGGACGCGGAGGCGGTGGTGGACTACATCCTCGACCGCTCCACGCTGCGGCTGCGGCGAACCTTCATGCAGACCTCCTCGCTGCTGTGCAGCAGGTCCACCGCGCTGGAGGTCCCCTGGAACGACGAGCTGACCCGGCACCAGGACTGGGACTGGCTCGCAAGGCTCGAAGCGGCCGGCAAGACGCTGACGATGCTGCCCGAGGTGCTGGTGCGAGTGCACCAGGCCAGCGTCGGCTCCATCTCGCGCAGCGCGGACTGGCAGGCCAGCTCACGCTGGCTCGACTCGATAGGCACCGAGATCTCGGAACGCTCCCGCGCCGACTTCCAGGCCTCGGTGGTGGCGCGGGACGCCTTCGCGTCCGGAGCCTGGAACCAGGGTGTCCGACAGCTGGCGAAGTGCCTGCGGGCTCGCCCACATGCGGCGGCCGTCGTGGTCGCCATGTCCGGGATGCTGCAAGTCGGTGGGCATGACTGAAGAGACAGTACACGCCGCATCGGTGAACCCGGGGCCGCCGAGACCGGGGCCGCACCGAAGCTGGACCGCGATGTTTGCGCGGACCGCTGGTCTGCGCATCGCCGTGCTGCCGATCAGCGCGCTCTGTGCACTGACCACGGCGGGACTCACCGTGCACTATGCCGGGGTGCTTGCGTTCGGATTCATCACCCTGGTCGCCCAGCTGCAGCTTGCTCTCCCGTTCGCCGATCTCGGCATGGGAGCGGCCGTGGCTCGAGCGGTGGCCCGGGTTGATGGTTCGGCACGGGCCGCAGAGGAGGTCCGCACCCTCATCAGACGCACCGCCCTGCTGCTGCTCGCGGTGGGACTTCTCGGTGCCACGGCCGCGGCGCTGAGCGGGGTGTATGGATTCTGGTCCAGAGTCTTTGAAGTTCCTGAAACACTCGCCCCACAGGTCGACCTGGTCATGAGTCTGGTATTGGGGGTCTTCTTCCTGAGCCTTCCGCTGGGGATCGCGGAGCGAGTGCTGGTGGGTCGAGACCGTTCGGATGTTCTCGTCCTGCTCGGTCTGCTCCCCTCGGTCGGAAACGTGCTGGTCGTCTACGCCCTCGGACAGCTGGGAGTGCCCGTCGCCTGGCTGGCGCTCGGGCTGCCGCTGAGCACGCTCGGCTTCCTCGGCGTCTGCGGCTACCTCGCCTTCCTGCACCCGCGCATCGGCATCCGTACGATCCTCATACCGGAGCGATCCGCGAACGAGAACCCCGTGGACGGCTGCCCCGTGCCTGCTGAACACGACGAGCGCCGTGAGGAGATCGCCGAGGGGACGTCGATCAGACTCATCCTGCTTGGCGGGCTCCCAGTGCTGCTGGCCACCGCCGGGATGGTCCTCTCCGAGCAGCACGGCAGGCTGGTCCTGGCCAGTGCAGCCACAGCCCTGGACCTGAGCGAATACGCCATCGCCCTGCAGCTCTACATGCCGATCTACTCGGTCCTCTATATGGCCGCGACGGTGCTCTGGCCGCGCTTCGCCGTGGACCCGAGTCCACAGCTCTGGCGACGAGCGAATCTGTTGCTCACCGGGCTCGGCGCCTGCGCTGCTCTGGGCTTCATCATCTTCGCCCGGCCCGTGGCAGGTCTCGTCACCGGCGGCGCTCTCGTACCTTCCTGGGGCGTCGTCCTCGGTCTCGGAGCGGCCCTCGTCGCGCAGGCCGCACATCTGACCCAGACCAATCTCTTCACCGACCGCCGTGGATTCTGGCGCCAGGCGGCGATGTCACTGGTGCTGCTCATCCTGGTCGTGCCGGGCACCTTGTTCGGGATACAGCTGGGGCTGGGCCCCGCAGCTCCGGGAGTCTCGATGGCCCTGGGAGTGACTCTCGCCCAGGTCATCCCGGGACTTCTCATGGCCTCCAGGCTTGTCCGCCACCCGCGCACGGAAGCACCCGCTGCCCCACCAGCCACCGACCCTGCACCAGCACCGATGCCTGCCGTGCAGGCAGCTCCCCTAGAGAGGTAATGACCATGCACTCCTCCTTGCGCAGGCTGCTGACCCCCATCCCTGATCCCGTTCTGCGGCAGATCATGTACCGCCGCAGGTTCGGACGGTGGGGGAACTTCAAGAAACCTTCGCGGTTCACCGAGTTCCTGACCCAGCGGATGCTTAAGGACCGCAGTCCGGAGATCGCCTGGACCTGCGACAAGCGTGCGATGAAGGAGTACGCCGCCGAGCGAGCACCCTGGATCAACGTGCCAGAGACGCTGTGGCACGGCACTGATCTGAACGAGCTCGATCTCTCGACGCTGCCCGATCACTGGGTGATCAAGCCGAACCATCGAAGCAAAGCCGTCTATATGGGGGATCGCAGCACGACCCTGGCGGACCTGCGCCGGGTGACCAAGGGATGGCTGCGCCCGTATGACCGGATCGCGGTGGGGGAGTGGGCCTACGGACAGGCGCGGCGTGAGCTCATCATCGAGCCGAGGATCGGGGACGGAGCTCCGCTGAGGGAACTCAACATCTTCGTCTTCCACGGCCGCTTCCAGATCCTGCACACCGACTTGGGACGCTTCAGGAACAATTTCGCGGAGGTGTTCTACAACCGCGACTGGGAGCCCCTGGACATCACCAATGGCGGACCTCGGGGAGCTGTAGAGCCACGGCCGGAGAAGTTCGACGAGATGGTGCGTGCGGCGGAGACGCTCGGTGCTGGCTACGACTTCATGCGCGTGGATCTGTCCACCATCGACGGCGAAGTGTGGTTCGGGGAGCTGACCCCCTACCCCTCCGGCGGGATGGATCTCTTCACTCCGGAGTCGGTGGATCTGCAGCTGGGCGCCTGGTGGGCTGGATTCGACACCGTCAAGGAGTACCCGGAAGAGCTGCGAGGCCTGACCGAGGAGGCGCCATCTCTCCCATGATCACCCAGACCACCCCGGCAGGCATCTGCGTCAGATGAATCTGTCCACCACTCACCGACCCTGCACCAGCACCGATGCCTGCCGTGCAGGCCGCTCCCCAGAAAGGCAATCACCATGCACCCCTCAGTCCGGCGACTGCTGACCCCCATCCCTGATCCGTTACTGCGGCAGATCATGTATCGCCGCAGGTTCGGACGGTGGGGGAACTTCAAGAAACCTTCGCGGTTCACCGAGTTCCTGACCCAGCGGATGCTTAAGGACCGCAGTCCGGAGATCGCCTGGACCTGCGACAAGCGTGCGATGAAGGAGTACGCCGCCGAGCGAGCACCCTGGATCAACGTGCCAGAGACGCTGTGGCACGGCACTGATCTGAACGAGCTCGATCTCTCGACGCTGCCCGATCACTGGGTGATCAAGCCGAACCATCGAAGCAAAGCCGTCTATATGGGGGATCGCAGCACGACCCTGGCGGACCTGCGCCGGGTGACCAAGGGATGGCTGCGCCCGTATGACCGGATCGCGGTGGGGGAGTGGGCCTACGGACAGGCGCGGCGTGAGCTCATCATCGAGCCCAGGATCGGCGACGGCCTCCCGCTCACAGACTTCAAGATCTTCGTCTTTCATGGGCGAGCGCGGATCCTGCACACCGACCTGGACAGCTTCTCGGGTCCCTTCGAGGAGGTGTTCTACGACCGCGACTGGGAGCCCCTGGACATCACCTGTGAACTCCCACGAGGGGCGGTCGCTTCCCGCCCGAAGAACTTCGAGGACATGATGCGCGCGGCGGAGACGCTCGGTGCTGGCTACGACTTCATGCGCGTGGACCTCTACAACCTTGAAGGGGAGCTGTGGTTCGGGGAGCTGACCCCCTACCCCTCCGGCGGGATGGATCTCTTCACTCCGGAGTCGGTGGATCTGCAGCTGGGCGCCTGGTGGGCTGGATTCGACACCCTCAAGGAGTACCCGGAAGAGCTGCGAGGCCTGACCGAGGAGGCGCCATCTCTCTCATGATCACGCAGACCACCCCGGCCGGCAGCCGCAGCCGAGAACAACCGGAACCGACGACAGCTGCGCCCATGGTCCTCACACGCTCCTCGATGCCTGCCTGACAGTCCGCTCCCCTTGAAAGGTAATCACCATGCACCCCTCAGTCCGGCGACTGCTGACCCCCGTCCCAGATCCGTTACTGCGGCAGATCATGTATCGCCGCCGATTCGGACGCTGGGGAAACTTCAAGAAACCTTCGCGGTTCACCGAGTTCCTGACCCAGCGGATGCTTCAGGACCGCAGTCCGGAGATCGCCTGGACCTGCGACAAGCGTGCGATGAAGGACTGCGCCGCCGAGCGAGCACCCTGGATCAACGTGCCAGAGACGCTGTGGCACGGCACCGATCTGAACGAGCTCGATCTCTCGACGCTGCCTGACCACTGGGTGATCAAGCCGAACCATCAATGCAAGGCCGTGTACTTCGGGGATCGCAGCACGACCCTGGCGGACCTGCGCCGGGTGACCAAGGGATGGCTGCGCCCGTATGACCGGATCGCGGTGGGGGAGTGGGCCTACGGACAGGCGCGGCGGGAGCTGATCATCGAACCGCGCATCGGTGACGGTGCGCCACTGATCGACTACAAGTTCTACGTCTTTCACGGGCAGCTGAAGATACTGCACACCGACGTCGGACGTTTCACCGACGACTTCACGGAGGTGTTCTACAACCGCGAGTGGGAACCGCTCGACATGACCAACGAGGCTCCAATCGGTGCGGCTGTTCCGCCACCGAAGAACTTCGGCGAGATGGTCCGCGCTGCGGAGACTCTCGGTGCTGGATATGACTTCATGCGTGTGGACCTCTACAACCTTGATGGCGAAGTGTGGTTCGGCGAGCTCACTCCCTACCCCTCCGGCGGAATGGATCCCTTCAGCCCGGGCGCGGTGGATCTCCAGCTCGGCGCCTGGTGGGCTGGATTCGACACCGTCAAGGAGTACCCGGCAGAGCTGCCGCGCATCATCAACGCGGCCAATGCGGTCTCGTCAGCTGGCACGGTCGATCTGCACCACACCGTCATCTTCCACAGTGCCACCGATCCTGCCGACCTTGTTGTTCCCGGCCGCCTTCCCGTCCGGGCAGAGAAAGAGGGGGCTGTTCCATGACCAGCCAGCCCTCTTCTGCGGTGAACATCGCCAGCGCGGAGCCGAGACTCGGTTGGATGGGCTCACCGGCGGGCCCCGCCTCGGCGCGCCGCTGGCAGCGAGGCTACGCCAGGCGGCTGGTGGTCACGGATCTCACGGTCATCGCCGGTGTCCTGACCGTGGTCCACCTGTTGGCGCTGCCCGAAGCGCCGGTGGTCACCACCGCTGTGCTCGGTGTGCTCTGGATCGCCGCGCTCAGCGTGAGCCGGTCCCGGGATTGGCGGCATATCGGGGCTGATGTCACGGAATACCGGAGAGTGCTGGTCGCCACGCTCACGAGCTTCGGTCTGTTGTTCACCGCGCTGGTCGCTCTCGACCTGGCCGTCGCCCGCGAACACCTCATCTGGTCGCTGCCGATCGGGACGATCGCCGTGCTGCTGGCTCGTTGGCTGTGGCGCCGGATGCTCCACGCCCAGTGGCGTCGAGGAAAGTGGACCCATCGTGCCGTGGTGGTGGGAAATCCTCGAAAGGTCCGTCATGTCGTCTCGGCAGTGCGGGGATCCAAGACGGTCACCGGCACCACCGTCACGGCGATCCACGAGGTCCAGGGCGATCACACCGTTGCTGACGTCGAGACCCGGGAGCGCGTCGTCGCGCAGATCGTGGACGTCGTCACCCGCAGCGCCGCTGATCTGGTGCTGCTGACGGAGACGGACCTGTTCTCCGCCCAGGGGGTACGGGAGCTGGGGTGGGCGCTGGACGCGCTGGATGTGAACCTCGTCGTGGTGCCCTCCATCACAGAGACTGCCGGCTCGCGGATCACTTCCAACATGGTCGCAGGAGTCCCCCTGCTGCACGTGGCCTACCCACGACTGACCGGGACGGCGCGGCTGACCAAGCGCACCTTCGACGTCGTCTTCTCCGCGCTGGCGCTGCTGATGCTTGCCCCGCTGCTGATCACCATCGCGCTCTGGGTCCGGCTGGACAGCCCAGGACCGGTGCTCTTCCGGCAGGAGCGCGTCGGGATCAATCACTCACGGTTCTCGATGCTCAAGTTCCGCTCCATGGTGGTCGACGCCGAAGAACATCTCTCGCTGCTGGAGGAGCGTTCGGAAGGCAACGGGGTGCTCTTCAAGATGCGCAGGGATCCTCGGGTCACCCGGATCGGTGCAGTGCTGCGCCGGCTGAGCCTGGATGAGCTGCCGCAGTTCTACAACGTGCTGCGCGGGGAGATGTCAGTGGTGGGGCCGCGCCCGCCGCTGCCCCGTGAGGTGGAGGCCTACGACGACCACACGCACCGGCGGCTGCTGGTCAAGCCCGGGATCACCGGGCTGTGGCAGGTGGCCGGTCGCTCGGACCTCTCCTGGGAGGAGAGCGTGAGGCTGGACCTCTACTACGTTGAGAACTGGACGCTGCTGGGAGACATTCAGATCGTGCTGCGCACCGCGCGGGCGGTCTTCGGCGGGGCCGGGGCCTACTGACTCAGAGTGCGCCCGCGCTCTCGCGGTAGCGGGCGATCGCCGGGGCGGGCGCGTCGTCGGCGATGAGCCGGCCCGCTTCGAAGACCAGCACCCGTTCGGCTCGCGCCGCGAGCTCGAGGTCATGGGTGGCCACGATCATCGGCGCGTCGAGACCCATCAGCAGCTCGGTGAACTCCACGGTGCTGCGCAGATCCAGCAGGGTGGTGGGCTCATCGGCCAGGACCAGCTCCGGCTCGGCAGCCAGGACTCCGGCGAGGGCGACCTTCTGCCGCTCTCCGGAGGAGAGGTCATAGATGCTCGAATCCTCACGGTCCCCGAGCCCCATGGTGTCCAAGATCTCACGACTGCGCTCACGCCGCCCTGCGGCCGATCTGACGCTGCGGCGCAGCGAGAACGCGATGTCCTCACCGACCACCGGCATGATCAGTTGAGCCTGCGGGTTGGCGAAGATGAACCCGGAGCGCACGCCAGCAGGCCTGAGCTGGAGGGATCCCTGCGAGGGCGCCACCAGACCGGCGATCAGACGCAGCAGCGTGGACTTGCCCGAGCCGTTGGCGCCGATCACGGCGATCCGGTGCTGGTGCAGAGTCAGGGTCAGTGGATGCAGGATCCGGCGTCTCCCGCCCTCGGCCGTATCGACGTCGAATGCGACGGCATCGAGCGTCGTCGTTACACTAGAGAGGTTGTCCACCAAACCCACCCATCTGAAATTGTCAGGCCGACGCACTCTGTTCGGCCCGAAGGGAAGCTGCACCGTTGATCAGCGTATCCAATCTTGAACTCCGCGCCGGCGCGCGCCTGCTGATGGACGAGGTCAACTTCCGGATCGACTCCGGTGACAAGGTCGGGCTCGTCGGTCGCAATGGCGCGGGCAAGACGACGATGACCAAGGTGCTGGCCGGGCTGACCCAGCCCGCCGCCGGCCATGTGGAGCGCCGCGGCAGCATCGGCTACCTGCCGCAGGACCCCAAGATCGACGATATGGAGCAGCTCTCACGCGACCGAATCCTCTCAGCCCGCGAGCTCGACGTGATCACCACGAAGCTGCGCCAGGCCGAGCAGGACATGATGAGCACCGACGACGCCGTGCGGGACAAGGCCATGACCCAGTACGGGAAGGTCCAGACCCGGTTCGACGCCGCCGGCGGCTACTCCGCCGAGGCCGAGGCCGCCATGATCTGCAACAACCTGGACCTGCCTGAACGGATCCTCACCCAGCCGCTGAAGACCCTCTCCGGCGGTCAGCGCCGCCGCGTGGAGCTCGCCCGGATCCTCTTCTCCGACGCCGACACGCTGCTGCTGGATGAGCCCACCAACCACCTCGACGCCGACTCCATCGTCTGGCTGCGCGATCACCTGCAGAACTACGCAGGGGGAGTCCTGATGATCTCCCACGACGTGGACCTCATCGAGTCCACCGTGAACAAGGTCTTCTACCTCGACGGCAACCGCACCACGCTCGATGTCTACAACATGGGCTGGAAGAAGTACCTGGTCCAGCGCGAGCAGGATGCCGCTCGGCGTAAGCGGGAATACGCCAACGCGGAGAAGAAGGCCAGCACGCTGCGCTTCCAGGCCGAGAAGATGCGCGCCAAGGCCACCAAGGCCGTCGCCGCCCAGTCCATGCTCAAGCGCGCCGACCGGATGATGGCCGGACTTGAAGGGGAGCGGGCCGCCGAGCGGGTGGCGAACATCCGCTTCCCCGCCCCGTCCTCCTGCGGCAAGACCCCGCTCATGGCCGAGGGACTCTCGAAGTCCTATGGCTCGCTGGAGATCTTCACCGGGCTCGACCTCGCGATCGACCGCGGGTCCCGCGTGGTGATCCTGGGCTACAACGGCGCGGGCAAGACCACGCTGCTGCGCCTGCTTGCCGGGGCCGCCGAGGCAGACTCCGGACGGGTCATCTCCGGCCACGGACTCAAGCTCGGCTACTTCGCCCAGGAGCACGACACCCTCGACACCGAGAGCTCGGTGCTGGAGAACATGAAGACCGCCGCCCCGTTCCTCAACGACACCGATCAGCGGAAGATCCTCGGGTCCTTCCTGTTCTCCGGCGACGACGTCAGCAAGCCCGCCTCGGTGCTCTCCGGCGGCGAGAAGACCCGCCTGGCGCTGGCCTCGCTGGTGGCCTCCAGCGCGAACGTGCTGCTGCTGGACGAGCCGACGAACAACCTGGACCCGGCCAGCCGCGAGGAGATCCTCGCCGCGCTGCGCACCTACGAGGGCGCCGTCGTCCTGGTCAGCCACGACCCGGGTGCTGTCGAGGCGCTGAGCCCCGACCGAGTTCTGCTGCTGCCCGATGGCGAGGAAGACCTCTACACCAAGGAATACGAAGACCTCATCACGCTCGCCTGAGCTTCGGCTGGCCTGGTCCGACCTGTCGCCTCGGACCGGGCACAGAACTCACCCGCTGGCAGCTCGACGAGGAATCCGAGCAGCGGCGGCAGGCGGAGTCCGGCGAGGATGGGCACCCGCCCGCGGGGATCATCCCCTCAGCGGTGCAGCCGCTGGTCCACCCAGGCGTCTTCGAGGTCCTCATCCGAGAGCCGGCCGGTCTTGATCCGCTGCCGGCGCTTGGCCTCACGGATCCGGTCCTGCGCCGGCGCTGAGGAGGCCGCGTGCACCGGAGCGCCAGGCCCCTCAGCGTGGTGCGGCTCTCCGGAGATCAGCGCCTCGGCCTGCTCGTAGTCACGGTTGCGGGCGTGGATCCGGGCGGCGTAGCCCCATCCGATGAAGCCGAGCAGCCCGAAGGTGATCCACTGCATCGAGTAGGACAGGTGCGGGCCCTCATCCTGGGAGGGTCGGATCAGCTGCCGCGGGGCGACCTCGGGTGCCGGTGATTCCTCCGCCATGAGTCCATAACCGCCGGTCAGCAGGTCATACCCCAGCTGGTCCTGGTACTCATCCAGGTCGATGGAGGCCAGCTGGCCCTCCGGTGCGTCCCGGTTGATCTCCGGCTCCGCGGGACGGATGCGAGCCACCAGGTCCACTTCGCCCTCCGGCGGATCGGGATTCAGCGCCGGCCGGGAGCCGTCGGTGCTGTCGGTGGGCAGCCAGCCGCGGTCGATGGCGACCACATCCTCGGTGCCCGCCACCGCGAAGGGGACCAACGATTCGTAGCCCACGGAGCCGCTGTGGCCGCGGTTGCGGACCAGCCTGGAATCCTGCGTGAGATACTCGCCGGTGAGCTCCACCACCGTCCATTCGTCCTGCTCATCGGCGGACTCGAAGAGCTCGCGGCCCTCGGTGTAAGGGATCGGGTCCTGGTCGTAGTTCTCCACGATCCGGTTGATCTCTTCCAGCGCGACCTCGCGCCGGTCGATCTGCCACTGGCCGAGGAACACGCAGGCCACGGCGAAGAGCACACAGATGCCCAGCCAGCCCAGCCAGGTGGGGGTCAGCAGAAAGCGGTAGCGCCTCACAGCTGCCTCCGATGCGGATCATCGTCTGGGGTGCTGGGAGCGCGGGTGGCGGCGGTGTCGCTGAAGGACTCGGGGGCGGTGCCGGCGTCGAGCGGTTGGGTGCTGCGCCAGAAGAGCCGCTGGGCGAGATAGTTCTCCAGCCAGGGACGGTGCTCGTCACACGCCAGCCAGATCTTGCGCCGCTCGGGCGTATGGACCTTCGGGTTGTTCCAGAGCACCTGCCAGGTCGCGTCGAACCGGCAGTCCTTGCGCGAGCATTGAGGACTCTGCGGTCCGGGCTGTGCGCCGTCGCCGCCCAGGGTGTTCAAGAGGTCCATCAGCGGTGCAAGTCCTGATCATCGAGGGGCTGGGTCGATCGGTCCTGGTGCGCGGGCTCCTCAGGATCCGGAGACCTGGTGTGATCCTCGGAACTCTCGCCCTGTTCCTCCTGGTCGTCGGGCTCCACCAGCTCGCCGGCGATCACCTCGGACTCGGAGAAACCGTTGGAGGCGCCGTTGTGAAGCGCGGGCTCGTCCTCCTCCCACCACTGCCGGTCAGCCTCGGGCTCACCGTCTTCATGGGTGGTGGCCAGCATCGCGGGGGAGTCCAGGTCCTCGGACTGCCGACGCCCCATATACCGGTCGGCGCCGACATTGGCCGTGGTGACCGCGACATAGGGCAGCACCACTGCGGCAGCCAGCAAGACCCAGGTCATCCAGTTCTGCAGGATCACCGCAAGGATGAAACACACCATGCGGATGCCCATAGACACCGCATAGCGCACCATCCTTGAGTGCTGCTCGTCACTGTGCTTCTGGGGAGCATCAGTGATCGAGTGGACCTGGTCGCTCACCGGTCTATTCTAGTGGCCCAACCTGGTGTCCGACGGCGATGTGACGCGACGGTCACATACGGGCTGGCATAGGGTTGGGCCGAGAAGAGATTCAGAGCCGATGGCGCCGCTCAGCGCGTGCGTCGCATCGTGCCCATACCCGTAACAAGGAGACTCATGACCGCACGCAGCGTACTGATCACCGGCGGCAACCGTGGCATCGGCCGCGCCATCGCCGAGGCGTTCATCGCCAACGGGGACAAGGTTGCCGTCACCACCCGCAACGGAGACGCCCCCGAGGGAGCGCTCGGCGTGGCCGCGGACGTCACCGACGCCGCGTCCGTCGATGCAGCCTTCACCGAGGTCGAACAGGCTCACGGTCCGGTGGAGGTCCTGGTGGCCAACGCCGGCATCACCCGCGACACACTGCTGATGCGGATGAGCGAGGAGGACTTCACCGACGTGCTCGACACCAACCTCACCGGTGCCTTCCGGGTGCTCAAGCGCGCCTCCAAGGGCATGATCCGGATGAAGAAGGGCCGGGTCGTGCTGATCTCCTCGGTGGTCGGGCTCTACGGCTCTCCGGGCCAGATCAACTATGCCTCGTCCAAAGCTGGGCTGATCGGCATGGCCCGCTCGCTGACCCGAGAGCTCGGCAGCCGCGGCATCACCGCAAACGTCGTCTCCCCGGGCTTCGTGCGATCCGACATGACCGACGAGCTGGACGACGCGACGCAGGCCAAGTACCTGCAGAACATCCCCGCAGGACGCTTCGCCGAGCCCACCGAGGTGGCCTCGGCGGTCCGCTGGCTCGCCTCCGCGGAGGCCGGCTACATCTCCGGCGCCGTCATCCCGGTCGACGGCGGCCTGGGCATGGGCCACTGAGCCCTCCCCGCCGGCCCGCACTCCCCAGCACCCGCACCCCCAGCACGCGCACTCCCGTACGCATCAGGCACAAGCAGAACTGAGGACACCGTCATGACAGAGCAGGATCTCGCCGGAACCGGCGCCATCATCACCGGATCGTCGCGCGGCATCGGCGCCGCCACCGCAGCCCTGATCGGGGCCCGCGGCGCCGGCGTCGTCGTGAACTACCGGCAGAAGGCGCCCCGGGCCAAGAAAGTGGTGGCCGGCATCGAGGCCTCCGGTGGACGCGCGGTGGCCGTGGGTGCGGACCTCACCGAGGCCGCCGGCGCCCAGGCGCTGGTCGACGCCGCCGTGGAGAACTTCGGTGAGCTGAACCTGCTGGTGCTCAACGCCTCCGGAGGGATGGAGTCCGGCCGCGGCGAGGACTACGCGCTGAAGCTCAACCGGGACGCCCAGGTCCAGATGGCGCGCACCGCGCTCGAGGTGATGCCCGCAGGGTCACAGATCGTGTTCGTGACCAGCCACCAGGCGCACTTCATCAAGCAGACGGCCACCATGGACGCCTACGAGCCGGTGGCACGCTCCAAGCGGGCCGGCGAGGACGCGCTGCTCGAACTCGTCCCAGAGCTCGACGCCAAGGGCATCACGCTGACCATCGTCTCCGGGGACATGATCGAGGGAACCATCACCGCGACGCTGCTCGAGCGCGCGGAGCCGGGCGCCCTCGAGACCCGCCGCGAGGCCGCCGGGAAGCTCTACAGCGTCGAGGAGTTCGCCGCCGAGATCGCAGCGCTCATCGGGCGCAAGGATCTTCCGCAGGGGCACACCGAGCTCGTCGGGGGCGCCGAGGACTTCCTGGCCGCCAACGGCTGAGCCGCTCCGCGCTCGGGCTGAGCCGCTCCGCGCGGAGAGGGGTCAGGGGCCCAGCAGCAGGGCGGCGGTGGGGACCAGGATCAAGGCCGCCACGATCGCCACGATCCCGGCCAGGGCTGGCCCGCCCAGCGGCTCGGGCGGGATCAGCAGCCTGCTCAGCCGGGCAGTGGTGATCAGGGCCGACTGCTCCTGGACCTCGGCCCCACCGGTGAACGCCTCCGTCGCGGACCCGTCCCGCCGAACATCGCGGTGCTCCAGCCCGGCGGAGCTCAGCGCCAGGGCGCGCACCAGATCCTCGCGCGCGTGGGCGCGCAGGGCGCCGTCGTCGGCCAGCATCTCGGTGAGCTCGGTGACCGCGGCGCGACCGTGCCGGGTGGTGGGCAGCCAGGGCAGCGCCCGGTACCAGGCCTCGAAGGCCATGGTCAGGAAATGGTGTCGCTGCTGGAGGTGCGTCTTCTCATGCGCGACGACGGCGGCGAGCTCCCCCTCGGAGAGCTGATCCAGCAGTCCCCGGGAGAGCACAGTGACCGAACCAGAGTTCGTGCGACCGGGCAGACAATAGGCCAGCGGCGCCTCATGCTCGAGCACGTGGGCGTGAAGCAGGTCGGGGGAGAGGTTCAGATGCCGCCCCAGGGTCGCGGCCTGATCGCCCTGGACCGGCGTCGAGAGCAGACGCACCACATCGCGGTGGCGTCGGCGCTGGCCCAGCACTCGCACGTAGGTGAGCAGCAGCGTCGCCAGCAGGTGACAGCCCAGAAGCACGCCCAGACACAGTGCGAAGATGTGGCCGGGATGGACCGGAAGCTCGGCCAGCGCAGCGAAGTCGGCCGCCGCTGAGAGTCGAAGCACGTGCACCGCGGCGCCCGGCACCGTGTCTCCGAAGGGGCCGAGCCCGTACACGATCGGGGCGCCGACCATGGAGAGTCCCCCGGCCAGCGCGATCGCCTGCCAGAGCAGCATCGCCGCCCAGGGGGAGCGTGCGCGGAACTTCGCCCGGCTCAGCACCCGCGGCACAGGGATGGCCAGGGCAAGGGCCAGTGCGGCGAGGCAGACGGCGAGGATGGTCACCGGATCAGTTTAGTCTCCGAGGAGCTCGGTCTCCGCACGTGGGTCTGGTCACGCCCGCGCGAGCGTCCGTGTACTGGGCGGCTATTTCTGCAGCAGCCGGCGCAGGGCCGCGGCCTCGGAGTCCGGAATGCCCCCGATGAACCGGGCGAGCACCGCTTCACGGTCTCCGGCGGTGCCGAGCACCTCGTTGAGCATCTCTACGGTGTGCTCCTCGCGGGAGGCGACAGCGGTGTAGCGGTGCGGGCGGGTGGAGCGTTCGCGTCGAACCATGTCTTTGCGCTCCAGCCTGGACAGCACGGTCAGCACGGTGGTCACGGCGAGATCCTCACCGAGGCGGTCGCGCACCTCGTTGGCGCTGAGCGATTCGGCGCCGTCCCAGAGCAGGCTCATGACCGAGCGCTCGAGTCCTCCGAGAGTGGCCATCTTGGGGTGCTCCTTCTTGCGGCGAGACATCAACAGTGCTGGTGGGGTGGCCGCTGAGAGCGGCTGCGCAGCCAGATAATGTCAAAGGATACCCCTGCTGGCCCGTGATTTCTACACGATGTAGTAATCACGTGTCATGTTGCCGCGACCGCTGCGGCTGCCAGCGCCTCCGGACTCGGAGCGACGGCGTCGACGCCCCGTTCCAGCGGTATTCCGGAACCGTCTCGGCGCACCATCTCCGAGGGCAGGATCCGCGCGACGCCGTTCTTCGCAGCGCCGAGCGCGGGTCCTATGCCGGCCCAGCCCAGCTTCAGGTGGTCCTCCCCGCGCATGAAGCGATGAGCCCGCACCCCGGCGGTGCCGCGACCCTTGGCCGGGAACTCCGAGAAGTCGGTGAGCTTGATGCTGCCCGCTTCGAAGCCTTCCAGCGGGGTGTCGCCGGCGGCGAGGGTCACCACCAGGGCCGCGGAGCTTGCCTCGTGGCCCTGTGCGGGGTCCTGCGTCTGGTCCTTGCCTGACGCGGCGGGCACCACGGAGAAGGCGATGACGGTGTCCTCGGGGCTGAGCTTGATCCCCAGCATCCCGGCCGCGGTGCGTCCCTGGGCGCGGACCAGCGCGGCCTCGAAGCGCAGCAGCTGCGCGCCGGCGGTGATGAAGCAGAGCTGGTCGGCGTCGTCGGCCGCCACAGCGGCTCCGACGACCCGGTCCTGGGCACGTCCCTCGCCCTTGAGCGAGATGACCTCCCAGTCGTCGCGGTTCAGCGGGTAGTCCGGATTCACCCGTTTGACCCGACCCTGCGCGGTGCCCAGGGCGATGACAGCATCGAGCGGGACGAAGGCGAGCAGCTCCTCGTTCTTCTCCAGGTGCAGGAACTCCTTGGCCTTCACCCCCTGGTTGAGGTTGACGCCGCCGGAGGACATCTCCACGGCGGGCATGTCCACCACCGGCACGCGGATCATCCGACCGGCGGTGGTGACCGCCCCGATCTCGCCGCGGGCGGTGGTCGGCACCGCCGAGGTCAGCGCATCGTGGCGGGCGCGCCGGGTGGGGTGCACCAGCGTGGACCGGTTGGTGGTGCGGGCCAGCTGGCCAGAGCTCGAGAGCACCGCCCAACAGTCGGCGTCGGGGATCTGCAGACTGGATCCGCCGCCGGCGGGGGCCGCGGGGTCCGGCTGCGCGGAGAGGGCCGGGGCGACCTCGGCGTCGAGCAGCTCGGTGCGCCGGTCATCGCCGTATTTGGCGGCCACCTCGTCGAGCTCATCGGCGACCAGGCCGCGCAGCCGCTCCTCAGAGCCGAGGATCGCTTCGAGCTCGGCGATCTCTGCCTCGAGGCGCTCCTTCTCCTGCTCCAGCTCCAGCGCGGAGTACCGGGTCAGCTGGCGCAGGCGCAGCTCCAGGATGTGATCGGCCTGCGCCTGGCTCAGATCGAAGATGCTCATCAGCCGGGTCCGGGCCGCCGCGGTGTCCTCTGCGGCGCGGATGATCTGGATGACCTCGTCGATGTCGAGGATCGCGACGAGAAGCCCCTCGACCAGGTGCAGCCTGGCCTGGCGCTTGCGCAGCCGATAGGCGCTGCGCCGGCGGACCACGTTCAGCCGGTGGTCCACGTAGACCTGCAGCATCTCCAGCAGCCCCAGCGTGCGCGGCTGGCCGTTGACCAGCGCGACGTTGTTGATCCCGAAGGAGTCCTCCAGCGGGGTGTGCCGGTAGAGCTGGGCGAGCACTGCCTGTGGGTTGAAGCCCGCCTTGAGCTCGATGATCATCCGCAGCCCGTGCTTGCGGTCGGTCAGGTCCAAGACGTCGGAGATGCCGGTGAGCTTCTTCGCCTGCACCGCGTCCTTGATCTTCTCGATGACCTTCTCCGGCCCGACCATGTAGGGCAGCTGGGTCACCACGATGCCGGTCTTGCGGGCCGAGACCTGCTCGATCGAGACCTTGGCCCGGGTCTTGAACGAACCGCGGCCGGTGCGGTAGGCGTCGCGGATCCCGTCGAGTCCCACGATCCGACCGCCGGAGGGGAGGTCGGGGCCGGGGATGTGGCGGATGAGGTCCTCGAGGGTGGACTCCGGGTGCAGGATCAGATGCTTGGCGCCGTTGATGACCTCGCGCATGTTGTGCGGGGGCATGTTCGTGGCCATGCCCACCGCGATCCCGGAGGCCCCGTTGACCAACAGGTTGGGGAAGGCGCTGGGCAGCACGCCGGGCTGGGTGAGCTGGTTGTCGTAGTTGGGCTCGAAGTCCACGACGTCCTCGTCGAGGTCGGCCGTCATCGACAGTGCCGCGGCGGTCATCCGCGCCTCGGTGTAGCGCGGGGCGGCGGGCCCGTCGTCGAGCGAGCCGAAGTTGCCATGCCCGTCCACCAGCGGCAGCCGCAGGGCGAAGGACTGAGCCATTCGGACCAGTGCGTCATAGATCGCGGCGTCGCCGTGCGGGTGCAGCTTGCCCATCACCTCGCCGACCACTCGGGCCGACTTCACATGGCCCTTCTCCGGGCGCAGGCCCATGTCCGCCATCATGTACAGGATCCGGCGCTGCACCGGCTTGAGACCGTCGCGGGCGTCGGGCAGGGCGCGCGAGTAGATCACCGAATACGCGTACTCCAGGAAGGAGGTCTCCATCTCCGCAGAGACGTCGATGTCGATGATGTTCTCCTCCGGGGTGACCGGGGGACTGTCGGCGCTCTTGGAACGGCGGGCCATAGCGAGTGTGCTGGTCCTGTATCTCTCGGAGGGCAGGTGCAGGTGTCAGCCGCGGGGGTCTCACAATAGCTGGAGGTGCGGTGATCTGGTGCAGCTCGGAGGGTGGGTATCTATCTCGGGGCGGGGTTGGTTAGTCTGATCCTATGGGTGAGACACCCCGAACCGGCGGATATCCGGCGCACTGGGAAGCAGATGTCGTGCTGCGCGATGGGGCTGCGGCCCAACTGCGCCCGATCAACCCGGAGGACGCGGAGCGGCTGCAGCGCCTGCATTCCTCCCAGTCCGAGTCCTCGATCTACCTGCGCTACTTCACCTTCAAGTCGGCGCTGACCGAGAAGGAGCTCGCCCGGTTCACCCGGGTGGACCACGTCGACCGGGTCGCGATGGTGATCCTGCTCGACGAGGAGATCATCGGCGTGGGCGGTTATGACCGCATCGAAGGCACCCGGGAGGCAGAGGTCTCGTTCAACATCTCTGACCAGCACCAGGGCCGCGGACTTGGATCGATTCTTCTGGAGCACCTGGCAGCGGCTGGTCGCGAGCGAGGACTTGAGCGGTTCTCCGCCGAGGTGCTGCCGGAGAACCGCAAGATGCTGGGGGTCTTCTCCGAGGCCGGCTATGAGACCCAGCGCAGCTTCGAGGACGGTGTGGTCATGGTGGAGTTCCCCATCGACCCCACCGAGCGCTCCCGGGCGGTGATGGAGGCCCGCGAGCATCGCGCCGAGTCACGCAGCATCGCCGAGCTGCTCGCCCCGGAACAGGTCGCGGTCATCGGAGCGTCCCGCGAGTATGGCTCGGTGGGCTATCACCTGGTGCAGAACCTCATCGAAGGCCATTTCACCGGGGGCGTTCATTCGGTGAACCCGGAGGCCTTCGAGGTCGGCGGGGTGGAGGCCTATGCCTCCCTGGCGCACATCAAGCAGGAGGTGGACCTCGCCGTCGTCGCAGTTCCGGCCGAGCACCTGACCGAGGTGGTGGCCGACTGCGGACGCAACGGGGTCAAGGGGATCCTGATCATCACCGCCCCCGACCTTGGCCGCGACGCCGAGGAGGAGGACCATCAGCGGCTGGATCAGCGCGAGCTGGTCCGCCTGGCCCGGCGCTGGGGGATGCGCGTGATCGGTCCGGCCTCGGTCGGGCTGCTGAACACCGACCCGGACGTCTCGCTGAACGCCTCGCTCTCGCCGACCATGCCGCTGCGCGGGGGCGTGGGCCTGTTCAGCCAGTCCGCCTCGATCGGGGTCTCGCTCTTCGCCCAGGCCAACCGGCGCGAGCTGGGACTGTCCTCGGTGATCTCCGCGGGCAACCGCGCGGATCTCTCCGGCAATGACGCGATGCAGTACTTCGAGGACGACGACTCCACCCGCGCCGTCGGGGTCTATCTGGAGAGCTTCGGCAATCCGCGCAAGTTCTCCCGCATCGCGCGCAGGCTCTCGCGCACCAAGCCGGTCGTCGTGGCGAAGTCCGACGTCATGGGGCGCAGCCTGCCCCCGGGCCACGAGGTCCGCACCACCAGGGCGCCGATGGGCGCGGTGGACTCGATGCTGGAGCATTCAGGGGTGATCCAAGTGGGCAACCATGATTCGCTCATGGATGTGCTCCAGGTGCTCGCCACCCAGCCGCTGCCCGGCGGCGGGCGCGTCGGGATCCTCTCGAACTCACCCTCGATGAGCCGGATCCTGGCCGACACCGCCGGCACCCTGGACCTGACCGCGACCCACGTCGTCGGGGACCTGGACCTTGATCTTCCCCGCGCCGAGGCCGACGCCGCGCTGGCCGGAGCGCTGCAGAAGCTGTTCACCGCCGAGGACGTGGACGCGGTGGCGCTGTGCCTGGAGCCGGCGGTCACCGGGGAGCACTATGACCACAGCCGACTGATCTCGCAGACAGCGCGCCAGCACACCAAACCGATGGTGGCCTCCTGGATCGGGGTGCTGGACACCAGCGTGCCGCTGAACCACATCGGCAACGCGGCGCCGGTGATCGAGAAGGGGTCGCTGCAGCAGGGCTTCCCGGTGTTCTCCTCCCCGGAACGCTCGCTGACCGCGCTGGCGAAGATCGTGCGCTATCAGCGTTGGCGCTCCGAAGGGATCGGGGAGCCCTATGTGCCGGTCGGGCTGGAGGGCACCACGGTGTCCCGGCGCGGCGACGAGCTGCTCGACGGCTGGCTCGACGGGGTCGAGGGCGCGACGCTGCGCCAGCTCGAGCCCGAGCGCTGCGCCGAGCTGCTGGAGGCCTACGGGTTGTCCATGCTGCGCTCGGTGGTGTTCTCCACTGAGGAGGAGGCCCTGGCCGCGGCGGAGACGCTGGGCTATCCGGTGGCGGTGAAGTCCACCAACACCTACCTGCGCCACCGCCTGGACCTCGGCGGGGTCCAGCTGAACATCGAGGACCCCGAGGCGCTGCGCCGCACGATCGCTGAGATGCGCCGGGTCCTGGCCGACTACGGGGCCGGAGGCCTGGAGCTGCAGTCCATGGCGCCGGCCGGACAGGGCTGCGTGATCCGCGCGATCGAGGACCCGCTGATGGGCCCGGTGGTCTCCTTCGGACTCTCCGGCGACGCGGTGGAGCTGCTCGACGACTGGGCGCATGCGGTGCCGCCGCTGACCGACCAGGACGTGCGCGGGCTGGTCCGCCGCCCGCGCGCGGCGAAGCGGCTCTTCGGCTATAAGGGCGTCCCGGCGGTGGACATCGTCGCACTGGAGGACACGCTGCAGCGGGTCGCCACGCTCAAGGACAACCACCCCCAGGTGGCATCGCTGGAGCTGACCCCGGTGCTGGCCTCGCCGGAGGGCGTGCAGGTGCTGCACGCCGCGATCGAGATCGCGAACCCGGAGCAGCGCACCGACTCAGCCCGCCGCGCGATCAGCCGCTACTGACCCACCCCTCCTGGGTGGTTGAGTTATCCGGTCCTGACGTTTCGGCCGGAAGACTCAACCACGGGGGAGAGGTGCCGGGCATCACCACCGTGGTAGGTCGGGATTCGGGCCGGGCCCGGGGCACCCCGGCCTGGCCGAGCTTCGCCGCGAGCACCTCCGGGTGGGAGAGGTCGGTCCAGTCCCAGCGCACCATGCCGCGTCCGGTGCGGCGGATCGCGTCCTCACGGAGCTTCTCGGCGTAGTGCACCTCCTTGGCGGGGCGGCCCCGCAGCAGCGCCTCGTCTAAGTACTTCCCGCGCCCGTCGAACTCGCCGACGATCCGTTGCACCTCGGGTGACGTCCGGGAGGAGCCCTGCACGGTCCATTCGAAGTCCACGCGCTGATCCCCGACATCCGTGGCGATCCACACCTGCAGCGTCGGGGCGGCGAAGCCCAGCTGGTGGATCAGCGCTCGGGAGACCGATTCGCCGGGGGACTCGGCATGGGCATCGGCGAAGCCCAGCGCAGCCTTCCAGCGCCCGGTGAGCCGGTGCGAGAGGAACGCCTCGCCCCAGGTCACGGGATCAGGAGCGGGGTCAGGCGGCGCCGCGAGGTTCCCCCGAGCCTGATGAGCCAGGAACGCGTCCAGGACCGCCACCGCATCGGGGAAGGGCATGCGTGAGACGGCGTCGGGCAGGACCAGTTCCAGCGGCTCCACCAGGTACCCCGGCTCGGGCCCGGCCACCGCGGGCAGAGCCGACGCGGGGAGCCGCACCTGCGCTTGTGGGCCTGTGCCGCGCCGCTGGGCCTCCCGGGCGGCGCCGCGGGTCATCCCGCGCGGCAGCACCGTCTCGAAGCGGCGGGTCGGGACGTTCAGCAGAGCCGCCGTCGTCGTGTGGTCATCGTGGAATCTGGTCCGGTAGGCGGCGAGCCAGTTCTCGGCAATCGTGGTCCCGGTCATCGGTTCGCGGCGGCCGATACCGACCAGGCTGGCGTCGTTCGTGCGCAGGGTGACGTGCGGAGGCGTCGTCGTCAGCGGGAGCCCGTGGAGCAGCAGGGCCGATTCGCGGCAGAACAGCGAGTTCGGCCGGCGGTGCGCCATGGCGGCGACCGCGATCTGCGCGCGGATCCACGGCGGGGACGTGATCCACGCGGCTGCGTCGACATAGACCCCGCGGCGCACCCGCAGCAGCGCCGCCGAGGCGACCAGCGCCGAGAGTCGGGTGGCGCTGTGCAGGTCATCGGTCTGCCAGGCCGAGCGGATCAGCCGGATGGGACCGGGAGCGGCGGGAGTCTCGAAAGTCATGGCTACACCGTGCCGGAGCACTCACCCGCCCACCACGTCCGATGCGCAACTGTGGAGAGCGTCACCTATCCTGGGGACGCCCATCACGGGCACGCCTATCCAAGGCAGTTGAGTTCTCCGGTGGATACGTATCGACCGGGGAACTCAACCACCCAGGAGGGGGGAGGGTCAGAGGACCTTGCCGGTGGTCTGGATGTGCTCGCGCAGCAGCGCCAGGCCCTGGTCCAGGCTGACCTTGGGGGTCCAGTCGAGGGCGTGCTGGGTGGCGCGCTGGTCGAACCAGTGGGCCGTGGAGAGCTGCTCGGCGAGGAACTTCGTCATCGGCGGCTCGTCGGCGCGCGGGCCGGCGAGCTTCTCGCTGAGCGCCCAGAGGCGTTCCACGACGGCGCCCAGCCCTTTGGCGAGCCCGGGCGCCAGGCGCAGCCGCGGAGCGGGGGCCCCGCCGGCGGCGGCGATGCCGGTGATCAGCTCGCCGATCGGGCGCGGCTCACCGTTGGTGAGCACCAGCCGCTGCCCGGCGATCTGCGGCAGCCGGCGCAGCCCGGCGACGAAGGCGTCCACGGCGTTGTCGATGTAGAGGGTGTCCACCAGGGCGGCTCCGGAGCCGAGGATCGGCATCCGCCCGGAGCGGGCCCGGTCGATGATCCGGCTGGTCAGCTGTCCGTCGCCGGGGCCCCAGACCAGATGCGGGCGCAGGATCAGCACGTTGATGTCCGCGGCGCCGCGAGCCTGCGCGATCAGCTCGGCCTCTGCCTTGGTCTTGGCATAGCTGCCCACGGCGTGCTGCGGATCCGCCGGCCCGGCGCCGGCGCCGATGAGCGAAGCCCCGGCGTGGGCCACCGAGGGGGAGGACACATGCAGGAAATCGGTCACCCCGGCGGCCACCGCGGCGTCGAGCAGCCGCTGGGTGCCGCGCACGTTGACCTCCACGAAGTCCTCATGCCGACCAGAGACCGAGACCTTCGCGGCCATGTGGATCACCGCGTCCTGGCCCTGAACGGCGCGCGCGACGGCGGCCGGATCACTGAGCGAGCCGCGCACCTCGTGCACGCCGTCCAGACCGGAGGCGCCGCGCTGGAGCACCGTGACCTGATAGCCCTGGCCCACCAGCCGCTGCGCCACGCTGCGGCCCAGCAGCCCGGAGGCGCCGGTGACCAGCACCCGGGCGCCGGGTTCGATGAGTCGGCTCATGGGGCCCCGACCTTCTCGCCGGCGAGGACCTTCTCGGCCCAGCCGGCCAGTCGGGTGCGATCGATCTTGGAGTTGTGTCGAACATCGGTGGGCAGCTCGTCGAGCACCAGCACGGCGGCGACCGGAACCTCGCCGGCGGCCTCGCGGACCCGGGCGGCGAAGCTGATCTCGGCCACCGGGGACCGGCCGGTGCGCAGGCTGCGGTCCGGCGCCGGTTCCACGATCACGACGACGGCCTGGGTGCCTCGCGGTCCCACCGGCACCGCGGCGCTGCGGGCCACCTCTTCGAGCGCGTCCACCGGGGTCTCCACGGTGCCCGGACCAAGCGGCCCGGCGGGCGTGGTCAGCACGTGCTGCAGCCGGCCCTCGATCCAGAGCCGGTTCTCGGCGTCGAAGTGTCCGATGTCATTGGTGCGGTGCCAGATCAGCCCGTCCAAGGTGTCCCGGCGGGAGGCCCGCTCGGTCTGCCAGAGCCTGTCGTAGCCGGCCTTCAGATGCGCTGCGGAGACCACGATCTCGCCGAGCACGCCGACGGCCTCGGCGGGGTCCAGCAGCTCCTCGGCGGGTCGTCCCACGCCGTCCAGCGGGGCCAGCGCGAAGCGCACGCCCGCGACCGGTGTGCCCACGCAGACCCCGGACTGGCCGGTGGCGGCCGCCTCGAGCACCTGGCGGCGTTCGATGTCGGCCTGGAGCAGGCCCTCGGTCATCCCGTAGGGGGTGTGGATCTCGGCCGCGGGGAAGATCTCCTGGACGGCGTTCAGCAGGTCCGGGTGCACCGGGGCTCCGGCGGAGAGCACCAGCGTGATCTCGGAGAGCCCCCGGCGCTGCAGCGCGGTGAGCTGGCCCGCGGTGGCGACCACGTTGCGCAGCGCTGCGGGGGAGCCGAAGAACATGGTCGCGCTCCCGGCAAGGGCCGCATCCGCGACGGCCTGGGCGGTGAGCGTGGCGGGTCGGGTCACCGACATGTCCGGGGTCACCGAGGTGGCGCCGATGGCGGGGCCCAGCAGGGCGAACGGTGCGAAGCCGGCGATCAGCGAGGCTCCAGGGCGGATGTCGAACTGCTCCACCAGCAGCGCGACCAGCGCGCCGAGCCGGCCGTGGGTATACATGACGCCCTTTGCCGGTCCGGTGGAGCCGGAGGTGAACAGGATCGCCACCGGGTCATCTGCGGCGGGGGCCGCCAGCTGATCGGGGGTGGCGCCCTCGTGGCGGCTCAGCAGCGACTCCACCGAGGCCACGGTGCCCAGCAGGCGGGCGCGGCGGGGGGAGAGCGCCTGGGCGCTGATCAGCTTTCCGGGCCAGCCGAGGCTTCGCGCCAGGGTGAGTCCGGGCAGCGCCCCGATGACCCAGTCGGGCCGGGCGGCGCGGACGGCGCGGGTCATCCCGCGCACCCCCAGGCCGGCGTCGGCGACCACGGCCACGGCGCCGAGGCGCATGCAGGCGTAGAGGATCACGGTCAGCGAGGCACCCGGCTGGACCAGCAGCGAGACCCGGTCCCCGCGGCGCACCCCGGTATACGACAGGCCCACGGCCAGTGCGTCCACCTGGGCGGAGAGCTCCGCCCAGCTCAGTGCGCGGTCACCGGTGGCGGCATCCTCGGCGCTGCTCCAGGCCTCGGGCTCGGCGGTCATGTCGACGACGGCGGGGCTGGTCCGCCGTTCGGAGCCGGCCAATTCGGCCAGCTGCTCGTGGAGTCCGAGCACCCGGCCCGCAGGAGCCGGGGATTCCAGCGCGGCGCGGGCTGTGCCGGCGCCGAAGTGGTCATCGAGCCAGGTGAAGATCGGGGTGCTGATGTCCCGGTCCTCGGCGAGCATGTGGCCGGCGCCTTCGAAGCGGTGCAGGTCGGCGTGGGGCACCCTGGACTGCAGGTCTGCCAGATACCGGTCCTGGAAGACCGGGTCCTTGGGTCCCCAGAGCAGCAGCGTGGGCTTGTCCCAGTCGCGCAGCCCGGAGGAGATCGAGGTCAGCGCCGCGCGGGAGACATGCGAGGTCTCCGCAGGGATGTCGGCGACGAAGCCGCCGATGCCTCCGCGTCCGCGCCGGAAGGTGTACGGGGCCCGGTAGGCCTCGCGGACCTCCTCGGGGAGCGGGTCCTCGGTGAGTCCGAGGGTCACCTTCAGGAAGCCCTCACTGGCGATCGTGGCGGCGGGAAGCACCGCCGGGGCCATCGCGGCGCGCAGCGCGGCAGGGACCTGATCTGTTTCCGGATGGTGGACCGCGGTGTTGAGCGTGATCGCGGCGTCCACCTGCCCGGCCTGGCGCACGGCCCAGCCCAGCGAGATGATCCCGCCCCAGTCGTGCCCCAGGGTGACCAGCCGGGAGCTGGTGTCCACGTCCAGGGCGTCCATGAGGGCGTCCAGATCACCCAGGCGCGCCGGGAGCCGGCGGTAGCTGGGAGCGTCGGCGGCGGGCGGCACCGGGTGCGAGAGCCTGTCGGAGAAGCCCATGTCCAGCTGGTCCGGGGCGATCACCCGCCAGGCGGCGCCGCTGCGGGCGCGCTCCAGAGACCCGGAGAGCACGTGCCGCCACAGGTAGGACCAGGTGGGGTTTCCGTGCACGGCGAGGATCGTGCCGGTCGGGGTGATCCCGCGGGCGGCGAGCTCCGGGCCGGTGTCCAGCACGTGGAAGGTCCGGGCGCCGTCGTCGGTCTTGGCGGTGACCAGCCGGGACCAGGCGGGATCCAGCCCGGGGAAGACCGTGCCGGGGGCGTGGTCGAGAGGCAGCCGCGCGGGGGCGGCGGGGATCGGCGCGAAGCGGCCGGTCAGGTCATTGATGCTCACCATTGGATCTCCAACATCGCGGTGTTTATTCCGGAGCCGACGCCCATGCACAGCACCCGGTCTCCGGGCTGCAGCCGGTCGGATTCCCTCGCCAGGGTGATCGGCAGCGAGGCCGGCCCGACATTGCCCAGCTCTGGATAGGTGACCGGGACGCGCTTCTTGTCCAGCTTCGCGGCCTTCACGATCGAGGAGGTGTGCAGCTGGGACACCTGGTGGGTGATGTAGGAGTCCATCGAGTCCCAGTCGAAGTGCTCGCGGGCATCGTTGAAGGCGTCCATCACCAGCTCCAGGCCGCCTTCGAGCAGACCGCGGGCGTCGGTGAACATGCCGTTGTGGTCGCCCACACAGAGCCCGTGGTGCTGGGACGCGGCCCGGGTGACCCCGCCGATGATCCGGTGACCCTCCGGGTGCTGATCCGCCGGCCCGATCACTGCCGCGGCGGCCCCGCAGCCCAGGGTGAGCGAGGCGAACTCCGCCATGAAGTCATCCCTGGAGGCCATCTTCTCGAGCGAGTTGATCCGCTTGATCGTGGCGTCCTGGACCTTCCTGGTGTCCTCACCGTTGACGATCAGAACGTATCTGGCCTGACCGGCGTCGATCATGGAGCTTGCGAGCGTGATGGCGTTGACGAAGCCCAGGCAGGCATTGGTGATGTCGAAGTTCATCGCCGAGGTGGGCAGCCCGAGGTCATGGTGGATCCCCACCGCCACCGAGGGTTCCAGGTGTTCGCGGGAGACCGAGGTGTTGATCAACATCGAGACCTCCTCCGGCGCGATGCCAGCGGCGGCGAGCGCCCTGCGCCCGGCCTCCGCGGTTCCGGCACGGACGTCACCTGGTCCAGACCAGTGTCGCCGCGCCTTCACCCCCGCGACTCGTTGGAGCAGCCCGGTGGGCAGCCTGAGACGTTTGAGCGCATCCGCCAGACGCCGGTCAAGGTCCTTTGACGTAAGGACCTCCGGGGCCTGCACCTCCGTCACGGAGAGGAGGGCGGCGTTGCGGTGGTGAAAAGTCGCGTTTCCTGGCACCGGACCAGTATCCCGTATGTGGGGCGCACCGGCGAATCCCAGTACCGGATAGCATGAGTTCCATGACGTTAAGCCAGCACGGGTCCGGTGAGCACCGCCGCGGCGCCGCCTCCACCTACAGCCTCAAGGAAGCGGTCGAGCGCGGAGGCTTCTACCCCTCCCTGGTGCTGCACACGCTCAGCGAGGCGCTCGATGAGCGCGAGGCCAGCCATCAGATCGTGCACGTGGACACCCATTTCGACATGGAGGAGGTCCACCGGCACATCACGGTGCTGGCCCTGGCCGAGGACGTGATCGTCGTCGCTCACCTCGATGACCACGATCTGGAGGACGACGACGGCCCCGCCTTCGGCCACGGTGATTCCCCGCATCCGCGCCGAGCCGACACCGTGGCGCGGATCTCCACCGAGGTCGTCCCGGTCAGCAGGATCCGCTCGCTGATCCTCTCCGAGGTCCACCGCAGCCCCGAGAACTTCACCCCAGACCGGTCACTGGCCGAGGTCTCCCTGAACCTGACCTGGACCGGGGGTGCACGTTTCGACACCTACCCGGCGGAGTGCGGGAACCCGGAGTGCGTGGCCGACCACGGCGACACCGGAAACTGGGTGCCCGAGGACATCGCGCTGCGGATCGCGGCCACCGCCGAGGGTGACACCGCCGTGGACGAGGCCCGCGGATTCGTCCGCGCGCTGCGCCGAGCCAGCATCAAGCACGCCCGCTGAGCCGTTCCCCGAGATGACCCGCTGAGATGACTCGCTGAGATGACCCCGAACACCCGCCCGCTGCCGGTCGCCCCCGACTACGACGGCGCACACCTGCGCCATGTGCTGACCTCCGCCGCGGCGTCGCTCGGCCTGGAGGGCTTCGAGAATCGGCTGGGCCTGCCCGAGGCGGCCACCACGGTGGTGCTGATGGTCGACGGGCTCGGCGATGCGCTGCTCGCCCGCTACTCAGGCCACGCCCGCTTCCTCGCCTCCGCCTGGCGCAGCTCCAGCGCGGAGATCCTCGACGTCGGGGTGCCGACGACGACGGCGGCCTCCCTGGCCTCGCTGGGCACCGGCACCACACCGGGGGAGCACGGACTCGTCGGCTACGACATCCTGGCGCCCGAGCTGGACCGGATGGTCAACATGCTCGGCGGCTGGGACGACGAGGTCGATCCGGCGCAGTGGCAGGTGCACCCCTCGGTGCTGTACCGCGCCGCGGAGGCCGGCGCCGGTGTGCTCACCGCCTCGCGGCCGAAGTTCATCGACTCCGGGCTCACCCGGGCGGTGCTGCGCGGCGGCGAGTTCCGGGGCGCCGCCCGGATGGACGCCCGGTTCCGCCTCACCGCGGACTGGATCCAGCAGCAGCGCCCCGCCAGCGGCGCCGTGCGGCAGGGGCCCGCCCCACGCCAGCTGGTCTACCTCTACGTCGATGAGCTGGACAAGACGGGTCATCGCTACGGCGTGGACTCCCCGCAGTGGCTGCAGATGCTGGAGATGCTCGACGCCGAGGCCGAACGCTTCACCACCGATCTGCGCCGCCGCTACGGCCAGCAGGTGTCTGTGCTGCTCACCGCGGACCACGGGATGATCGACGTCGCGCCGCAGAACCGGCTGGACTTCTCGGCGCAGGCGCACCTGCTCGACGGGGTGCGGCATACCGGAGGCGAGCCGCGGCTGGTGCAGCTCTATGCCGAACCGCGCGCCGACCCCGAGACCATCGCCGCAGCCTGGGAGCAGGAGTACGGTGACCGGGCCTGGATCCTGACCCGCGAGCAGGCCCGCGAGGCGGGGTGGTTCGGGCCGGTGGAGGATCGGGTCGCCGGGCGCATCGGTGACGTGCTGGTGGCCACGCACAGCGACATCGCGCTCTACCACTGTGACCGGGTGGGCCAGGCCTCGATGGACATGGTGGGCCAGCACGGCTCCCTCACCGAGGCTGAACGTCGGGTGCCGCTGCTGCGCCTGGGCGCCTAGCAGCTCCCGCCCCTCGTTCAGTCGTTCTTGGATCCGAAGAGGATGTCATCCCATTTCGGCATGCTCGCCCGACGCGCGGGCGCTCGCTTCCGCGGCTTCTCTGCCACGGCATCAGGCTCGGTCGGCTCAGCGTCCTCCGCCGGGGGTGCCGGCGCCTGACCTGCCGCGCCGCCGCGCTCCTCAGACTCGCCCTCGTAGGCGAAGCCCCAGGCGTCGAGCCGGCCATCGTTCGGTGCCGCGCCGGAGCCTGTCGCGCCGGTTCCCTCTCCGTCGGATCCGGCCGCGTCGGCGGACCGGTCACCGGTCGCCCGCTCGGTCGCATCCGCTGTGCCCGCAGAGCTCTCGGCCGCCGTGGCGCCGCGCACCTCGGGCGCAGGAGCATCGACGCCTTCGTCCTGCGCGGCGTCGTCGGAGGCTGGTGCGTTCTGGACCGGTCGCAGCCGTGGGATCGGAACGGTGGAATGTTCCTCGTCATCCTGGCCCGCCGGAGCGGGGGACCGGTCCGAGGAGGCGGCGGAGCTGTCGCGATCCTGCGGATCCTGCCGATTGAGCATCAGTGCGAGGCGGTCGTCGGCCTCGGCGTCCGCGCCCAGGCGCTGGCCGCGACGGGCCCGCAGGACGTCGAGCAGGTCCTCGTGCTCGTGTCCTTCACCACGGGATGCCGCGTCGCCGCGAGTCGGGGTCTGCGGCCGGGGCGCGGAGTCCCGCGAGCCGCGGGTGCTGGATTCCGGCTGCCGGCGCCCCGCGGCTCCGCTGTCGGCTGCAGAGGTCGCTCCGAGCCCGCGCGGGTCGTTGGAGTCTTCCACATTGAAGACGGAGTCGACGGCGCTCAGTCGCCTCCCGGGGCCCGCGGCGGAGGTCTGCGGGTCAGTCTCGGAACTCCCCGGCGTCGGCACCGACGTGGAGAGCGCGCTGAGCGCCTCGGCCCAGCGGTTCACCGCCCGCAGGTGGCGAGTCTCCGGTTGAAAGGTCCACTCGGCAGGAGGCCTGAGCCCGATGCCCGCACCGTGGGTGGCCGAGGAGTCGACGTCGAACACGCAGGTGACCTGCCAGAGGCCGTCCTCCCGGCGCCAGGAGTCCCAGCTCAGTGAGCTGAGGTCCACCTCCATCGCGCGCAGCCGGACCTTCACCATGGCCTCGAGGTTGGCGGGTTCATCGCCGAAGGCCCTCCGGTGCGCCTCTGCGGCCGACGCGGGTGCGACCTGGGTGCCCCGAGCCTGCTGGGCCATGTACTCCCGCTCCGCGTGCACCGGGCCGGCGTAGCGGTCCACGTGGGCGGTGGTCAGCCCCGAGGCCGCGACCACCTGGTCCACCGTGGCGCCGGCGCGCAGCCGTGCCTGGATCTCGCGCGGAGTCAGCGGACTTCTGCCGGGGCTGGCCTTGGCCGGACGGACTGGGGGTCGGGTCGCGGCGTGGCGCAGCGCTCCATCCATCGGCAGCGCGAACTCCTGCCCTGATTCGTCGGAGAGGATGAGCTGCGGCACGTTCTCCTCGTCATTGACCCCGACGATGCGCAGGTGCTGCATTGGTGCTTCCTCCGAAGAACGAGCTGGTGGTTATTCCGGACACTGTATCGCGGAGAGGTGTAAAAACTACCGAGGTGCTCAACCACTCCTGGAAGGATTGCTCAATCGGGCCGCCCGTGACATTCTTTGGTCCTCATCCCCACCTACCAGCTGTGTCCCGAGCCCCTCCGTGTCAGCCCAGGGCTCAACGATTGATCAGGATTTGGTCCTGCGATCCGGATGGGACACAATCTGTCCGACCAGAATTTCCCACGTGTTCTGCGGACCGGGCAGCAGCCCGGACCGGCAGGGGGCCACGCCACAGGGAAATCGCGCTCAATCAGCTTCATCCCGAAGCCGGTCAACGAGCGCTTCGATCTCAAGAATTCGGAGTGTGGAGCACCTCTTATGGCAACCGATTACGACGCCCCGCGGAAGAACGACGACGAAACCAGCGAAGATTCCATCGAGGAGCTGAAGAACCGGAACACCTCGCGACAGTCCTCTGTGGTGGACGAGGACGAGACCGAGGCCGCTGAAGGATTCGAGCTCCCCGGAGCGGATCTCTCCGACGAGGAGCTGCAGGTCCGCGTGCTGCCCGCCCAGTCGGATGAGTTCACGTGCTCATCCTGCTTCCTGGTGCGTCATCGCTCCCAGGTGGCTCGCGAGGAGAACGGCATGTTCTTCTGCAAGGACTGCGAGGGCTGATCGCTCCGCAGTGAACAGACCTGGAGACCCTCAGCCACTGGCGGCCCGAGGGGATCCACGTCATTCGAAACTGACGCCGTGCTCCTGCACGGGCTCCGCGGAGCCCAATGCGGAGAGCACGGCGTTTGGCTTTCTGGTGGAGAAGATCCAATACGGGGTGGCGTCCTTGGGATCGATGATCTGCGCGGTGATGACCGGATCGATCCAGCCACGGATGCACTGGTAGGAGCTTGCGTCGAAACCCGGTCCCAGCTGTTCGCGGGCGGCATCCCCGCGGTGCGCCACGACCCGGCCCAGATGCACCGTCTGGATGCGGGCCCGGCCCACACGCAGCCACCCCGGAGTGACCTCCAGCGTCGGGGTGGTGATGACCAGGCCGAAGATGACCAGGCCGATGCCGATGAACACGGTCAGCAACCCGAAGGTGATGCTGATCGGGAAGAAGATCAGTGAGATCGACGCCCCCAGCATGACCCCGGCGACCCACAGCCACCAGGCCGGCCAGAGCTTCTCGGTGTAGATCGGGGCGGTCTCGCTGTCCACGCTCGGGGAGGAAGCTTCGCCATTCTTGGCACTCTCGTCACTCATGGCACTATCGTCGCATGTCCGGCTGAGGACTCGACTCGACCGCGACGGTACACTCGGGGCTGTGAATCGCATCTCAGTACCTCTCAAGCAGCTGGACCCGGGCTTAGACGTCCCGCGCTATTCCCATCCCGGTGATGCCGGGGCTGATCTGCTGACCGCCGAGGAGTTCACGCTCGAACCGGGGGAGCGCCGGCTGGTCCCCACCGGAGTCGCGCTGGCGCTGCCGCAGGGCTGGGTCGGCCTGGTCCATCCGCGCAGCGGACTCGCCGTGCGCCACGGGATCACCGTGGTCAATGCCCCAGGGACCGTGGACGCTGGGTATCGTGGGGAGATCAAGGTGTGCCTGCTCAACACGGATCGCCACGAGGCGGTCCACTTCGCCCGTGGGGACCGGATAGCTCAGCTGCTTCTGCAGAAGGTGGAGCAGGCTGATTTCACCCTGGTGGACGATCTCGAGACCAGTGATCGCGGCGCAGGCGGCTTCGGGTCCACCGGGCGATAGAACAGCGCAGAACCGACCAGGAGGACAGGCATGCTCTTCGGCAAGAAGAAGACCCCAGCGACGCAGGCACCGGAGACAGACGCGGCCCCGGCAGAGTCAGCACAGACAGAATCACCACAGGCAGAGTCGCCACAGAGCCCGCCGACTGACGTCGCGCCCCCAGACGTCTCGGCCACCGACGCGGCGGCCGCTGACGCTTCAGCCACGGCGACGGCCGCCGACGCCCCGTCGTCACCGGTCACCTCCGTGGCGCAGCCGGTCACCGAGTCCACTCCGCTGGCGGTGCCGCGCGACTCCCGTGAGCTGGAGTCCAAGAAGGGCTATCTGGACTTCGGGGCGCTGCTGGTCCCCGCGGCGAAGAACCAGCAGGTGCGTCTGGACATCGATCAGAAGACCAAGCGCGTGGTCGCGCTGACCGTCATGGTCGACCAGGCGAGCATCCAGGTCCAGCCCTTCTCGGCCCCGAAGTCCGGCGGCACCTGGGGTGAGGTGCTCGACCAGATCGAAGAGTCGGTGCTCAAGCAGGACGGCAAGGTCAAGCGAGTCGACGGTCGTTTCGGCATGGAGCTGGCGGCACGCGTGCCGACCGTCCTGAAAGACGGACGCAAAGGCTGGCGGGTGGCCCGCTTCATCGGCTTCGAGGGCCCGCGCTGGTTCCTGCGCGGGGTGGTCGGCGGCCGCGGCGCCATCGACGCCTCCGCAGCCCGTGCGGTCGAAGACCTGTTCGCCAAGATCGTGGTCGTCCGGGGCGACGACCCGCTGCCCCCGCGCGAGCTGCTGCGCCTGCAGCCTCCGGAAGGGGCGAAGCGGGTGGTGGTCCCGCGCAACCGGGCCCAGCGTCGCGATGATTCCCCCAGTCCCAATCCTGCTGCGGCACCGGTGAGCGATGACCGCTGACCCAGGCCAGCCACGCTCCGAGCCGGACTCCCACCCGGACTCCACCCGTGATCCCGCGGCGCAGTTCTCGACTGCCGCCGCCTCCCGGGTGCGCACCGGTGATGACGGCTCCATCGACGTGCTGGCCTCGGTGGGCGGGGTGCGCGGACTCGTCGAGTCCTCGCTGCCCGCCGCGGCCTTCCTGATCGCCTTCCTGGTCACCGAAGAGCTGATCACCGCGCTGATCATCTCGGTGGCGATCGGCGTCGGATTCGCCATCGTCCGGCTGGTGCAGAAGGGCTCGCTGGTTCAGTCCCTGGCCGGACTCGCCGGCATCCTGATCTGCGCCCTGGTCGCCTACCGGACCGGGGACGCCCGCGACTTCTACGCCTGGGGCTTCCTGATCAACGCCGGCTACCTGTTGGCATTCCTCATCTCGATCCTGGTCAAGTGGCCGTTCCTGGGCCTGCTCTTCGGCGTGGTTCGGGGTGAGGGGCTGGACTGGCGCAAGGACCCGGCGCGCCGTCGGCGATACTCGCTGGCCACCTGGCTGCTCCTCGCCGTCCCCGCGCTGCGCCTGATCGTCCAGGTCCCGCTCTACCTGGCCGACGATGTGGCCGGACTGGGCACCGCGCGCCTGGTCATGGGCATCCCGCTCTATGCGCTGGCGCTGTGGGTAGGGTGGCTCATCTCACGACCGGCGCAGAGTCCGCTCGAGCCCTCCGCAGCAGAGGCCGAACAAGAGCCCGCAGAAGAGGCCGAACAAGAAAAGAGATGGTGATTCCGCGATGACGCAGACCCTGACGCTGGACATCGGACCGATGGCCCATGGCGGCCACTGTGTCGCCCGCCACGAGGGTCGCGTCGTCTTCGTGCGCCACGCCATCCCGGGGGAGACCGTGCGAGCCCGCGTGACCGAGGGAGGACCGGGCGCCAAATACTGGCGAGCCGACGTCGTCGAGGTGTTGAGTCCCTCCGACTACCGCCGCCGGCACATCTGGAAGCTCGCGGACTCGCTGCGCGCCCACGAGAACGATCGGCTCCCGGTGGGCGGTGCCGAGTTCGGCCACATCACCGACCAGCACCAGCGCCGGCTCAAGGGCCAGGTCTTCCGCGACACCATGCAGCGGATCGGGGGATTCTCGATCCACGACCAGCGCCTGCCGCTGGCCTCCGGCGACGGAGAGGTCCACGTCCACGACGTGCTCTCCGACGGGCCCTACCACGGGCTGCACTGGCGGACCCGGGCCAGCTTCGCGGTCAGCGCCCTGGGTGCGCTGAGTATGAAGCCGCACCGCAGCAACGAGCTCATCGAGCTGCGCGGGATGCCGCTGGCAGTGTCATCGATCCATGAGAGCGGCATCTTCGGCTTCAACTTCAAGGGCGTCGACCGGGTCGACGCCGTGGCCGCCGGCGCCGGCCCACAGGTCACTCTGGTGGTGCACGTCCGGCGCGGGCTTCCCGCAGTCGAGCGTGAGGAGCTCAACGAGCGGCTGCTGCACCTGCACCAGCGGGAGCCGGCCATCGCCAACATCGTGCTGGCCACGTCCGCGCCGGAACCCAACCCCAGCCGGGGTCGCGCCGGTGCCCGCGGCGCCGGACGTCGAGGTCGCGGCGAGCGATCCGGCCCCGGGGCGCGCGCCCAGGATCAGGCGTCCGCGCCGCGCCCGGAGCGGATCAGCTACACCGTGGTCGCCGGGTCCCGCACGGTCACCGAACCGCTGCCCCTGCCGCAGCCCCCGACCGCGGATTCAGCGTCACCTGCGGGGACGTTCTCCACGGTGGAGATCCAGCCCGAGGATTTCTGGCAGATCCACCGCAATGCCCCGCGCTGCCTGGTCGAAGCCGTGAACACGATGACACAGGTGCCCTCCGGCGCCTCGGTGGCAGACCTCTACGCCGGGGCCGGCCTCTTCAGCGCGTGGGCGGCCGAGCTCGCAGGCGCAGCCGGGTCGGTGCTCAGCGTTGAAGGGGCGCCCGGCTCCAGCGCCAGTGCAGCACAGCTCTTCGCCGGGTCCCCGCAGGTCGAAGTGCTGCAGGCGCCGGTGGAGGCGGTCCTGGATCGTCTCGCCCAACGTGACCTGATCCTGCTGGACCCTCCGCGCACCGGAGCCGGTGAACGCGTCATCGCGGGGATCGACGCCGCGGGCCCGCGGGAGGTCCTCTACGTCTCCTGCGAACCCTCCTCCTTCGCCCGGGACGCCAAGTCTCTGATGACCCGGGGCTGGGAGCTGGCAGACCTCAAGGTCTTCGATCTGTACCCCAACACCCACCACATGGAATCGGTCGCTCTGTTCCGAGCACCTCATCGCAGGTGAACGGCGCGCCACGCTCCCTATGACGTGCGTCTCAGAAAGCTGAAAGAGTAGACTGAACATCGATCCATCGGCCCGGCTGTTCATCGGCGCGGGCTGGCACGACTGGCAACTAACAAGGAGTCCCGAGTGAATAAAGCGGACAGCTATGGGGCCAAAGGCGTCCTCAACGTCGACGGCACCGACTATGAAATCTTCCGACTCAAGGCTGTGGAGGGATATGACTCCCTTCCCTACAGCCTGAAGGTCCTGCTCGAGAACCTCCTGCGCACCGAAGATGGTGCAAACGTCACCGCCGAGCACATCAAGGCTCTGGCCCAGTGGGATGAGAACGCTCAGCCGGACACCGAGATCCAGTTCACCCCCGGCCGCGTCCTGATGCAGGACTTCACCGGCGTCCCCTGCGTGGTGGACCTGGCGACCATGCGTGAGGCCGTCAAGGAGCTCGGCGGCAAGCCCGAGCAGATCAACCCGCTGGCACCCGCCGAGATGGTGATCGATCACTCCGTCCAGATCGACTCCTTCGGCAACTCCGACGCCATCGAGCGCAACATGGACATGGAGTACCAGCGCAACGGTGAGCGGTACCAGTTCCTGCGCTGGGGCCAGACCGCGTTCGACGACTTCAAGGTCGTCCCCCCGGGCATGGGCATCGTCCACCAGGTGAACATCGAGAACCTGGCCCGCACCGTGATGACCCGCGAGGTCGACGGCGCCCTGCGCGCCTACCCCGACACCTGTGTCGGCACCGACTCACACACCACCATGGAGAACGGCCTCGGCGTGCTCGGCTGGGGTGTGGGCGGCATCGAGGCCGAGGCAGCGATGCTCGGCCAGCCGATCTCCATGCTGATCCCGCGCGTCGTCGGCTTCAAGCTCAGCGGATCCATCCCCGCTGGCGCCACCGCCACCGACGTCGTGCTCACCATCACCCAGATGCTGCGCCAGCACGGTGTGGTCGGCAAGTTCGTGGAGTTCTACGGCGAGGGTGTGGCGGCTGTGCCGCTGGCCAACCGCGCCACCATCGGCAACATGTCCCCGGAGTTCGGCTCCACCGCGGCGATGTTCCCGATCGACGACGTCACCATGGGCTACCTGCGCCTGACCGGGCGCACGGAGGATCAGCTCGCACTGGTCGAGGCCTACGCCAAAGAACAGGGCATGTGGCACGATCCCTCCCGCGAGCTGCGCTTCTCGGAGTTCCTCGAGCTGGACCTCTCCACCGTGGTGCCCTCCATCGCCGGCCCGAAGCGTCCGCAGGACCGCATCGAGCTCACCGATGCCAAGGAGCAGTTCCGCAAGGACATCCACAACTACGCCAAGAACGGGTCCACCACCAACGGCGCCGTCGACGAGGCCTCCGAAGAGTCCTTCCCGGCCTCCGACGCGCCGTCGCACGACGCGACCGACGAGCAGTCCGCAAAGGACAAGCCGCGCGACACCTCAGGGGCCCCCGTTGACGGCCGGCCGTCGAACCCGACCCCGGTCTCCATGCCAGACGGTCGCGAGTTCCACCTCGATCACGGCGCGGTCTCCATCGCGTCCATCACCTCCTGCACCAACACCTCGAACCCGAACGTGATGATGGCCGCCGGCGTGCTGGCCCGCAACGCGGTCCAGAAGGGCCTGACCAACAAGCCCTGGGTCAAGACCTCCCTGGCTCCGGGCTCCAAGGTCGTCACCGACTACTACGAGAAGTCAGGACTGATCGAGTACCTCGAGAAGGTCGGCTTCTACGTGGTCGGCTACGGCTGCACCACCTGCATCGGCAACTCCGGTCCGCTGGAGGAGGAGATCTCGCAGAAGATCCAGGAACAGGATCTCGCCGTGACCTCGGTGCTCTCGGGCAACCGCAACTTTGAAGGCCGGATCAACCCGGACGTGAAGATGAACTACCTGGCCTCCCCGCCGCTGGTGGTCGCCTACGCCCTGGCCGGAACCATGGACTTCGACTTCGAGAACGAGCCGCTGGGCCACGACGAGTCCGGCAAGGCCATCTTCCTCGCCGACATCTGGCCGGACCCGGTCGAGGTGCAGAAGATCATCGACGCGTCCATCGACACCGAGATGTTCACCTCCAAGTACTCCACCGTCTTCGACGGGGATCACCGCTGGCAGGAGCTGGAGACCCCCGAGGGCTCCACCTTCGCCTGGGACGAGGACTCCACCTACGTCCGGAAGCCCCCCTACTTCGACGGCATGAAGCTCGAGCCCTCCGATGTCACCGACATCGAAGGCGCCCGGGTGCTGCTGAAGCTGGGCGACTCGGTCACCACCGACCACATCTCCCCGGCCGGATCCTTCAAGTCGGACACCCCGGCCGGTCGGTACCTGCTGGAGAACGGCGTGGCGCGCAAGGACTTCAACTCCTACGGCTCCCGCCGTGGCAACCACGAGGTCATGATCCGCGGCACCTTCGCGAACATCCGCATCAAGAACGAGCTGCTCGACGGCGTGGAGGGCGGCTACACCCGCGACTTCACCCAGGAAGGCGCTCCGCAGTCCGCGGTCTACGACGCGGCGGTCAACTACCAGGAGGCCGGCATTCCGCTGGTGGTCCTCGGCGGCAAGGAATACGGCTCCGGCTCCTCGCGTGACTGGGCCGCCAAGGGCACGAGCCTGCTCGGCGTCCGCGCGGTCATCACCCAGTCCTTCGAGCGCATCCACCGCTCGAACCTGATCGGCATGGGCGTGCTGCCGCTGCAGTTCCCCGAAGGCGAGTCGGCCGACACCCTCGGCCTCGACGGCTACGAGACCTACTCCATCTCCGGGGTGACCGAGCTGAACAGCGGCACCACCCCGAAGACGGTCAAGGTCACCGCGGTCAAGGAGGACGGCGCAGAGGTCAGCTTCGACGCCGTGCTCCGCATCGACACACCGGGCGAGGCCGATTACTACCGCAACGGCGGCATCCTGCAGTACGTGCTGCGCCAGCTGGTGAAGAAGTAGTCAGCCTGATCCTGGGCTGTTGAGCGGCTCCGGTCGTCTCATCCGCGAAGGGGCGCTTCGATCCACGGATCGGAGCGCCCCTCCGTGTCTGGGAATGTGTCTGGGAATGTGTCTTGGGAATGTGTCAGAGAAAGTGTCGGAGAACCGTCAAGGTCCGTCCGCGCAGGACGCGAGAGGTAGAATGCACCAATGAGTATTCTGCAGACAATCACGTCTCCGCAGGAGCTGTCCAAGCTCAGCGACGAGCAGATGGAGAGGCTCTCGGCAGAGATTCGGCAGTTCCTCATCGCCAACGTCTCCAAGACCGGCGGGCATCTCGGACCCAACCTCGGCGTGGTCGAGCTGTCCCTGGCGATCCACCGGGTCTTCGACTCCCCGCGGGACTCCATCATCTTCGACACCGGCCACCAGTCCTATGTGCACAAGCTGGTCACCGGGCGGCAGGACTTCTCCACGCTGCGCCAGACCGGCGGCATCGCCGGGTACCCGGAGCGGGCCGAATCGGTGCATGACATCGTCGAGTCTTCCCACGCCTCCTCCTCGCTCTCCTGGGCCGACGGGATCTCCAAGGCCCGCGTGCTCGCAGGGGAAGCTGACCGCTGCGTCATCCCGGTGATCGGCGACGGCGCGCTCACCGGCGGCATGGCCTGGGAGGCGCTGAACAACATCGCAGCCGACAAAGACCGCCGCGTGATCATCGTGGTCAACGACAACGGGCGCTCCTATGCGCCCACCGTCGGGGGTCTGGCCGATCAGCTGGGCCGGCTGCGCCGGAACTTCCTGGACAAGGTGCGGACCCACCGCACCTATGAGAACGTCATGGACGGCACCAAGACCAGGCTGCAGAACGGCGGACCGGTCGGCAAGATGGTCTACCGCAGCCTGCACGCCGCCAAGAAGGGCGCCAAGGACTTCTGGGCCCCCCAGGGACTCTTCGAGGACCTCGGCATGAAGTACATCGGGCCGGTGGACGGCCACGATCAGGGCGCCCTGGAAGAGGCGCTCACCGACGCGAAGAACTACGGCGGACCGGTGATCGTGCACGCGCTGACCGAGAAGGGCAAGGGATACGCTCCCGCCCGGGCCGATGAGAACGACCAGTTCCACGCCGTCGGCGTCATCGACCCGGAGACCGGGGAGCCGGTGCACCGCGGTGGCGCACGCTCCTGGACCTCGGTGTTCGAAGAAGAGATCACCGCCATCGCTGATGAGCGTGAGGACATCGTCGCGCTCACCGGTGCGATGATGATCCCGGTCGGTCTGCGCAGCTTCGCGCAGAAGCATCCGGAACGCGTCTTCGACGTCGGCATCGCCGAGCAGCACGCGCTGACCTCCGCCGCCGGACTCGCCTTCGGGGGACTTCACCCGGTGGTCGCGATCTACGCGACCTTCCTCAACCGCGCCTTCGATCAGCTGCTGATGGATGTCGCCCTGCACCGAGCAGGTGTCACGGTGGTCCTCGACCGGGCCGGAGTCACCGGACCCGACGGGCCCAGCCACCACGGCATGTGGGACCTCTCGCTGCTCCAGATCGTCCCGGGCCTGCGGATCGCCGCCCCACGCGACTCCACCCGGCTGCGCGAGGAGCTGCGCGAGGCGGTGGCTGTGGACGACGCTCCGACGGTGCTGCGCTTCTCCAAGGGCTCGGTCAACGGTGAGATCGATGCGCTCGAACGTCTTGAGGATGGCGTGGACGTGCTCTGGCGCTCCGCGGCCAGCTCCGAGGCGCAGAAGCCCTACGCGCACGACGTGCTCATCGTCTCCGTCGGCACCATGGCCGAACTTTCCCTCGACGTCGCTCAGCGGCTCGCCGATCAAGGCATCAGCGCCACCGTGGTAGACCCGCGCTGGGTGCTGCCGGTGCCGGACTCGGTGGTCTCGCTGGCCGCTCGGCACCGGACCGTGATCTGCATCGAGGACGGCGTCAAGGCCGGCGGCGTGGGTTCGCGCATTCGACAGAGCATGCGCGAGGCCGGCGTTGACACCGGCCTGAACGAGGTGGGACTGCCGGTGGAGTTCCTCCGCCACGGCACCCGCGGCGAGGTCCTCGAACGCGTGGGCCTCACGGCACAGAAGATCACCCAGGACGCCGTCGGACAGGTCCTCGGCACGAAGGTCCCCTACGCCCGTCCGCTGCCCGGTGAACCGTTTCCCACCGGCCAGATCCCCAGTCTCCGCACCCGAAAGGTCTGACATTGATCACTCTCTACCGCCGCGACGAGCAGGCCTGGAACTATCGTGAAGCCTGGTACGACGAAGCGACCGGAGAGTTCGTCATCCACCACGGGGTGCTGGGCGCCAACGGCAAGCTCTCCTCGGAGGGTGCCAGCGCGGAGGAGGCCGAGCAGCTGCTCGAGAGCTTCACCGCCCAGTGCCGGGCCGACGGCTTCACCGAACCTCCCGCCGAGGCCCAGATCGAGATGCGCCTGCTCTACCCGCTGAAGGGCGCACAGCCCAGCGCGTCTGAGGAGCGCAACATCGGCGCCGTGCACCGTGAGGTGCTCGCCACGCTGGCCTGGCGCGGCCTGGGTCTGCTCAGCGACCCGGTGACCGAGCCCCACGCCGGCGGTCACGCCTCGGTGATGCGCATCAAGACGCTGCACCAGGGCAAGGCGAAGGAGGCCGTGAAGGCCGCCATGCGCGCCGGCGACGTCCCTGCCTCGAAGATCGAGCTGCGCGTCGGCTGAGCCCGGAGGCGGACGCTACGCCTGGACCCGGATGGCTTCCCCGTCGATCTCGGCGGGGTAGCGGGTCAGCGGATCACGCGCCGGGCCGCCCTCGGCGGCCCCGGTCTCCAGATTGAAGATCGAGCCGTGGCACGGGCAGGCGAAGCGCTCCGGCTCGGTGCCCACCGCGCATCCCTCATGCGTGCAGACCGCGGAGAAGGCGTGGACCGTGTCCTCATCGCTGCGGTGCAGCAGCAGCTGCGTCTCACCGATCTCGGCTGTGCTGCTGGCCCCCACCTCCAGGTCGGCAAGCGGCATGACCTCGGTCCAGGAGCCGCCCTCGGCCCGGGTCGGCGTGGCAGGCTCGGGCGACTCATCAGTCCCGCAGGCGGTGAGCAGCGCCGCCGAGCCCGCAGTCAGGGCTGAGGCGTGCAGGAATCGACGGCGGTCACAGCATGGCGAAGTCATGGGGCCCAGTCTACGAGTGATCGGTCCGGGACCAGCCTCTGTGTCAGCACCCTGTACCGGGGCTGATCCAACAGCTGGCCCGGACCGCTGACCTGGACCAGCTGGCCCGGATCCCGCTGGCCCCGGAGCTCATCAGCCCCGGAGCTCAGCGCGGACCCGGCAGCGGCTCAGTCGCGCGCGCTGAACGTACGACCATTGACCCGCTCGCTGGCGCCGACCTGATCCAGGTAGGGGGTGATCCCACCGCGGTGCAGCGGCCAGCCGGCCCCCAGGATCATGCACAGGTCCACATCCTGGCGGGAGGCGACGACGCCCTCATCGAGCATCATCCCGATCTCCTCGGCGAGGGCGTCCTGGACCGTGGTGAGCAGCTGCTCCGCGGTGCGGGGTGCGCTGCCGAAGCTCATCAGGCCGATGGTGCTGTCCTTGATGAACGGCTGCCCGGCGTCGTCGGTGCTCCAGATCTCGGTGACGCCCGCGTCGATGAGGCGCTGCAGGTTGGCCGAGACGTGGAATCGGTCCCCGAAGCTGGTGTGCAGCGACTCGGTGACGTGCTGGGCCACCGGGATGCCCACCATCGCCAGCAGCGTGAAGGGGCTCATCGGCAGGCCGATGGGCTTCAGCGCGGCGTCAGCCGTGGCCGCGTCGGTGCCCTCGTCGAAGGCCTTCTGCACCTCGGCCATCAGCCGCAGCAGCACCCGGTTGACCACGAACGCCGTCGCGTCGCTGGTCAGCACCGGGGTCTTGCGCAGTCCCGCGGCGAGGGCGAAGGCCGTGGCGATGGGCTCATCAGCGGTCTGCGGGGCCCGGGCGATCTCGACCAGCGGCATGGCGGCGACCGGGTTGAAGAAGTGGAAGCCGATGACCCGCTCGGGGTGGGAGAGGTCAGCTGCCATCTCGGTGACCGAGAGCGAGGAGGTGTTCGTCGCGAGGATCGTCTCGGCCGGCACGATCTGCTCCAGCTCGGCGAAGACCTGCTTCTTCACGCCGATCTCCTCGAAGACCGCCTCGATGACGAAGTCCGCGTCGGCGTAGACCGACTTGTCGGTGGAGCCGGTGATCAGTCCGCGCAGCCCGGCGGCCTGCTCTTGCGTGATCCGGCCCCTGCTGGCCTGCTTCTCGAGCTGGGCCGCGATGTGGTCCAGCCCCTTGTCCACTCGGGCCTGGTCGATGTCGGTGAGCACCACCGGAACCTGCAGCTGCGCGGCGAAGACCATCGCGAGCTGGGAGGCCATGAGTCCTGCCCCGACCACGCCGACCTTGCCGATGCTGCGCGGCTGGACCGCGGGCACCCCGGCGGGACGCTTGGCGCGCTTCTGCAGCAGGTTCAGGAACGCGTAGACGGTGTTGCGGAACTCATCGGTGAGCATCAGATCGCCCAGCGCCTCGCACTCGGCGGCGCGGCTCTGCTCCCGGGTGCGCTCAGGCACCTGGGTGAACAGGTCCAGCGCGCGGCGCGGGGCGGGGGCGGAGGGGCCAAGCTTGGTCGCCACGGTGCGCTCGGCGGCTTCGATCGCGCGGGTCCAGGCCTCGGGGGAGTCGTCATGGCTGCGGTGCGCGGCGAGCTGCTCCGCGGTGGCGGCATCACCGGTGATGACCCTCCCCGCGTAGGCGATGCTCTCGGCCTCGAACTGCTCGGCCTCGAGGAGCTGATCGGCGAGCCCCAAGGCGTGGACCTTCTTCCCGGTCAGGGTGCGGTTGTTGTTCAGCGCGTTGGTGAAGATGACCTCGGCGGCGGCCTCGGGGCCGATCAGGCGCGGGAGCCGGTAGATGCCGCCCCAGCCCGGGACCAGGCCCAGGAAGGCCTCGGGCAGTCCGATGCCCTTGGCCGCCGTGGAGACGGTGCGGTGCTGGGCGGCCAGGGCGATCTCAAGCCCGCCGCCCAGTGCGGTGCCGTTGATGAAGGCGAAGCTGGGCACCGGGAAGTCCTCGAGCAGCCGGTAGGCGTGGTGACCCAGATCGGCCATGGCGGTGGAGTGGTCGCGGGATTCCACCCGTTCGGCGGCGCCCAAGTCTGCGCCGGCGGCGAGCACCCCGGGTTTGCCGATCACCGCGATGCCGGCGATCTCTCCGGCGCGGGCCCGGGGCAGCTGGGCGGCGAGGACCTCGCCGAACCCGATGAGGCTGCTCGGGCCCAGGGTGGAGGGGCGCTTGGGCTGGTCATTGTCCAGGCGCACGAGCACCAGCGTGCCGGCGCCGTCGGGCAGTGCGATGTCCTCGGCGCGAGAGTGCGTGATGACCTCGTCGCTGAAGGCTTCCGCGAGGTCCGCGAAGTGGGAGAAGTCCAGAGCCTCTGTCGGGATCTCGGGTGAGTGCGCTGATGTCATGTGCTGCCTCCGTGACGTGGGGTCGGCGCGGGGCAACCGCGCCTCGGGTGAGTCTCAGCTCACATCCTACCCATGAGTAACCAAGGAGGAAACCGCCGCCGTGGGTGTCAGAAGGACTCGAGCGGCTCCGGGTCGAGCAGGGCCACGGTGACGATGGCGGCGCACTGCTCGATCTGCCATGGCCTGGCGCCGAGCTCGCGCAGTGCGGCGCTGACGCCGTCCAGGTCCATGACCTTCGGCGGGGTCCAGCAGAGCTGCTTGAGCACGGCCGGGGTCAGCAGGGTCTCGGGCATGAGGTCGAGCTCGTCGGCGCGGTGGGTCAGCCAGTCCCGGGCGGTGCGGTAGCGGCGGAATGCCAGCGGGTTGCGGTCCTTCCAGGTCCGTGGCGGCGGGGGACCGGCGGCGCGCCGCTTGGACTCCGGAGCATCGGTGTTCTGGGCCCCGGATTCGATCGCGCGCAGCCACTTGGGCGCCTCGCACTTGGCTGCCCGGCCGTAGAAGCCCTTGACCGAGAGCAGCTGGGGAACAGTGCGCGGCACCGCGTCGGCCGCGGCGACCAGCGCCGAGTCGGGCAGGATGTGTCCGGGGGCGATGTCCTTGGTCTCGGCCATGTTCTCCCTGGCTGCCCAGAGTTCACGCAGCACCGCGAGCTTCCGCGGTGTCTTGAGCCGGTTGACCCCGGTGGCCTTGCGCCAGCGTTCGCTGCGCGGGACCGTGATCGGCCGGTGGGTGCGCAGATGTTCGAACTCCTGCTCGGCCCAGCCCAGCTTCTCCTGCTCGCGCAGCAGCTCGGTGAGGCTCTCGCGCAGCGGGATCAGCAGTTCGACGTCGAGGGCCGCGTAGCGCAGCCAGTCCTGCGGCAGCGGACGCCGCGACCAGTCTGCTGCTGAGTGTTCCTTGGCGAGGCGCACGCCCAGCAGGGACTCCACCACCGCCCCGAGGCTGACTCGGGGCACTCCGCCCAGCCGTGCGGCGAGCTCGGTGTCGAAGAGGCTGTGCGGGTGCATGCCCAGCTCCGCGAGGCAGGGGAGGTCCTGGGTGGCCGCGTGCAGGATCCACTCGACGCCGTCGAGGGCCTCCTGGGCCGGGGCCAGGGTGGTGAACGGTTCAGGGTCGATGAGCCAGAGCCCGGAGCCTTCGCGTTTGAGCTGGACCAGGAACGCGCGCTGTCCGTAGCGGAAGCCCGATGCTCGCTCGGCGTCCACCGCGACGGGGCCGGTGCCGGCGGCAAGCGCCTCAGCGCAGCGCTGCAGGCCGCGATCGGTGTCGATGACGAAGGGAACCCCGTCCTCGGGTTCGGTCAGCAGGGGCGGCGGCCCCTCCTCGGGAGAGTCCATCGAGGTCTCCGGCACTTCGTCAGCTCCTCCTGATATGTGGCAGGGCGATCACTCCATCGGGCAGCGGCGGCAGTCCCGCGAAGGAACAGACCATATCGGCCCACGCCTGCAGGTGGGATCCGAATCCGATTCCGGTGGGGCTCCACGAGGCGCGCAGCTCCACATCGTTGCTCGGCATCCGGTTCTCCATGCTGCCGAAGCTCTCGGAGAGGATCCGGGTGGCCGTGCCGCCCGCATGACTGTACTCCACCCCGTGCTGGGCGAGGGAATCACAGAGCCAGGTCCAGGCCACGGAGGCGAGCAGCGGATCATTGCCCATCTCGGCGTCGAGCTCCGCGCGGATATAGATCACTACCCTGAAGGTCCCGCCCCAGGCCTGCTGACCTGCGGGGTCGTGGAGCAGGATGAAACGACCGGTGGCCAGGACCTCGGTGTCTTCGGGCTGCGGCCGGAGTCGGGTGACCGGATGGGCTCCCAGTGCGACGCCGCCGTGCGAGTGGACCTCGGCGCGCAGCGCGACCGCGAAGGGCGCCAGCTTCGACGGCGCCGGGACCTCCTGGACCAGCGCCTCGGCGCGCGGGGAGGCCCTGCGCAGACTGCTCAGCGCCTGCAGGAAAGAGTCAGGCAGCCCCTCGATGCCGCTGGCACCGTGGGGCGGCTGGGATGCGTCTCGCGCTGCGCCCTGCTGGTCGGGTCCGCCAAGGGGACCGAAAGCTGTCACGCCCCAAGATTAGGAACTTCGGTGAGTCTGACGTGCTAGGCGCGCCGGGCGCACTCCACCAGCGCCTCGATCTGCGCATCGGTGGTCTGGAAGGAGCACATGATCCGCAGCACCGGGTTGCCGCCGGCGGCGGTGTCCCAGACATGGACCAGGTACCGGTCCCGGATGGCTTCGGCGATCTTCGTCGGGACCTCGGGGAAGGTGGCGTTGACCTCGGTGGGCCGGGACAGCGTGACCCCAGGGATCTCTGCGAGTGTGCGTCCGAGCTTCGCGGCCGCAGCGTTGGCATGGGTGGCGTTGCGTCGCCAGAGGTCGGTGCCGAAGAGTTCCAGCAGCTGGGCCGAGACGAAGCGCTGCTTGCTCGCGAGCTGCATCGAGAACTTCTGGATGAAGTCGGTGCCCGCGACGCGGTCGGGGTTGATCACCACCACGGCCTCCGCGGCCATGGCTCCGTTCTTGGTGCCGCCGAGGCTCAGGACGTCGACGCCGGCGGCGGTGGTGAACTCACCCAGCGAACAGCCCAGGGCGGCGGCCGCATTCGAGATCCGGGCTCCGTCGAGGTGGACCCCGAGCCCGTGGGCGTGGGCTGCCTCGGCGACCTCGGCGATCTCCTCGGCGGTGTAGACCGTGCCGAGCTCGGTGGACTGGGTGAGCGTGACCGCCAGCGGCTGCGCGGCGTGGACGAAGCCCAGCGCCTTCAGCTCGGCGTGCACGTCGGAGGGAGTCAGCTTCCCTGCGGCGGTCGGGCGCGGCAGCAGCTTGAGCGCCCCGAGGCGCTCCGGAGCGGCGCCCTCGTCATTGTTCACGTGGGCCTGGGCGGAGCAGATCGCGGCGCCCCAGCGCGGCAGCAGCGCCTGCAGCGCCACCACATTGGCGCCGGTGCCGTTGAAGACCGGCAGTATCTCCGCGCGCTCACCGAAGGTCTTCTTGATCACCTCGCGCAGCTGTGCGGTCACCGGATCGGCCCCGTAGGGCAGGGCCGCGTCGGCGTTGACCCGGGTCAGCGCCTGCAGGATCTCTGGGGCGACCCCGGCGACGTTGTCAGAGGCGAAGGAGGCATCGAGCAGCCGCGGCTGCGTCTCGGTGGCCGGCACGGCTCAGCTCTCTGCGGATTCGGTGAAGTCCATCGAGATGGAGTTGATGCAGTAGCGCTGGTCGGTGGGGGTGTCGAAGCCCTCGCCGGTGAAGAGATGTCCCAGGTGGGAGTCGCAGGAGCCGCAGCGCACCTCGGTGCGCTCCATCCCCATGGAGGTATCGGTGAGGTAGCGGATGTTCGCGTCGGCGGCGGGTTCGAAGAAGCTGGGCCAGCCGCAGCGTGAATCGAACTTCTCGGTGGAGGTGAACAGCGCCGCGCTGCAGGCCCGACAGGAGTAGGTGCCCTCCGTCTTGTTGTTCCAGTGCTCGCCGGTGTACGCGCGTTCGGTGCCGCCCTGGCGCAGCACCTGAAACTCCTGCGGGCTGAGCTTCTCGCGCCACGGGTCGGCGCCGGTTCCGGTGTTCTGGTTCGCACTCATGTTCCTATCTCATCACGTTCCGTGCGCCCGCGTAAGCTGAGACGCATGACGTCACGGTTGAATGAACCCGGTGCCGCAGCCGCCCGGGCGAAGGCCCTGCTCCGCCGCGCGGCCCCCACCTGGACCAGCAGGTTTCGGCGTGAGTCGGCGGTGCACACGCCATGGATCCGCGCCACGACCTTGGGGGTGGGCACCGGGCTCGCGGCCGGGATGACGCTGGCCGCTGCCGGTTCCGGGCTCGCCGGGTACTTCGCCCGCGCCGTGGTCACTCCGGTGCGCGAACGTGCCGAAGATCTCGAGATCCTCGCGGTGACCAGAGGACCAGACGGCGACGAGGTGATCCTGCCGATCACCGCGGAGACCGTGGTGGACGGCACCTACGGGTTGTTCTTCCACGGCGGGCGGTCGCTGGCGCGGATCGGGCCGATCACCACGCTGGAGCCCAAGGGCGGCACCGTCACCCGCCCGGTGGAGAAGGTCTATGGCGGGGACCTGCGCACCGCAGTGCGCGGCTGGTGGACCTCGGTGGTCTTTCTGAACCCGGCCGACGCCGGCTTCGACAGCGACGAGGTGGTCATCACGCTGCCGGGTGGCCCGTCACCGGCCTGGTACGTGGCGCCGCAGCCCCTGGCCGCCGGCCTGTCCGCAGATCACCAGGGCCCGCTGAGCGGACGCAACGTGTGGGCCATCGGGGTCCACGGACGGGGCAGCAACCGCACGGAGGGGATCCGCGCCCTGGCCGCCACCTCCGCGCTGGGCGCCGAGACGCTGCTGATCTCATACCGCAACGACGGCGAGGCCCCGGCAGCCGAGGACGGCCGCTACGGCCTGGGGGTCACCGAATGGGAGGACGTCGAGGCCGCCATCGAGTTCGCGCTGGCGCGCGGCGCTCAGGACATCATCCTCTTCGGCTGGTCCATGGGGGGAGCGATCTGCCTGCAGACGGCAGACCGGTCCCGCTACGCCGAATATATCCGCGGCCTGGTGCTGACCGGGCCGGTGATCGACTGGATGGACGTGCTCGCCCACCAGGCGAAGGCCAACCGGATCCCCGACGTGGTAGGCCGCCTGGGCCAGTGGTTCATCTCCAACCCGGGCGGCCGCCGGGTCACCGGGCTCGCCGCCCCGGTGGATCTTCAGGCGATGAACTGGATCGACCGGGCGGACCAGCTGAGGGCCCATGCGCTGATCATGCACAGCGTCGATGACAACATCGTGCCCTACGGGCCCTCCCGGGATCTCGCCCGGAAGAACCCGAAGGTCACCTATGTCTCCTTCGCCCAGGCCCGCCACGTCAAGGAGTGGAACCACGATCCGAAGCGCTGGGACGCCACCGTGATCGACTGGGTCACCGACCTGTTCAGCCGCCCTGCACCGGGGCAGACGCGGCCAGGTGAACTCGGATATTACGCTTGATCCGGCCCAGCATCGCCGTCATCCCGCGCAGCCGCAGCGGGGTGATCGCCTTGGACAGTCCGAGCCGCTCCGAGAGGTCCTCCGGCACGGCGAGGATCTCCTCGAAGCGCAGCCCGCTCAGCCCCTCGTGCAGGATCGCCGCGAAGCCTCGCGTGGTCGGGGCCTCCGGGGGAGCCGCGAAGAAGATCGCGGCGGTCCCAGCGGCGTCGTCGTACTCCAGGGTGAGGAAGAGCGGGGACTGGCACTCCACCACCTCTTCCATCTGGTCATAGCTGTTGAGGTAGCGCGCGGGCAGCTCCGGCAGCTCGCGGGAGAACTCAAGCAGCAGCTCCAGCTTCTGCCGGTCCTCCAACTCGGCGAACTCCTCGACGACCTCGGCGAGCTGCTCCGGGAGCCGCCGGGCCGCGGCGTCGCCCTGCGGGGTGGGGGCCTGGCTCATGCGCCGGGCACCGCGCCGGGCTCTTCGCCGGTGGCGATGGGCAGCCGCACCGCGTTGCCCCACTCGGTCCAGGAGCCGTCGTAGTTGCGGACGTTGTCGTAGCCGAGCAGGTGCTGCAGCACGAACCAGGTGTGCGAGGAGCGCTCACCGATCCGGCAGTAGGCGATGACCTCTTCGGCCTGACCAAGACCCGCCTGCTCGGTGTAGATCGCCTCCAGCTCGGCACGCGAGCGGAAGGTCCCGTCCTCATTGGCGGCCTTGGCCCACGGCACCGAGGCGGCGGAGGGGATGTGGCCGCCGCGCAGCGCACCCTCCTGCTCGTAGCCCTCCATGTGGGTGCGCTCACCGGAGTACTCCAGAGGCGAGCGGACATCGATCATCGGCTTGCCGAAGTGGGCGAGCACATCCTCGCGGAAGGCGCGGAAGGTGGAGTCATCGCGCTGCGCCGGCGTCGGGTAGCTCACCGAGGCCGGGGTCTGCACCTCGGTGACCAGCTCGCGGCCCTCGGCGGCCCATTTCTGCCGGCCGCCGTCCATCAGGCGCAGGTCCCGGTGGCCGAAGAGGGTGAACACCCAGAGGGCGTAGGCGGCCCACCAGTTCGACTTGTCACCGTAGAAGACCACGGTGGTGTCCGGGGTGATCCCCTTGGCGGAGGCGAACGCGGCGAACTGCTGCGGGCCCAGGAAGTCTCGGGTGACCGGATCGTTGAGATCGGTGTGCCAGTCGATCTTCTGCGCACCGGGGATGTGACCGGTCTCGTAGAGCAGCACATCTTCATTCGATTCCAGCAGCACCACGGACGGGTCGTCCTTGTGCTGCGCCACCCAGTCGGTGGAGACCAGGGCGTCGGGGTGGGCGTACTGGGAGAAGTCTTTTTCTTCGGTCATGGTGAACAGAACCTTCCGTCGTCACTGGGTCACCTTCCAGGATAGGGAATCAGCCGGTGAAACGCGCAGTCGTGGGTAGAGTGGTCACATGCCGTCCAACGCCACTCCGCTGAGCCAGCGGACCCCTCAGCTCGGAGTCGGTCAGCTGCTGGAGGGCCTGCGGCCGTCCTTCCGCTTCGCCGAAGTCTCCTTCGACTCCTACATTCCAGACCCGGCGCACCCCTCGCAGGAGAAGGCGGTCACCGCGCTGCGTGAGTTCTCCGCGACCGTGGGCGCCAGCCAGAGCGGCGGCGGGTTCTTCGGCAAGCTCTTCGGCCGGGCCCCGGCCCGTTCCAAGGTGTCCAGCGGGATCTACCTCGACGGCGGCTTCGGCGTGGGCAAGACCCACCTGCTGGCCTCGCTGTACCACTCGGTCGAGGGCCAGCGCGCCTTCGGCACCTTCGTGGAGTACACCAACCTCGTCGGGGCGCTGTCCTTCCGCCGCACCGTGGACGTGCTCAGCGACTACTCGCTGGTCTGCATCGATGAGTTCGAGCTCGACGACCCGGGCGACACGGTGCTGATGTCCCGGCTGATGCGCGAACTGGCCGACGCCGGGGTCAAGCTCGCCGCGACGTCGAACACGCTGCCCGGCTCCTTGGGAGAGGGTCGCTTCGCCGCGGCAGACTTCCAGCGCGAGATCCAGGTGCTCTCGGACCAGTTCTCCGTGATCAAGGTCGACGGTGAGGACTACCGCCACCGTGGGCTGCCTGAGGCGCCCGCTCCGCTGGGCTCCGACGAGATCGAAGACTTCGCTGCACGTCAGTACCCCGACGCCCGCATCGCGGTGGATGACTTCGACGCACTCTGCAAGCACATCACCGGGGTGCATCCCAGCCGGTACCGGCAGCTGGTCACCGACATGGATGTGCTGGTGCTCAAGGATGTCGAGACCATCGAAGCCCAGGCGCTGGCGCTGCGCTTCGTGGTGCTCGCCGACCGGCTCTACGACCAGGACATCAAGATCGTGGCCTCCGGGAAGCCCTTCGACCAGCTCTTCACCGAAGAGATGATGTCCGGTGGCTATATGAAGAAATATCACCGCACGGTCTCGCGCCTGACCGCGCTCGCCCGCGCCGGCCAGATGGGGGAGAAGGCGCTCTGAGCAGCTGCGGCTGGACGCAGACTTCCAGATCGGGCCGAGACGGTTAACAATGTGTTCATGAATTACTGATGAGCTGGCAGCAGCCGCCTCTCGAGAAAGGCTGATCTGATGAATGACCCGATCTTCCAGGTCGACGGCACCGCGCGCAAGAACCTCCGTGAGTTCATCGATGAGCTCCGCGAAGGCGGATACACGGTCTTGGACGGTCATACGCCTGACCCGGACCTGATCGATCCGCAGGGCCGCGCCGTCGAGACCTGGCACGAGAACTACCCGTACGAGAACCGACTCTCCCGTGATGTCTACGAGATCGAGAAGTATCACCTGCAGGTGGAGCTGCTGAAGTTCCAGTACTGGGCCGAGGACTATGGGCTCAAGCACGTGGTCGTCTTCGAGGGCCGCGACGCCGCCGGCAAGGGCGGCACGATCAAGCGGTTCACCGAGCACCTGAACCCGCGGACCGCGCGGGTCGTGGCGCTGAACCGGCCCTCGGACCGGGAGCTCGGCCAGTGGTACTTCCAGCGCTATGTGGATCATCTGCCCACCGCCGGGGAGATGGTGCTCTTCGACCGCTCCTGGTACAACCGGGCCGGGGTCGAGCGCGTGATGGGGTTCTCCTCCGAACAGGAGTATGAGCTCTTCATGCGCCAGGCTCCGCAGTTCGAGCAGATGCTGGTCGACGCCGGGATCCACGTGACCAAGTTCTGGTTCTCGGTGACCCAGCAGGAGCAGCGCACCCGCTTCGCGATCCGTCAGATCGATCCGGTCCGGCAGTGGAAGCTCTCTCCCATGGACCTGGAGTCCCTGGACCGCTGGGAGGCCTACACCGAGGCCAAGGAAGAGATGTTCCTGCGCACCGACACCGACCACGCGCCGTGGATGACGATCAAGTCCAACGACAAGAAGCGGGCCCGGCTCAACGCGATGAAGTGCTTCCTCGCCCAGTTCGAATATGAGGGCAAGGACCACGAGGTCGTCGGAGAGCCTGATCCGCTGATCGTGCGCCGCGGCCGCGACGCGGTGGGTGACTGAGCCCGACCTCGCATCTTCAGGGCTGACCCGGACCGACGGTGGAGCCGAAGCGGTAGAGTTGCAGTGCTCGCCTCGGGAACACCGAGGTTCACGACGGCGGGATCCCATGTCCGACCTCCAGCGCGCCTGCTGCGTGCACGCTGCAGCGAGGCCGCGTCACTGCGGTTCGCGCGTGCCGTCAGGGATCATGCTGCGCTGTGAGAATGTCTGACTGACCTCGACGAAGGAGAACGCATGAGTGCACATATCGGAGTGACCGGCCTGGCCGTCATGGGAGCCAATCTGGCTCGCAATCTGGCCCGCAACGGCTACACCGTCGCGCTGCACAACCGCTCGGTCGCCCGCACGGACGCCCTTCTCCAGGCCCACGGGGGCGACGGGGACTTCGTGCGCACCGAGACCCTGGCCGAGCTCGTGGAGTCGCTCGAGCGCCCCCGCCGCGTGCTGATCATGGTCCAGGCCGGCGCGCCGGTGGACTCGGTGATCGCGGATCTGGTGCCCCTGCTCGATGAGGGCGACATCATCATCGACGGCGGCAACTCCTTCTATGAAGAGACCCGACGCCGTGAGGAGAGCCTGCGCGCGAAGAACCTGCACTTCGTCGGTGTCGGCGTCTCCGGGGGCGAAGAGGGAGCGCTCAACGGCCCCTCGATCATGCCCGGCGGCTCCAAGGAGTCCTATGACTCCCTGGGCCCGATGCTGGAGAAGATCTCGGCGAAGTACAACGGCGAGCCCTGCTGCGCCTGGGTCGGCACCGACGGCGCCGGCCACTACGTGAAGATGGTCCACAACGGCATCGAATACGCCGACATGCAGGTCATCGGTGAAGCCTTCGACCTGATGCGGTCCCTCGCCGGCATCGAACCCCGCGAGCAGGCAGGTGTGTTCCGCGAATGGAACACCACCGACCTGGCCTCCTACCTGATCGAGATCACCGCCGAGGTGCTCGAGCAGGAGGATGAGACCACCGGCCGTCCGCTGGTGGACGTGGTCGTGGACTCCGCCGGCCAGAAGGGCACCGGCCGCTGGACCGCGATCTCCGGCCTGGAGGTGGGCTCACCGGTCACCGCCATCGCCGAGTCGGTCTTCGCCCGCTCGATCTCCTCCCAGCGCGAGCTGCGCGCCGTCACCAACGCCACCTTCAGCGCCGGAGTCGATGAGACCCTCTCTGCCACGGAGAAGTATGGCAGCCCCGAAGATCGCCAGGACCTCGTCGAAGACGTGCGCAAGGCCCTCTACGCCTCCAAGCTCGTCGCCTACGCCCAGGGCCTGGACATGCTCGTCGCCGCCGGCGAAGAGTTCGGCTGGGACCTGGACCTGAAGGCCATCGCCTCGCTCTGGCGCGCCGGCTGCATCATCCGCGCCGACCTGCTGGACACCATCATGAAGGCCTACGACGCGCCCCGCGACCAGCAGCCCAAGAACCTGCTGCTGGCTTCGGAGTTCAACGAGGCCATCAACGAATGCCTCCCGGCCTGGCGCCGCGTGGTCGCGGCCGCCGCGACCTACGGCGTCCCCGCCCCGGTGTTCTCCTCCTCGCTGTCTTATTACGACAGCCTGCGCCGCGAACGGCTGCCGGCCGCGCTGACCCAGGGGCTGCGCGACTACTTCGGGGCACACACCTACAAGCGCGTGGACAAGGAAGGCACCTTCCACACGATGTGGTCCGGTGACCGCAGCGAGATCGACGCCTGATCCGCTGAACCAGATGTCGACTCCGACCTTGCAGAGCTGAGCGCATGAGCACCAGGACGGCCGGACTGCTGGCCTCGTCAGGCGCCACCATTCCCATGGTCGCTGCCCCGATGGCCGGCGGACCGAGCCGTCCTGAGCTTGTGATCGCCGCCTCCGAGGCAGGGGGCATCGGCTTCCTCGCGGCCGGATACAAGAGCGCCGAGGACCTGGCCGCACAGATCCACCGGGTGCGGCAGTCCACCCCGCGCTTCGGGGTCAATCTCTTCGTGCCGAACCCGGTCCCGATCAGCGCCGAGGATCTCACCCGGCACCGTGACGCGGTCCAGGCCTGGCTGGATGAGCACGCGCGGGACGCGACGCACTGGGCGGCTGAGGTGGAGCTTCCGGGGATCAGCAGCCTCGCCGGCGTCACCTGGGAAGCCGGCATCAGTGGCACCACGGGCGTCGGGTCACCGGCTCGGCTCTGGGACGACTCCTGGGAGCAGAAGCTTGCGGAGCTCGAGGCGAATCCGGTGCCGCTGATCAGCCTGACCTTCGGTCTGCCGCAGATCCAGGACATCGAGCGGATGAAGGCCACCGGGGCGCGGGTGCTGCAGACGGTCACCTCCGTGGAGGAGGCCGTGACGGCTGCCAGCGCCGGGGTCGACGGATTGATCGTCCAAGCATCATCGGCCGGAGGTCACTCCGGAACCTGGACTCCGCAGCAGGTGCCTGCGGACATCGATCTTCTCGAGCTGCTGCAGGCAGTCGCCGGGCTCACCGAGCTGCCGCTGTGGGCCGCCGGCGGCATCGCCGACGCCGAGGGGGTCAGTGCCGCACTGAGCGCAGGGGCGGAGGCCGCGGTGCTGGGCACCGCGCTGCTGAGGTGTCCCGAGAGCGGGACGAATCTGGCTCACCAGCAGGCCCTGGTGACTCCACCGGGGGAGCCGGAGACCATCATCACCACGGCGTTCTCGGGGCGACCGGCGCGGGCGCTGCGAAACAGCTTCACCGACGCACTGACCATGTCCGCGCCGTCGGGTTTCCCCGCCCTGCATCAGCTGAGCAGCGGGCTGCGCCGGGCCGCCGGCGCGGCCTCAGACCCGCAGGGACTCAACCTCTGGGCGGGCACCGGCTTCGCGGCTGCGACGCAGGAGCCGGCCGCCGAGGTCATGCGCCGCCTGGCGGGCAGCCACAGCCTCTAGATGAAGATCGCCGGATCCAGCGCGTACTCGGCCGGGTCCACGTGGGGTTTCCGCTCAGCGACTCCGCGCTGACGCGCCTTTGCCGGGATACCGGTGAGGATCGAGTTGGGCGGGGAGGACTTCACGACCACGGCGTTGGCGCCCACGGCGGAGCCGGCACCGATCTCGACGGGTCCGATGACCTTCGCGCCGGCGCCCACGACGACCCCGTCGCGCAGCGTCGGGTGGCGCTTGGTCTGTTCCAGGGATCGTCCGCCGAGGGTGACGCCCTGGTAGAGCATGCAGTCGTCACCGATCTCGGCGGTCTCGCCGATGACCACGCCCATGCCGTGGTCGATGAAGAAGCGACGCCCGATCTGGGCGCCCGGGTGGATCTCGACGCCGGTCAGGCCTCGGGTCACCTGAGACAGTGCGCGAGCCGGGGTCTTCAGCGGCCGGGTCTGCCACATCCGGTGGGCAACCCGGTAGGACCAGACGGCGTGCAGGCCGGAGTAGACCAGCACCACCTCGGCTGTGCTGCGCGCGGCGGGATCATGTTCACGCGCGGCTTTGATGTCCTCACGCAGACGTTTCAGAGGTCCCAAGGGGGAACCAACCTTTCACAGGGATCGAACTTCACGGCTCGTGGGCGGATCAGCCGCGGATGTCTTCGTAGAGCAACGTGGAGATGTAGCGCTCTCCGAAGTCACACGCGATGGTCACGATGAGCTTGTCCCGGTTCTCTTCGCGGGAGGCCAGCTCCAGGGCGGCCGCGACATTGGCGCCGGTGGAGATCCCACCGAGGATGCCTTCCTGGGTGCCGAGGTCGCGGGCGCAGCTCACGGCCTTCTCGAGGTTGGCCTGGTAGACCTCGTCGTAGATGCCCTGGTCCAGGATGTCGGGGATGAAGTTCGGGCCGATGCCCTGGATCTTGTGCGGACCGGCGGTGCCGCCGGAGAGGATCGGGGAGTCCTCGGGCTCCACGGCGACCAGGTGGATGCTGGGCTTGTACTCCTTGAGCCGGCGCCCGGCGCCGGTGATGGTGCCGCCGGTGCCGATGCCGGCGATGAAGACGTCCACCTCGCCGTCGGTGTCCTGCCAGATCTCCTCGCCGGTGGTCCGGTAGTGGGTGGCCGGGTTGGCCTCGTTGGCGAACTGCCGGGCCCAGATGGAGTTCTCGGTCTCCGCCACAATGGCCTTGGCCCGCTCCACCGCGCCGCGCATTCCCTCGGCTCCGGGAGTGAGCACGATCTCGGCGCCGTAGGCGCGCAGCATCACACGACGCTCGGTGGACATGGTCTCCGGCATGGTGAGCACCACGCGGTAGCCGCGGGCGGCGCCCACCATAGCCAGCGCGATCCCGGTGTTGCCCGAGGTGCCCTCCACGATGGTCCCGCCGGGCTTGAGCATCCCGGACTCTTCGGCGGCGTCGACGATGGCGGCACCGATGCGGTCCTTGATCGAGCTGGCGGGGGAGTAGAACTCCAGCTTCATCGCGATGTTGCCCGGAAGGTCTGCGCCCAGCCGGTTGAGCCGCACCAGTGGGGTGTTGCCGACTGCCTGGGTGATGTTGTCCAGAATTTTGGCCATTAGTGAGTGGACCTTTCTTCCTCGGGTTTCAACCATGAAGCATAGTCTCTGCGGAGCTTTGTGACCTTGGGATCGATGATGACCCGACAGTATCCGACATCAGGACGTCGGGAGTGGAAGTCCTGGTGGACCTCCTCGGCCTCGAACACTCGGCCCAGGGGCTCCAGCGTGGTGACGACCGGCCGGTCGAAGGAGTTCTGCGCCTGCGCGATCGCGGCGGCGAACTCATCGTGCTGGGCCTCATCGGTGTAGAACATCGCGGAGCGGTACTGGTCCCCGACGTCGTAGCCCTGCCGGTTCAGCGTGGTCGGGTCGTGGCTGGAGAAGAACACGGCGTAGAGCACCTGGTCCGGGAGCACGCTCGGGTCATAGCCGATCTCCACGGCTTCTGCGTGTCCGGTGCCGCCGGAGGCGACGGCTTCGTAGATGGCCGGACCGGATCCTCCGGTGTAGACGCTGCGCACGTGATGAACCCCGCGCAGTCTGCGCGCGAGGGAGTCCAGGCACCAGAAGCAGCCGGCGGCGAGCACCACGGTCTTGAGGGAATTCTCCATGACCAGCACAACCGTCCGTGTCCCGGGCTCTATTCCTGAATCATGGCCTGTAGAAATGAGAGATGTCTCCCAGCCCCGCTCCGCGTCCAGATGAGACCACCACCGATTCCCAGGTTCCCACCCTCGATGAGGTGCTGGAGACCGCCGAAGAGCTCTGGCCTCGCTCACTGGCAGAGTCCTGGGACGCCGTCGGGCTGGTCACCGGCCGTCGCGACGCGCTCGTGCGGCGGATCCACTTCGCCGTGGACCCGGTGCGGCCGGTCATCGAAGAGGCCGCGAGCTCCGGGACCGATCTGCTGATCACCCACCACCCGCTGCTGCTTCGCGGAGTCACCTCCGTGGAGGCCGGACAGTTCAAGGGAGAGATGGTCCACCGGCTGATCGAATCCGGCTGCGCCCTGCTGACTGCTCACACCAATGGGGATTCCGCGATCGGCGGGGTCAACGATGTCCTCGCCGGCGCGCTGGGTCTTCAGGACACCGCACCGCTGGCCGTCGCGGCGGAGGGCCTGGCCTCGGAGGGACTGGGGCGCATCGGGATGCTGGCCGAGCCGCTGACGCTCGGGGAGTTCGCCGCCCGGGTGTTCTCGGTGCTGCCCGCCGTGGCGGGAGGCGTGCGGGTGGCGGGTGACCGGGAAGACCTGATCCAGCGGGTGGCGCTGTGCGGCGGGGCCGGGGACTCGCTGCTCCAGGCTGCCGCGGACGCCGGCGCTGATGTCTTCCTCACCGCCGATCTGCGCCACCACCCGGCCTCGGAGGCCCGCGAATCAGCCGCCGAGGGACGCCCCTATCTGATCGATGTCTCACACTTCGCCTCGGAATGGCTCTGGCTGCCCACCGCCGCGCAGGCGCTCCACCGAGCGCTGACCGATCGCGGCTACGATGTGGAGGTTGCCGTGAGCGGCATCAACACCGATCCTTGGGACTTCGTGCTCACCCCGGGCCGCTGAGGCGCCCGTGGGCTCGAGACACCGTGACCAAGACCTGTACTGACTTGAAGGTGCGTGAGCCATGACCACTCTGTTCGTCGAGGCCGACGGCGGAAGCCGCGGCAATCCTGGGATCGCCGGCTCCGGCGCCCTGGTCCGTGATGAGGCGGGTCAGATCCTCGCCACCAAGGCCACCCCGCTGGGGAAGGCGAGCAACAACGTCGCCGAGTACACCGGACTCATCGAGGGTCTGCGACTGGCCCGTGACCTGGACCCGCAGGCCTTCGTCGAGGTCAAGCTGGACTCCAAGCTCGTGGTGGAGCAGATGAGCGGGCGCTGGAAGATCAAGCACGAGGACATGAAGCGGCTCGCCGCAGAGGCCTCCACCATCCTGCCGCCGATGCAGGTGCGCTACACCTGGATCCCGCGCAAGGACAACGGCGACGCCGATGCGCTGAGCAACGAGGCGATGGACGCCTGCGCCGCCGGGATCCCCTGGGATCCGAGCCGCAGTCGGATCCGCCCCGCGCGTTGAATCTGCCGGCCCGGCGCAGGGGCCGGTCTGTTCGGCACGTCGGGGTCAACCGTGCAGACCGTGGTGGTGTGCACTGCGCGACCGATCAGCTTTCCCGACTTGACCGGTTCCCAGGCTGACCCCTTGGGCGAGATGAGCACGCCGGTCACGCTGATCCACGTCGGTCTCGCCAGAATCTCGCGAGGACGCTCCATCTCAGGCACCTTTGTTGTGATCTAGATCACATCTAGTTGACACTAAATGTTAATTAGATAGTCTAATTAAACTACTTCAAGGGTTTACCAGATGATCGTTGTCAGTCAGCCTCCTTGCACGGAGTCCGGCCCTGGCAACGGGAAGGTCCGTTCCGATGCTTGTCTGCCCGAACACGAAGAAAAGCTTGTGCGGGAATCTGCTCACCGTCGCGACCAGAACGCACAGGTCACCCGCCCAGGAGCTGCTGACCGGCCTGAGACGATCGGCGGGGGCGCCGGTGGGAGTCTTGGGGGCAGGAGCGGCTCTCGCACCCGCCTCTGGGGGCCGTCTGCCCCCGTTGTGGGCCGGTTCCAGGTTTCACGCTGTTCCGGTGGTCCGGAGACCGAGGACAGGGTGCGTTCATCCCTTGCGTGCCCATCCAGGGTGTGACGCCGTGGGGTGTTCGGCTCTCAGAGCCGATTCCCGGTGTGCTGAACGCGTGATCGGGGCTTCCTATGCACCAGGAAGGTGACCCGGTATTCGACGTTCGTGAGGCCTTTGCCGAGCACGGTGGGGCTCTCTTCGCGTACGCGGTCAACGCGTTAGGTGACCGAGCCGAGGCGGAGGACTGTGTTCAGGAGGCCTTCATCCGTGCCTGGCGAAGCAGAGAATGGTTCAGCAGATCGCGTGGTTCGATCCGGACAGGGCTGTTCGCCATCGTGCGCGACCTCGTCACGGATTCTCTGCGGGCTCGTGCCCGTCCCCCGGCGGATCCGGAGAAGATCGAGGGGGCGAGCGATACGGTGACGGAGGACCCGCTCGCAGTGGAGCGGCTGGTCCTCTACGAGTCGTTGGCCACGCTCACCTCCGAGCACCGACAGGTGATCGCCGCTGTTCAACTCGACGGCGTGGGGTACCAGGAGCTTTCGGAGAGGACAGGGGTTCCGGTCGCGACCTTGCGGACTCGGATGTACTACGGGCTGAAATCATTGCGGACGGCACTGGGGGGGGGTCATACGCACGATGAGCGCAATGTCTTCGCGGCGGGATGAGACTCCACCCCTGGGACTGGAGGAACGGATACTCAGCGCAACCTCCGCAGCTGCTCCGAACCACCTTGATGGGAACGGGAAGTCGGCACGGCAGGCACGACGTCCCGGCTGCGACAGCAGCACTGAATAATGCCGGACAACACCATCGGGTCGACCTCGAACCTGCAGAAGCGCGCCGTGGGTGCTCCACCGCAGGGACGCAGCATCCGGTGCATCGGCTCTCAACGGGCGTTCAGCCGGCAGGGACCGCGGGATGGGCCCCCGCGCGCCAGGAACTGAATTCCTGGACCATCTCGTTGCCTCATATCTCCATGTGACCCGGGGGCACACCTGGGACCAGCACGACGACGGCGGCCCACCCCAGCAGGGGAGGGCCGCCGTCGTCGTGCTGTCGCGAGTGGAGCGTGGTCTCAGCCGGTGGGCTGAACCGGGCGCTCAGCTGGCGGGCAGCGCGGTCTTCGTCTCAGATCCGGCGGGGCTTTCGGCGGCGCCGTTGCTGGCGGCGTTGCGCGGCTGCACCTTCGGGTACTTCACCGGGGCGCTGCCGGTCATGTGCTCCAGCACCCGGACCACCTGGGCGGAGTAGCCGAACTCGTTGTCGTACCAGACGTAGAGGATCGCCTGGCGGCCGTTGACGATGGTCGCCAGACCGTCCACGATCCCCGCAGCCCGGGTGCCCACGAAATCGGTGGAGACCACCTCGGCGGAATCGATGTAGTCCACCTGCTTGTGCAGCGGGCCCTCGAGGGATTCACGGCGCAGGAACTTGTTGAGCTCCTCCTTGGTGGTCTCCCGATCCAGCTCCAGATTCAGGATCGCCATCGAGACATCCGGGGTCGGGACGCGGATGGCGTTCCCGGAGAGCTTCCCGGCCAGCTGGGGCAGCGCCTTGGCAACCGCCTTCGCGGCACCGGTCTCGCTGATCACCATGTTCAGCGCCGCCGAACGACCGCGACGCTCACCGGGGTGGAAGTTATCGATCAGGTTCTGGTCATTGGTGTAGGAGTGCACCGTCTCCACGTGCCCATGGTCGATCCCGTAGGCCTCGTCCATGAGCTTGGCCACCGGGGTGATGGCGTTGGTGGTGCAGGACGCCGCAGAGACGATCTTGTCCTGCGCGGTGATCTGCTCGTGGTTGACGCCGAAGACGATGTTCTTCAGGTCTCCCTTGCCCGGAGCAGTCAGCAGCACCCGGGAGACGCCCTTGGCCTGCAGGTGCTGGCTGAGGCCTTCCTCATCGCGCCAGCGGCCGGTGTTGTCCACGACCACCGCGTCAGAGATGCCATGGGCGGTGTAGTCCACTGCGGCGGGGTCCGAGGCGTAGATGACCTTGATGAAGGTGCCGTTGGCGATGATCGCCTGGTTCTCCACGTCGACCCGGATGGAGCCCTCGAAGGGCCCGTGGACCGAGTCTCGGCGCAGCAGCGAGGCGCGCTTGGCGAGATCATCCTCGGCGCCCTGACGCACCACGATCGCGCGCAGCCGCAGCCCGGAGGCCGACGAGGCGTTGCCGACGATGATCCGGGCGAGCAGCCGACCGATCCGGCCGAAGCCGTAGAGCACGACGTCGCGCGGCTCAGAGAGTCCCTCACCGCCGCGGCCGAGAACTTCCGCGAGCTCCTCACGCAGGAAGGAGTCCATGTCCCCGGCGGCGGCATGCGGGGAGGCCCGATAGCGGGAGTTCAGCCGGGCGATGTCGATGCTGGCGGCGCCGAGATCCAGTGTGGTAAGCGCCTTCACCAGGGGAAGCGTCTGTGAGACTGGCAGCTCGGTCTCGTCGACCTGGCGGGCGAAGCGGTGCGCCTTGAGGATCTCGATGGCGGACCGGTTGACCAGTCGGCGACCGTAGATCCCGGTGACCACGTTGTTCTCTCGGTAGAGCTGTCCCAGCAGCGGGATCATGGCCTCAGCCTGGGACTCTCGGTCGATCCAGCTGTGCAGGTGTTCGTCTGCTTCAGTGGTCATTGTTGGACGTGTCCTCACTCGTCTAGACGTCATTGTCTACGTGGACCCATCGTGAGCTCGGTTCGTGGCGAACACCGCGATGTGTCCGTGGCTGAGTCTAGCCGAAACCCACTCACCCGGCGCCTAGGGGCACGGGGGAGCGGGTGGGGGGACGGGCCGGTCGATAAGCCGGGTTCTGTAGGCCGCGGTGATTGCTCACCGAGCCTGACCATCATCCATCTGGGCCTCGTGTTACCACGGACCTCAAGCGATCAACCCGGATGCTCGGGCGGGCAGCCCTCGAGCACATCCTGTTCGACCTTGCACCGGATGGGGTTTGCCTAGCCGCCCCAGTCACCTGGAGCGCTGGTGGTCTCTTACACCACCGTTTCACCCTTACCGGCGACGACGAGCGCCGCCGGCGGTCTGTTTTCTGTGGCACTGGCCTGCGGGTCTCCCCGAGTGGGCGTTACCCACCATCCTGCCCTGTGGAGCCCGGACTTTCCTCGGCCCGAGGCAGTTATCCACCGTCTCCGGCGGGCCTCAGTCTCGAGCCGCGATGGTCTGGCCGACCCGTCCCGGCTCACCATGCTACGGGATCGTGACACCGGCTCCGGGCGCATCGGCGGAGCGGCTGATCGAGGTGATCGCCGCCCCAGCCGCTTGCTAGCCTTGCCCGGTGCTGATCTTCCTGCCGCCCTCAGAGGGCAAGACACCCCCGACCGATCCCGGTGCGCCCCCGGTGGACCTGCGCAGCCTGACCCTGCCCGAGCTCGACCTCGTACGCGCCACCGTGATGGATGCCCTGATCCAGGTCAGCGGCCACGAGCAGGCTCAGCAGATGCTCAACGTGGGCAAGACCGTGATGCCCCAGGTGCGCGCCAACGCTCGGCTAGTCAGCGCCCCCACGGCGCCGGCGCACGAGATCTACACCGGGGTGCTCTTCGAAGCCCTCGACCCGGCATCGTTGAGCCCCGAGCAGCTGGACCGGGCCTCCCGGCAGGTGCTGGTCTTCTCCGGGCTCTTCGGCGTGACCTCGTTGACCGACAGGATCCCGGCCTACCGGCTCTCCATGGGGGTCAGCCTCAGCGCGCAGGGCACCGGTCAGGGCCCAGGTGCCGCCCCGGCGCAGCAGGCTCCCGGACGTCTGGGCAGCTTCTGGAAGGCCGCCCTGGACGAGCCGCTGAGTCGGCTCATCGGGGATCAGCTGGTCGTGGACTGCCGCTCCAGCTCCTACGGGCAGGCGCATCGGCCCGCACCGGAACAGACTCTGATGGTCAACAGCTTCACCGAGCGCGACGGGCAGCGGAAGGTCGTCACCCACTTCGCCAAGCACGCCCGCGGACTGCTCACCGGGATGCTGCTGCGCGCCCAGGGCCCGGCGCCTGAAACCGTGGACGACGTCGCCGAGCTCGCCTCCCGGCGGTGGCGCGTGGAGCTGCGTCCGGCCACCGGGCGGACCCCGCACCAGCTGGACCTGATCGACTGACCCCCGGCAGGCCGCGGCGCGTCGCCCCGAGCCGGTCAGCGCAGCCGGTCCATTAGCAGATTCTCGGCCCTGCCGACTAGCCTGGGGACCATGGCAGAGTTTATTTACACCATGATCAGCGCCCGCAAAAAAGTGGGCGACAAGGTCATCCTCGATGACGTCACCATGTCCTTCTACCCCGGCGCCAAGATCGGCGTGGTCGGACCCAACGGTTCGGGCAAGTCCACCATCCTCAAGATCATGGCGGGGCTCGATGAGCCCTCCAACGGCGAGGCACGTCTCTCCCCGGGCTACTCCGTCGGAATCCTGATGCAGGAGCCTGCCCTGAACGAGGACAAGACCGTGCTCGGCAACGTCCAGGAGGGCGTCGGCGAGATCTACGAGAAGCTTCAACGCTTCAACCAGATCTCCGAAGAGATGGCCAACCCCGACGCTGACTTCGACGCGCTGATGGCCGAGATGGGCACCCTGCAGGAGGCCATCGACGCCGCCAACGCCTGGGATCTCGACTCCCAGCTCGAGCAGGCCATGGACGCACTGCGCTGCCCGCCTCCGGAGGCCGACGTCAGCATCCTCTCCGGTGGTGAACGCCGCCGTGTGGCGCTGTGCAAGCTGCTGCTCTCCAAGCCGGACCTGCTGCTGCTCGATGAGCCCACGAACCACCTCGACGCCGAGTCGGTGCTCTGGCTCGAGCAGCACCTGGCCGCCTACGAGGGCGCCGTGCTGGCCGTGACGCACGATCGGTACTTCCTCGACCACGTCGCCCAGTGGATCTGTGAGGTCGACCGTGGTCGGCTCTACCCCTACGAGGGCAACTACTCCACCTACCTGGAGAAGAAGCAGGCCCGCCTGAAGGTCCAGGGCAAGAAAGACGTCAAGATGGCCAAGCGACTCTCCGAGGAGCTGGACTGGGTGCGCTCCAACGCCAAGGGACGCCAGACCAAGTCCAAGGCCCGTCTGAACCGCTACGAGGAGATGGCCGCCGAGGCCGAGCGCACCAAGAAGCTCGACATGGACGAGATCCAGATCCCGCCGGGCCCGCGCCTGGGCACCCAGGTCATCGAGGCCGAGAACCTGCAGAAGGGCTTCGACGACCGCCAGCTCATCGACGGGCTCTCCTTCTCGCTGCCGCGCAACGGAATCGTCGGGGTCATCGGTCCCAACGGCGTCGGCAAGTCCACGCTGTTCAAGACCATCGTGGGCATGGAAGAGCTCGACGGCGGCAAGCTCGCCGTGGGCGACTCCGTGAAGCTCTCCTACGTGGATCAGTCGCGTGCTGGCATCGATTCGGAGAAGAGCCTCTGGGAGGTCGTCTCCGACGGGTTGGACTTCATCCACGTCGGTGCCGTGGAGATGTCATCCCGTGCCTACGTCTCGGCCTTCGGGTTCAAGGGACCGGACCAGCAGAAGAAGGCCGGCGTGCTCTCCGGCGGTGAGCGCAACCGGCTGAACCTCGCGCTGACGCTGAAGCAGGGCGGCAACCTGTTGCTGCTCGATGAGCCCACCAACGACCTGGACGTCGAGACCCTGGGCTCCCTGGAGAACGCGCTGCTGGACTTCCCCGGCTGCGCCGTGGTCATCTCGCACGATCGCTGGTTCCTCGACCGGGTGGCCACCCACATCCTGGCCTGGGAAGGCACCGACGAGAAGCCGGCCGACTGGTACTGGTTCGAAGGCAACTTCGAGTCCTACGAGCAGAACAAGGTCGAGCGCCTCGGCGCAGATGCGGCTCGTCCGCACCGTGTGACCCACCGCAGGCTCACCCGCGACTGATCTCACCGCTCAGTCACGGACTGAGCCGTGAGCCGGTCCTGAGCTCGACAAGCGGCATCGACCCGGCCCGCCCGCGACACCACCTCGGTGACCGCGGGCGGGCCGAGTCGTATCCCCTCCCGCCGCCCGCGATTGCCTGTGCGGACTCAGAACGGGGCCTTCTCCGCGGAATCGGCGGTCTCGGCGCGCGCGGCGCCGTTCTGTGTGCCTGATGAGCTTGAGGGACCCGTCGATCCGCCCCAGACAGAGTCCGCGGCGGAGCTGGGGGAGTCGCTGGGGGAATCCGTGTTCGACTCCGCCGCTCCGCGCGCGTTCTCCTCCCCGGACCCGGAGCCGCCGAGCCGGGTGAAGGACCCCGAACCGAAGGTCAGGTCATAGCCGATCGCCTCCGCGTCGATCTCCACCGAGGTGCCGCGCTGACCCTTGTCGTTCTCCCACTGCCTCACTCGCAGCCGTCCGGTCACCAGCACCGGGTCTCCCTTGTTCAGGCTGCTCTTGACGTTCTGGGCCAGCTGACGGAAGGCCGAGACGGTGTACCAGTTGGTGTCCCCGTTGACCCATTGCTCCGACTTGCGGTCATAGCGCCGCGGAGTGCAGCCGAGCCGGAAGTTCGAGATCGGCAGACCCTGGAGCGTGGTGAACTCCTCCACCTCGCCGCCCAGGAACCCGCGAACGGTGATCGTTTCGCTCATTGCTCTCCTCCATCTCTGTCACGGCCACTCTTGATCGGCACGGCGTGCCCTGCCCCGCCGCAGGCCGTGGCAGGCGATGACGGGGTCCTGCCAGTGTTCGTCGTGGCGCCTCCGCGGCGGGGTGATCTCGTACGGTTGTGGATGAGCAAGGCGCCAGCGGCGAGTCGAGCGGTGCGGGGGAAAACCGGCGCGGCTGAGCAGGTAGACTCTCTGCCTGGACCTGCTCAGGATGCTGAGACTCTGCGCGTCCACGCCTCGGTAGCTCAGGGGATAGAGCAGCGGCCTTCTAATCCGCCGGTCGGGGGTTCGAATCCCTCCCGGGGCACTTGTCCATATCGCATAGACTCCAGCTGGCCGCCGTCATGACGGCGGCCGCTCTGCTGTATCTCGCCCACTCCCTGCTGCGCTTCCGCAACTTCGAGGCCAAGGGTTACGATCTGGGCATCTTCGATCAGGCGGTGCGTCAATACTCGCTGTTGAAGGCCCCCATCGTGCCGATCAAGGGCGAGGACTTCCACCTGCTGGGGGATCACTTCCACCCGATCATCGCGGCCTTCGCCCCGCTCTATTGGATCTGGGACGACCCGCGGGTGCTCAACATCGGCATGATCGCGCTGCTGGTCTCCACGGCGCTGCCGGTCTACCTGGTGGTCCGCGGGTGGTTCAGCCACCTGCCCGCCCTGCTGGCCGCCGTCGCACTGCTGCTCTTCTGGCCCTTCCAGGCGCTGGTGAACTGGGACTTCCATGAGATCGCCTTCGGCGTCCCGCTCGTCGCCTGGGTGATCTGGGCCATCGAACGGCGGCGGATGTGGCTGGCCGTGGGGCTCGGCGCGGTGCTGCTGCTGGTCCGCGAGGACATGGGCGTCACCCTCATCGCCCTCAGCCTGGTCTTCGCGCTCAAACGCGCCTGGCTGCCCGCGCTGGTGACCGCCGCGCTGGGGGTCTTCGGCTACTGGTTCGCCGTGGAGCTGGTGATCCCACACTTCTCCGCCGCCGGGGAGTTCGGCTACTGGGAGTTCACCGCCCTGGGACCCAGCGCAGGTGCGGCCATCATCTTCCTGCTGACCCAGCCCTGGAACGCAGTCGTGATCCTCTTCGATCACCCCACCAAGGTGGGCCTGTGGGCGCTGCACTTCCTGCCGCTGCTGCTGCTTCCCTTAGCCTCGCCGTATGCGATCCTCGGGGCTCCGATCCTGCTCTCCCGGCTGTTCAACGACCGGGCGAACGTCTGGTCTGTGATCTATCAGTACGATGCGATCCTCGCCCCGATCTTCCTGCTCGCCGGCTTCGACGTCGCCCGCCGGATCATCGCACGGTGGCCGCGGCTCAGACCCCTCGCCGTCGGGCTGCCCGGCACGGTCATCGCCGTCGGCCTGGTCGGCACCCTGGCGTTCCCCGGGGTCTTCCCGCTCCAGCGCACGGTGACCGCTGACAACTGGACCATGGGGGAGCGGGCGCTGGCACACCAGCAGGTCACCGACGCCGTCCCCGATGGCGTCTGTGTGGAGGCCGCCGATACCGCAGTGCCGCACCTGGTGGACCGCACCTCGGTGGGTCTCAACGGCACCACCGATGAGGACGCGCTGACCTGGATCATCATCGATGACACCGTGGAGGAGCTCGGCGGGTCGAACCCGCTGAGCCCCGAGGAGGCCTTCGTCCGAGCCGAGCGGCTGGGCTTTGAACCGGTCATCGAGGACGCCGAGGGTCTCTGGCTGATGCACCGTGCATCTGCGGTCGACAGCGCCGCTGCGAGCGACTGCGCGGAATACCTGCGGCGATGACCGCGCTGTAGCATAAGGATCGAACCACCCCACCCCTCAGCTGCGTCGCGATGCCGCGCGGCGTCATGGAGAGCCACATGTCCACCGACTGCGTCCCTGCGGGCGTCTGCGGAGCCCCGCAGACCGACCCCGACTCGGCGCGCGTGGTCATGGTCAGTCTGCACACCTCCCCGCTGGCCCAGGCCGGCAACCGGGACGCCGGTGGCCTCAACGTCTACGTCAACGCGCTCAGCGCAGCGCTCGCCCAGGGCGGCATCACGGTGGACATCGTCACCACCGACGTCGACGCCGAGGCTCCCGCAGGCGCAGACAGCGTCACAGTGCTCGACGATGGTCGGCGGATCCACACCCTCGCCGTCGGCGAGCAGGCGCGGTCGGAGAAGTCGCTGCTGCCCGAACGGGTCGATGAGCTGGCCGCCCGGGCGCTGCGCAGCCTGGAATCGATCGACATCAGCCGGGTCACCACGGTCCACTCGCACTACTGGATCTCCGGGCTGGCCGGGATTCAGCTGGCTCGGGCGCTGTCGGCGCCGCTGGTGCACACCATGCACACGATCGCCGCGGTGAAGCAGGAGCTCGACCCCACCACACCGGAGAGCCCCCGGCGCAGCCTCGCCGAGGCGATGATCGCCCGTGCTGCCGATCTGGTCACCGCCAACACCGAACGCGAGATCGCCGACCTCAAACGCCTCTTCGGCCTCGACGACGCCTCGATCGCGCTCGTCCGGCCAGGCGTCGACCTCGAGGTCTTCCACCCGCCCATGGGACAGGACCCCCGCTGCGGGCCGCTGGCCGGGCGCGCCCTGCGGCTGGCCTTCGCCGGCAGGCTGCAGCCGCACAAAGGACCGCAGGTCGCCGTCGAAGCCCTCGGCGAGCTGCGCAGGAGGATGCCCGAGGTGCCGGTGCAGCTGGTCGTCGCGGGAAGCCAGAGCGGTGACGACGTGCTGGACCTCCAGGCGCTGGCAGAGCGGGCCGGCGTCGCCGATGCGGTGCAGGCGCTGCCCCCGCTGCCACACAGTGAGCTCGCCGACCTCTTCCGCCGCAGCGACGCGGTGCTGGTGCCCTCCTTCAGCGAGTCCTTCGGCCTGGTCGCCCTGGAAGCCATGGCCTGCGGCACCCCGGTGATCGCCCACGATGTCGGGGGCCTCTCGTCCTTGATCACCCACCGCCGCAGCGGGCGGCTGATCCCGAGCCTGGACCCGGTCCTGTGGGCCGAGCAGCTGCGCTGGCTGGTGCTGCACCGGCGGGCCTGGGGCCGCTACAGCACGACGGCGGCGACGCTGGCGAGAAACTATTCCTGGGACGCCACCGCGGCCGCGACACGGCAGGCGTACCGCAGCCTGACTCTGATCACCAGCCGCTGAGCCGGTGTCGCCTGCCCGGCTCAGGTCTCCAGGTAGCGCGACGACCAGGTCTGGGAGTACTTCTTGTTGAGCGCCCGGGTGGCACGAGAGCTGTGCACCAGGGTCTGCTGCATCTTCTCGGAGAGCTTCGGTCGCAGTCCCTCGGGAGGTCGCACCATGCCCTCCTGGGCCACCGAGGCGACCAGGGCGCCGTCGCGGCTGTAGATGGACCCCTGGGCGAGGCCGCGCGCGTTCTGCGCGCTCGGGCTCTGCTGGACGTAGAGCAGCCACTCGTCGGCGCGGGCATCGCGATGCCACCACATGGCGTGATCCAGCGAGGCGACCTTCATCTCCGGCTTGGCCCAGTACAGGCCGTGGCGGCGCAGCACCGGTTCCAGCAGCGTGTAGTCAGAGGCGTAGAGGATCGCGGCCCGGTGGATGTTGGGGTCATCGGGCAGCGCGGCCTTGGTCTTGAGCCACACCGCGCTGGTGGCATGCGGATCCTGATCCGCCTCGAGGTAGATCGGGCGGTCCACATGACGGATGTCGAAGGGGCGGCCGTGCGCCCATTCATGCACGATCGGGTGCTTCACGTGTCCCACCAGCTCCTGAGGGGGTGCCAGATCCTCCGGATCCGGGACCCCCTCAGGCATCCTGCGCTGATGTGACACTCCGGCCGAGGGCCGCTGGAAGGACGCGATCATGGACAGGATCGGGGTCCCGTCCTGATAGGCCTGGCTGCGCCGCGCGGAGAAGGAGCCGCCGTCGCGCAGCCGCTCCACCGAGACCTGGATCGGTTTGCTCGCGTCACCGGGGCGCAGGAAGTAGCCGTGCACCGAATGGATCAGTCGGTCAGGTTCCACCGTGGCCATGGCGGCCGTGGCGGCCTGGGCCAGCACCTGCCCGCCGAAGACCCGCCAGTAGGCCTGCTTGAAGACCGGACCGAGGAAGTGGTCCTCGCCGCTGCGTCCCGCCGCTGCTTCATCGTCATCGGGCTTCAGGTGCTTCAGCTGCAGCATGTCCACGAGCTGCTGCACCGACTCGGCGGCGGCAGGCACCTCATAACGGCGATCAGGCATGCGACGTCCTTTCGGGCGTGGACTGGGTCAGGTGCCTCCACTCTAACGGCCCTTCAGCCCCATATAGGGGGAGCCGGGTCAGATCAGCGTGCCCACCCCGAACACGGCCCAGGCCAGCAGGAAGGCCATGATGCCGATCAGGGTCTCCAGCACGGTCCAGGTCTTCAGCGTGGTCTTCACGTCCATGCCGAAGAACTTCGAGACCAGCCAGAATCCTGAGTCGTTGACGTGGGAGGCGATCACCGAGCCGGCGGCGACGGAGATGACCATGGCGGCGAGCTGGAGCTCGTTGAAGTCCGCGGCGGCGACACCGGTGGCCAGCAGCCCGGCCGCGGTGGTCAGCGCGACGGTCGCGGAGCCCTGGGCGATGCGCAGCACGCCGGCGATGACGAACCCGGCGAGGATCAGCGGGATCCCGACGCCGGAGAGCGACTCGGAGAGAGCCTCACCGATGCCTGATTCGCGCAGCACTCCGCCGAACATGCCACCGGCGCCGGTGATCAGGATGACCGCGCAGACCGGACCCAGCGCCTGGTCCATGATGTCCTGGGCGCCCTTCATGCCGCGACCACCCCGGGTCCCCATGGTTGCCAGGGCGACGAAGAGCGTGATGAGCAGCGCGACCGGGGTCTGGCCCAGGGTGACCAGGATGCTGTACCAGGCGGATTCGGTCTGCTCCGCGGAGACCACGCCGGCGGTGGCCAGGGTGCTCAGTCCGGTGTTGAGGAAGATCAGCAGCATCGGCAGCAACAGGATCATCACCACGGTGCCGAACCTCGGCGGGTTCTTCTCGGCGGCCTCATCGGCCTGGCCCAGCAGCAGCGGGATCGGCAGCTCCCAGCGGCGTCCGGCCCACTTGCCGAAGAGGTAGCTGGTCACGTACCAGGTGAGCACCGCGATCGGCAGCGCCACCAGCAGCAGGATGCCGACGTTGGCCTCGAAGAACTCACTGGCTGCCACGGGGCCCGGGTGCGGAGGCACGAACACGTGCATGACGGAGAATGCGCCGGCCACGGGAAGCCCGTAGAGCAGCACCGATCCGCCGAGGCGCCGACCCACGGCGAAGACCACCGGAAGCATGACCACGAGTCCGGCGTCGAAGAAGATCGGGAAGCCGAAGAGCAGCGAGGCGACGCCGAGCGCGAAGGGAGCGCGCTTCTCCCCGAACCTGTTGACCAGCTTGTCGGCCAGGACCTTGGCGCCGCCTGAGACCTCGACGATCCGGCCGAGCATCGCGCCGAGGCCGACGAGCAGGGCCACCGAGGCCAGGGTGGAGCCGAAGCCTGAGGTGAGCACCGGGACGATGTCTGCGGTCGGAATCCCGGCCGCGGCTGCGGTGAGCAGCGAGACCAGGATCAGGGCCACGAAGGCGTGGACCTTGAAGCGGATGATGAGCACGAGGAGCACCGCGATGGAGCCGGCGGCGATGCCGAGCAGCGGGCCGGTGCCGAGGGTCTGTTCCCAGCCTTCGAGGGTCATGAGTGATTCCGTTCTTCGCTCTGGTCAGAAGTGTCGGTGTTGGTGCGGAGCCAGGTCCGGGCGGCCTCGAGGAGGTCCTCGATCGTGGCGTCATTGGTGAGCACGACGCCGTCCTCCTCCGGATCGAGGGACTCCAGCGTGTTGAGCTGGGACTCCAGCAGCGCCGGGGGCATGAAATGGCCGCTGCGGTGGGCCAGTCTGGTGTTCAGCCGCGGGATCTCCACATCCACATGGAGGAACACCACGCGTCCGGCAGCGGTGCGCAGCACATCTCGGTAGCTGCGGCGCAGCGCGGAGCAGGTGATCACGCTGCCGGTCTCCACCTGGGCGGACATCCAGTCCCGCAGGGCGTCGAGCCAGGGCCAGCGATCCTCATCGGTCAGCGGCGTCTGCGACGCCATCTTGGCGATGTTCTCGACCGGATGGAACTCATCGGCTTCGGCCATCGGCAGGTTCAGCTCGGCTGCCAGGGCTGCGGCCAGCGTGGACTTCCCTGAGCCGGAGACTCCCATCACCACCAGGTGACAAGGGGGAGCCGGTTCACCCGGGCTAGGCTGAGGTGGGGGATTCGTCATCGAATTCCTTTGTGCTGAGGGCTGGTTCTCGGATTCCCTGTGACGGGGACCACGTGCCAGCTAAGATAGCACCTTTCAGCATGAAAGGTGTGATGTTTGTTTCTGTGTTGATGAAGGAGGCTGTGTGGCGAACTCTTCCGTGGCCCGCGTGGGCCGGGACGCGATCTCCGAGACCCTCGGGCGCGAGATCGTCGACGGGGCGCATCGACCCGGAGCTGTGCTGACCCTGGAGTCGCTGCAGCAGCGCTTCGGCATCTCGCGCACCGTGGCCCGCGACAGCGTCAAGGTGCTGGAGTCCCATGGTCTGCTCTATTCGAAGCGACGCATCGGCCTGGTGGTGACCGCCGCGGAGCACTGGGACGTGATGTCTCCCGCCGTGATCGGCTGGCGGCTGGCCTCGGCCGACGCGCGCGGGGCGTTCATCGAACTCACGCAGCTGCGCATCGCGGTGGAGACCGAAGCGGCAGCTCTGGCTGCCGCCCGGCGGACCGAGGTTCAGGCCCACCAGATGCTGGATCTGGCCGCCACCATGCGGCGGCTCGGCGAGTCCGAGCAGCTCGAGGAGTTCATCGCGGCAGACATCGCCTTCCACCGGCTGATGCTCGAGGCCGGCGGAAACTCGATGTTCGCGGCACTGGCCGACGTCGTCGCGGAGGTCCTCACCGGACGCACCAAGCACGGCCTGATGCCGACCCGTCCTATGCCCGAGGCTCTCGACGCCCACGACGGCGTGGCCCGAGCGATCGCGGGCAAGGACCCGCGCGAGGCCCGGCGCTGCATGGAGGTCCTGGTCGATGAGGTGCGCTCTGCTCTGGAAGAATGAGCCCCATGACTGACTCGCTGCGATTCGCTGAAGCCGTCTCGCTCCAGGACCTCTCCACCTACATCAAACGAGCCCGCCGCATCCAGGAGCAGGGCATCCGGCTCCAGGCCGTGGGCCAGGTGCTCGCCGCCTGGGTGCCGGTGATGACCCCGGGTTCGCTGACGAGCCAGCTGCCTGCGGTGCTGGGACTGCGCACCGTCGCCCTCGCCGAGGCGTCGCGCGCCGACGTCACCACGGAGCTGAGCTCCATCAGCGAGCGCATCGCCCGGATGAACCCTGCCGAGACCGAGCTCTCGCTGCCGCCGAGCCGGCTCAGCGTGCCCTGGGCGGCGGTCACGCCCCCGCGCTCCGGCTGGGAGCCGCTGGGCAGTCTGCCCGATGACCACCTGCGCGCCCAGGCCCAGTCCGGCATCGCCCAGATCACCGAGGCGGTGCCGACCACGGCGGGCGCCGCCGTCGTCGAGCAGGTCCGGGAACAGGTCTGGGGGCGGGACCTGGAGACCGAGAACGCCTCATCGGCCGAGGACGCTCAGCAGCTCCACGAGGCCGCCATCCCCGCCGGCGCGGCCTTCGGCGCCCACGCGCTGAACTTCCTCGCCGCCGAGGGAGCCAGCGGGTCCACCGCCGTGCACCGGAGGGGCCGCTGGGTCCGGCTCAGCTCGCAGGGCGGCTACATCCTGTGCCGCAGCACCCGGGAGCCGGCGATTCTGTGAAGGTCTGACCCGCTGAGGGTCAGCTGTTGACCATCGAGTGCGCGGCGCGCTCGAGGTAGTCCCACAGGATCTGTTCGTGCAGCGGGGAGAGCTCTGCGGCGTCGACTCCGGCGCGCATGAACGTCAGCCACTTGTCCCGAGCCTCAGCATCCACGGCGAAGGGCATGTGCCGCATCCGCAGCCGAGGGTGCCCGCGCTGCTCCTGATAGGTGCGCGGCCCGCCCCAGTACTGCTCCAGGAACATCAGCAGACGCTCCTTCGCCGGTTCCAGGTCCGCCTCCGGGTACATCGCCCGAAAGTCCTCGTCCTGCGCGACATGGTCGTAGAAGACCTCGACGATGGTCTCGAAGGTCCTGCGTCCACCGACCGCATCATAGAAGCTCTGCTGCTCAGCGCCTGACGGCTCAGAGCTGCCGGGCGCGGGGCTGGACGGCGCGGCAGCTGCTGGTGCAGGCGTCGCCGCGGCGGGGCGGCCGGGCAGGCCGGAGACCTGGGACGGAGGCCGTCCGACGGGCCGCACGGTGGCGATCGGCGCCCCCAGGCGGTTCGAGAACTTCGGAAGCTCACGGGCGGGCTTGGACTCTTCGTCAGACATGTTCCTCCTCTTGCGCGGTGCAGGGTGCAACGATACTCGCTCACCCCATGTTCCCCGTCGGCCACGCAGCCACTGCCGGCACCTGCCTGAGCCCCGTAGGATTGACCCGGCCCCCGGCCACCCGCGTCCTCGCCCCGAAAGGTCTGAGAAGAGATCATGGTAGACAGCATGGAAGTCCACATCGCCACCGATCACGCAGGGATGGAGCTCTCCGCCCACCTGGCAGATCACCTGCGCGGTCTCGGCTACACCCTCATCGATCACGGGCCGCAGGAGTATGACGCGCTGGACGACTACCCAGCCTTCTGCATCCGAGCGGCCGCGGCCGTGGTGGCCGCCCGCAGCGCCGGCAAGAACGCGCTGGGCATCGTGCTGGGCGGATCCGGCAACGGCGAGCAGATCGCCGCGAACAAGGTCACCGGCGTCCGCGCAGCCCTGGCCTGGAGCCACGACACCGCGGTCCTCGCCAGGGAGCACAACGACGCCAATGTGGTCGCCCTCGGCGGACGCCAGCACAGCCTCGAAGAGGCCACCGGGATCGTGGAGGCCTTCTTGCGCGCCGATTTCACCAAGGATGAGCGCCACGCCCGCCGGATCGGGAAGATCTCCCACTATGAGCTGACCGGCGAGATCCTCGACTGAGAAATGCCTGAAGGTCATACCCTCCACCGGCTCGCCGCGCAGATCAACACGGTCTTCGTGGGGAGCCCGTGGCGGGTCAGCTCTCCGCAGGGGCGGTTCGCCGCCGGCGCGGAGCGGCTGGACGGGCAGGTTCCGCAGCACGCCGAGGCCTGGGGCAAGCACCTGTTCGTGCACCTCGGGCCCGAGGTCTGGCAGGTCCATCTGGGGCTCTACGGCGCGTTCAGCTTCCGCGGGGATCAGGAATTCACGGCCGAGGCCACCATAGGCGCTCCTCGAGCCGCGGCAGTCACCTTCGAGCCGCAGTACGACGACGACGGCTGGCTCATCCCCGAGCCTGCGCAGGGGGCCGTGCGGGCCAGGGTCAGCGCCCGGCACGGCTGGGCGGATCTGCGCGGTCCCGCCACCTGCGCGGTGCTCGAGGTCGCGGACTACCACAAGGTCATCGCCCGGCTGGGTCCTGATCCGTTGCGCCAGGGCCCTCCTGACCGGATGAGCACTGACCAGGGTCATGCGGGATCGGCACAGACCGACCGCGCCCAGAAAGATCAGCACCCGCGCGAGACCTTCCTGCGCAACCTCAGCCGGCGCCGGATCAGCATCGCCGCGGCCCTGATGGACCAGGCGGTCATCGCCGGGGTGGGCAACATCTACCGGGCCGAAGCGCTGTTCCTCGAGCAGCTCGACCCGCACACGCCCAGCAACCAGATTGACCCCGAACGCGCCACCGCGCTCTGGGACCGGCTCACCGAGCAGCTGCGCGACGGCGTGGCTGAGGGTCGGATCCGCACCGTGCGCACCGGCGGCTCGCGGCGCCACTGGGTCTATAAGCATCAGGGCACCGCCTGTCCGCGCTGCGGGGCGGTCATCGAGGCGGCTGAGCTGCAGGGCCGCCGGCTCTACTGGTGTCCGGGGTGCCAGCGCGGCTGAGCCCGCGCCAGTTCCGCCGGGGTTCCCGTAGAATCACCTGGGTCCGCAGAACATCCATGAGGAGTACATCCCAAGTGTCCGAAAACGCAGCATCGGAAGCCCCGTCCCAGGCGTCAGCGCCGGCTGAATCCATCAGCATCACCCGCGACGGCGAGACGGCGAGCATCGAGCGCGGCACCACCGGCACCACGCTCTTCGCCGCGGACAAGAGCACCGTGGTCATGCGGGTCGACGGTGAGCTCTGGGACCTCTCCCGCGAGATCCCTGCCGGCTCCGCCGTCGAGGCCGTGGACATCTCCAGCCCCGACGGGCTCAACGTGCTGCGCCACTCCACCGCCCACGTGATGGCCCAGACGGTCCAGCAGCTCTACCCTGAGGCCAAGCTCGGCATCGGCCCCTACATCACCGACGGGTTCTACTTCGACTTCGACGTCGCCGAGCCCTTCACGCCGGACGATCTGAAGAAGATCGAGAAGGCCATGCAGAAGCTGATCAACCAGACCCAGCACTTCGAGCGCGAGGTGGTCAGCGAGGAGCAGGCCAGGACCGCGATGGCGAGTGAGCCGTACAAGCTCGAGCTGCTCGGCGTCGCCAGCGATTCCAACAGCTCAAACGGTGCCGCTGAGGCCGCCGAAGGTGCCAGCATCGAGGTCGGCGGCGGGGAGATCACGATCTACCACAACGTCGATCGCCACGGCGAGCGGGTCTGGTCCGACCTGTGCCGCGGACCGCACCTGCCCAACACCAAGCTCATCGCCAACGCCTACGCCGTGATGCGCTCCGCCGCCGCCTACTGGCGCGGCAAGGAGTCCAACCCGCAGCTCCAGCGCCTCTACGGCACCGCCTGGCCCACCAAGGATGACCTGAAGGCGTACAAGGAGCGGCTGGCCGAGGCCGAGCGTCGCGACCACCGCCGGCTGGGCTCGGAGCTGGACCTCTTCAGCTTCCCCGACGAGCTGGGCTCGGGGCTGCCGCTGTTCCACCCCAAGGGCGGCATCATCAAGCGCGAGATGGAGGACTACGTCAGAACCCGGCACATCGAGGCCGGCTTCCAGTACGTGGGCACCCCGCACATCTCCAAGGACGGCCTGTTCCACACCTCGGGACACCTGCCCTACTACGCCGACACCATGTTCCCGCCGCTGCATGTGGATGAGGAGCGCGACGCCGAGGGCAACATCACCAAACAGGGCCAGGACTACCGGCTCAAGGCGATGAACTGCCCGATGCACAACCTCATCTACCGTTCCCGCGGACGCTCTTACCGGGAGCTGCCCATGCGGCTCTTCGAGTTCGGCTCGGTCTACCGGTACGAGAAGTCCGGCGTGATCCACGGCCTGACCCGCGTGCGCGGCTTCGCCCAGGATGACTCCCACTCCTATGTCACCAAGGAACAGGCCCCCGATGAGGTCCGCCACCTGCTGAGCTTCGTGCTCTCGCTGCTGCGCGACTTCGGCCTCGATGACTTCTACCTGGAGCTCTCCACCCGGGACGAGGATTCGGAGAAGTTCATCGGCAGCGCCGAGCAGTGGGCCGAGGCCACCAAGGTGCTCGAGGACGTCGCCAACGAGACCGGTCTGGAACTGGTGGCCGATCCCGGCGGTGCGGCCTACTACGGCCCGAAGATCTCCGTGCAGGCCCGCGATGCGATCGGCCGGACCTGGCAGATGTCCACCGTGCAGTACGACTTCAACCAGCCCGAGCGCTTCGGCCTGGAGTACCAGGCCGCCGACGGCACCCGCCAGGAGCCGGTGATGATCCACGCCGCGAAGTTCGGCTCGATCGAACGGTTCCTCGGCGTGCTCACCGAGCACTACGCCGGAGCGTTCCCGGTCTGGCTCTCACCGGTCCAGGTCCGCGCGATCCCGGTCGCGGAGCCGTTCAACGACTACCTCACCGAGGTCGTCTCCAAGCTGCAGGCCGCCGGCGTGCGCGCCGAGCTCGAGGACAGCAGCGACCGCTTCCCGAAGAAGATCCGCACCGCCTCGAAGGACAAGATTCCGTTCGTGCTGATCGCCGGAGGCGATGATGTCGACGCCGGCGCGGTCTCGTTCCGCTTCCGTGACGGCAGCCAGGACAACCAGGTGCCGGTGGATGAGGCCGTGGCCCGGATCCTCGCGGCCATCGAATCCAAGGAAGGCTGAACCGGCGTGGGGTCCGAAGACGAGTTTGAACTGGCAGGCGTGCCCGACGCCTTCCAGCGCCTCTGGACCCCGCACCGTGCCGCCTACCAGAAGCGCGGCCAGGACCAGGTCAGTGGTTCCGAGGACTGTCCCTTCTGCCAGGGTCCTCAGCGCAGCGACGAGGAGTCACTGATCGTCCACCGCGGCGAGCGGTGCTTCGTGCTGCTGAACCTCTATCCGTACAACCCCGGCCATCTGATGGTCTGTCCCTATCGGCACGTCCCGGATCTCACCGACCTCGACGCCGAGGAAGCCGGGGAGTTCATCGCCCTGACCCAGCAGTGCATGCGCGTGCTGCGCGCGACGGCGAACCCTGGGGGGTTCAACCTCGGGGTGAATCAGGGCAAGGTCGGCGGGGCGGGCATCGCGGTTCACCTGCATCAGCATGTGATCCCGCGCTGGAACGGGGACACCAACTTCATGCCGATCGTCGCGCATACGAAGAACATCTCGCAGACGCTGGGGGAGACCCGCGCCATGGTGGCCGAGGCCTGGGAGGCGAACCGCTAGATGCTGAACCGATACGCGCGCGCCTTCTTCGGCGGGCTGTTCACCCCGATCGCCAAGGCTCTGCTGAGACTTGGCATGACCCCGAACATGGTCACGGTGATCGGCACTATCGGGGTCTGCCTGGGCGCACTGGTCTTCTACCCGATGGGGGAGCTGTTCTGGGGCACGGTGTTCATCACCGTCTTCGTCTTCTCCGATCTCATCGATGGTCTGATGGCCAGGATCAGCGGCAAGGGCTCTGTGCTGGGCGGCTTCCTGGACTCCTGCCTGGATCGGGTCCAGGACGGCGCGGTGTTCTTAGGACTGCTGATCTGGTTCTTCACCGGCGGAGACCACATCTGGCTCGGCATCGCCTCGGCATTCTGCCTGCTGGCGGGCAATCTGGTCTCCTATGTGCGGGCAAAGGCTGAGGCGTTGGGCTACACCGCCGATGTCGGCATCGCCGAACGCTCCGAGCGCATGGTCCTGACCCTGGTGTTCACCGGCTTCACAGGTCTGGGCCTGCACTCCTCGGTGCTGCTGGTGGTGCTGACCCTGCTCGGAATCGCCTCGGTGGTCACCATCGCCCAGCGCTTCCGCGCCGTCATCGCGCAGACCGCCGCCGCGACCGACTGACCCCTCAGGCGAGGTGATTGGGTAGCGTCGTGGTCATGAGCGATCTCCCTATGCGTACAGCCGGAGTCGATCTGGCCGCCGAGAACAAGGGGACGGCCCTCGCCCTCATCGCGTGGACCCCCGAACGTGCCCGCTTGGAGCAGCTGACTCTCAATGTCGACGACGCGGAGATCACGGACGCCGCAGCGGGGGTCGCGAAGATCGGGATTGACTGTGCATTCGGCTGGCCCGATGAGTTCGTCGCATTCGTCGCCGACCACGCGAACCTCGCGCAGCCTCAAGTGCCGGACGGGCGGATGGCATGGAGGCGAACGCTCGCGTTTCGTGAGACCGACCGGCATGTCCGCGAGAAGATCGGTCGGTGGCCGCTCAGCGTCTCGACCGACCGGATAGGTCTGACGGCGATGCGCTGCGCCGGTCTCCTCGGTCGACTCGCGGCCAGCGGACTGGTCGTCGACAGGTCGGGACGGGACGGCGTCGTCGTGGAGGTGTACCCCGGCGCGACGCTGCGGCTGTGGCAGTGGGAGATTCGGGGATACCGGACAGATCCGCAGGTGCGCCGCTCACTGGTCCGGCGGATGCAGCGGGATGCGCCCTGGTTCGATCTCGGTGAGCACGCGGAGCTCATGGTGGAGTCCACCGACGCCTTCGACGCTGTCGTAGCCGCCCTCGCCGCACGCGCTGCCGCAGTCGGACGGTATGAGCCTCCGCCGTCGAAGCATCAGGAGCGAGCCGAGCGGGAGGGCTGGATCGTGCTCCCGTCCTGTGCGCTCGGCGCCTTGCTCTCACCTCCACACGCCTCAGAACGACCGTTGTCCTACACCGTGACCTGACGGCGGTCGAGGACGCGAAAGACACCACCGTTCCGGCCTAGGGCACTGGGACCGAATCGCAGGTATGTATTCTTCGGGTTCTGCGACTTGGGCCCCGGGAAGGCCGCGCCAGTCCGCCCGTGGGAGATGCCCGGTATGTCACCTACCCCAGGGAGGCCAGCAGGTCGGCGCAGGCCTGCTCGCAGCGTCGGCACGCCTCGGCGCAGATGCGGCAGTGTTCGTGGTGGTCTGCGTGCTGGGAGCACTCGTCTGCGCAGGATCTGCACGCAATGCCGCACGCTTCCAGGATGGCGCGGACGGCATCGATGTTGTTGCCGGTCTGCCGCAAGAGGACGTTGCCGGTCGCCGTGCAGATATCGGCGCAGTCGGCGTTTCTCCTGATGCAGGTGGTCAGCTCTGCGACCATGTCTTCGGCGAGGCACGCGTCGGCGCAGGCAGTACAGGTTTGAGCGCACTCGAAACACGCTTCGATGCACTCAGCAAGCTTCTGCTCGTCCACCCACTCAATGGTTCTGGGGTGGGTGTCCAGCATTGATGTCACGTGGTGAGTCATGGTGCTGCTCCTTCTCTCACACTGCGGCTCAGGCGGTATAAGGATCTGGTGCTCGGCGGCTTCGAAGCATGCCGTCGGAGACACAGTAGCGTGGGCCCGAGGATTAGGGAACGGCGCTGGACGGGGCTGCGTCGTCCGGCGCAGCGGCTGGTCCGGCCGGCAGTGAGCATGAGCGTCACGGGACATGCTCCCGCGGCCTGCCACCAGGAGGCACTCCGCCGTCCATTTCGGCTCGGTGCGCTCCCCCTTGCGCATGAAGGTCCGACCCCGGTACTCCACACCGCCGACCCAGCTTCAGGGTCCCAGCCTCAGAGTCCCAGCTGGCGCAGCAGGGCTTCCATCCCAGGCTTCCTGCCGAAGGTGATCCGGTAGGACTCCAGCGGGTCCCGAGTGTTCCCGCGTGCCAGCAGCTCGCGGCGCACATGGGATCCGGCCGCAGCCAGCGCCTGGTGACTCTGCTCGGAGCTGTCGTGTGGGCCCAGCTGCTCGCGGTACCACTGGGAGGCGTCGGCGGCGAGCACCTGGGCCCACAGGTAGGAGTAGTACCCGGCGGCGTAGCCGGATCCGGCGAAGATATGTTTGAAGAAGCCGGTCCCGTACCGCGGGGGCACTAGCGGGTGATCCAGCCCCCAGGCCGCCAGCGCGGCGGCGGAGAAGGCTTCAGGATCGTCGGCGGCGGCCTCGGCCCCTTCCACCGTAAGCGTGTGCCAGGCCAGGTCCAGGACGACGGCGGCCACGTGTTCGAACGTGCTGAACCCCTTGCCCCAGAGATCCTCCGCTGCCGGCGCCTGCCCGGCCTCGGTGAGGCCCCCGCTGAAGAGCTCCTGGAAGATCTCATTGACCTGGGACGGGAACTCGACGTTGTCGCGCGGCACCGCAGTGCCGGAGAGCTCCTCGAACTCCGCCTCGGCGAGCAGGCCGTGCAAGGCGTGGCCGAACTCATGGAAGAGCGTGCGCATGGCCGTGCGTGTCAGTGCGGCCCTCTCCCCGGGGGCCGGGGCGGTGATGTTCAGCGCGTTGATCACCACCGGCGCGGAACCGGTCAAGGTCGAGGCAACCGAGAAGGAGTTCATCCATGCCCCGCCGGATTTGCTCGGCCGAGCATAGAGGTCCAGCAGGAACAGGCCGATGCCGGCACCGCGGCGCTGCACTGCGGAGTGCTCGAACACCTCGAAGGAGCGCGCCCCGGGGGCGAAAGCGGGCAGGTCATCACGTTCGACCACCGTGATGCCGTAGAGCCGGGACGCCGCGTCGAAGACCCGGCGCAGAGCCTCCTCCAGGGGCACATCCTGCCCCTGAGTCGCTGCTGCGTGCCGGCTCGTGCTGTGCATCTCATTCGAGTTCCGCTGCTTCGCCGCGGCAGCGAGGCCGAAGCTGATGTCCCAGGGCTGGAGCTCTTCGGTGCCGTCTGACTGGGCGCCGTCAGGGTCCCCCGAGTGGGCCTGCCCGCCCTCAAGCACCCCAGTCTCACGCAGCGTCAGGATCTCGGTGTCGAAGCGAGCCAGGGCGCCGTCGGCGATGGTGCGCAGCATCGCCTCGATGCTGGCGCGGTCCTCGGCCGTCCGCGAAGGCAAGACGCTGTCCAGGTGATGCTCGAAGCCGAGCATCCGCGCGCGGCGCGCCCGCAGCACAGCGATCTGCCCACCGATCTGACTGGTCGTCCGGCCCTGGGCGTCGGTCAGGGTGCCGCGGGCGACGGAGGCCTGGTGCAGCCGACGGCGCGAGGAGCGCCGGGACATCCGTTCCAGAGGTCCCTGCTGGACAGGAAGGTTCAGGGGCAGCAGCGCTCCGCTGCTGTGGCCTGCCTCCCGCGCCGCAGCCTCCGCGGCGGCCAGCTCCTGGTCGCCGAGTCCTTCCAGCTCCGCTGGATCGGAGAAGAAGGCCGCGTGGGCGGCAGCCTCATGCCGTTGCAGCTGTTCATAGGCGGTCTCAGCGGCGGTGAGCTCGAGGTTGAGCGCGCGCAGCTGGTCCTGAGTGACCTCCTCAAGCCCAGCACCGGCGGCCCGGGCGTGGTCAAGGGTCTTCTGCAACATCCTCCGCTGCTCCGCGGTGGCCCTGGTGCGCCCCTCCGCGAGAGCAGATTCCAGGGCGGCGAGGCGGCGGAAGAGCCCGGGGTGCAGCGTGAGCCAATCCCGGTGCCCGGCCAGCTGCCGGGCCATCTCCCGCTGGACCTGCTGTCGCTCATGCGTGGCGTGCACCGAGAACATGCAGGAGGACGCCCGCTCCACACGGGAGAGCAGCCGATGGGAGCGGCCCAGCGGGTGCAGCACGGTGGACACCTCAGCGGGGGAGACGTCGGCGGCGATGGCCTCCACCGCGTCGCGCTGGGCGGTGATCCCGGCTTCCAGCGCAGGCAGCCAGTGCTCGTCCCGGACCAGGGAGAGGTCAACCAGCCCATAGTCCAAGGCGCCGTCCGCGAGCAGCGGATTCTCCGCAGCCGGCTCGATCGTCGTCGTGCCGTCCACAGCTGCCGGGCGCTCGGTGTGCTCCATGAGACTCAACGTCCTCTCCGATAGGCTGGTGGAAAGACTATACGACGGTTGCTTCGGGCAACTGTTAACTCTGATCATTCGGACGTCATTCACGAGGAGAACCATGGCCGGCCATTCCAAATGGGCCAACACCAAGCACCGCAAGGCTGCTGTGGATGCCAAGCGCGCCAAGCTCAACGGGCGCTATATCAAGCAGATCGAGGTGGCGGCGCGCAACGGCGGCCCCGACCTCGCCGGCAACCCCGGGCTTGAGCTCGCCGTCTCCAAGGCGAAGAAGAACTCCGTGCCCAACGACAACATCGACCGGGCCATCAAGCGCGGCGCGGGACTCTCCGGGGACAGTGTGGAGTACGAGGAGATCACCTACGAGGTGCGCGGCCCGCAGGGCTCCGCCCTGCTCGTGGAGTGCCTCACCGACAACCGCAACCGCGCGGCTTCGGAGGTGCGCATCGCGGTGACCCGCTCCGGGGGCACCGTCGCGGACCCCGGCTCCGTGGCCTACATGTTCCAGCGCAAGGCCGTGGTGCAGCTGCCCAAGGCCGAGCTGAGCGAGGACGATGTCCTGGCCGCGGTGCTCGAGGCCGGCGTCGAAGACCTCATCGAACACGACGCCAGCTTCGAGATCCGGGCTGAGCCGCAGGACCTGCACGCGGTGCTCAAGGGCCTCGAGGAGGCCGGTATGAGCTGGGACAACGACGAGGTCGAGTTCGTCTCCGATGTCACCGTGGACCTCGACGTCGACGCCGCCAAGAAGTTCTTCAAGCTCCACGACGCGCTGGAGGACCTCGACGACGTGCAGAACGTGCACACCAACGCAGACCTCAGCGCCGAGACGCTGGCCGCCCTCGAGGCCGAGGACTGAGGCAGGCGCAGTCCCCATGCCTGAACAGACGATGATGCGGGGGCCGCGATGAGCCCGGCGGGCGTCGTCTCGGGCACCGCCGGAACCTCACGGACCGCGCAGCGGATCCTCGGGGTGGACCCTGGACTGACCCGCTGCGGCTTCGCCGTGGTGGAGATGAACCTCAACCGCACCGGCGAGTCCCTCCACGTGGAGGTCACCGGCACCAAGGCCGCGCAGGACCTCGCCGAGCGGATCCTGGCGATCCAGCGCTCCGCAGAGGCGCTGCTGGACCGGTACGCCCCGGACGTCCTGGCCATCGAGCGGGTCTTCGCGCAGAACAATGCGCCCACCGTGGTGGCCACCGCCCAGGCCTCCGGCGTGATCATCGCCGCCGCCGCCGCGCGGGGGATACCCGTGGCCTGGCACACCCCCTCGGAGGTCAAGGCCGCCGTCACCGACGACGGCAACGCCGATAAGCAGGCAGTGGCCCGGATGGTGCAGCGGATCCTGAAGCTCCCCGGCCTGCCCACCCCGGTGGACGCCACCGACGCCTACGCGGTGGCCATCTGCCACGGCTGGCGCTCCGGGATCGGAGCGCGGTTCAACATGTCGGGCTCCACGCAGACCCACCAGGGCGCCACCACCGCGCTGCAGCGTGCCCAGCAGGCAGCAAGTTCGAAGCCTGCCGGTTCGAAGTCTCCTGGGCCGAAGAGCGGAGCCAGGTCCGGCGCCGCGCTGACTCCCGCCCAGCGCGCCTGGATGGAAGCCGCCAAGCGGGCGCGCTAGAGTGTTCGAATACATGTTCTAATGGCGCCGGGGGCACCCCTGGTCCGTGACCAGTCGCCAGCGGCGACGGTGAGGTGAAAAATGATCTCTTCCATCCGTGGCGACGTGCTCCACGTCGGCACCGACCACGCAGTGGTCGAGGTCTCCGGCTTCGGCCTGCACGTCTCGGCCACCCCAAGGACCCTGGGAGAGCTGCACCGCGGAACCGAGGCCCGTCTGCACACCAGCTTCGTGCCGCGTCAGGACGATGCGCCGCTGCTCTTCGGCTTCTCCGAGCTCTCCGAGCGGATCATCTTCACCACTCTGGTCTCGATCTCCGGGATCGGACCCAGGATGGCGCTTGCAGTGCTGGCCGTGCACACTCCGCACGAGGTCCACCAGGCGATCGCCGAGTCCGACACCGCCGCATTCACCAGGGTCCCCGGCATCGGGAAGAAGACCGCGCAGCGGATCCTGCTCGAGCTCGCCGGCAAGCTGGTGATCGACGAGCCCGCCTCACCGGCGGCCGCCGCACCCGCTGAGCCTGAGGTGGCCGTACAGGTCCGTGAGGCGCTGGTCTCGCTGGGCTGGACCGAGAAGGACGCCCGCACCGGCGTGGAGAAGCTGCTGGCCGCTCAGCCGGAGCTCGTCGAGGCCGATGTCTCCACCGTGCTCCGGCAGGCGCTGCGCAGCCTCGGAGGTGCCCGGTGAGCGCAGAGGCTCCCCGCGAACTGGTGGGCGGCAACTCGATGACCGAGGAGCGCGCCATGGAGGCGGCGCTGCGCCCGAAGGCGCTGAGCGACTTCGTCGGGCAGCAGACGGTGCGCCGTCAGCTCTCCCTGGTGCTGGAGTCCTCCCGGATCCGCGGCACCGCCTCAGACCATGTGCTGCTCTCCGGGCCTCCCGGTCTGGGCAAGACCACCCTGGCGATGATCATCGCCGCGGAGATGAACGCCCCGCTGCGGATCAGCTCCGGACCGGCCATCCAGCACGCCGGGGACCTCGCCGCGATCCTGTCCTCGCTGACCGAGGGTGAGGTGCTCTTCCTCGACGAGATCCACCGCATGTCCCGGCCGGCAGAGGAGCTGCTCTACATGGCCATGGAAGACTTCCGGGTCGATGTGATCGTCGGCAAGGGCGCCGGCGCGACATCGATCCCGCTGGAGCTGCCGCCCTTCACCCTGGTGGGGGCCACCACCCGCGCGGGCCTGCTTCCCGGGCCGCTGCGCGACCGGTTCGGCTTCACCGGGCAGCTCGAGTTCTACAGCACCGACGAGCTCGAACTGGTGCTGCGCCGCTCCTCCTCGATGCTGGACATGAACGTCGCCGGTCAGGGATTCGCCGAGATCGCCGCGCGCTCCCGCGGGACCCCGCGCATCGCCAACCGGCTGCTCCGCCGGGTGCGGGACTGGGCGCTGGTCCACCGCGTGCCCCAGGTGGATCGGGCGACCGCCGCCGAGGCGCTGGAGATGTACGAGGTCGACGAGCGCGGCCTGGACCGGCTGGACCGGTCGGTGCTCGAGGCGCTGTGCCTGAAGTTCAACGGCGGGCCGGTGGGACTCTCCACGCTCGCGGTCCTCGTGGGGGAGGAGACAGAGACCGTGGAGACGGTGGCAGAGCCATACCTGGTGCGCGAGGGCCTGCTCGCCCGCACGCCGCGCGGGCGCGTCGCCACTGACCAGGCCTGGCGGCATCTGGGACTGACTCCGCCGGAGCGTCACCCTGATAGTCTGTCGGGTTGAATGCCCGGCCAGCTCCCACGGGTTGAAGATCCGCCAGCTGGCCGAGAACATCCCGCGACGAGAGATTGGCCCGATCCGTGAATGCTTCGCTCTACTACGCCCAGCTGTCAGCCGCTGAAGGCGGCGGCGGCGGTCCCGCGCTGGACCCGTTCCTGCTGATCATGATCGCCATCCTGGCGATCTTCATGTTCCTCACCTTCCGTCGTGGGAAGAAGATGCGCGACGAGCAGACCAAGGCCCGCGGCGGCGCCGTGGTCGGTGCCCAGGTGGTCACCGCCGGCGGAATGGTCGGCACCGTGGTGTCCCGCGATGAGGAGGCCCAGCGACTCACCCTGGAGTTCAGCTCCGGTGACCGCGTGGACTTCCTGATCGGCGCCATCCAGCAGGTGGTTGAACCCGCCGCCACCACAGAGGACTGATCCTCCTCCTATGGCTCCACGCACCCCCGTCGCGAAAGCTCGCGGCGCCCTGATCGCTCTGCTCGTGCTCCTGCTCGGCATGGGCGGGCTTCTTGCCTTCGCCGTACAGGATGACCGCGCCCAGTGGGCGCCGCTGCTCGCCCTGGACCTCGAAGGCGGCACCCAGATGGTCCTCTCACCACAGGTCGAGGGGGATGCGCAGATCGACGGCGAGCAGCTGGACCAAGCGGTGGAGATCATCCGTCAGCGTGTCGACGGCTCCGGCGTCACCGAATCCGAGATCGCCACGCAGGGCGCGGAGAACGTCGTCGTGGGCATGCCCGGCGTGCCCGACGAGGAGACCCGAGATCTGATCCAGGCCTCGGCGAACATGGAGTTCCGTCCCGTGATCCAGGTGGAGCAGGATCTCGACTTCCTGCAGCAGACGCTGCTCGACGACGAGGACCTCACCGAGGAGGAGGCCGAGGCGCTCGAGGAGGAGCTCGCGGCCACCGAGGAAGAGGGCGACGATGCACCGGCCGCTCAGCCCGAGGACTTCGAGGAGCCCACGGCGGAGCCGGAGAACGGCTCGGACCCGAACTGGATCACCCCCGAGGTCGCGGCCGATTTCGCGAACTTCACCTGCAGCACCGAGATCAGCCTCGAAGAGCGCGCCGCCGCAGCCGACGACGAGCCGCTCAGCGCCTGCGATCCCAATTCTGGCGTGAAATACCTGCTGGGGCCGGTGGAGGTCCCCGGGACCAACATCGCCGACTCCAGCTTCGGGATGGAGCAGTCACCCGGTGGCGGGTCCACCGGGCGCTGGGCCGTGACCATCAACTTCGACTCCGAGGGCACGGAGTCCTTCCGCGACACCACCACCCGCCTGGTCAACCTCGAGGCTCCGCGCAACCAGTTCGCCATCATGCTCGACGGGCAGGTCATCTCTGCCCCCACCACGCAGGCAGCGATCGTCGACGGCCGCCCGCAGATCACCGGTGACTTCACCGAGGAAGAGGCGCGCGGGCTCTCCGAACAGCTGCGCTACGGCTCGCTGCCGATCAGCTTCGAGATCGAGTCTGAACAGCAGATCTCCGCCACGCTCGGCGAGGAGCAGCTGCGGCTCGGCCTGATGGCCGGCATCATCGGCCTGGTCCTGGTCGCCGGCTACGCGTTGTTCCAATACCGTGCACTGGGCCTGGTCACGATCGCCTCGCTGGTGGTCGCCGGCGTGATGACCTGGTGGGCCATCGCCCTGCTGGGCTGGACCGACGGATACCGGCTCTCCCTCGCCGGCATCGCAGGCCTGATCGTCTCGATCGGTCTGACCGCGGACTCCTTCATCGTGTACTTCGAACGCGTCAAGGACGAGCTGCGCGAGGGGAGATCTCTGCCCGGCGCCGTGGAGGCCGGCTGGGCCCGCGCCCGACGCACCATCCTCGCGTCCAAGGCCGTGAACATCATCGCCTCCGTGGTGCTCTACCTGGTGGCCGTGGGCAACGTGCGCGGCTTCGCCTTCACCCTCGGTCTGACCGCGATCATCGACATCATCCTGGTGTTCCTCTTCACCCACCCGCTGATGCAGCTGCTCGCCCGACGGAAGTTCTTCGCCGCGGGCAAGCGGTTCTCCGGGCTCTCGGAGAAGGAGCTCGGGGTGGACGTGCTCTACCGCGGCCGTGGCCGCTTCGCCCGCAGCAGCGTGGTATCGGCAGGACCGGCGGGACCGATGACCCCGCGCGACTCCACCGCAGACCCCGGCGGTGGAGGGCTCCGGAGCAGTCCGCTGCCCAGATCGGCAGAGAGCCCCGACGACGTGCGGGAGGCCCGGATCCGGGAGCTGCCAGAGATCTCAGATCACGAATGGGGCCAGATGACCATCGCCGAGCGACGCCGCGCACGCGCCGCCGCAGCCCGACAGCGCAGCTCCGAGACGACACCGAACGACTCAGACACGCCGGATGAGCGCCTGACCCCGCGTGAGACTGTGACATCTAGTGAGACCGAGGAGGACCGCTGATGGCTGCAGGATTCGCCAAGACCGGCAACCAGCTCTACACCGGTGAACGGTCCTACCCGTTCATCCAGCGATCAAACCTCTGGTTCCTGGTCGCCGGGATCCTGGTGCTCGCCTCGATCGCCGTGCCGTTCTTCCGCGGCGGGTTCAACCTCGGGATCGAGTTCACCGGCGGTTCGGAGTTCACGGTCTCGCAGACCGACAACACCGAGATCGCCGTCGGTGAGGACGCGGTGGCAGACATCTCCGGCCAGGAGGCCGTGGTCACCAACGTCGCGCCGAACACCGTGCGGGTGCAGACCGCCGAGCTCAGCGACACCGAGACCCTGGAGGTCGCCGAGGCGCTCCAGCAGGGCTACGGCGTCTCCGCCGAACAGGTCAGCTCCACCTTCATCGGCCCGGTCTGGGGCGAGCAGATCTCCCAACAGATGCTGCTGGGCCTGGTGATCTTCGTGGTGCTCGTCGCGCTCTACATGGCGTTCTACTTCCGCACCTGGACCATGTCCCTGGCCGCGATGCTCGGGCTGGGCTTCGTGGTGATCACCACGGTGGGCATCTACTCGCTCACCGGATTCGAGGTGACGCCCAGTGCGATCATCGGATTCCTCACGATCCTCTCCTATGCGCTCTACGACACCATGGTGGTCTTCGACAAGATCCGCGAGAACCTGGAGCCGCTGAAGGACCAGAAGGACCAGACGTTCACCGAACGGGTCAACCTGGCGGTGAACCAGACCCTGGTCCGTTCGCTGAACACCTCCGTGGTGGGCATCCTGCCGGTCGGCTCGATCCTGTTCATCGGCTCGATGCTGCTCGGGGCCGGCACGCTGCGCGACATCTCGCTTTCGCTCTTCGTCGGCATCATCGTGGGCACCCTGGCCACGATCTTCATCCAGGCCCCGCTCTACGCCCGGATGCGCCGCAACGACGGCGACATCAAGGCCCACACCGAAGAGGTGCTGAGGCTCCGCGCGCTCCGCGGCGTGCACGCGGTCACCTACTCCGGCACCGCGCTGGACGAGGACGGCCGTCCGGTGAAGTTCCCGCCTCTCCCAGAGCCCGAGCCGGAGGATGAGCTGGAGGAGGAAGACGGCTACCAGGTCCTCATACAGGCCCCGCACGAGCACTGAGTCTCAACAGTGCCCAGAATGGGGCTACAATTGCCGACACGCCGTCTTCAGCATCCCGGCTCAGCCCTAGGGAAAGCAGGTCCGCACTGGTGAACGAGGAACGCCCGGCAGCAGAGGGCACCACGCGGCTCGCCGCAGCGAGCGCGGCCTCACCGCCCGTGGTCCGACGAGCGCGCGCCGTCGGAGTGGTCAGTGATGAGGCCTCTTCCTCGCCGCTGCTCGAGCCGCTCCTGCGCGCCATGCGGGCCAACGATTCGCAGCAGGACTTCCCGCTGGTGCAGCGCGCCTTCGAGGTGGCCAATCACCACCACCGGGATCAGAAGCGCAAGAGCGGTGACCCCTACATCACCCACCCGGTGGCCGTGGCCACCATCCTCGCCGAGCTCGGCCTCACCGGCTCCACCCTGGCCGCGGCGCTGCTGCATGACACGGTCGAAGACACCGAGTACTCGCTGGAGCAGCTGACCAAGGAGTTCGGCGAAGAGATCGCGCTGCTCGTCGACGGCGTCACCAAGCTGGACAAGCTCAAGTTCGGCGACGCCGCGCAGGCCGAGACGGTGCGCAAGATGGTCCTGGCCATGGCCAAGGACATCCGGGTGCTGATGATCAAGCTCGCCGACCGGCTGCACAACGCGCGGACCTGGCGCTACGTGGCCGCGGAGTCCAGCGCCCGCAAGGCGAAGGAGACCCTGGAGATCTTCTCCCCGCTGGCCCACCGGCTCGGGATGAACACCATCAAATGGGAGCTCGAAGACCTCTCCTTCGCCGCCCTGTACCCCAAGGTCTATGAGGAGATCGTCCGACTGGTCGGGGATCGCACCCCGCAGCGTGAGAAGTTCCTCTCCGAGGTCCGCGAGACGATCGCCGACGACCTCAACGAGGCGTCCATCTCCGCGACCATCACGGGCCGTCCCAAGCACTACTATTCGATCTATCAGAAGATGATCGTGCGCGGCAAAGAGTTCGACGACATCCATGACCTGATGGGTGTGCGGGTGCTCGTGGACACCATCCGGGACTGCTATGCGGTCCTCGGTGCTCTGCACGCCCGCTGGAACCCGCTTCCGGGGCGGTTCAAGGACTACATCGCGATGCCGAAGTACAACATGTACCAGTCGCTGCATACCACTGTGCTCGGCCCGTCGGGCAAGCCGGTGGAGATCCAGATCCGCACCCACGAGATGCATCGCCGCGCCGAGTACGGCGTGGCCGCACACTGGAAGTACAAGCAGGACTTCTCCGCCACGGCGCCGCATTCGGCGGTCAACCAGCCCGCTGGTGGATCCCTCGCCGGGACCGCGACCCAGCAGTCCCAAGCCACCGAGGACATCGGCTGGCTGAGATCGCTGGTGGACTGGCAGTCCGAGACGAAGGATCCCGACGAGTTCCTCGATTCGCTGCGCTTCGAGATCAACGCCAAGGAAGTCTTCGTCTACACCCCCAAGGGTGAAGTCATGGCCCTGCCGGCGGGCTCCACCCCGGTGGACTTCGCCTACGCGATCCATACCGACGTCGGACACAAGACGATCGGGGCGAGGGTCAACGGCAAGCTGGTGCCGCTGAACTCCGAGCTGCAGCACGGAGACTGGGTGGAGATCTTCACCTCCAAGTCCGAGACTGCGGGTCCCAGCAACGACTGGCTGATGTTCGTCAAGAGCCCACGGGCGCGGAACAAGATCCGACACTGGTTCTCCAAGGAGCGCCGCGAGGAGTCGATCGAGCGGGGCAAGGAGAGCCTGACCAAGGCCATCCGGAAGTCCCAGCTTCCGCTGCAGAAGGTGATGAACCCCGAGGTCCTCGACACCGTCGCCAGGCAGCTGCACTACACCGAGGTCGCCGGGCTCTACGCCGGGGTGGGGGAGGAGCACGTCTCCACCCAGAACGTCATCGAACACCTCACGGCGCTCTTCGAACCCGAGGAGGAGGAGTCCGAGGAGCACGACACCACCCCGATCACCTCCCCCGGCACTCCGACCAACCAGTACTCCGACGCGGGAGTCATCGTCAAGGGTGCCGGGAACGTGCTGGTCAAGCTGGCCCGCTGCTGCACCCCGGTGCCGCCGGATGAGATCGAAGGATTCGTCACTCGAGGCCAGGGGGTCTCGGTGCACCGCGGAGACTGCCGCAACGTCCAGCAGCTGCGCGAGCAGCCCGGACGTCTGGTGGAGGTCGAGTGGGCGCCGACGAAGTCCTCGGTGTTCCTCGTCGAGATCCAGGTCGAGGCGCTGGACCGCAAGTCGCTGCTCTCGGACGTGACCCGGATCCTGGCCGAGTCCCAGGTCAACATCCTCTCCGCCAGCGTGCAGACCTCGCGGGACAGGGTGGCGATCTCCCGTTTCTCCTTCGAGATGGGGGACCCCCGCTACCTGAACCACGTGTTGAACTCCGTGCGCCGCATCGACGGCGTCTATGACGTCTACCGCACCGTGGGAAAGCGCCGGGAACACTGACCCTGGGGCTGGCGGGCATTCGTCGAGAGTCGTTCACCCGCTGAACACCCGGGCGGCGAGCAGCCCTTCGATCCGGTCCCGGCGTCTGCGTGAGCCATCATCTCTTCCGTCATGGTGCCCACCGAGCTGAGCCTGGATCTGCTGGAGAAGAGCGGCCGGCTGAATCTGCTTCGGGTTCGCGACGCAGAGCCGCCGGATCGCCGCCCACCGCTGCGCGCACCCGTCATTGCTGCCTGCGCCGTTGGTGGGAGCTGGGCCTGGGTTGGAAGCCGCGGCAGGTCTGGACGCTGCGCGCGGCGCATCCAGGGCTCGGCGGCTCTGCACGGTGCCGATGCCCAGAAAGATGTCGGCCGCGGTGCGCAGCGGCGTGGTGACCGGCACCCCCTGCAGCTCGAGCTGGTCATCGGGCGAGAGCGGCACCTGGTGGACCTGCCAGGGGATCGGACCCGCCGTGCGGCGCCGATACACCCCGGCGGTGATCACGGTGATCCGTGAGGGTGCCGTCCCGGCGCCCAAATGCACCCATGCGGCGGATTCCCCGCAGAGCACCGCGTGGGCGCGCAGTGAACCGCTGAGCAGCGCCCGGCAGGCCAGGGCTCTCAGCCTCGGAGCGTCCGGCAGTGCGGTGCAGGCGTAGAGGTCGCCCAGCAGGGGACGCACGGCGCCTTCAAGGACCATGGCGTGGAGTTCGGCGGCCGAGAACCCTGATCCGGGGCGGTAGAGGCCCTGGGGAAGACTCTGGACTGTGTCGGTGCGCATGCTCACAGCCTCCCCGAAGGCACGGCCGGGCGCACCGGTCTATGCCCAGTTGTGGAGGAGCCCCGCGATTCGGTCCGGGGTGGCACAGGCTGTGGAGAGCGTCGCCGGCTGGCAGGGCGCTGTCAGGGTGCGGAGACCGGTGTTCCGGGTTCCCGTCCCCAGGACTGACGCAGGTCCAGGGCGTGGGTGAGGATCTCCACGGCCGCGGCCTGGTCGATACGAGTCCGCTGATCCTTCGAGGCCACACCGGAGGCGCGCATCTTGGTCGCGGCGGAGACCGTGGAGAGCCGCTCATCGATGAGATAGACCTCGGTCGGCAGCTCGGCGGCCTGGATCATCCCGGCGAGCTGACCGGCGTAGTCGCGTGCCTTCTGCGTGGAGAGGGTCTCGCCGCCGGAGAGCGAGAGCGGCAGCCCGACGTAGACGGCACGGGCCTGTCGGTCCTTGATGATGGTGATCAGCATGGTCAGATCCGAGGCCCGGTTGGGGTCACGGCGCAGCGTCATCACCGGGGTGGCGATCAGCGCGTCGGGATCTGAGGAGGCCAGCCCGACGCGGGCGTCGCCGACGTCGATGCCCAGCCGCACCCCGGCCCTTGCTGTCGGGCGGGGGGCGCTGGCCGAAGAATCTCGTTCTGGCTGCTCAGTCACGCTGGCCCACCGTCGAGGTGACTTCCTGCAGTGCTGTGGGGATCTTGGAGGCATCCTGGCCGCCGCCCTGGGCGAGGTCGGCCTTGCCGCCGCCTCCGCCGCCGAGCACCGCGCAGGCGCGCTTGACCAGGTCACCGGCAGAGACTCCCTGTTCGCGGGCGGCCTCGGTGGTCGCCACCACGATCACCGGTCGGCCCTTGGCCTCACCGGCCACCGCAACGGCGGCCGCGCGGGAGCCGAAGCGTCCGCGCAGGTCCAGCGCGAGGGCACGCAGATCATCGGCGCCGGCCACGGCGCCGGCGTTGTGCGCGAGCACATCGACACCACCGGCGTCCACGGCCTGGGACAGCAGCTCGCCGGCCTTGGCCCGCAGCTGCGCGCTGCGCAGCTTCTCCAGCTCGCGCTCCACGTCCTTGAGCTTGGCCAGGGTCGCGGCGATGCGGTCGGGAACCTGGTCCGCCGGGACCTTGAGCATCTCGGTGAGCTGGTTGACCAGGGTCCGCTCGGCGGCGAAGTGGTGGAACGCGTCGAGCCCGACCAGCGCCTCGACGCGTCGGTTGCCCGCGCCCACGGAGGCCTCGGACATCAATGCGAGGGTGCCGATCTCGGCGGTGGCGTCGACGTGGGTGCCGCCGCAGAGCTCACGGGACCACGCCCCATTGATCTCGACCATGCGGACCTCATTGCCGTACTTCTCGCCGAAGAGCATCATCGCGCCCAGGGCCTGCGCCTCCTCCAGGGAGGTGACGCGGGTCAGGACCTCGTAGTTGTCCCGGATGGCGAGGTTGGCGGCGGCCTCGAGCTCCTGTCGGGCGGCGCCGCTCATCGCGGCCTCGGAGGTGAAGTCGAAGCGCAGGTAGCCTTCCTTGTTGAAGGAGCCGGCCTGCACTGCCTCGGGCCCCAGCACGTCGTGCAGCGCGGCGTGGATCAGGTGGGTGCCGGTGTGTGCCTTCTCCGCGTCCAGCCGGCGGCGCACATCGATGGCGCCCAGCGCCTCGGCGCCGGCGGGCACCTCCCCGGAGAGGACCCTGGCGCGGTGCACCGAGAGGCCTCTGATCGGGGACTGCACGTCGATGACCTCGAGCTCGAAGCCGTCACCGGTGATCCGCCCCGTGTCGGGGGCCTGACCGCCGGCCTCGGCGTAGAAGGGGGTGGCGTCGAGGACCAGCTCGATGTCCTCTCCCGCGGAGGCGCTCTTCCGCGCCTCACCGCCCACCAGCAGTCCGCGGATCCGGGACTCCGTGGTGTGTTCTGTGTATCCGGTGAAGTGGGTGGGGGAGTCGGCGCGCAGCTCCTGGTAGACCTGGGTGTCGGCGTGCCCGGACTTCTTGCCCTTGGCGTCGGCCCGGGCGCGCTCGCGCTGCTCGGTCATGAGTTCGCGGAAGCGGGTCTCGTCGACCCCGACCCCGGCCTCGGCGGCCATCTCCAGGGTCAGGTCGATGGGGAAGCCGTAGGTGTCGTGCAGCGCGAAGGCGTCGGCGCCGGTGACGGCTGCGCCGGCGGTCTGCGCGGTGCTCACGGCGGAGTGCAGCTTGGCGGTGCCGGCGGAGATGGTGCGCAGGAAGGCCTGCTCCTCCTTGACCGCGGTCTGGTGGATCTTCTCGAAGCCGGTCTCGACCTCGGGGTAGACGCCCTTCATCGCGTCCTTGGAGACGCCGACCAGTTCACCGAAGACCGGCTGCTCCACTCCCATGAGCCGCATCGCGAGGATCACCCGGCGGATCAGGCGGCGCAGCACGAAGCCGCCGCCTTCATTGGAGGGGCGGACCCCGTCGGAGATGAGCATGAGCGAGCTGCGCACATGGTCGGCGATCATTCGCAGCCGCACATCGTTGGCGTGGTGCGGGTCGGCGGGATCCTCGGTGGAGGTGTACTCGATGTCGGCGAGCTCCGCGGCGCGGTCGAGCACCGGGCGGACCTGGTCGGTCTCGTACATGTTCTCCACGCCCTGGAGCACCATCGCGAGGCGCTCGAGGCCCAGGCCGGTATCGATGCTCTTGTTCTGCAGCGGGCCGGCCACCTCGAACTCGGTCTTCGAGTGCACGGCGGAGAGCCGGTACTGCATGAAGACCAGGTTCCAGATCTCCACGTAGCGGGTCTCATCGGCCGCTGGGCCGCCCTCGACGCCGTAGGCGGGGCCGCGGTCGTAGTAGATCTCAGAACAGGGGCCGCCGGGGCCGGGCTGGCCGGTGTTCCAGTAGTTGTCCTCGGGGCCGAAGCGCTGGATCCGGGCCTCGGGGACTCCGACCTGGTCGCGCCAGATGGCGTAGGCCTCGTCGTCGTCCTGGTAGACGGTGACCCAGAGCCGCTCGGGATCGAGCCCGTAGCCGCGCACGCCCGTCACCGGGTCGACCTCCCGGGGGTGGGTCAGCAGCTCCCAGGCCATCGGGATGGCGGTCTCTTTGAAGTAGTCGCCGAAGGAGAAGTTGCCGCACATCTGGAAGAAGGTGCCATGGCGGGCGGTCTTGCCGACCTCTTCGATGTCGGCGGTGCGGATGCACTTCTGCACGGAGACGGCACGTGCGTAAGGGGGCTTCTCGGTGCCCATGAAGTACGGGATGAAAGGCACCATCCCGGCGATGGTGAACAGCACCGAGGGATCCGGGGAGATCAGTGATGCTGAGGGGACGCGCTCATGCCCCTTGGCGGCGAAGTAGTCGTACCACGTCCGGGCGATGTCCTCGGTCTTCATGAGTTTCTCGGGTCCTCCTGCTGATGGTCGCTGCGAGTCGGCCGTCGAAGTCTCATGTCTGTGACTTCGCCGGATCTGCGCCGGGACCAGCTTAGTGGAAACACAGAGCCCGCTGCGGCCTCCGGTGGGGGAGGGCAACGGGCTCTGTGGGTTTCAGAACGGTGTTCTGAGTGATCGTCTTCAGATCAGCGTGCGTAGAACTCGACCACGAGCTGCTCTTCGCAGGTGACCGGAACCTCTTCGCGCTTGGGCTTGCGGGACAGAGTCGCCTGAAGCTTCTCGATCTCGACGGTGAGGTAGCCGGGAACTGTGGGCAGCGCATCCTGGTGGGTGCCTGCGGCGGCCACCTGGAAGGGCTCGAAGACCTCGGAGCGCTCGTGCACGTGGATCATCTGGCCGGGCTTCACGCGGAAGGACGGGCGGTCCACGCGCTTGCCGTTGACCATGATGTGGCGGTGCACCACGAACTGGCGAGCCTGGGCGATGGTGCGGGCGAAGCCCGAACGCAGAACCAGGGCGTCAAGCCGGGACTCGAGCAGCTCGACCAGGTTCTCACCGGTCAGGCCCTCGTGCATGCGCTTGGCCTCTTCGTAGTAGCGCAGCATCTGAGCTTCGCGGATGCCGTACTGGGCGCGGAGACGCTGCTTCTCCTTCAGACGCACCGCGTAGTCGGAATCGGTGCGACGCCGGGTCCGGCCGTGCTGGCCGGGGCCGTAGGGGCGGCGATCCAGGTACTTCTGGGCCTTGGGGGTCAGCGCGATGCCGAGGGCACGCGATGCTTTCACAGTACGACGACTGCGCAATGGTGATGTGGGCATTGACTGCCTTCCTGTCTTGTCGGCGAATGATGTTTATTCCTGACCGCGACAAACGATCAGGTACCTGGCCTCCGCGATCCGTGGTTCGGAGAGTGTGAGCCGCCGAAGGCTCACTGCACTGCGACATCGCACCGGCACACGCGGACCCCATCAGAGTTCTGCGGGGAGCCTGTGTGCAGGGATCTTCTTCAGAGGTGCGAAGCCTGCCAGACAGCACAACAGCCTAGCACCGGGGATGACAGAACCCCAATCATCACGGGGATGATCGGGGTTCTGGGAGGGTGTATCAGCCGTCGCCGGAGCTAGCCGCGCAGCGCCTTGCGGTCGGGGCGGGTGCGGTAGGGGTCGACGCCCTTGGGGATCGGCGGCCGGGAGATCGGCAGTGCGGTGAGCCGGCGGTCCACCGCGTTGACCTCGTGCTTGGTGAGCTTCTTGTCGAGCTTCTTGATCGTCTTGGCCAGCTTCTGCAGCGGGACCTGCTGGTCCCCGCGTCCGGACTGGATGATGTGGATCGGCACGCCGGTGTCCCGAAGGATCGGGCTGAACCGCTTGCGGGTCTTCTCGACCAGCTTGTTCACCCGGCCGGCGGGTCCCTCGGTGACGAGCACCAGGCCTGGCTTGCCGAGCACCCGGAAGATCGCGTCCTGCGTCTTCGGGTCCATCGCGACCGGCTCCTCGGTGACGATCCAGCCGCGCTTGAGCGTGCTCAGCGCGGCGGCGGCGGCACCCGGACGGCCCTCGATGCGGGAGAAGGCTGCCTTCTCGGCTCGTCGGTTCATCACGATCATCGCGGCCAGCAGGCCGAAGGGCAGACCGATCAGCAGACCGGTGACCCAGTTCATCAGCAGGGTGAAGAGGAGGAAGAACACGCCGAGGGTGGCGAAGAAGGCCAATGCCATCCACCACCCGATGTTCGGGTCATAGGAGCGGGTCATGGTGAAGACCTGCTTGATCCGCGCGAAGAAGCCTTCCTGCTTATTGGCCTTCTTGCGGGCCTTGCGGTCCCGCTGTTCAGCCTTCTGCTCGGCCTTGAGGTTCTTGAGCGCGGCCTTTGCCTCTGCCTTGGAGGAAGCCTTGGGAGGTGTGGAGTCTGCTGGTGCCATAGTGATCTCAGTCTACCGCAGGCTCAGTAGCCTGCGGCGACCAGCGTGGCGGCCTCCTGCTTGGTCGCCCCGGAAGGTTCGATGTGTGCCAGTGCGGCGGGAATCTCCAAGCCCTTCTTCTGCATCGCCTTGGCCCAGAGGGACCCGGCGCGGTAGGAGGAGCGCACCAGCGGCCCCGACATCACACCCAGGAATCCGATCTCTTCGGCCTCCTGGGAGATGTCCAGGAACTCCTGGGGCTTGACCCAGCGATCCACCGGGAGGTGCCGAGGGGTGGGCCGCAGGTACTGGGTGATGGTGAGCAGGTCACAGCCGGCGTCGTGGAGGTCGCGCAGAGCTTCGGAGACCTCCTCACGGGTCTCGCCCATGCCCAGGATCAGGTTGGACTTGGTGATCATGCCGTGGCTGCGTCCCTGGGTGAGCACGTCCAGGGAACGTTCGTAGCGGAACGCCGGGCGGATCCGGCGGAAGATCCGCGGAACCGTCTCGACGTTGTGCGCGAACACCTCCGGGGCGGCCTCGCAGATTCCGGCGATGTTCTCCTCGCGTCCGGAGAAGTCGGGGATCAGGATCTCCACTCCGGTGCCGGGGTTGAGCTCGTGGATCTTCCGGATGGTCTCGGCGTAGAGCCAGACGCCCTCGTCGGGGAGGTCATCGCGGGCGACGCCGGTGACGGTCGCGTAGCGCAGCTGCATCTCATTCACCGACTGGGCCACCTGCAGCGGCTCGGACTCGTCCACGGCGCCGGGGCGGCCGGTGTCGATCTCGCAGAAGTCGCAGCGTCGGGTGCAGGCGGAGCCGCCGATGAGGAAGGTGGCCTCGCGGTCCTCCCAGCATTCGAAGATGTTGGGACATCCTGCTTCCTCGCAGACGGTGTTCAGGCCCTTCTCTCCGACCCGCTTCTTCATCTCGGTGAACTCGGTGCCGATCTTGACCTTGGTGCGCATCCACTCGGGCTTGCGCTCCACGGGGATCGAGGCGTTGCGTGCTTCGACGCGCAGCATGCGTCGGCCTTCAGGTGCCACAGTCACTGTGGTGCTCCTTCTGTAGTTCGGGACATCTCACAGGTGCCCTGGTCTGCGCCGTGGCCGGTGGTTCCGGCAAGGGCGGGCGCGTCGTCGTCGTGGCGGTGCAGCAGCGGAGGCAGCGCGCGGCGCAGCTCCTCGGTGACCCGGTCGGCCACCTGTTCGGGGGTGACCTCGTAGCCCAGCTCGGCGCTGATGCTGGTGGTCTTCGCGTCGGTGATCCCGCAGGCGATGATGTTCTCGAAGGGCGCGAGGTCGTTTGAGCAGTTCAGGGCGAACCCGTGCATGGTCACCGAGCGGTGCACGCGCAGACCGATGGCGGCGATCTTCCGGTCGGGGCCGTCTGAGGTGATCCAGACCCCGGATCGTCCGGGCACCTGGGTGCCGGTGATGCCGAAGTCCGTTGCGAGGATCCGGATCAGCGTCTTCTCCAGCACGCAGACATAGTCCTTGACCAGGGATCGATCGCGCAGGTGCAGGATCGGGTAGCCGACGAGCTGGCCGCGCCCGTGCCAGGTGATCTTGCCGCCGCGATCCACATCCACCACCGGGGTGCCGTCTTCAGGGAGGTCCGCAGGTTCGGTGCGACGGCCGGCGGTGTAGACGTCGGCGTGCTCGAGCAGCAACACGGTGGAGGGCGCCGAGCCCTGCTGCACCGCGGTGTGCAGCCGCCGCTGGAGACTGAGCGTCTCGGAGTAGTCGAGGAGCTGCGGGTCGAACCCCAGCTTCGTGAATGAGAGCTCCATGACACCAGCCTAAACCGATCGGGCCGCGCTGCGGGAACTGCGGCCGCAGATGACCTGTGGATAACCCATGGGCGGGGTCTGCGGGCGGTCAGAATGGGTGTCATGGACGGTGACATCACCCGGGGCACCACCGGGGGCATCACGGGGCCCGCCCCTGATCGGGCCGAGCCGCTGGAGCGGTTCGCGCGCGGCTTCGACGCTTCGGGGACCGGAGGCTGGGACCCTCCGGCGGCCCGAGGCATCACGGTGGAACGGCTGCTCGGGGTGGGCAGCAGCGCCCTGGTCTGGCTGGTGTGGTGGGATTCTCCCGCGGAACCCGACTGGCAGCTCGTCGACGGCTTCCCGCCGGCGGCCTTCGCCCTGAAGGTCCCCCGCGCGCATTCAGCCGGGCGTCCGCCCCTGCACACTGTCGCGGCCGAGCTTCAGGCGCTGGACATGCTGCGTCATGGTCATCTGGTCCGCGCCTATGGAGCCCTGGAGACCTCCCAGGGGCTAGGGCTGATGCTCGAGCCCTACAGCGCCGGATCACTCGCCGGGCTGCTGGGCAGCGTCGGCAGTGTCAGCCTCGGAGAGGTCGTCACCGTGCTGACTCCCATCGCGACCGCCCTGGGGGCGCTGCATCAGGGCGGAGTCGCCCATGGGGACGTCTCACCGGGGAACATTCTGCTGGCCGCCGACGGCAAGCCTGCGCTGGGTGATCTCGCAGACGCCGTGATCCTCGGGACGCCGCGCTCCGACACCGGGACTCCGGGGTTCGCCGCCCCAGAACGAGAGTTGGAGGGTCGACTGCCTCAGGGCGCGGATTCGGCTACGCGGCGAGAAGCCCGCGCTGGGCTGGCCCCGGAGGCCGACGTGTATTCCCTTGCTGCCGTCGCATGGTTCGCGCTGACCGGGTCGGTGCCCGCTCGGGGCCGTCGGCGGGCACCGCTGCGGAGTCTGCGCCCGGAGCTGCCTGAGTCCATCACGCTGCTGCTGGAGTCGGCACTCCACGGCGATCCGCGGCTGCGCCCGAGTGCGGAGGACTTCGCGGTCGAGCTCTTTCGCTGCGCAGCACCTGCCGCCCTGGACCTGTCACCGCATGTGCACGAAGAGGTGGTGCCCGAGCTGCCCACCCTGCACGGCTCCGACACCGGCCGCCGGCGCTGGGCGCCCAGGTTCGGAGCGGTCGCTCTGGCGGCCCTGGTGTTCGCCGGGCTCTGGCTCTCGGCGGGCATCTTGACCCCCACCCCGACGACGACGCCCGCCCCGGCCTCGCTGACCGCGCAGCCCGCTCAGGAGCAGAGCGACGAGAGCGGGTCCGAGGACTCCCTTCCGGAGGACCCGCGCCCCTGGCAGCTGCTGCACCACCGGGACCCGGTGCAGGCTGCGGAGGGCCTCGCGGCCCTGCGGACCCAGGCGCTGCGCGAGGTCTCGCGGGAGCAGGTGCAGCGCTACACCGCAGCAGGGAGCCCGGCCCGAACGGCTGAGCTGGCACTCATCGAGGGTTTCACCGAGCGCGGGCTGACCTACCAGGGCGCGCCGCTGGAGATCAGCGTCAGGGAGGAGCGGGACCCAAGCGGATCCGATCGGCAGGTCCAGGGCCTCGACCGGCAGACACAGCGGGTCGCCGAGCTGCGCGCCTCGGTGACGGCCACTGGGCTGGAGACCGGCGCTCCGGAATCCCAGGAGGTGGTGCTGGTGCTGCACCGGCAGGACGGGAAGTGGCTGCTGCACGCCGTTCGTGAGCTCAGCTCCGCCGGAGGATGACGCTGCCACCGAGGACGATGTGGCATCGGTGGCGGAGCCGGGCCAGACGCAGAACAGGGCTCGCCCGGATGGACGAGCCCTGTTCTGCGTAGCGAGGTTCGAGGCGGCCGAGCCGCCCGGCTCAGGCTCCGACTCCTGAGAGTCCTCGCCTGAGCGTCTGCCGGTCTCTAGAGTCCCAGCTGGGCTTCGAAGTTGCCTTCTTCCAGGCGAGCCTTCAGCGTCTGCATGAAGCGACCGGCGTCTGCTCCGTCGACCAGGCGGTGATCGTAGGTCAGCGAGAGGTACATCATGTGCCGGATGCCGATGGACTCGTTGCCGTCGGCGTCGGTGACGACCATCGGGCGCTTCACGATCGTTCCGGTGCCCAGGATGGCGACCTGCGGCTGGTTGATGATCGGCGTGTCGAACAGGGCCCCGACGGAACCGAAGTTCGTGATCGTGAAGGTGCCTCCGGAGAGTTCACCCGGGCCGATCTTGGACTGACGGGTCCGCTCGGCCACATCGGCGATCTTCTTGGACAGTCCGGCGATGCTGAGATCTCCGGCGTCGTTGATCACCGGCACCAGGAGGCCCTTATCGGTGTCGACCGCCAGGGCCAGGTGCTCGCTGTCGTGGTAGGTGATCTGCTGGTTGGCCTCGTCGTATTCGGCGTTGAGCTTCGGGTGCTGCTTGAGCGCCTCGGTGACTGCGGTGCCGATGAAGGGCAGGTAGGTGAGGTTCACACCGTTCTGCGCCTTGAAGGAGGCCTTCGCCTTGGCGCGCAGGTTCACGATGCGGGTCATGTCGACCTCGTGGACCTGGGTCAGCTGCGCGGAGATGTCCAGCGACTCGTTCATCCGCTGGGCGATCACCTGGCGGATCCGCGGTGCCTTCTCGGAGGAGCCGCGCTTGCTGGTGTCCACCTCGACCTTGGGTGCAGTCTTCGCGGTCGCGGGAGCCTCGGCAGGGGCTTCAGACTGAGCCTGGGACTTGCTCGCCTCGGCGGCGTCGACCACGTCCTGCTTGCGGATGCGCCCACCGACCCCGGTGCCCTTGACATCGGCCAGGTCCACGCCCTCGTTCTTGGCCAGGCGGCGCACCAGCGGGGTCACGTAACCCTCGGCGGAGGAGTCCGAGGACTCTGCCTTCGGCTCAGACTTCGACTCGGTCTTCGGCTCGCTCTCAGCCGGCGCGTCCTTCGCGGTGCGCTCCTCGGGAGCGGGCTCCTGCTCCGGCTCGGACTGCTCGGGTTCAGCCTGCTTCGGCGTCGATTCCTCGGTGGCCGGCTCGGCTGCCTTCTCCTCCGCCTCAGCGTCCTGCTCCTGCTCGGCGTCGGCGGATGATCCGCCTGAGCCTGAGCCTGAGCCTGAGCCTGAGCCGATGAGGGCGAGCACGGCGCCGACCTCGATGGTCTCGTCCTCGGAGACCTTGATCTCCTGGATGGTGCCTGCCACGGGGGAGGGGACCTCGGTGTCGACCTTGTCGGTCGAGACCTCCAGCAGCGGCTGATCGACCTCGACGGTGTCGCCGACCTCGACGAGCCAGCGGGTCACGGTGCCCTCGGTGACGGACTCGCCGAGAGCCGGAAGAGTGATCTCCTGGGTCTCGCCGCCGTCGGAGGACTCTGAAGAGGAGTCCGAAGAGCTCTCCTCGGAGGTGTTCTCCTGCGCGGCCTGCTCGGTGGCCTCGGGCTGCGCGGCCTCTGTCGCGGCATCCTCTGCCTCTTCGGCTTCGGACCCGGACCCTCCGTCGCCCGAGGGCTCAGGCTCGGACTGCTCAGGCTCGGCGGACTCCTCGGCGGAGTCGTCCGAGGAGCCGGAGTCGCCGGAGCCGGACCCGTCACCGATCCTGACCAGCGGGGCACCCACTTCGATGGTCTCGTCCTCGGCGACGAGGAGCTCCTCGATGGTGCCGGCGGCCGGGGAGGGGACCTCGGTGTCGACCTTGTCGGTGGAGACCTCCAGCAGCGGCTGGTCGACCTCGACGGTGTCACCGACCTCGACGAGCCAGCGGGTCACGGTGCCCTCGGTGACTGACTCACCCAGGGCTGGAAGGTTAACGGTTTCAGACATGGTGTCCGACTCCTACTCTCAAAATTCGACACAGCCTCACGGCTGGAACATTTATCTCTACGGGCAGTTCTGGAAGGGCTCCCGGGCGTCCGGGAGACGCGGGTCAGCCGTGCAGCGGGTGGCCGAACAGCGCCATCGCAGCCTCGCCCATGGCTTCGTTCTGCGTGGGGTGTGCGTGGAGCAGGGTAGCGACGTCCTCCGGGTAGGCCTCCCAGTTCACGATCAGCTGGGCCTCGCCCACCTGCTCGCCGATCCGGGTGCCGATGCCGTGGACTCCGACGATCGGGCCGCCCTTGACGCCGACCATCTTGATCAGGCCGCCGGTGCCCAGGATGGAGGACTTGCCGTTGCCCGCGAGGTTGTACTCGGTGATCTCGATCTGGTCCTTGCCGTACTTCTCCTCGGCGGCGGGCTGGGTGTAGCCCACGGACATGATCTCCGGCTCGCAGTAGGTCACCTTGGGGATGTTGATGTCCTCGACGATCACGGGGTTGTTGCCGGCGATCTCCTCGGCGACGAAGATGCCCTGCTGGTAGCCGCGGTGCGCCAGCTGAAGACCCGGGACGATGTCGCCGATCGCGTAGATGTTGCCGACTCCGGTGTGCAGCCGCTCGTCGGTGATGACGAAGCCGCGGTCCAGGGTGATGCCGGCGTCCTCGAAGCCGAAGCCCTCGGTGACGGGTCCGCGACCCACGGCGACCAGGCAGATCTCGGCCTCGAAGGTCTTGCCGCCTTCCAGGGTGACCTTGACGCCGTCGTCGGTCTCTTTGACCTCGTTGAAGAAGGTGCCGGTGTTGAACGTGATGCCGCGCTTCTTGAAGGTCCGCTCGAGCTGCTTGACGATCGCCGGGTCCTCATTGGGCACCAGCGAGGGCAGACCCTCGATGATGGTGACCTCGGTGCCGAAGGAGGTCCAGGCGGAGGCGAACTCGCAGCCGATCACGCCGCCGCCGAGCACGATCGCCGACTTCGGGGTGTAGTCCAGCTCGAGGGCCTCGGTGGAGGTGATGATCTTCTTGCTCAGCGGCAGACCGAAGGTCTTCGAGGTCGAGCCGGTGGCCAGCACGATGTTCTTGCCGGTGTAGCGGGTGCCGTCGACCTCGATCTCGTTCTCCGAGACCAGCTTGCCCTCACCGGAGATGACAGTGACCTTGCGCATCTTCAGCAGTCCGGTCAGACCCTTGTACTTGCCGGCGACGATGCCGTCCTTGTACTCGCGGACCTTGGCCATGTCCACGCCTTCGAAGTTCATCTTCACGCCGTACTTCTCCGAGGTCCGCGCCTCATCGGCGAGCTCGGCGGAGTGCAGGTACGCCTTGGTCGGGATGCAGCCCCAGTGCAGGCAGGTGCCGCCGAGCTTGTCCTTCTCGATGAGGCCCACGGTGAGTCCGTGCTGGACTGAGCGAAGCGCAGCGGCATAGCCTGCGCTGCCCCCTCCGAGGACGAGTACGTCGAATTCCTGAGGCTGGTCGGCCACGGTCATTGCTCCCTTGCATTGAGTGAGACGTGAAGATCATTGTTCGGTCTGAGAGAGGCCCTCGGCGGGCGATCAGGCCCGCCCAGGAGCCTCTCCCAGGTGTTCACTGCGTTCAGCCTATCGCTTGTGCGCAGGCATCAGCCACTGGATCAGCGGCTCAGGCCTTCGAGGTAGCTGATCAGTGTGCGGACCATCACGCCGGTGCCCGATTTCGGGGTGTACCCGTAGGCGCCCTTCTCATTGAACGCCGGACCTGCGATGTCCAGGTGGGCCCACGGGATGCGCGTGGTCTCGGGGTCCAGCGGGTCGGTGGCGGCGCCGGCGCGGTCACCGACGAACTCGCGCAGGAAGGCGGCCGCATTCATCATGCCGCCGAAGCGGTCGCCGAGGTTGGTGAGATCGGCCACCTCGGAGTCGAATCCGGAGCGCGCCTCCTCGGGGATCGGCATCGGCCAGAGGCTCTCGCCGGCCTGCTTCGAGGCCATCAGAAGGGCTTCACGGAGCTCCTCGTTGCCCATCACGCCGGTGGTGCGCACGCCCAGGGCGATCATCTGCGCTCCGGTGAGCGTGGCCACGTCGATGATCGCGTCGGGCTGCTCCGCGGAGGCCGCGACGAGACCATCGGCCAGGACCAGGCGACCCTCGGCGTCGGTGTTGAGCACCTCCACGGTCTTGCCGCCATGGATGGTGATGACGTCCTCGGGGCGCTGGGCGGTGGAGGAGGGCATGTTCTCGGCCAGGCACAGCCAGCCGGTGACCTTGACCGGCAGGTTGAGGTCAGCGGCCGCCCGGACGACGGCGGCCACCGTGGCCGCACCACCCATGTCCAGCTTCATCGTGGTCATCGCGGCGGCAGGCTTCAGCGAGAGCCCGCCCGAGTCGAAGGTGATGCCCTTGCCGACCAGCGCGATGTGCGCCACCGGCTTGGCGGGGGAGTGTTCCATGCGGACCAGGCGGGGCTTGCGGGAGGACCCGGCGCCGACGCCGAGGATGCCGCCGAAGCCGTCGCGGGCGAGCTCCTTCTCACCCCAGACCTTGATCTTGAGCTTCGCGGCCCGTGCGGTGCCGCCCTGCTGAGCCGGGGCCTTGGTCCGGTCACCGAGCTCGGAGACGACGTCGGCGAAGCTCTCCGGGTAGAGGTGGCTCGGGGGAGTGTTGACCAGGTCGCGGGCGGCACGCACCGCGGAGCCGACGACGACGGCCCGGTCGATGGCGGGCCGGGTCTGCTTGTCCTTGAGCTCGGTCAGCACCTGGATGTCGCTGACCGGGGTGGCCGAGCGGGACTCCTCGGAGGTGCGGAAGTGGTTGAAGGAGTACGCGCCTATCGCGGCACCTTCGGCGATGGCTCCGACCTGCTCCACCGAGGCCGCGGGCAGCGCCAGGGCGACGGAACCGATGCTGCCGAGCTGGCGGACTGCGGAGCCGGCGGCGCGGCGAAGCGCCTCAAGGGTGATTCCGCCGGTGGACTCACCGGTCAGCGGCCCCACCCCGATGAGCACCAGCGTCTCCGACGCGAAGCCGTCCATGCCCGGCAGGCGCAGCAGCTGATCCGCCGCGCCCGTGGCGCCCAGCGCCTTGAGCGAGTCCGCCACGCCCTTGGCGGCATCGTCGGCGAGCGGATTGGGGAGCAGGATCGGCCCCTGGGGTCCCTTGGCGACGCCGAGCACGAGGGCGTCGGTGTCGGTCTTCTCGACGGAGGTGGAGACGGCGGAGAGGCTGGGCTGGAAATCGTGGATCACAGTGGTCCTGTCTGATTCCTGGGATGGTGGAATCGGGATAGGTCGTCTTGGTTCTTCTTGATCATCGATCCTAACCAACTTCCATGCGGGAATGCCCGCAGGTGGCATCCTGTTGTACATACGACTCACTGAGCTGACCCGGCTGCGACCAGCGTGACCGACGAGGCTCGCACCCCATATCGGAAAGAGGACCCCTCAGGTGAAGGACCCCCTGGATCTGCTGCATGTCCATCCCGCAGCCGATGGAGATGATGAGTCGAACTCCTCCATCAACCTCGGCGCCCAGGACGGGCATGAGTCCAGCGTGAGCGCCGAAGGCGGCGCTCTGGTGCTCCGCACGGACCAGCCGCCCGCAGAGCGGCTGAGCCTGCTGGTGTCCTGGTCCGGCCACACCGATGCGGGCAGCCTCAGCGAGCAGGTCTCCGAATCCCTGCTCGGCACGCTGCCGCATCGGCGGCTTGCCAGCTTCGACGTCGATGAGCTCTTCGACTACCGGTCCCGGCGCCCGCAGATCACCTTCACGGACAACCGGTTCAGCAATTTCGAGGCGCCCTCGTTGGAGCTCTACGAGGTGCGCGACGCCCTGGGCCGACCGTTCCTCTTCCTGACCGGTGACGAGCCCGACTACCAGTGGGAACGGGTGTCCTCTGCGGTGCTGCAGCTCGTGGACCGCCTCGATGTGAAGCTCGTGGTGCTGGTGGACGCGCTCGGGCTGCCGACCCCGCACACCCGTCCGATCGGAGTGACGGCCCATGGCAACCGAACGGACCTCATCGAGGGCATCTCCACCTGGGGTCCCAGTGCGCAGATCGAGGCTGGACTGAGCCAGTTCCTGGAGCTGCGCGTCGCCGAGGCGGATCGCGACGTGGTGGGCTATACGCTGCACGTCCCGCACTACCTCGCCGGAGGACGGTTCCCGCATGCTGCGGTGGCCGCTCTGGAATACGCAGGTGCGGCGCTGGAACTGATGCTGCCCACCGACGAGCTGCGCGAGTCCTCGCGGATGGTGGAGCAGGACATCTCCCGGCAGGTGGAGCAGAACTCTGAGATCCAAGGCATGGTGGACCGGCTCGAGCGCAACTTCGACGAGTACGCCACCCCGCAGCAGCGGTCGCTGCTGGTCAAGGACGACGACGCGGTGCCCGACGCTGAGGAGCTCGGTGCCGCCGTGGAGGCGTATCTGCGCCATCACGATCCAGCTGCCGACGCCGAAGCCGCTCGCGCCGGCTCGATCGAGGGTCTGCTCGGGGAGTCCCCGACGGGTCCGGCAGGGGAGTCTGAGCCCGCAGGGGAGTCTGATCCGGCTGCCGCCCAGGACTCCGATCCGGTCGACTCTGCCCCGGAGGACCACCCGGAGGACCACCCGGAGAGCCCCGAGACCGAGCCGGAAGATCACGACCGCCGCGAATAGCGGCTGCGCCCGACGGAGGCTCCGGCGGGGTGCCGGGTTTTCCCCAGTGACGGCCAGCTGGACCCCGACAGCGGTGACGTCCACAGCCAGCCGCTGCACGGCTCGGTTGCCGGGTGATGCGATCACGCTGGCTTCATGGACGCACACACCCACGCACAGCATCCGCTCGACGGCTCGATTCAGGGCAGGCCAGCGCCTCCTCAGGGTCCGCTCGACATCCAGAAGCCGGGGGACTGCCTGGCCCTGGTGCGGCACACCTTCGGAAGGCTACCGCGCGAGTCCCTCGTCGTCATCGGGCTGCTCAACGGCTACACCGGTGGCCACATGCGGATCGATCTGACGCCGGCCCTGCGCGAACCCTTCAGCTCCGCCCGGCTCATCGCCGACTGTCTGGCGGGGGAAGGATCCTCTCCGGTACCCGAGGCGGCCCTGGTCGTGCTGATCGGCGACGGCCCTGCTTCTGCGACCCAGGACGAGGCGTGGCGCTCCTGCCTGAAAGCGCTGCGGATCATGCTCGACTCCGAGTACTGCGTCCGGATCGTCCAGGCCTGGTTCGTCTGCGCGGGCCACGTCCGCGACCCGCTCGGTGCAGACCCACGCGGCGACGCCCTTCCGGGCCGCCGCATCGAGGATCTCCGGGTTCCCACGCTGGGAGGTCTCCCCGGCCACACCTCCCGCCGGGAGTCCCAGCCCATGGACCAGGCGGCCGTCTCGTTTCTCGAGCGCGCGCCGGCCGCTGACCCGGCGCTGGAAGTCCTCCTCGGAGAAGCCCGGCGGCAGCACGAGCCGCAGAGTCACGAAGGGAGGCTGCGTCGTCGGCTGGAAGCCTGGGACCTCGCGCTGTGTCAGCAGCTGGACGCAGGTGAGCACGCGTCCCGCACTGCCCCCGCGCCGCGGGAGGGCACTCGGGCACGCACGCCCCAAGAGCTCAGAGCGGACGCTGAGCGCCTCAGAGAGCTCCTCGGGCAGCTGCACACCGGGTTCGACCGGGACCTGCTCATTCCGCTGGCCACGCTGGGACTCGATCACGCCATCATCGGGCTGCGCCATCGGCAGGGCGTCGAAGAGGCTCCCATGGACAGCGCGGAACAACACATGCTGCGGCGCTATGCCGCGTCCTTCCTCGGTGAGACCCATTCTCGCCCCGACTGGGAACGCGTCGACGCGCTCGAAGCAGTCCTCGGCGACCTGGTGCCCTATGCCCGAGCCGCCGAGCGGGAGAACCTGCTGTGCCTCATGGCGTGGATCGAATGGGCCAGAGGCCGAGGCAGCGCAGCCGGATCCTTCATCGATCGGTGCCTGCAGGAATTCCCCGAGAACGAGTTCAGCCGGCTCATCGAGCGACTGATGCAGCTCAAGGGCGTGTGTCTATGGGCCCGCGTCAAGCAGCACAGCTGGTCCTGGGCAAGGAGCGCCGTTCCGAGCGCCGACTGACCCGGAAAAGACGCTCAGATTGGGAATGCGGGCGGAACAAGCTATGTTGTGATGCATTGAGACCCTGCAACCATCGTAGGATCATACCCACCGAGGGGCTGTTGACAGCTCCTCAGACAAGTATGATTTTTACAATGGCCTTGACAGGGTCATAGGTGTGTTGACCGACAAGTTCATCGCATCTGCACCATATGTCTAAGTCGGAAGGTCACCGTGCCCACTACTGCGTCCAAGTCCACCGAAGAGAACACGGCCGCTGCAGAGGCTGAGAAGAAGACGCCCGCCAAGAAGAGCACTGCAGCTCGCAGCACCGCCGCCAAGTCGACCGCGGCGAAGTCCACCGCGGCGAAGAAGAGCCCCGTCTCTTCAGCCGCCAAGGCTCCCGCGAAGAAGGCGCCGGCCGCTAAGACGACCGCAGCCAAGACGACCGTCGCGAAGTCCACTGCGGCCAAGACGGCGGCTGAGAAGAAGAGCGCCGCTGCCGCGACCACCAAAGCGCCCGCGAAGAAGACCGGAGGCCGCAAGAAGGCCGCCGATCCGGTCGACGAGGTCCTCGCCGAGGCGGATGCCGAGGAGAAGGCCGCCCCCACCGCGGCCCTGGAGAAGGCCGTCGCGAAGGCCGTGGCCGATGGGGAAGACCCTGAGGCCATCACCGAGGCCTCCGTGAAGGCCAAGGAGGGCGAGGAGGAGGAGTCCAAGGGTCGCGGCTTCGTCATCTCCAACGCCGATGAGGACGACGCCCCCGCGATCCAGGTGGTCTCCGCCGGCGCGACCGCAGACCCGGTCAAGGACTACCTGAAGCAGATCGGCAAGGTCGCACTGCTGAACGCCGAACAGGAGGTCGACCTCGCGCTGCGCATCGAGGCCGGACTCTTCGCCGAGCACAAGCTGGCCAAGCAGAAGATCACCGACCGCCGGCTGCGCCGCGACCTGGAGCTCGTGGTCGCCGACGGCAAGCGCGCCAAGAACCACCTGCTGGAAGCCAACCTTCGTCTGGTCGTCTCCCTGGCCAAGCGGTATACCGGGCGCGGAATGCTCTTCCTGGACCTGATCCAGGAGGGCAACCTCGGACTCATCCGTGCAGTGGAGAAGTTCGACTACACCAAGGGCTTCAAGTTCTCGACCTACGCCACCTGGTGGATCCGCCAGGCGATCACCCGCGCCATGGCGGACCAGGCGCGCACCATTCGCATCCCCGTGCACATGGTGGAGGTCATCAACAAGCTTGCCCGCGTGCAGCGCCAGATGCTCCAGGACCTGGGCCGTGAGCCCACCCCGGAGGAGCTGGCGCAGGAACTCGACATGACCCCGGAGAAGGTCGTCGAGGTGCAGAAGTACGGCCGCGAGCCGATCTCGCTGCACACCCCGCTCGGCGAGGACGGCGACTCCGAGTTCGGTGACCTCATCGAAGACTCGGAAGCCGTCGTGCCCTCGGACGCGGTGAGCTTCACCCTGCTCCAGGAGCAGCTGCACTCGGTGCTGGACACGCTCGCCGAGCGCGAAGCCGGCGTGGTGGCCATGCGATTCGGTCTCACCGACGGTCAGCCGAAGACCCTCGACGAGATCGGCAAGGTCTACGGCGTGACGCGCGAGCGCATCCGTCAGATCGAGTCCAAGACCATGTCGAAGCTTCGCCACCCGAGCCGCTCGCAGGTCCTGCGCGACTACCTCGACTGAGTCTGAGCCAGACATAGAAGAAGGGTGCGGCCCGGATTTCTCCGGGCCGCACCCTTCTTCGTCTGGTGCTGCGTGCTACTTGGCAGTCACGAGCCGATCTGATTCATCGATCCACTCGACGGTCTTTGGTCGCAGCGAATCTTCGACCTGCCGGCCGTGGTGATTGCAGAAGAGCAGAACACCGGATGTGAGCGCCGCTCGCACGTAAGCCTGTGCTCCGCAGCGGTCGCAACGGTCAAGGGCAGTCAAGGTAGTGGGCTGGTTTTCCACGGTGCCAGTTGTGCCGGTCATGCTCTTCGCCTCCTCAGGTCTATTCTCCAGAGGTCCCGCAGCCGGGAAGGCCCGACCCGGGATCTCTTGGTGTTCAATAGAACCACGAACCGGGCTGTTTCATTCACAGCAGCACCCCGAAACCGCCGTGCTTTCGCTGTGCGCGTACCGACTGCGGCGCTTCTGCGCGGCCACGGAGCCGCGCGCGCTTACGATGACACTGATTCACCCCCACCACAGGAGGACACTGCGTGGCCAAGCGCTCGGAGTATGACGCCCGGCATCTGTCGGTGCTCGAAGGTCTCGAAGCTGTTCGCAAGCGTCCCGGGATGTACATCGGCTCGACCGACTCGCGCGGACTCATGCACTGCCTCTGGGAGATCATCGACAACTCCGTGGACGAGGCTCTGGCCGGCCACGCCTCCACCATCAACATCACCCTGTACCCGGACGATTCGGTCGAGGTCAGCGACGACGGTCGCGGCATCCCGGTGGACATCGAACCGCGTACCGGGCTCTCCGGCCTGGAAGTGGTCTTCACCAAGCTCCACGCCGGCGGCAAGTTCGGCGGCGGCTCGTACAACGCCGTGGGTGGTCTCCACGGTGTCGGGGCGTCGGTGGTCAACGCGCTCTCGGCTCGCCTGGACGCCCAGGTGACCCGCGGCGGGAAGGTCCACCAGCTGTCCTTCCGGCGCGGCGAGCCCGGAGTCTTCTCCGGTTCCCGCCCCGACCCCGACGCGGAGTTCACCCCCGCCCTGGACGGCTCGCCGCTGGACATCATCGGCAAGGCCAAGCGCGGGGTCACCGGAACGACCATCCGGTACTGGTCCGATCGCCAGATCTTCACCTCCGACGCCGGCTTCAACGACATCGAGATCGCCAATCGCGCCCGGCAGACGGCATTCCTGGTGCCGGGACTGCGCATCACCGTGCGTGACGAGCGTGGCCCGGAGCCCCTGGAAGAGGTCTTCCAGTACGACGGCGGCATCAGCGAGTTCGCCGATCACCTCTCTGCCGATGCCTCGGTCACCGACATCTGGCGCATCCAGGGGCATGGGAAGTTCACCGAACGGATTCCGGTGCTCGCCGCCGACGGACGCAGCCACATGGAGGACGTGGAGCGCGACTGCGAGGTCGACATCGCGCTGCGCTGGGGGATCGGGTATGACACCACCGTGCGCAGCTTCGTGAACATCATCGCCACTCCCAAGGGCGGCACCCACCTGACCGGTTTCGAACAGGCGCTGCTGAAGTCCCTGCGCAAGACGGTGGAGTCGAATGCGCGCAAGCTCAAGGCTGGCAGCGACAAGCTCGAGAAGGACGACGTGCTGGCCGGACTCACCGCGGTGGTGACCGTGCGCATCGCAGAGCCCCAGTTCGAGGGGCAGACCAAGGAGATCCTCGGCACACCCGCGGCCCGCCAGATCGTCTCCAAAGTGGTCAGCAAGGAGCTCGAGGCCCGGCTCAGCTCCACCAAGCGGGGTGACAAGCAGCAGGCGACCGCGGTCCTGGAGAAGGTCGTCGCAGAGATGAAGTCCCGCATCTCCGCAAGGATGCACAAAGAGACCCAGCGTCGGAAGAACGCGCTGGAGACCTCCTCGATGCCGGCCAAACTCGTGGAGTGCCGCTCCAAGGGCGTGGCGGAGACCGAGCTGTTCATCGTCGAGGGCGACTCCGCCCTGGGCACCGCGAAACTGGCCCGCTCCTCCGACTTCCAGGCGCTGCTGCCGATCCGAGGCAAGATCCTCAACGTCCAGAAGGCCTCGGTGGCGGACATGCTCTCGAACACCGAGTGCGCCGCCCTGCTGCAGGTCATCGGAGCAGGCTCCGGGCGGTCCTTCGACCTCGACGCCGCCCGCTACGGCAAGGTCGTGCTGATGACCGATGCCGACGTCGACGGCGCCCATATCCGCACCCTGCTGCTGACCCTGTTCTTCCGCTACATGCGCCCCCTGATCGAGGACGGTCGGGTCTTCGCCGCGGTGCCCCCGCTGCACCGGGTGGAGATCATCCACCAGGGCCGCAGGGCGAACGAGGTCAGGTACACCTACTCCGAGGCGGAGCTGAATCGGCTCCTTGCCCAGCTGGAACAGGACGGGCTGAACTACAAGGAGCCGATCCAGCGGTACAAGGGTCTCGGCGAGATGGACGCCGACCAGCTCTCCGAGACGACCATGGACCCACAGCACCGTGCGCTGCGTCGAATCCGGGTCCAGGACGCCGAAGCAGCCGAACGGGTGTTCGATCTGCTCATGGGTTCGGTGGTCGCGCCCCGCAAGGACTTCATCATCGAAGGGTCCCAGGCGCTGGACCGAGGCCGCATCGACGCCTGAGTCCGAGGCCGCACGGCGAGGACTCGCACCGCCGGGCCGCGCCACGCCGCCGCTACTTCTACCGCATGTAGAAATAATTCGTCGAACAGGCCGGTCGACCCTCCTGACCTCTTTCGCGACCGGTACACTGAACGACGACGACGAGTGCACCTCGACCCCATGTGAGCTGAGACGTGACCCAACAGACTTCTGTCGCCCCAACCGGCGATTCCGCAGCCCGAGCAGCTTCTGCTGCCCCAGGCGCGGAGGCTTCGCAGCCTCAATGGCGACGCAAGGTGGCCGCCTATTGGTCCCTGACCAAGCCGCGCGTCATCGAGCTGCTGCTGGTCACCACCCTGCCCACCATGTTCTTCGCGCAGCAGGGCGTCCCCGATTTCTGGCTGGCGCTGGCCACGCTGGTCGGCGGCGCCATGGCTGCCGGATCCGCCGGAGCGTTCAACTGCTATATCGATCGCGATATGGACAAGCTGATGAACCGGACCAAGAAGCGTCCGCTGGTCACCGGCGAGCTCAGCCCCCGCGAGGCGCTCATCTTCGCCTCGGTGCTGGGTGCCGCCGCGATCGCGGTCCTCTGGTTCGGCACCAATCCGCTGGCCGCAGGACTCGGCGCAGCGGCGATCTTCTTCTACGTCGTGGTCTACACGATCATCCTCAAGCGCCGCACCGAGCAGAACATCATCTGGGGCGGCATCGCGGGGTGCTTCCCTGTGGTCATCGCCTGGGCCGCCGTTCGCGAGACGCTCGAATGGCCCGCGGTGGTGCTGTTCGTGATCATCTTCCTCTGGACCCCGCCGCACTACTGGCCGTTGTCGATGAAGTACCGGACCGACTACCAGACCGCGCATGTGCCCATGCTCGGCGCCGTCGCCACCGCAAAGACCGTCTCAGTGCAGGTGGTGCTCTACGCCTGGGCGACCGTGATGTGTTCGCTGCTGCTGATCCCGATGGGCTGGGCCGGCATCACCTACACCGCCTTCGCGCTGGCCTCGGGGGCCTGGTTCATCTACGAGGCGCATGTGCTGCACCGGCAGGCCGAGAACGGCACCCTCACGGACAAGAAGGCCATGAAGGTCTTCCACCTCTCGATCCTCTACCTCACCCTGCTGTTCATCGGGCTCTGGATCGACCCCTTCATCGGGTCTCCGTTGATGGGCTGATCCTCCCGGCCCTGATGGACTGGCTGTCTCGCCGCCAGGCGTCGATGCTCTCGGGCATCAGGATCCCGGCCGGCTGGTCCTGATCCATCACCAGCAGCGGTCTCGTGGTGTCGAGGGCGGCACTGACCAGCAGCTCACGGATCGGAGTTCTGCGCTGGACGGGCTGATCGGATGTCCGGACCAGACCGGCACAGCGCCGCTTCGACCAGCCCTGCGGGTCTTGCTGCCGCACGGCATTGAGATCCGCGCAGGTGATGAGTCCGATGGCCCGGTACGAGAGGTTCAACACCACTGCCGGGTCGGATTCCTCGAGAACCTGAGCGGCATCGGCCAGTGACCGTGTGCCCAATATGGTGGCACCTAGGGGTGCCATGATGTCTCCGATGTCGGTCATCGCCACGCTCCTCTGGGGGTAGTCGCGTTCCGTCTCTGACCCCGAAGCAACCGGTGTGTGGCGGGCGTTCAATGCGGAAACCGCGAAGCCGTGCGGCGCGCCTAGCAGTGGGCGGATCATGTCTGCTCCTAAGAGTGATGTGATGAGCCCCCTGCTGAACTCAATTCCAGTGTAACCACAGACCACACTCCCGGGAACCCGCCGATAATCAGCTCTGGACAGAGCAGACGACGCTCAAACATTCAAGTAAACTTGTGCCGTCGCTGAGGGCGGCGCCCACGTTCGGAGCGGAGATCACGATGAGCACAGAGTCCAAGCTGAGCGAACAGTTCCTGGACACCGACACTGCCGACGACGCCGTCCTTGATGCGATCGACACCGACGCCGCGGATCGTGACGTCTCGGCCGATCTGCAGATGTTGATCCAGCAGGACAGCGACATCTCAAGCTTTCTGCAGGGACTTGCCCAGGTGTCCGCCGAGCGGTTCAGCGGGACGCAGCCGGTGCTGTGCAGCATCATTCTTGACCGGTCCAAACGCAACGTCGTGGTCGCGGCCAGCAGCCCGGAGGCGGCACGCCTGGATGAGGTCCAGGCCGGCTTCGACGAGGGACCCTGCCTGGAGGCCCAACGGACCGATACCGTGATCAGTGTCGCCGATGTGCACTCCGAGCGACGCTGGCCCGGCTACATGGCAGCTGTGCGGGAGTTCGGCATGCGCAGCGTGCTCGCCCTGCCGCTGACCCTGCAGTCAGAGTCCGCCGCAGCGATGAACCTCTACACCAGCACGCCCGAGGCATTCGGTCCGGCCGAGATCGAGGCCGCCCGGCGCTACGCCGGGCTCGCCTCCAAGGTCGGCGTGATCGCTCTGCGCCTCGCGGCGTACTCGGAGAACGTCGAGCATCTCCAGGCCGCCATGGAGTCGCGCACCGCGATCGACATCGCCATCGGTGTGGTCATGGCGCAGAACCGCTGCAACCAGGATCAGGCCTTCGAGATCCTTCGCAAGGCCTCGAGCCACCGCAATATGAAGCTCCGAGTTCTCGCTGAGGAGCTGGTGGCCACGGTCGGACGCCAGTCAGCCTCCACGGTCTTCGACACCTGAGCCGCTGGGCTGCATGCTCAGCTCCCACGTGACAGGCCGCGCGCGGTTGGATCCCTGCGCGGACGTGGACCTCAGCGCGGACCCGCCTGGTCGACCCACCGCTGACCGGCCGCCTCCGGGGTCGCCGCTCCGGCACTGAGCGAGGCGACCCTCCGGTGCAGATCGGCGATCTGCGCGTCGGTGTCGGGCACCGAGAGCCTGATCCGTGCCTGGGCGCCGTCTGCGCTGTAGTCAGTCGCCGTCACCAGCGTGCCGGCGGCGCGCAGCTCATTCTCCCAGCGGCCCGCCTCTGTGATGGGCGCCTGCACGTCGAAGAGGCGCATGTGTTCCCTGCGCCGGAGCTGACCCTGCTCGCGAGCGCTGGTCAGGGCGCCGGTCACCGAGTCGGAGTAGGCGCTGACCAGTCCGCCGGGTCCGAGCAGGGTTCCGCCGAACCAGCGCAGCACCACGGCCACGACATCACTGAGGTCGGCGTCTCCACCGGGCATCTCAGACTTCAGCAGCGCCGCCAGGATCGGGGCCCCTGCGGTGCCGGAGGGCTCGCCGTCGTCGAGTGCGCGCTGAATCAGCCGGTCGGCGCCGATGACCCAGGCGCTGCAGTGGTGCCGTGCGCCGGGGTGGGCCTTGCGCAGCTGCTCGACCCAGGACTGTGCCGCCTCTGCACTGTCGGCTCGGCGCAGGTGTGTGCGGAACAGTGAGCGTCGACGCTCGATCTCATGAGTGATCTCTGCGGTCGGGCGCAGCACGGTATAGGGCCGGAGATGCTGGGGGAGGTCTGCTCCGGCGGGACCCACGGCGAATGCGGACATGTCTGAGGAGTCTACGACGCCGGGTGCGACGCCCGCGGCAAGGGCGTGCTTCTAGAGTGTGCTCCGTGCCACCAGGGCGGCGCGGCGAGGGGACTCTGGAGGCATCATGCGCAGTGCGGTCCGGATCGCGTCCGAGTCCTCGGCCGCCTCGGGGAGCTGCAGATAACGCCACAGATCCTCAGCGGAGCCGTCGGAGAGCACCGCCTCACGCAGCAGCGCCGAGAGCTCCCGGCGGATCCGCAGGACTCCCGGAGCTTCGCTTCCCGGCAGCAGCTCGCCCCGGTAGAGGTCCAGAGCCCTCTGTCGGTCACCGGCGGTCAGGGCCGCGCAGGCGTCGCGGGCGTCCAGCTGCACGGGGGCGCTGAGCCGGTAGGGGCGGGAGAGCAGGTCGATGCTGGGGGAGCGGTGCTGAGCGAGAAGCCGGCGAAGTCGGACCAGTTCGGCGCGGACCGCGACCTCGTGGTGGGCCTCACCGTAGAGCAGCTCGGCGAGCTCCTCAGCGGTGAGTCCGCGCTCGGCACCGCGATCCGCCTGCCATCCCAGCAGGAAGAGGATCTCCGCGTGACGCAGACCCAGCTGCTGCTGCGCATCGGAGGTGCCCAACACGGCCGGGCCTGCTCCGAGTGTGGTCAGTGTGGCCTGGGTGGTGGCGGCTGGTCGAAGCTTCAGCTCCGCCTCAGCCGCGGAGACCGCGGCGAGCAGCAGCGGCAGCGAATGTACCGCGACGGCCTGCGCGTCCCCGGTCAGGTCCACCACGCCCAGCATTAGTCCGGTGGCCGGGTCGCGCACCGGCACCGCTGAACAGGAGAACCGGTGTGCGGTGTAGGAGAAATGCTGCTCCCGATGCACCTGGGCGCCGCGGCCGGTGGCCAGTGCGAGGCCCGGAGCCGAGGTGCCGATGGCCGTCTCGGACCAGTTCGCACCTGGCTGGAAGGCGGAGCGCTCCGCCTGGCGCAGCGTCTCGCGTGCCCCTTCCACCCAGAGGAGTCGTCCTGCCGCGTCTCCGATCGCCACGATGAGCCCGGCCTCGGTCGCGGGTTCGATCAGCAGGCGCTTCAGCACCGGCAGCACCAGCCGCAGCGGGTGGTGCTGCCGATACTCGCGCAGCTGGACATCGTCGAGCTCGATGGGAGGCAGTGCGCTGATCGGGTCTCGCACGCCCCCGGCGGAACGCAGCCAGGACTCGCGCAGCGCGTGCGGCAGTGCGGTCCAGGTCTTCGGTTCGGTGGGCAGAGCCTCCATGGCACTCCTTCGACGCTCCTGGCGTGCGCGGGGGCTGCGGGGCAGCACGGCGCACCATAGGTGAATGTGTGCTGGCCCACAGTCTAACCATGCAACTGTCCTGCAACCTGGATAGTTCTACGCTGGGTGCATGTGAGGCACATCACAGCGTCGGCCGTGAATCTTCGGAACTCGGAGCGGATCGCAAGGCGCAGCGACATGGGAAGGAACCCGACATGACCATCTATGCACAGCCCGGCTCCGACGGGGCACTGATGAGCTACAAGTCCCGCTACGAGAACTACATCGGCGGAGAGTGGGTCCCGCCGGTGGGTGGCGAGTATTTCGAGAATCCCTCTCCGCTCACAGGCAAGAGCTTCACCGAGATTCCCCGCTCCAAGGCCGAAGACATCGACCTGGCCCTCGACGCCGCCCACCGCGCCGCGCCCGCCTGGGGCAAGACCTCGGTGGCCGAGCGGGCCGTGGTGCTGAACAAGATCGCAGACCGGATCGAGGAGAACCTCGAGATGCTGGCGGTCGCCGAGACCTGGGAGAACGGCAAGCCGGTGCGAGAGACTCTCGCGGCGGACCTGCCGCTGGCCGTGGATCACTTCCGCTACTTCGCCGGTGCGATCCGGGCCCAGGAGAGCGGGATCAGCGAGATCGACACCGACACGGTGGCCTACCACTTCAACGAGCCGCTCGGCGTGGTGGGGCAGATCATTCCGTGGAACTTCCCGATCCTGATGGCGGTGTGGAAGCTGGCGCCGGCGCTCTCGGCAGGCAACGCCGTGGTGCTCAAGCCCGCAGAGCAGACCCCCGCCTCGATCCTGGTGCTGATGGAGGTCATCGGAGACCTGCTGCCGGCCGGGGTGCTCAATGTGGTCAACGGCTTCGGCGCCGAGGCCGGCGCCCCGCTGGCCTCCAGCCCACGGATCCGCAAGATCGCCTTCACCGGTGAGACCACCACCGGGCGACTGATCATGCAGTACGCCTCACAGAACCTCATCCCGATGACCCTGGAGCTCGGCGGCAAGAGCCCGAACCTCTTCTTCGAAGACGTCGCCCGAGTCGATGACGCCTTCTATGACAAGGCGCTCGAGGGCTTCACCATGTTCGCGCTGAACCAGGGCGAGGTCTGCACCTGCCCCTCGCGTGCGCTGATCCAGTCCAGCATCTACGACGAGTTCCTCGAGAAGGCCGTGGCGCGGACCAAGCTGGTCAAGCAGGGAAACCCGCTGGACACCGACACCCAGGTCGGCGCCCAGGCCAGCAACGACCAGCTGGAGAAGATCCTCAGCTACATCGACATCGGTCAGCAGGAGGGCGCGGAGGTCCTCACCGGTGGAAACCGGGTGGACCTGGGTGGGGACCTCTCAGAGGGCTACTACGTGGAGCCGACCATCTTCAAGGGCCAGAACTCCATGCGGGTCTTTCAGGAGGAGATCTTCGGTCCGGTCGTCTCGGTCACCGAGTTCAAGGACTACGCCGAAGGCATCCAGATCGCCAACGACACGCTCTACGGTCTGGGCGCCGGGGTCTGGTCCCGCGAGGCGAACATCGCCTACCGGGCCGGCCGGGACATCCAGGCCGGACGCGTCTGGACAAACTGCTACCACCAGTACCCGGCCCACGCCGCCTTCGGAGGCTATAAGAACTCCGGGATCGGCCGAGAGAATCACCTGATGATGCTCTCGCACTACCAGCAGACCAAGAACATGCTGGTCAGCTACAGCGAGGACAAGCTGGGATTCTTCTAGGCGGAATGAGCAGGGGGAGAGGAGCATGATCACGCGATGAGCACTTCACGGATCGCCGTCACCGATGCGGCCGCGGCGCTGCTGGTCCGGCTGCGAGACAGCCACGGGCAGCCGCTGATGTTTCATCAGTCAGGAGGCTGCTGTGACGGATCGGCTCCGATGTGCTTCACCCAGGGGACCTTCCTCACCGGCCCAGCGGATGTGCTGCTGGGCCGGCTGGACCCTGGGACCCCGGAGCCGGTGCCGGTCTGGATCTCCCAGGCCCAGTTCCAGTACTGGTCCCACACGCACATCACCATCGATGTGGCACCGGGCCGAGGCGCTGGATTCAGCATCGAAGGACCTACCGGCCAGCGGTTCCTCATCCGTTCCCGGCTGTTCACCGATGCCGAGACCGAGGCGCTGGAGCCGGTGACCACCGGCTGAGCCCAGTGGACTCGGGGACGACTCAGATGACGCCCTGGGCGATCATCGCGTCGGCCACCTGGGTGAACCCCGCGATGTTCGCGCCGGCGACGTAGTCCCCGGGGACCCCGTACTCATCGGCGGTGCCGGCGCAGCGGGCGTGGATGTTCTCCATGATCTCCGCGAGCCGGGCCTCGGTGTACTCGAAGGTCCAGGAGTCCCGGATCGAGTTCTGCTGCATCTCCAGGGCCGAGGTCGCCACGCCACCGGCGTTGGCGGCCTTGCCTGGTCCGAAGAGCGCCCCCGCCTCGCGGAGCCGAGCGATGGCTGCCGGCGTGGTGGGCATGTTCGCGCCCTCGACCACCGCTTTGACGCCGGCCTTGAGCAGGAGCTGCGCGTCGTCGTCGTCGAGCTCGTTCTGCGTCGCGCAGGGCAGCGCGACATCGACGTCGTGCTTCTCGGCGACGGCCCATACCGGCCTGTCCGCGATGAACTCGGCGGTGTCGCGGTGGGCGGCGTAGTCACTGATGCGTCCGCGCTGGACCTGCTTGATCTCGCGCAGCAGCTCCAGGTCGATGCCCTTCGGGTCATGGACGGCACCGGAGGAATCGGAGGCACCCACCACGAGGCCGCCCAGGGCGTGGATCTTCTCGATGGCGTAGAACGCGACATTGCCGGATCCGGAGACCAGCACCCGCGAGCCGTCCAGGCTTCGGTCGGTGGCGCCGAGCATGTGTTCGGTGAAGAACACGGTCCCGTAGCCGGTGGCCTCGGTGCGCACCAGGGATCCGCCCCAGGAGGTTCCCTTTCCGGTGATGACCCCGGCCTCATAGCTGTTCACGATGCGCTTGTACTGGCCGAAGAGATAGCCGATCTCCCGGCGCCCGACGCCGATGTCGCCGGCCGGGACATCGGTTGAGGAGCCGATGTGGCGGTAGGCCTCGGTCATGAAGGACTGGCAGAAGCGCATGATCTCGCCGTCGCTGCGGCCCTTGGGATTGAAGTCGCTGCCGCCCTTGCCGCCCCCGATGGGCAGCCCGGTCAGCGCGTTCTTGAAGATCTGCTCGAACCCGAGGAACTTCACCGTGCCGAGCATGACCGAGGGGTCGAAGCGCAGCCCGCCCTTATAGGGACCCAGAGCCGAGTTGAACTGCACCCGGAAGCCGCGGTTGATGTGGACCCGGCCGGTGTCATCGATCCACGGGATGCGGAAGATGATCTGCCGCTCCGGCTCGCAGATCCGTTCCAGGATCGATTCCTCAACATATTCGGGGAACTTCGTGAGCACCCGGCCCAGCGAGTCGAAGACCTCCTTGACGGCCTGATGAAACTCAAGCTCCCCAGGATTTCGCGCGATGACCTGGTCATACACTGTGGCGATGCGCTGGCTGCTGGGGCTCATGGTTGTCTCCTCGACGATCACGCGCCCACTCCGGACGGCGAAACCCACCCTAGTAGACGCCGGCCGGCGTCACTTAACGCTGCCTGCGACCAGACCCGAGACGATGTATCGCTGCAGCGCCAGAAACAGGGCCACCGGGATGATCGCCGCCAGGACCGCTCCGGCGGCGAAGACGGACCAGTTCTGTGAGGTCTCCTGCGAGATGAACTGGTAGAGGCCGACCGCCAGGGTCTGCTTCTCCGGATCCCGCAGCAGCACCGAGGCGATGACGAACTCGCTGAGCGTGGCGACCAGGGACAGCAGGGCGACCACCGCGAGGATCGGGGAGACCAGCGGAAGGATGATGGTGAAGAAGATCCGCGCGTGGCCGGCCCCGTCGATCCTGGCTGCCTCGTCGATGGAGACTGGGATCGTGTTGAAGAAGCCGTACATCAGATAGGTGTTCACACCCAGGGCGCCCCCGAGGTAGACCATGATGAGGCCGATCTGGCTGTTCAGCCCGATGGCCGGGAAGATCTCACCGATCGAGAGCATCAGCAGGAAGATGGCCACCATGGCCAGGAGCTGCGGGAACATCTGCACCAGCAGGATGGTGATCAGACCGAACCGGCGCCCGGTGAAGCGCATCCGGGAGAACGCGTAGGCGGCCAGGGCGCCGAGCATCACGCTGCCGGCGGAGGCGCTGAACCCGATGAACAGGGTGTTGACGTACCAGGCGGCGAAGGGCTGCTGCGGACGATTGAACAGGTCCACATAGCTCTGCAGGCTCAGGTTCCCGAACAACGTGTTGGCCGTGATCAGCGTGCCGCCGGGGTTCAGCGAGGCGGAGAACACGTAGACCAGCGGGAAGGCGGCGAAGATGACGACGGCGACGCCGACCAGGTGGCGCCATCCGGTCTGGGAGAACCAGCGTCGGAAGGAGCGCAGGCGGGTGGGTGCGCGGGGCGTGGGCGTGCCGCGGGTGACTGGGTCGGAAGTGGGCTGGCGGGGGGTGAGCGTGCGCTGTGACAGGGCCATCTCAGTTCAACTCCTCAAGTGCTCGGGTGCGCCGGAAGGCGATCACGGAGATGGTGCCGACGATGAAGAAGATCAGGATGGAGAAGGCGCTGGCCAGCCCGTAGTCGCTCTGGGATCCGACGAACGCCACCTTGTAGACCATGGAGATCAAGATGTCCGTGGAGCCCACATTGATCCCGGCCTCGATGTCCCGGGGCCCACCACCGGTGAGCATGTACACCAGGTTGAAGTTGTTGAAGTTGAAGGCGAAGGAGGAGATCAGCAGCGGAGCGATCGAGACCAGCAGCAGCGGGAACTTGATCTGCCGGAACGCCTGGAACGGTCTGGCCCCGTCCATCTGGGCGGCTTCGGTGAGCTCCTCGGGGATCGACTGCAGCGCACCGGTGCAGACCAAGAACATGTAGGGGAAGCCCAGCCACAGGTTCACGATCAGGATGCTCAGCTTGGCCAGCCATGGATCGCTGAGCCAGGGGATCGATGCCCCGCCGAAGAGCACGTTGTTGATGAACCCGAACTCCTGGTTCATCATCCCGGCCCAGACCAGCGCGGAGAGGAATCCCGGGAAGGCGTAGGGCAGGATCATGATCAGGCGGTAATACTTGCGGGACTTCATCCGGGGGTCGTTGAAGACGATCGCCAGGAACAGGCCCAGGATGAACGTGGTCGCCACCGAGAGGAACGCGAACGCGAAGGTCCAGGCCGTGACGTAGAGCAGCGGTCCACGGATGGACTCCTCGGTGATGGCGCGGACGAAGTTGTCCAGACCCACGTTGACCCGCCAGCCGGGCATCAGCTGATCCCCGGCCGCGGTGACGAACGCACCTTCCCCGCCGTCGGTATACGTCTCTCCGCTCTGCGTGTTGGTCAGGGTGTCCGCGGCCTCGTCATAGACGAAGCGTGAGGTGTAGACATACGCCCGCTGCCCGTCCTGGGTGCGCAGCGCTCCGGCGTTGGGGTCGTCTGAGAGTGGAACAGCGAGTGTGGTCAGCTCCTGCTGCCGATCTACGAGCTCGGCGAAGCTCAGCACCTCATGGTCGGGCACCTGAACCACGCGATCGTCTTCGACGACGGCGCCCCGAACATCATCCAGAGGGGTCTCAGCGGACCCGAGAAGGACCTCGCCGGCCTCCGTGGTGACCGCGAATCCGAGCTCCCCGGAGCGTTCCACAACGGTGAGCTGATACGTCGGCGAATCCGGCACCCGGTCCTGGGTCTGGAGCATGATCGCGTGGATCGCGTGGTCCTTGGTGCTGTTGTGGCCGGTCCCATAGTTGGTGAAGGCGACGTAGCCGGAGTAGAGGATGACGAAGACCTGGAAGATCAGGAGGAACACCACTCCTGGGGCGAGATACTTCGCGGGAAGCGCTCCGCGCTGAAAGTAGATCCAGGTCAGGAAGGCACCGCTGACCACCACCAGAGTGCCGATGAGCCACCTCTCGTTGAAGAAGAGCACCATGGCGGCATACACCGAGGCGGCGTTGAGCAGCCCCAGCACGGTGATCTTCAGCAGCAGCAGCTTCCACCCGACGCCTGCGGCCTCGGCGGTGCGCCGGGCGCGGCGCCCGTCGGCGGAGCGGTCATCGGTTCTGGTGGTGGTCAGTGTGCTCATCGATCAGTCGATCGCAGAGGTGATGTCCTGGGACATCTTCTGCCAGAGTTCCACCGGGTCGCCGTCGCCCTTGATGATCGCGGCCTGGCTGGATCCCCAGTCGTCCCAGACCGCGCCCATCTCGGGGATCGCCGGCATCGGCACAGCCTCTGCACCGACCTCGCCGAATCCGGCGACGATCTCATCCTCGCTCAGGGCCTGGTCGAAGGACTCGGTGAGTGCGGGCGCGCGTCCACCGGTCTCGTAGAGCGCCGTCTGGACCTCCGCGGTGCCGACGTAGTTGATCAGGAAGTTGCTCGCGGCCACGACGTTCTCGCTCTGCGAGGACAGGAAGAATCCCTGTACTCCGGCGAAGGGCTGCGCGTCCTGGTCTCCGGCGGCCGGGATCGGATCCACCGCGACGTCGATGCCGGCCTCCTGCGCGCCGGTCACGTTCCAGGGACCGGTCAGGAAGAACGGCGAATTGCCGCCGTTGAAGCTCTCCTGCGCCAGGTCTCCGTCGATGTTGAGGTTCAGCACACCGGCCTCGCCCTGTTCCGCCAGCCAGCCGGCGAACTCTTCTCCGCCGGCGTCGGCCATGGTCAGCTGCGAGGAGTCGTAGCTCCCGTCCTCGTCAGTGCCGAAGACCGGGGCCCCGAAGGAGGTCTGGAAGGGGTAGAGGTGGTAGGGGTCGCTCTCGTTGGGGGTCAGGCCGACCAGGAACGGATATTCGGTGCCGGCCTCCTCGCCCATCTGGATCATCGCGTCGAAATCGGCCGGGGCCTCGGGAGCCAGCTCGGTGTTGCGCAGCAGCGCGATGTTCTCGATCGAGTAGGGGAGGCCGTAGGTCTGCCCTTCATAGGTCCAGGCGTCCACGGCGATCTCTTCAAAGTCACCTGCTGTGTCACCGAGCTCGACCGGGGCGACCACGCCGTTGTTCACCAGGACCCCGAGCCAGTCGTGGGCGCCGACGGCGATGTCGGGGCCTTCACCGGTGGGGACCTGGGAGACGAACTGGTCTCGGATCTCCTCGAAGTCCTGCTGCACGATCTCCACCGAGATGCCGGTGTCGGACTCGAAGTCCTCCGCCACGTCGGCCAGGACCTCTGCCCGGTTGGCATCGGCCCAGATGGTCAGGCTGCCGGAGGCGGCTGCTTCGCCGCCCTCAGAATCGCCGTCCTCGGTCTCTCCAGCCTCGGACTCCGTCGTCTCGGCCTCTGTCGTCTCGGTCTCAGCGGGATCGGCTGCGTCAGCGTCGGGGGAGTCGCCTCCCGAGCCGCAGGAGGTCAGTGCCAGTGCCCCCAGCCCCAGGAGCGCGGTCATCGTCGTGAATCTTCCGGTGTTCACCGTCATCGGTGTCCCTCTCTGTGAAGAAGCGGAGTCGATGACCCCGCCGTCCTGAGTGCAAGCGCTTCCAGTATGGGGACAGAATGTGATCCACGCAACCCTGAGCGGGCAGTCGGCAGTGAGGGGAGGAAAGGCCCTGTGGCCAGCGCTTATGGTTCATGATGCGATGTTTCTGGTGTGGCAGCCACTTTTTCAGGGCGGTGCAAGCGGTTGTGTGCCGAGGCTGTCCAGGTGGAAGCGCTTACATATATGCTGGAGACATGACTGTTCACCAGGACCTGCGCACCTCCACCTTCACCGCCGACGTCGCCCCTCGAGGAGCTGCGACGACCGAGGAGCATGGGACTGCCGCCGAATGGTGGCGCAGCGCAGTGATCTACCAGATCTATCCGCGCTCATTCAGCGACTCCACCGGCGACGGCATCGGGGACCTTCCCGGAATCACGGCCCGGCTCGGAGAGCTGCATGGTCTCGGTGTGGATGCGATCTGGCTGAGCCCCTTCATGACCTCACCGCAGAAGGATGCCGGCTATGACGTCGCTGACTACTGCGACGTGGACCCCATCTTCGGCACGCTGGCCGACTTCGACACCCTGCTGGCGCGCGCCCACGAGTTCGGCATCCGCGTGATCGTGGACCTGGTGCCCAACCATTCATCGGATCAGCACGAATGGTTCCGACAGGCCCTGGCCGCGGCACCCGGGAGCCCGGAGCGCGCCCGCTACATCTTCCGCGACGGCTCAGGAGCCCAGGGGGAGGAGCCCCCGAACAACTGGCAGTCGATCTTCGGCGGACCCGCCTGGACGCGCATCACCGAGCCCGACGGCACGCCGGGTCAGTGGTATCTGCATCTCTTCGACTCCAGCCAGCCGGACTTCGACTGGTCCAAAGACGAGGTCAAGGAGGAGTTCCGGCGGATCCTGCGCTTCTGGCTGGACCGCGGAGTCGACGGCTTCCGCGTCGATGTGGCCCATGGACTGGTGAAGGATCAGGACTTCCCGGACTACACCCCGGATGTCGACGCCGCATCGATGGGCGGCGAGGAGACCCCGGCGCCCTACTTCGAGCAGACCGAGGTGCATGAGGTCTACCGCGACTGGCGCCTGGTCCTTGAGGAGTACGAGGGCGACCGGGCGCTCTGCGGTGAGGCGTGGGTGTCCTCCGTGGAGAAGGCGGCCCTATGGGTGCGACCGGATGAGATGCACCAGACGTTCAACTTCCAGTACCTGGAGACCCCGTGGGATGCGGGACAGCTGCGTGGGGTCATCGATGACTCCCTGCACGCCTTCAACTCCGTGGGTGCCCCGAGCACCTGGGTGCTGTCGAACCACGATGTGGTGCGCCACGCCACCCGGCTCTCGCTGACCGGGGAGAACCCGCAGGGAAGCGGCATCGGGCCAGACCATCCGGGCCTGCCTGATCGGCAGACCGGTCTTGCCCGTGCACGCGCCGCCACCGCCCTGATGCTGGCGCTGCCGGGCTCCTCCTACATCTACCAGGGTGAAGAGCTCGGCCTCGACGAGGTCCACGACCTGCCCGATGCGGCCCGCCAGGACCCGACCTGGTTCCGCACCGCGGGAGAACGCTTCGGCCGTGACGGATGCCGGGTCCCGCTGCCCTGGGTCGCCGACGCTGACACCTTCGGGTTCACCGCAGGCGGCACGCCGTGGCTTCCCCAGCCGGAGCGCTGGAAGAGCCTAGCCCGGGACGTCCAGCGCGCCGACCCTGACTCCACGCTGAACCTCTACCGGCGGATGCTTGCACTGCGTGCGGAACACGATCTGGGCCTCGGGCAGCTGCGCTGGCTGCCCGGGAACGAGGGTTCCGTGCTGATGTTCGCCAACCAGGACGTGACGGTGCTCGCAAACACCGGAACGCAGCCGGTGGCGCTGCCCGCCGAGCACGACGTGCTGCTCGCCACCGCTGCGCTGAAGGGGGCTGAGGTTCCGGCCGACTGCACCGTGTGGCTGCGCCGGCACGCCGGCTGATGACGAGCCTGGATGATGTCGCCAAGGCCGCGGGGGTGTCCGCCGCGACGGTCTCCCGTGCGCTGAGCGGACGGGGCAACGTCTCGACTAGCACGCGGGCCAAGATCCTGAAGGTCGCCGCGGAACTTGACTACGTGGCCTCCTCCGCGGCGTCCAGCCTGGCCTCAGGCCGGATGCGCAATCTCGGGGTGATCATGCCGGAGCTGCACCGGTGGTTCTTCAACACCGTGCTCACCGGCATCTCCGACGAGGCGACCAGCGCGGGCTACGACGTGACCCTGTACAACGTCACCGGAGACCCCGAGGTGCGTCGAGAGATCTTCAGCGCCTTCCTCCGACGACGCCGGGTCGACGCCGTCGTCGTCGTGGCCCTGGAGCTCAGCGAATGGGAGGAGCTGGAGCTGAAGCGACTCGGCATCCCCGTGGTCATCATCGGCGGCACCTCCGGCACGCTGCCCGGCGTCGCGATCGATGACCTGGCCATCACCGAGCTTGCCGCAGCGCATCTGCTCGATCTGGGCCATGAGGTGCTGGGCTTCATCGGCGGTGCCGAACGGTTCGACGCCGACTACAAGGTCCCGAGCCAGCGTCGGGAGGGCTTCGACCAGGCACTCCGGCGCCGGGGCCTGCAGACCGACCCCGCCCTCATCGGTGAAGCAGACTTCACCATCCCCGGTGGCTTCCATGCGGCCCGCCAGCTTCTGGGCATGCCTGGCACCGGGATGACTGGACTCGTGGCGGCCTCTGATGAGATGGCGATCGGGGCGGTCCTCGCGGCGCGCGAGCTGGGGATCAGAGTTCCCGAGGACCTCTCGGTCGTCGGGATCGACGGGCACGAGCTCGGTGGGCTCTTCGAGCTGACCACGGTGGACCAGCACGCCCAGAGTCAGGGATCGACGGCGGCGAAGCTCATCCTCGCCACGGTCGAGTCAGGCGGCACACACCCGGAGAATATGGATCTGAGCTTCGATCTGCTGGTCCGGCGCAGCACCGCCAAGGCTCCGGGGGCGCTGCCCGTCTGACCGCGTGTCGCTGCGCGGTCGCTGCTCCAGCCCAGCGGCCCTCCGGGTCACTCGAGCCCTGCGGCCCTCCGGGTCACTCGAGCCCTGCGGCCCTCCGGGTCCGACGACTGGCGTGGACCGAATAGCGCGGCAGCCAGCGCAGCAGCCCTGCGCTTGCCAGCGGACCCATGGCGGAGGCCACCCAGATCCCGGCCGCCAGGGAGCCCAGCGCCGCCCCGGCGGCGAGGGTCAGCGGACCGGCGGCGATCCCGAGATCCTGCATCAGCCGCCAGGCGCCGAGGAACTGCGGGCGTGCGTCGGAGGGTGCGATGTCCGAGGCGATCGTCATCATCACCCCGGAACCCAGCCCGTTGCTGATGCCCAGCAGCACCGCCACCCCGGCGAGCACCGGCACCGAATGCGCCAGCGGCACCAGGGCCATGGCCAGCCCGAGGCAGATCATCGAGGGCACTCCGATCCAGAGCCGGCCGAATCGGTCCATGATCTTGCCCGCGGGGTAGAACAGCAGCATGTCGATGCCACCGGCGAGGCCGAACAGCAGCGAGATCGTGGTGGGGTCCAGCCCGATGTGCTCACCCCAGAGCGGAAGCACCTGCTGACGCGCCCCGCGGATGGCGCCGACCAGCATCGACGCCATCCCCAAGGTCAGCAGCAGGTCGCGGTGGGTCGCGATCACCTGGGCGAACCCGGCCCGGGCGACGCCGGGCGCGCGGGCGGGCCGGGTGTCGATCTCCGGTGCCAGCAGCACCGTGACCCCCGCGGCGACTGCAGTCAGCAGCGCCAGCGCGAACACCGCGCGCAGGTCTCCCAGGACGATCACCCCGGCGCCGAGGAAAGGTCCGATGAACTGCCCTATCCGATGCACCCCGCCCAGGGTGGAGAGCACGCGGGCGCGCTGATGCACCGGGGTCACCTCGGTCAGATAGGAGTGCCGCGCCAGGTGGAAGACCGCATTCGCGGCACCGACCAGAGCGACGGCGGCGCCCAGGGTGAGCAGGGACGGGGCCAGCCCTGCGGCCAGGAAGCCGAGCGCGGCCGCACCGGCGGCCAGCAGCATCGCACGACGATCGCCGACTCGGGCCGCCAGCGCACCGGCGGGCAGATCCGCGAGGATCTGACCCAGCGGGAGCATCGCGGCGATGATGCCCGCCACCGCGAGGGTGGCGCCCCGTTCCACGGCGAAGGGAGCCAGGATCGGGATCATGGCACCGGCGCCGACGCTGAAGATGAACGCCGGCAGCAGCGCCCCCAGCAGGATCTGTCGCCGGGGAGAGGGAGCCGTGGTCATCGCTGCAGTCTAGCCAGCTCGCGGGGCCCGGGATGAGCTGACGGAGGCGGAGATGCCACGTGAAGTCGAGCCGGCGCGATGTCATAGGCTGGAAGCATGAGTTCACCGGCCGAGCGCTACGCACAGTCACGTCGACGAGCAGCGGAGGCCAAGACTGAGCTCGGGGTCTTCCGCCAGGCTCAGGCCTTCGACCTCGATGACTTCCAGGTCCAGGCCTGTCAGCACCTGGAAGCAGGACGGGCCGTGCTGGTCGCGGCCCCGACCGGGGCGGGCAAGACCATCGTCGGCGAGTTCGCCGTCCACCTCGGCCTGGCCCACAACACCAAGACGTTCTACACGACGCCGATCAAGGCGCTCTCGAACCAGAAGTATCAGGAGCTGGTGGAGGTCCACGGCACCGACAAGGTGGGTCTGCTCACCGGGGACACCTCGATCAACTCCGAGGCGCAGATCGTGGTGATGACCACCGAGGTGCTGCGCAACATGCTCTACCAGGACTCCGCGACGCTGCGGGATCTGGGCTACGTCGTGATGGACGAGGTCCACTACCTGGCCGACCGTTTCCGCGGCGCCGTCTGGGAGGAAGTCATCATCCACCTCCCTGAGCACGTCCAGGTCGTCGCTCTCTCGGCCACGGTCTCCAACGCTGAAGAGTTCGGCGCCTGGTTGGACACGGTGCGCGGGGAGACCTCGGTGGTGGTCTCCGAGCACCGTCCCGTGCCGCTGTGGCAGCACATGTTCGTGGACAACGAGCTGCACGATCTCTTCATCTACGAGGAGGACGACGACGCGCCGACGCTGGTCAACCCCGAGCTGCAGCGCCTCGCGCATCAGAGCGAAGGGCCCAGTTCCCGGCGCAGCGGCGGAAACCGGTCTCGCGGAAACGGCCGGGGACCCGGTCGAGGTCCGGGTCGCGGCGCGGTTCGCGGCTCTGGCAAGGGCGGACCGGGCGGCGGCCCCCGCCAGGAGCTGCGCAGCAGCGCCTCCTCCAGCCGAGGCGGGGCCGGCAGCCGCGGCGGCGCGGGGACCTCGGGCGCCTCCGGGATCTCCGGATCCGGCGCCGGGCGCCCGCGGCTGAACCGGCCCAAGATGATCCGGGCTCTCGACCGCGACGGTCTGCTCCCCTGCATCGGGTTCATCTTCTCCCGAGTGGGCTGTGAGGCCGCTGTGGAGCAGTGCCTGAACGCCGGCATCGTGCTGACCACCCGGGAAGAGGCCGCCGAGATCACTTCCCGGGTCGAGCAGATGGGCTGGGACCTCCCGGCCGAGGACCTCGCCATCCTGGGCTTCGAGAGCTTCCGTGAGGCGCTCATCAACGGGGTCGCCGCGCACCACGCCGGCATGCTCCCACCCTTCAAAGAGCTCGTCGAGGCGCTCTACGCCGAGGGGCTGCTCAAGGTGGTCTTCGCCACCGAGACCCTGGCGCTGGGGATCAACATGCCCGCCCGGACCGTGGTCCTGGAGAAGCTGGACAAGTTCAACGGCGAATCCCACGTCGATGTCACGCCGGGGGAGTACACACAGCTCACCGGCCGTGCCGGACGGCGCGGAATCGACGTGGAAGGCCACGCCGTCGTCGTCTGGCAGCCGGGCATGGATCCGCGGCAGGTCGCGGGACTCGCCTCCAAGCGGACCTACCCGCTGAACTCCAGCTTCAAGCCCTCCTACAACATGGCGGTGAATCTCACCGCCCAGTTCGGACGACGACGCGCGCGCACCATTCTGGAATCCTCCTTCGCCCAATTCCAGGCCGACCGCTCGGTGGTCGGCGTCGCCCGGGATGTGGCGAAGCGGGAATCCTCCATGGCCGGCTATGAGGAGGCGATGGCCTGCCATCTGGGGGACTTCCGCGAATATGCCGCACTGCGCCGCAGACTCGGTGAGGCGGAGAAGGACCAGGCCAAGGCGCGCCAGCGGCAGCGTCGACGCGAGATCATCCGGGTCCTCGCGGCGCTTCAGCCGGGCGACGTCATCGAGGTCGGCGGCAAGCGCGGCTTCGGAGAGTCCCTGGTGGTCCACAGTGCGCCCGAACATGACCCCCGGCCCGGAGTGATCACCGCCGACGGCAAGTTCCGCAATGTCACCGCCGAGGACTTCGCCCAGCCGCCCGAGGTCATCTCCAGCGTCCGGCTCCCGCGCAAGCCCCAGGTCAAGGTGCCAAAGGTGCGCCGGGACCTCGCCTCCTCGATGCGTGCTGCGATGCACGAGCGGGTGCCGCCGCGGTCCAACGCGCCCACCCCCGGTTTCGGCTTCCGCGAGGAGGAGACCGAGGCGGAGTCGCTGGAGCAGCTGCAGAGCGCTCTGCAGCGCCACCCCTGTCATGGCTGCAGCGAGCGTGAGGACCACGCCCGCTGGGCCGAGCGCGCATGGAAGCTGCAGCGCGAGATCGATCAGCTCAAGCTGAAGATCGACCGCCGCACCGGCTCCATCGCCAAGACCTTCGACCGGGTCTGCGGGGTCCTGCATGAGCTCGGACACATGGAGGCGGTGGACCCGGAGCTGATGCCACACGTCCCGCCGGCAGACCCGGGACAGCTGATCTCCGTCGAGCCGGCGCTTCAGCGTCCGGGATTCACCGCGGAGGAGTGGTTCGCCACGGAATTCGCGGTGACCGATCGCGGACAGCAGCTGCGCCGCATCTACGGCGAGCGAGACCTGTTCACCGGGCTGCTCATGGAGCGCGGAGTCCTCTCCGGGCTCACCGCGCAGGAACTGGCCGCCTTCGTCACGGTGCTGGTCTACCAGGCCAAACGCGAAGATGAGGGGGCCATGCCGGTGATGCCGACGAAGCGCCTGGCCCAGGCTGCGCGGACCGGGATTGAGGTTCACGCTGAACTTGAAGCTCTGGAGAAGCGTCATCACCTGGAACCCACCGCCGCCCCGGAGCTTGGCCTGGTGCTGCCCATGTACGCCTGGGCGGACGGCCAGAGTCTGCGCAGCGCGCTGGACGACTCGCCGCTGGCCGCAGGAGACTTCGTGCGCTGGACCAAACAATGCATCGACACCCTGGATCAGCTGAGCAAGATCCCACATACCCCGGCCAAGCTCTCGGCGCGCTGTCATGAGGCAGTGCAGCTGATCGGCCGGGGAGTGGTGGCATACTCCTCGGTGGCCTATCAGAACCTGGAGGAGCCAACTGATGACTAGCACCGGTGCCGCGCACCCGCCGCGACTGCTGACCAACGGCACGATCCATTCCCCTTCTGAGCCCTACGCAGACGCGATGCTGGTCGAGGACGGACTGATCGCCTGGGTCGGCTCTGACGAGACCGCCGCAGAGCGCAAGGACGCCGACCTGGTCATCCAGGACCTGGACCGGGCCCTGGTGGCGCCCGCCTTCGTGGGCTGGGTGGACCTCGATGCCGCCGAACATGCCGCCGAACATGCCGCCGGAGATGCTGCAGCTGACGCGGCGCCCGGCACCGCCGGCGTCGGCTCCTGGGGCACCCGGATCGCTGCGGCGCTGGACGCGGCGGCAGCCCTGGGCTGCGGCGCCGTGCGGCTGAACATCGAACTGCCGGTGCCCGCGCTGAGCGAGGCCGAGGTGGCCCAGGAGTTGTTGAACACCGCATTCAGGGCCGCCGCGGAGCACCGGGTTCGCGCCTACCCGGTGCTCACGCTCACCGGGCTCGCCGAATCCGGCGTGGCTGACCGGCTGGACGCCGTGCGGGCCGCCGCGGAGCTGCTCCGCACCGTGGATGCGATACTCGGCCGCCCTGCGGCGCTGCAGCTCCCCGCTGAGGACGTGCTGGAACAGCTGCTGAGCATCAGACTCGCAGCCGCGCTGGCCCAGCGTCAGCTCATCCTGCGCATGAGTCAGAACATCACCCCGGCCACCATGGTGGCGGCCCTGGTGGATTCCACCGGCGAGATGCGCGCCAAGCGGCAGAGTCCACCAGGTGGGCTGCCCACGGTGCTCCACGGCTTCGACTCCGCGTCCCGGGAGGAATGGGAGTCGCTGCTGAACACCGGCGTGCAGGTGGTGCTGCGCGGTCGCGGCCACCTGGCCACCGCACTGAGCGTCGGCGTTCCGGTCAGCGCCGTCGCCGAGGCAGGACAGAGCCCCTGGGCAGCGGTGAGCGCACACGTCCACCACGAGAGCGATCCGGTCTCGGTGCGGGCGGGGTTCAACGCGCAGACTCGCGGCGCCTACCGGTCGCTGCCCGAGTCCAGCGGCACACCCGCCACCTCGGCGCAGCTGGACCCTGGGGCCCGGGCCACCTACGCCATCTGGGAGGTGGACTCGTTGGCGGTGCAGACCCCTGATTCGCGGACCGCGGCGTGGAGCACCGATGTGCGGGCCCGGACCCCGCTGCTGCCCTATCTCGACGGCGCGACCCTGCCCACGCTGATCTCCACTGTGATCGACGGCGTCGAGGTGACTCATCCTGTCGCTCGATCCGGCGCTGGAGCCCAGGCCTGAGCGCCAGCACGTGACCGTAGACTGTCCTCGACCCTCCACCCTCATCTCCACAACCCCCAGAAGGACGCGAAGCGACTCGTGAAGATCCTGACGATCATCCCGACCTATGACGAGATCGATGCCCTGCCGGGCACCGTGGCACGTCTTCGTGCGGCAGTTCCAACCTCAGATGTGCTCATCGTCGATGACAACAGCCCCGACGGCACCGGAGACTTCGCCGACGAGCTCGCCTCCCAGGACGCGCAGATCAACGTGCTGCACCGCACGGCCAAGAACGGGCTCGGCGGCGCCTACATCGCAGGATTCCGCTGGGGACTCGAACGCGGCTACGACGTCCTGGTCGAGCTCGACGCGGACGGGTCGCACCAGCCCGAGCAGCTGCCGAAGCTGCTGGCCAAGATCGATGAGGCTGACCTGGTCATCGGATCACGCTGGGTGCCGGGAGGTTCGGTGGTCAATTGGCCGCTGCACCGGATCGCGATCTCTCGCGCCGGCAGCCTCTACTCCCGGACGCTGCTGGGTCTGAAGGTCCGCGACATCACCGCCGGATTCCGGGTGTTCCGGCGCTCGGTGCTCGAAGAGATCGATCTGGGCAGCATCGAATCGGTGGGCTACGGCTTCCAGGTCGACATGACCTTCCGGGTGGCGGGCATGGGCAAGACCATCGTCGAGGTGCCCATCACCTTCGTCGAGCGCACGCTGGGTGAGTCCAAGATGAGCTCCGACATCGTTGTAGAGGCGATGGTCAACGTCACGCGCTGGGGACTTCGCGCGCGGGCCCGGACATTGGGGCAGAAGCTGCGCCAGCGCTGACGATCAGCACACACAGACGGCGACGGCGTCCGTCCCGATCTCTCGGGAGGGACGCCGTCGCCGTCTGTGAGCAGGCTTCTGTGCTCAGCATCGCATCAGCTGCGGGAGTCAGGCGGCCTCGCCGCGACGCTCCTTGAGCAGCTTGAGACGATCCTGCAGGATCACCTCGAGGTCCTCTGTGGAACGTCGTTCCAGCAGCATGTCCCAGTGGGTCCTGACCGGCTTCTCCGGCTCGGCTTCGGGCCTGTCGACGTCAACGCGCAGGCCTTCCTTGCCGGTGGGGGAGACCCAGGTTGCGGGGACATCGGCCTCAGCCGAGAACATCACCCGCATCCGCTCGCCATCCTCAGTGAGATACTCGATCTCCTGACGCGGCGCCGGCTCGACGCCCTGCTCGGTTTCCATGGACTGCGCACCAAGGCGCATTCCGCGCAGACTGCGATCACTCATCGATTATCCTCCAGTGTGATGGGCAGAGTCATTCCTAGCTATAACTCTAGAGCACCGCGGAGTTATTCCCATCTCGATCAGCGCTGCGGGTCCTCCATGGGCTCGGGCTGCTGCTGGAAGACCGGCTGCTCGGTGAGCTCGGTGCCTTCCTCGGCGGGAGCCTCAGTGCGAGACTCGGCGACTGCCGCATTGCCGACCTGGGCCTTGCGGGCCTCCTGCTCGACCTCTTGACGGCTGGTGTAGTGCGGGTTCTCATCGGTGACCGAGGTGCTGCGGGCTGACTCTGCCATATCCGCGATGGCCGAGGAGATGGCGGGCTTGCCCTTGTTCTGTGCACTCTCCTGGGCCTTCTCCAGCCGACGCTGCTTCAGCCGCTCCGTGCGAGCTGCTCGTTCGGCCTCTCGGTCCTCGAGGCTGATGCCTGACTGCTGGGCCGACTCGGGTCCGCCGAAGGCTCCGGAGAGGTTCTTCAACGCGTCGCTGAACTCGCCGGGGATCATCCACATGGTGTTGGACTCTGACTTGGCGATCTCCGGGAGGATCTGCAGGTACTGGTAGGAGAGCAGCTCAGGGCCGGGCTCCGAGTCGTGGACCGCGTTGAACACGGTCTCGATGGCCTGCGCCTCAGCGTTGGCGCCAAGGATCCGGGCCTGTGCGTCGCCTTCTGCGGCGAGGATCGAGGCCTGTCGCTCACCTTCAGCGGTGAGGATCGCGGCCTGCTTGGTGCCTTCGGCGGTGAGGATCGCGGCGCGGCGTTCGCGCTCGGCGCGCATCTGCTTCTCCATCGAGTCCTGGATAGAGTGCGGCGGCTCGATGGCCTTGAGCTCGACTCGGGCGACGCGGATGCCCCAGCGTCCGGTGACCTTGTCCAGCTCCCCGCGGAGCTGACCGTTGATGCGATCACGTGAGGTCAGGGCCTCTTCGAGGTTCAGTCCGCCGACCACGTTGCGCAGTGTGGTCGTGGTGAGCTGCTCCACCGCGATGATGTAGTTCTGGATCTCGTAGGTTGCGGCCTTCGGATCGGTGATCTGGAAGTACACCACCGTGTCGATGGAGACCACCAGGTTGTCTTCGGTGATCACGGGCTGGGGCGGGAAGGAGACGACCTGCTCGCGCATGTCCAGCATCGGCAGCAGTCGATCGATGAAGGGGACGAGCAGGGTGAGTCCCGGCCCCTGGGTGCGCTGGTACTTGCCCAGGCGCTCGATCAGTCCGGCGCGAGCCTGCGGCACGATGCGCACGCTGCGGGCGATGATGATCACCACCAGGGCGACGAGGACCAGGAGAACTACAAGTGCAGTGACTTCCATGACGTTCCGTTCTTTTCAGTGGCGCGCCTGAAGATCTCTCAGGCGCCTTCCGGTCGGGGAGTGTTGGGCCCGATGGTGTCGGGGCCCGCCTCATCCCATTTGATCTGTCGCGCAGGTCGCAGGTAGACGATGGCGCCGTCCACAGATTCGACGACGGCGTCCATCCCGGGTTCGATCCGGACGTCACCGATGGTGCGGGCGGTCCAGGTGTCGCCGTCGACCTCGGCGAGGCCGGCGTCGCCGGTGATGGCTTCCAGCGCATGGGCTTCCATGCCGGCCATCCGGTCGATGTTGGTCAGCTGGTTCGCCGGGCCCTTCTTGAGATGTTTGAGGGCGATGGGCCGGACGGCGCCAAGCATCAGCAGGGCGGTGGCACAGCCGACCAACACCTGCAGCCAGGGCTCTCCACCGGCGAGGGCCACGGTGGTGGCGGCGGCGGCTCCGACGGCGAGCATCAGGAAGAGCAGATCGAGCGTGATGGCCTCCAGCACGAGGAGTCCCAGGGCAATTGCGAGCCAGGGTGCCCAGAGGTTGTCGCCGAACCATTCGATCATCTCAGCTCCTCATCAACCCATATACGCGTGACTTCAGCCTATCCGCGCCACAGGCTCACGTCGAGGTCGACCGTGACGGCGGCCACGTCACGGGCCTGCAGACTCTCGCGCAGCGCATCATGATCCCGATGATGCCCGGCCGGACCCATGAACACCAGGTCAGCGGCGAGACCGGCGTCGACTGGGACCCTGCCGCTGACCTGGGCGTTGAGTTCGGCGGCACCGAAGGTGGGTGTCATCTGGTCCTTGAGCTGCCGCAGCTTCTGGTCGTGGATTCCGAGCATGCCTGCCTCGCGCAGCTCGGTCAGGTGCACGTCACCGGGGGTCACAACCACCGCCAGTCCACCCGGGCGGAGCACTCGGGCGTATTCACTCACGTTGCGGGGAGCGAAGACATCAAGCAGCAGGTCCACCGAATCTGAGGTCAGGGGGAGTGGCTGCCACAGGTCCCAGGCCAGCGCGAGGGTTCGCGGGTGCCTGGCGGCGCGCTTGAGCCCGGAGATGGACAGGTCCAGAGCGATTCCCCGGGCCTGCGGGGCAGCGTCGAGGAGCTGGTGCAGGTAGTGCCCGGTGCCGGCGCCGCAGTCCAGCAGCAGCCCAGGCTCGCCAGGGTGGACCGGTCTGTGCACCGGAATCTGCTCCGCGAGGATCCTGACCAGCTCCGTGCTGAGTGCGGCGAAGACTCCGGCGTCCTGGACACGTTCGCGGGCCATGATCATCTGCGCCGAATCCGGGGTGAAACGGGTACCGCGACCGGAGAGCAAGTTGACATAACCCTGACGTGCCGCATCGAAGCGGTGGCCGGAAGGGCAGCTCAGCGCCTTGAGCGGCTGCGCCGACTTCAACGCCGGCTGCTGTGGCTCAGTGTCCCGTGGCGCCACGGGACCTGCGATCGCCTCGGTCCTTGCGGCGGTCTCGGCACCGGTCGATGCAGCTGGGGAATCCGGCGTGGGTGTCAGTTTCAATGGTGCATCGCATGCGGGGCACGTCAGGGGCCAGGGTGAGGTCACGCCCTCAAGGCTAACGGGCTCCCCTTGAGTCGATGACTCGTGGAGTCTTCATGGAATCTTGAGGATCCCGCGACCTGGGCTCTAAGTGCAGCGGACACCCTGGAACTAATACGTTCCCGGGCGCTCCGGGACCACAGCGACGGCCATTGGCCGCAGGCTTCACCGCCCCTCACGGGACGGGCAGGAAAGGGAAGAACATGAGTGGAACATCAGAAACCGAAGCGGGGGGCATCGAGAATGGTCTGGTGCGGTCCACGCGCCGGTTGGTGGGGATCGATGCGGCACGAGGACTGGCTCTGGTTGGACTGATGGCCATTCACCTGCTTCCGGCTTGGAACGAGGAGACCGGGGAGGCCAGCTGGTCGTGGCGGATCTTCTCCGGGGACTCAGCAGCGCTGTTCGCCCTGCTGGCCGGGGTGGGACTGGCGCTGACCTCCGGCGGGCGGAACCCGCACACTGGCAGGAGGATGACCGCTGACAGGCTGGGACTGGGAGTGCGGGCGGTGTTGATCGCAGTCGTAGGTCTGTGGATCGGGACCCTGATGCCGGAGGACCCTCCGGCCTACGGCATCCTGCTCTACTACGGAGTCTTCTTCCTGCTGGCGATCCCATTCCTGCACTTGGGCCCCAAGGCGCTCTTCATCTCTGCGGCGGTCTTCGGGATCGTGTCCCCGATGCTCATGCAGAATCTGCTCAGCCAACTGCCCGCGTGGAGCTCCTACAACCCCACGTTCGCTGACGTGTTGAGCGAGCCGGGGGCCACCGCGTCTCAGCTGTTGCTGACCGGTACCTACCCGGCTCTGCCGTACATGGCCTATCTGCTGGTCGGCCTGGGGCTGGGGCGACTGAATCTGCGCAAGACCGCCGTTCAGATCCGAGTGGTGGTCGTGGGAGTGGGGCTGACGATCTTCGCCCACACAACCTCGTACATCCTGCTCTACGCGCTCGGCGGCTACCAACGACTCCTGGACACCTCTTGGATGAGTAGGTACGAGCTGGATCAGGTCCTGATCTTTGGTCCGGACTCGTTGCCGGCTTCCACCGGATGGTGGCTGGCGATCGCGACCCCGCACACCAACACTCCGCTCGCGATCGCGGCCAGCCTCGGGGTGAGCCTGACAGTGTTGGGTGTGTTTCTGCTGATCGCTCCGAAGATCGGCAAGTGGTTGCTGCCGCTCTCGGCGATGGGCGCGATGACCTTTACCCTGTACACCGTCCACCTGGTGACCCTGTCGGTCGAGGCGCACTACGGGCTGCCCTACGTGTGGTTCGTGGTCCACGTGGTGGTGGCAGCCGTGTTCGCGGTGGTGTGGCAGCGGGCTCTGGGGCAGGGGCCGCTGGAGAAGCTGGTCAGCACCAGTGTCAAGCGCACCCGTCGGCTGGTGCTCGGAGATCTGTCGGAAAGGGGCTCCGATAGCGAGAAGAGCAACAAGTGAGAGGCCGAGTCCGCAGCACGGGGCGTCTGATCCTGGGGGAGGTGCGTCTCGTTTCGGGAGGTTCTCGGGGTGGTCCGTGAGATGCGCGCGGGTTACTCCGGGTCTCTGTTGCGGGGCAGGCGAATCCGGAAAGTGGCTCCGTGACCGAGTCCGTCGCTGGCAGCTTCCAGGGTCCCGCCCTGGGCTTCGACCAGAGACCTGCTGATCGCCAGCCCCAGGCCTGAGCCTGCGCGGTGAGCTTCACGGCCGGTGTGGACGCGGTAGAAGCGCGCGAAGACGTGTTCCAGGTGCTCGGGACTGATGCCTTCCCCGGTGTCGGTGACGGTGACGGTGACCGCTTCAGGTGCGTTATCGGTGTGGACGGTGATGGCACCCCCGGGCGGTGTGTGGCCCAAGGCGTTCTCCAGCAGGTTGCCCAGCACCTGACCCATCCGTTCCTGATCCAGCAACACCGGTGTCGCCATCGGGCCGCCGCTGCTGGTTGTCACCGTGATGTTCTTGACCGCGGCGGCGGGCTCGATGGCCGCAGCCGCCTGGCAGGCCAACACACCGGGGTCCTGGAGGGTGAGCTGCAACCTGGCGGTGGCCTCCTCGGCCGCGGTGAGCTGGCGGATGTCGCGGGCCAGGCGTTCCATCCGGGCGATCTGAGCGTCGAAGATTCCGATGGTCCGCTCATCCCACTCCACGACGCCGTCCTCGATGCCCTCCAGATGGCCCTTGAGGCTGGCCAGTGGCGTGCGCATCTCGTGGGCCAGATCCGCCAGCAGCTGGCGTCGGGTGGTGTCCACCGCGGCCAGCTTCTCGGCCATGTCGTTGAAGGAGTCGGCCAGCAAGTCGAATTCCGGACCCAGCTTCGTGGAGGTCACGTGCACGTCGTAGTTGCCAGCGGCCACCTGCCCGGCCGCAGTGCTGAACGATGCCAGGGAACGGCCGATGGTGCGGTAGAGGTAGAAGCTGAGCATCCCGGCGATGAAGAGGGCCGGCAATCCGCCGATGACCAGAGCGGTCAGGATCACCGATCGGAAGGCATCTTCCAAGTGGACCAACCCGAAGGCTGCATAGGCGTGACCGGACTCGATGAGCTCTTGGTAAAACATGGAGGGTCCCACCAGCACCGCGGTGACCACCACGATGATCAGCCCCACCACCAGCACCGCGGTCTGGGCCAGCATCAACCGCACCGTCAAGGGGCTCCAGGACCACCGGCGGTCGGTCGCGGTGGAGCTCATCGTCCAGTTCCCATCCGGTACCCGATCCCGCGGATGGTGTGGATGAACCTCGGACTGGAGGCATCATCATTGAGCTTCTTACGGATGCGCCCGATGTGCACATCCACCAGATGATCATCCCCGGTCCAGCGTGTGTCCCAGACCAACTCCACCAACTGTGTCCTGGACAACACCTGTTGCGGGTGAGTGGCCAGACACGCCAGCAGATCGAACTCGATCCGGGTCAAGGCCACTGGCTCTCTTCCCAGTTGCACTTTCCGGGCAGCCTCGTCCACCACCAGGTCTTCGATCACCAGCGCCGGCCCGGGGGAGTCTGGCCCTCCGGAAGTCTCGCTGTTGCTGGTGCGGGCTCGGCGCAGCATGGCCTGGACTCGGGCGACGAGCTCGCGGGGGCTGAAAGGTTTGGTCACATAGTCATCAGCTCCCACCGACAGGCCAATGATCTTGTCGATCTCGTCGTCCCGGGCGGTGAGCATCAGCACGTGGCAGTCGGAGAGGGTCCGCACCTGCCGACACACCTCGATCCCGTCGATGCCGGGCAGTCCCAGATCCAGTACCAGCACGTCCGGGTCGAAGTCGCGCACCGCGGCCACGGCTTCAGTTCCGTCATGGCGCACGGCGACTTCCAGCCCGGCTTTGCGCAGGTACCCCTCGATCAGCCGGGCCAGATCGACCTCGTCGTCGACCACGAGGATTCGGCCGGTCTGTGCTGTGTGCATCTGCGCTCCTTGATCGAGGCGGGGCCACGCGTTCGGTAGGGACTCGGGCGTCACATAATCGGCATTTCTCACACGTCCCATCAGCATCTCGCGACGGGTTTAATGGCCCTTCCCAATTGAACGTGTGGTTGTCACAAGTCAAGAGGCTCGTGAACTTGCTTAAGGATGGATTTTGCGACGAATCTATCCTGGTTCACCCGCGTTAAGCGACATGTCCCAGCGTCAGTGCAATCCCTTGACCCTGCTTGCTCGCACCGCCGCTGATGAACCGACCCGCCACGCAGCGTCTGTGATGTTCAACCTCTCGAACCACACCGTCATCGGGGCCGCTGGTCTTTCGCTCGGAGGCAGATGCGTCGTTCTGAGTGTCTGATCAGATGGGCGAGCTGCTTAGCCCGGGCAGTGAGCCCGACGACGGAGCATTCTCAAAGCGCGCGTGCCTTTCCCCGAGTCTTGGCACCTAGGATCGCATAGTCGATCACGGCGTGGCTGCCCGCACGTCGGTCATCTTCAGCGCCGGTGCCCTTACCGGTCTCGCAGTCGACTTCCAGCACCTGGACCGAGCCGAAGTTGTCCCATCCGTCGGGGCAGACCTGCTGCTCCCAACCGAGTTCTTCGAGCGCACCCTTGGTCGCAGCGTAAGGTTCATCGTCGAGGACCAGGAGCACATCCTCCTCGGTGAGGCGCAAGCGCAGCCCGTCCATCGCCTCTAGAAGGGGCGCGTTCAATATCTGGTGCCACCCGGTGTGCCGATGCCTGAGCCATTCTGTGCTGGGAGTCGGCGGGGCAGTGGCGACATCACAGCCATCGATCCCATCGGACTCTCCCTTGGCAGCTCTGCCGCGACGAGGAGGGGGAGAAGCTTCAACGACTGGCACCCCGTTGCGGAAACGGCTCGGACGAATTGGGCGGCGCAGCTGGCAGCTCCTTCAACCACCCAAAAGGCCGCAGAGGCGCCACGAAACTCCGTAGGGTTTCCGCTGCGATGCACAGTGGAAGTTCGTACGTCGCTTGGGGCGTCAGCGAGAGATCGCCGGACCGTCTCTCTCTGGGCACCGGGGTGACGATTGGCGCCGCGATAGCGCGGCCACTCACCGGTGCGAATCGCGCCCACGAGGCCCATCCACCGCGAATTACTCCAGCCGCCTCTAAAGGCAAGGGTTGCAAGACATAAGTTGTGGCGGACGTGTCCCTGGATCCATTGGTCAGAACTCTCAGCAGACCTGAGCTCCGTTGATCCCAGTCAGGCAGCGGAGTCCCGGTGGATATCTCAGGGGTGCACGATGACCAACATCAACTCGCCGGAGTGCCGGCGGTGACCAATGCTGCCGCGAGAGGGCGCATGCCAGACAGGGTCTCGTTAACGTCGAAGAGCACCACCGAAGGCGGGGAGTCATGCGGGTCTCCGTATCACGGTCCAGGAGAGAGGGAGGCTCGGGAGCGGTGGGCGCAGCGTTCTGGAAGTACGGCCGACTACATTCGCCCCGAGGCCCGCGATGCCTGCGTGGTGCAGCCATCACGGACTTCGGCCAGCGCGCCACCGGGTTTCCCGGAGTTCCGTGGAGAAGCCTAGAGGGCGGGTGCCGCAGGCACGTCGAGCTCGGTCTCGACCATGTGGTTGAAGTAGTTGGTGTAGAGGTTCAACGCCACATGGGTGGTGAGCTCAGTCAGTTCCTTCGTACTCCATCCGGCGTCGAGTCCTGCCTGCCAGGTGGCGTCCTTGACGTTTCCCTTCTCGGCAGTCGCCTCGCGGGCCACCTGCAGCAGAGCAGCCAGCTTCGGGTCGAAGTCGACATCGCCGCGGCGGATCGCCACGGTCTGATCCTCGCTGAGGCCGGCAGCCTTGGCGCCCTGGGTGTGGGCGGACTGGCAGTAGGTGCACTCGTCGACGTTCCCGACGGCCAAAGCGATGGCTTCCCGCGTCTGGGCGTCGAAGGTCCCGTAGTCCTCGATGACCTGCTGGATGGCGATGTAGGCCTGGAGGACCACGGGCGATGATGCCATCGCCCCGTGGATGTTCAGGACCTTGCCGAACTTCTGCTCCAGGTCCTTCAGCTCAGCCTGCGCGTTCTCTGGTGCGGACTCGACGGTTTCTACGGTGATTCTGCTCAATGTGGTGCCTTTCGTTTGTATCGGCTCCGCCACTCCGATAGGTGTGAGAGGCGGAAGAATTCAGGATGTGGTCCTGGCTGTGGATTGCAGGCGCTCAGGATCTTTGACCGTGATGCGTCCGCGGGTCTGCCGGATGTACCCTTTGGTGGCAAAATCAGACAAGATCTTGCTGGTTGCCTCCCGGGTGGCTCCGAGCAGCCCAGCGAGCTGTTCGTGAGTGATCCGGATCGCGCCGCCGTGTCCCAGTCGAGCGCTGAGGGCGTTGGTGGGGGCAGATTGGGCCAGGGTGAGCAGGGTCTTGGCTGTGCGGGCAGCCAGGGGGCGCAGAGCGAGGTCGGTGAGTCGTTCTTCCAGATGAGCCACCTGGTCACCGAGGAGCTTCGCGATGCGCAGTGCGATCCGCGGGTCCCCGATCAGGTGTCGCTCGACGTCCTCGACGGTGAGCTGGCAGATCACTGAATCTTCGATGGCCTCGGCGTAGTTCTCATACATGCGCTGACCCACGAGCAGCATTTCGCCGAAGACTGCCCCAGGTTCCAGGATGGCAAGTGTCAGTGTCTTTCCATCCTCGGCGACTCTGAAGACCCGCACTCGGCCTGATCTCAGCACGAAAAGGGCACTGACGGGTTCAGACTGTGAGAACACCAGTTCGCCGGGGCCGAACCGGCGCTCAGGGACCATCAGGTGCATGGCCTCTACCTCAGCGGGGCTGAGGTCAGCGAAGAGGTCCACTTCGTCAAGGCAGGTGAAGCCCTCGGTTGTGGAGTTCAATGGGTCTTTCTCCCGTCTCTGCGGAGACCATGGTTGATTCCCGCACGTTGAAGCATGGGCGAGGCTGTGTGCACACGCTCTGTGTGTCTCCATGATGGACATCTCATTGCCTCCTCTCCAACTTCGACGGCTCTGTCCACCGTATGGGTGCACCGGGGGCGGGTCTGCAATCCAGCACACACTCGAAGAACTGCCGAGCGTTTAGAGCGGAGTCGCCCATCCGGTGATGCCGTGCATAGTGACCCCGGTGATGTACCTTCGGCCTACGGCGGGGGTTCCCGTGACTTCCACGGCCGCATTGGTTGGTTGTTGGCCCGGGTCGGATTCAAGTTCCATGGGTGCCGTGGTCGTGCACATCTCTGCGGTGTCCTGGGCGAGGCGGATGGTGGTGCGCAGCTCAGCGACCGCATCTTCGGCCAGGCAGGCATCGGCGCAGGAGGTGCAGGCCAGAGCCGCGTCTGTGCAAGCTTGGATGCACCCGGCCAGAACGTCCGGGATCGATGGGTTCACACGGTGAGCTGAAATCATTGACGCTGCGGTGCTCATATAGTCCTCGTTCATCTGGCCTCGGCAACTGCTGGGCCAATGGCATCGGAATTCTTCACTGCTGGAGGGCCAGCGTGGGATCTCCCGCAGGCACCTCCAAGCCCTGTTCGAGGAGTTTCCGGAGGTGGCTTTCCACGCAGAGGTTCGCGGACATTCCAGCCAGCAGGATCTTGTTGATCTCACGTTTGCGCGGTTAAAGGATTAGGTCATTGGTCTGGGGGCCGTAGGGCCTGTACTGAGGCATCCAGTCGGCCCCGGGTCCTTGGAGTCCCTCCATGTTCAGGGGTCCGAGTCGGTCGAACATGCCGATCTCTTGCATCTACTGCTCAAGAGTGCCGCCGAAATCCTATTGGTGATCGTGAGGGTGGTAATAGTGCGGGGAGACGAAGACCTGGCAGTTGGCAGGTTTGGCTCCTGCGAGGAGGTGCTCGACGGTGTTGTTCTCCTCGACGTTGCGCCCCACCAGTTCCCAGGCGACACCGGAGGAGCTCGGGAAATCGATCTGTGCGCCGGTGACGACCAGGGCGGTGTCTGTGGGGTCGAAATGCATATGTCCTCCGCAGTGTCCTGAGCCGCGGAGCTTATGGCGCTGACGTTGAATACGGTGTGTACCTGACCTTCGGGGACCGTGGGAGACCGAGGCGTGAGCACGTCGAATTGAGTGTGGCCGGGGATCAGGTCTCTACCTGCGTCGGTTCAGGACCGCGACGGCGGTCAAACCGAGGACCAGGCCGTAGATGAGGTGCCCCATCAAGCTCCACAGTCCCGCCGCGTCTACAACGAACACGGGCATCCCCATCATCAGGGGCATGATCAGCAAAGGGCCCAAGACCCACCAGAGACCACCGTAGAGCAGGCCGAGGATCGCGCCTCGACCGTAGCTCGAGAGCGCGCCGCTCAGCAGACTTGTCAGACCCAGGCCAATGAGGATGGAGATGACGAGGTGTACAACGAGGCCGACACCAGCAGAGGTACTTCCGACCATCATGGCGATCATCGGCAGCATGTCCATCATCGCCATGAGCGCTCCGAAGACGAGTCCGCCGATTATTCCTCCTATGGCCCCAGCGGAGATCTTGTGCCTCATCGTTGTGGTGGGCGCGGTGGTTCGTGGTGTTCCGTGTGCTGTGGTAGGAACAGACATCGGACTGTCCTTTCTGGAGGTGAGAACCTGTGACTTAAATCTAGGGCGACCGTCACACTGGTTCTGCGACCCAGGACACACAACGAGAGATGATCTCCAGCGGTTGCAGGACGCTGAACGCGGCTCCAGGTCGTGCTGGCACGACGACTGAAGGCGTCTGGAGATTTACGAGGGAGGCGCCATGTCTACTCATGGCCCAAAGAGCTACGCTATTCGCCTTCCCACCGAGAGACTTACAGACGGTTCCGTCGCACGGATAGGTGAGAGCTTGACCTGAACTACTGAGGTGGCAGTTACCTGTGCCCCCGGGACAAAGTGATGGGGTTGCCTGGCCGTAGGGTAAGTTTCATGTCCACATCTTTTGTCGTGATGCTCATCGCGGTCGTTCTTGCCTTGCTGGTCTTCCGATGGGTGGCCCCAGGCTTACCCCTTGAGCGGGTGACCAGACGCCTGACGGTGCTGGACCTCTTGCTTATAGTCCTTGGAGTCCTGGGCCTGATCCTGCACTGTGCTGCGATGTTCTTCCGATCATGGGTCGCGGCAGTGCCCGGCACCGGCGGGGTGATCAACCAGATCAACTCGATGGGTGTTGCGAGCATGGTCTGGTACGCCGTTCCTGCGCTGCTGGTGATGATAGGCCTGCGCCGCCAGCACTGGATTGGACTCGTGCTTCTGGCCGCCTCGCTGCTGGCTGTGGGCGTGACTATGTATGACGGCAGCACTCTTTCAATTCACCTTGCCACGATCTTCATCGCTGGCGTGATGATCGCCGCAGTACTCTTACTCCTCAGCACACCACCCTGGGCCCGTCCCACATCCCCCACGCCCGCCGAGGCTTGTTAGCTAGCCGCATCCCGCTCTTCCGCGGTCAGGACCGTCGCCCAAGACGGATCTGCCGCACCAATAGATGACAGTTTGACCTGACCTACAGGCTGGTTTCCCCGACACCTCGCTAGCCGATGGCCTCCATGGAAGGTTGTTCACCATGCCACGCCCCTATCCTCCGGGGCGGTGATGGGTCAGCCCACCAGACCCGATTCGACGATCATCTCCACAGAGGTCTCCAGGTCATCGAGACGGTTGAGATCGATGTCCGGCGCGTCGAGCTCCTCGAGGCTCGGCATGCCCTC